>JBKCLO010000001.1:0-3824 GCA_046300675.1 Ignavibacteria bacterium
TAAGAACAAGCGACAGGAGGCCGGCAAAGATGATGCTGTGTTTCATGATTCGTCGTTAAAAAGTGTACGTTACGTTCAGCGTCATACCGTTCGATGCAGGCACTGGACGGCAGATACCACCAACGCAGAGGATACCGCCACGAACGCGACCATACCCTGCTTGCAGACGCAATGCATCTTTGGAGTAGGCGATTGACGCGTTAGGGTAATGTACGCGAAGCTCTGGATCGTAGTTGCCATAATTGTATTCATCGAACACTGTAAAGAACCAATGTGGGGCAACAGTATACTCAGCAAGTGCCATTACCCAGTCACCATTCTGCAGTGCCTTCTTAGCCCCTTCTTCATGCTTGACAGCCATGTACTGGAGCTCCGTGCGAAGACTCTGGTTCTTTGATGTCTTGAACCACAGCTCAAGACACACAAAGTTGGCGTTGACGATGCCGTAGACCTTTTCGCCTGGTGTTGCACGACGCTCGATCACATCCTGGTTATAGTCAAGATTGATGTACGTAAGCGTTGCTTTGAAGTCTTTTCCAAACTTGCGCTGGATCTCGATATTAACGTCACGATAGTAGAGTTCGTTGCCCCACATCCAACGCACATCGTACGTGTAGGGTCCGGTGCGTGTTGTGTCGAGTCCATGAATCAACGAACCATTCAATGCGATCATCGTCTCTTCTGCACCGAGGAACGAGTTCTTAGGGATTGTAAGTGATACATCACCCTGCAGCGCAAACTCACCCGTAGGTTGAGTTGCATAGGGATACAGCGTTATCAGGCGCCACGTGTGCTGCTTGGTGAGCGCCGGCAAGTAATTCACTTGCTGCGCAAATCCAGTTGCCGCACGATCGCTGCGCAAGTCCATGTTGTCGATGCGCTTTGCAGCAAGGTTAATGCCAATACCCGACGCCCCGTAGGATGTTGCAAGGTATAGCGCATTACCTGGGTTAAACGAGTTCGCATTCGTTGCACCTGGGTCGTTGATCTTGTATGCGTATTCGGCATCGAAGGAGAAGTCTGAAATGCGCAGGTTGGCACGGGTTGACCATGCCATGACGTTTTGCGGGATCTTCAAGACATCCTGCTGATCAACCTGGAAGCGGCTTACAGCGCTTGCACCCAGTGTAAGGAACATACCTTCGGGCAACAAGGAGTCGGCAAGTTGGTTGACATCAAGATCAACATCAGCACCGCGAATGATTCCTTCGCTAAGTGCAAAGAACGCACGCTGACGTCCAACAAGACCGGTCACCTGAATGCCTGCTGTTGGTCTGTACTTTACACGAACGCCATCAAGTGAGTTATCGAAACCAAGATTGCGTTCTTCATACGTGCGCAGGATCATACCCGAGCCAAACTGCTCGTAGAAATTACCTGCTGTTACGTCAAAGTTGTCGTCGGCATACTTTGCAAAGCGATATGGCATTCCAATACCCGTGCCTGCGCCAGATGTTCCATATCTCGGGTCGATACCGAGGAGCGGGCCCTGATACGACTCAAAACGAATTCCGGCAGAAAACCTGCCCTTTGAATACGTGAGATTGAAGAACGTATTCGACAGGATCTTCTCTGGCACATCTGGTGCGCCGATGAGCGAATCCTGACCGTATTGCTGAAAATCAGATTGCAGCGATCCGCTGATAGTTCCTGCATCATCAGATGGATTGCCTTGTCCCCACACAGGCATCATCACACAACATGTCAAGACACAGAGTAGAGCACTCTTCATTATTTCCCCGTTAGCTTCTTGAGAAGTTCTTCAAGCTCATCCTCGTCCCCTGCCGAGTATGCGCTGTGCGAAAACACCACTTTGCCATTCATCACAACGAACGTATGAGGTACGTTGTTCACATTCATAGCGCGCTTGAATTCCTGGTTGATATCGAGCAGCACTTCATACGTCCAGTTACGCGACTTAATGAAGGGGGCTACTTTGGATGCATTACGCGCATCATCGATCGAAACGGCAACCAGGGAAGCCCCATACTTCTCCTGCCATTCCGGATAGAGTCCGTGATATGTCTGAAGCTCTTGAATGCATGGCTTGCACCATGTGGCCCAGAAGCTGATGATCACCGGTTTGCCCGTGTTGCCAAAGTCGGCCGTGTTGATCAAAGTTCCAGCTACATTCTTGACCTTTACCGATGGCAAGGTCGACGTCTGGCCTTCTTGCGCTTGAGTGCTGCCAAATGAGAGAACGAACGCAAAAACAAGGATTACAAGGGCTTTCATCAGATTCTCTCCTTCGTGCTTCGAGAAATGCATCTGCAAGTGGTAGGTTTGTAGTCACCACAACTCAGATAAGGACGCCAAATTATGAAAACTCATGTACTTGCCTTCATCCTTGTGCTTGCTTGTGTAGGCGCTAGCGGACAGACATTCTTTATCGATTGGACCAAGCCAAATCCAATCACTGGAAAGCCATCAGTGGCCTCGCACAAGCGCGAGGGTACGGTACGGAACTCCAATGGCAAGGCCAAAGAGCTGTACTTCCGTTACGATCTCTCGGGTATCAACGAAAAGCATACGGCCCAGCTGTGCATGACACTCTGTTGGTTCCTTTTCCCTGGAGAGGATGATCCGTATCTCCGTCCGGGTCAGAATCTTACGGAAAATGGAACACTACCGATCTACATTGATCTTACCACGAACAACTCCGAGGGCAACTCAACACTGAAGGTTACCTTGTTCGACAAGACTGACACAACCGACGCACTGAATTTTGATGTGCAGTTTGTTATCTCAGAGAACACGTCGATTCGTGATGCCGAGCAATGGGGACTCTCAGTTGGACCTGTTCCATCAACAGATGCCCTCACTGTCCGTGGAGAGGAACTTACACGCGCAACCACCATCGGACTCTACGACACAAATGGCGAGCTTGTCCGCTCGTTCGGCAATGCCAACACATCTCTGGCAACACTCCCACTTTCGGGTCTTGCAGGTGGCTCCTATCGCCTCGTTTTGACGCTGCAAAACGGTACTGTTGTTGGAGCTCCTGTTTCTATCGTTCGTTAAGCCCGCGCAGTTCATACCATGGCAACGCTGAGCTCGCTGTATAAGCAAAGCCCCTTGCCTGAAGCTGGGCTGGTATCTGTTGTTGCATTCGTTGTTTATATCGCAACGTGTGCTCCCAGTTTGATGTACACCGATGCTGGCGAACTGGCTGCTGTAGCGCATACGTTTGGCGTAGCGCATCCTACAGGGTATCCGCTTTTTACACTCATCACACATTGCTGGACGCTTATCTGGCAAGGCGTGTACGGACTTAACGTCCTGGCTGCAGTATGGGTTGCGGCCTCCGTTGGCACGCTCTATCTTGCTCAACGTGCGCTGGTTGGAATGATCTTCGGTGAAGAAGAGACGTCTTCTCCAGCGCGAATTGCATGCGCGGCATCATCGCTTACGCTTGCATTCAGCACAATTGTCTGGGCGCAGGCAACTTCAATTGAGGTGTACTCACTACAACTGCTCCTGACGTCCCTTGCGCTGTGGTCAGCTGTACAAAGTGTTACAGACGCCGATCGCGCAGCACAGTGGTCGGTCCTTACAGGACTCTTTGCGGGCTGCATGATGGCTAACCACCTATCAAGCGTGTTCATACTTCCTGGACTCGGCATTGTTTGGCTTGCAGCAAACCGACAGCAAAAGCTTCGCTCATGGTACGTGCTCGTACTGCCGGCTCTTGCCGGTGTGGCTCTATATCTCGTGCTGCCGCTGCGGAGTGCGCAGCATCCAGAGCTAAACTGGGGCATGGTGCACCGCAATTGGGATGCCTTTGTCTATCACGTAAAGGGCACGCAGTTCGGCGTGTGGATGTT
>JBKCLO010000002.1:0-43466 GCA_046300675.1 Ignavibacteria bacterium
GTAACCTCTCCTGCTGCTCCATAGGGTGTAATTGTGATCATGTTGCAAAAGTACGATGCGTAACTTTGTTCATGGCCCCAGAACAAGAGACAGAATCCAAACGCGTTGACTACAGCCTACTTCGACGATTACTACGCTTCCTAAAACCATACCGCCTGCAGCTTATTGGCGGTGTGCTGCTTACACTGGTATCATCTGCTCTTGGCCCGCTTAGGCCGTACATCACGCGCATTGCCGTTGATGATCATATCGCCAAGGGCGACCTCGATGGACTGATCATGTTCATCGGCATCATCTTTGGTCTGGTGGTCATTCAGGGGGCTACACAATACGCACTGTCACTCTTGATGACATGGATCGGCCAGCGCGTTCTTCTCGATATTCGCAACACATTGTTCCGTCATGTGCAGGCACTAGCGCTGCGTTTCTACGACACCACCCCAGTTGGACGCATTGTAACGCGCGTGACAAACGACGTGGAGGTTCTCAACGAACTCTTCTCAGCCGGAGTGGTCTTGATGATCTCGGACATCATGGTGATCCTTTGGATCCTGACGTTCATGTGGAACACATCTTCGCAGCTTACACTGCTTACGATCATCATCTTGCCGTTTCTGCTCATTGCCTCATTCATCTTCCGTGCTAAGGTTCGCGTTGTCTACAACAAGATCCGTCAGCAGGTTGCCCGAATGAACTCGTTCATCAACGAGTTTATCACAGGCATGACGGTTGTACAGTTGTTCCGACAGGAACGACCTATGGAGTCCAACTTCCGCGATATCAACAAAACTCACCGTGAGCTGCAGGATCAGTCGATCATGTATTATGCCACGTTCTTCCCTGTTGTTGAATTCCTATCGTCGGTTGCCCTTGCGATCATTGTTTGGTATGCTTCCAAGCACATTGGCACGGGTGAGATGACGGTTGGAATGCTGATCGCCTTTGCGCAGTTCACCGAAATGTTCTTCCGTCCAGTGCGCGACCTCACAGAAAAGTACAACACACTGCAGTCAAGCGTCGTTGCCTCGGAGCGGATCTTCTCCATGCTTGACACAAAGCTCACGATCGATGATGCGCCAAACGCAGAGCCGTTTGCTGGACTTGAGTCAGGTATTGAGTTCTCGCATGTGGATTTCTCATACGACGGCACAACACAGATCCTTAAGGACGTGTCATTCAGTGTTCGCAAGGGCGAAACACTTGCCATCGTTGGTGCAACAGGTGCCGGCAAGAGCTCGATCATCAATTTGCTGTGCAGATTTTATGAGTATCAGGGCGGAGACATTCTCATCGACGGCAAGAGGATTCGTTCTATCAGGCAAGAAGATCTGCGCCGGCGCATTGCCGTGGTGCTTCAGGACGTCTTCCTGTTTTCGCGATCAGTTGAGGAGAACATCTCACTTGGACGCACCGATATATCGCGAGAGCAGGTCGTAGAGATCGCCAAGCAGCTTGGGGCAGACTCATTCATAGCAAGGCTGCCGTACGGTTACGACACAAATGTCCGCGAACGCGGGGCTGTTCTCAGCGTAGGACAGAAGCAGTTGATCTCGTTCTGCAGGGCCTTAGCGCAGGATCCTGACATTCTGATTCTCGACGAAGCTACGTCGAGCATCGATACAGAATCTGAGCAGTTGATCGAAGCGTCTATCTCGACGATGCTCAAGGGACGAACGTCAATAGTTATCGCACACAGGCTCTCAACGATCCAGCGTGCCGATCGGATACTCGTGCTTCATAAGGGCGAGGTCGCAGAATCAGGCACTCATGCAGAGCTCCTATCTGCAGGGGGCTTGTATGCTAAACTTCACGCATTGCAGTTCGCTCAGAAGCAATCCTAAGGCGTTACTCCGTCCATACGCCCATGGCGTAGAACTTTTCGCGACGGGTGCGCACCAGGTCTGTCATCTGCACAGAACAGAGCTGATCCAGCTCGTCTGTAATTGCTGACATCATCGTGGAGAACATTGCTTCAGGGTCGTGATGCGCGCCGCCCATAGGTTCTTGGAGTATGCGATCAACAATTCCGACCTTCACAAGGTCCTTAGCACCAAGACGAAGTGCCTCGGCCGCCTGTTCCTTATAATCCCAGCTGCGCCACAGGATCGATGAGCAAGATTCAGGTGCAATGACTGAATACCAAGCATTCTCCAACATCAGAATGCGATCGCCTATGCCAATTCCAAGTGCACCACCGGACGCCCCTTCTCCAATGATCACGATCACGATCGGAGTCTTGAGCTGCGACATCAGAAGAAGGTTCTTGGCGATGGCCTCTGCCTGACCACGTTCTTCTGCTTCGAGTCCGGGGAAGGCCCCTGGTGTGTCGAGAAAACACACGACAGGCATATTGAACTTCTCGGCCATCTGGAACAGTCGGTATGCCTTGCGATAACCCTCTGGGTTGGGCATGCCAAAATTGCGATGAACATTCGTCTTTGTATCGCGTCCCTTTTGATGTCCGATAACCATCACATGTCGATCGCCCAGCTTTGCCACACCGCCTACAATGGCTGGATCGTCCCTGTATGTGCGATCTCCGTGGAGTTCTACAAAGTCTTCAAAGCAATGCTGGATGTAGTCCAACGTGTAGGGACGATCAGGATGCCGCGCGATCTGAACGCGTTGCCAGCGCGTAAGGTCGCGATAGATCTCGGCACGTAGATTCTCTACCTGCGCCTCAAGCTCATCAATCTGAGGCTGAATGTCGAGTGTGTCGGAAAGCGTCTTCATTTCCTCGATCTTCTTTTCGAGGTCAACGATAGGTTTTTCGAATTCGAGAACTGTTGTATTAGCCACGGTTGCGTCTAAAAAGTTGCTTAAGGATGATCTCTACGTCCAGCGACAATGAATAGTCGCGCACATAGTAATCGTTAAGTTGTTGAATGGTTGGCATCGAGAGATGTGCATTTCTCGAAACCTGGGCCAGCCCCGTAATACCGGGTTTGCCCGACGACCGTTCAACTGCATCAGGAAGCAGACCAACGATGCTGGCAGAGCCTTTTAGAACACTCCACCAGAGCTGACGCAGGCCAGACTTCCGTTGCAAAATTAGGACCGGCATTCCCAGCGTCAAAACGAGCACCGCTACGACAACGTCTATGATCCGTTTTGCAACGCGGTTACGGAATCTCAGCAGTGGCGGTACCGACACGGTGGGTTCTTCCCCAGCAACATCATTGATGATACGAGCCGTAACGATATCATCGTAATCCGTGGCCAGATGAAACCGTGCACGGTAGGCTGAGCACGCAATCATAAGCTCCATTGCTCGTTCATGCGGCAATGCCTGATCGGTTAGGATAACCTCCTGCGCGTTGCTCACATCAAGAATACGCGATAAGTACGACGCGTCGCCAAGAATTGGGTACCCGGCAAATGTGCGATCCGAGAACGGCTGCGATGCAACAACACCGGCAACTTCCGTGTTGCGATGCTCGGCGCGCTCGAGTTCCGAGATGATACGGCTCGTGTTGTCGTTGATACCAACAAAGATGACCTTTCGTGTTCGTGCTGCTGAAGCCTTATCTGTGAGAGCAAACAGCGCTCTGATAAGTGCGAACATGACGGCACTAAATCCGATTGTCATCAGCAGCACTCCCCTACTGAATCCAAAGTCTTTGAAGAAATACGTCAGCGAGGAGAGCATAAAGAATGTTACCAACAGACCAACTGCACTTCTTCGCACGGTTGGACGGTACTCGACGTACTCGCCAACAGAGATAAGACCTAGCGTTGAGATCAACGTCAGCGCGATCGGCACAATCGGATAAGCATAATCAGGGAATCCGAAGGGGCTGGCAAAACGTACAGAGGTTGCAAGGAGCAGCATAGCGTTGATGGCAACCATATCTGCGAGCCACGTTGCAAGCTCGCGCTTCTTGCGAAGCATTCGTGCCATGAGTCCGCGGGCGATGATCCCGAGACGCAGAAATCCCAAGAACACCCGCGACCCACCGAAGTGTTTTCGAGCGAAGATCTCCATGGCCTCGTAGAACACGCGCACTTCGTTCAGAGAACTGCGCTTGGTACTCTCGCCCTTGTAGTGAATGATGCTTGTAGAGTGAACATACATCACACGCTTGCCGGCAAGCTTAACGCGATAGCATAGGTCGATGTCTTCCCCATACATGAAAAATGCCGGATCGAAACCGCCCAGCTGTTTCATGAGGTCTGTCGGACCCATCATGAATGCGCCTATCAGAGCATCCACAGGATAGGTTGCATCGATTGGCAGGTAGGTAAGATTATACCTTGCAAACAGCTTCGAGTTTGGGAAGATGGACTGCAGTCCGAACAGCTTGCAAAACGATGCCCATGGTGTTGGCAGCCCGCGCCTGCAGGCAACCTGAAACGATCCGTCGGGATTCAGGACTTTGCACCCTGCCATACCAACTTCAGGGTTTGCGTCCATGTAGGTGGCCATGATGCGAAGTACGTCTCGACCAACAATCGTATCAGGGTTGAGAAACAGCGTGTACCGTCCGCTGGCCTGCTCAAGGCCTAAGTTATTCGCCCTACCGTATCCGATATTTTCATCAAGTGCGATCCAACGAACCAGTGGGAATTGTGCCTGCAGATCCTGCACGGAGCCGTCCGTTGAATGATTGTCGACAACGATCACCTCGGATCGCAGCGATGAATCGAGCTGTTCAAGCGAACGTAGGCACTGAAGGAGATAGTCCTTCACGTTGTAGTTGACGATGATGATACTTACATCGATCATCGTTTTCCGAATGAGAGGATCGTACCGAGTTTGAGTTTCCAGACAAGGAATGCGGCTTCATAAACGATATTCTTGCTCATCTTCGAGACGCCGCTTACGCGGTCCATGAAGATGATTGGGATCTCAACCATGCGAGCCCCGTTACGCCAGGCCTTGTAGTTCATTTCGATCTGGAAGGCATAACCATTAGACTTGATCTTCTTAAGGTCGATCCCCTTGAGCACGTGCACGCGAAAACATTTGAATCCACCGGTCGCATCGGCCACCGGCATGCCGGTGATGATCCGCGTGTAGAGATTGGCAAACCAGCTAAGCAGCAAGCGGCTCATCGGCCAGTTGATGACATTTACGCCCTGAATGTACCTGGAACCGATAACTACGTCGTGATCCTGTATCGAATCCCATAGTCGTGCCAGATCCTTTGGGTCGTGAGAAAAATCGCAATCCATCTGCATGATGATCTCGTAGCCATGATCGATGGCATACTGAAACCCTGCGCAGTAGGCAGTGCCAAGACCAAGTTTGCCAGATCGCTCGATGATGTGCACCCGATCGTCGGATTGCATCCGCTCATGAACAAGCTTTGCAGTTCCATCAGGAGAGCCATCGTCAATGATGAGCAGATGCGCATGCGGCAGAACATCATGCACAGCATCAATCATGCGAAGGATGTTCTCACGCTCGTTATAGGTGGGTATGCATACGATCGTTTTCACGCGCGGCCATGTCCTTTCAGCATCACAAAGACGGTACGAACCATTATCTCAAGATCTAGCTTAAACGACATGTTCTCAATGTAGAAAAAGTCATATCGAAGACGTTGCTGGATCTCTTCAAGCGATTCGGGATTTGATTTCACCTTTACCTGCCACCAGCCTGTTACGCCCGGACGAACAATATGGCGGTGCTTGTAATATGGCACCATGGCTGTAAACTTTTCTACATAAAATGGCTGCTCAGGACGTGGGCCCACAAGCGACATCTCCCCTTTGAGCACGTTCCAAAGCTGAGGGATTTCATCGAGATGCGTTTTGCGTATGAAGCGTCCAACAGGTGTTACACGTGGATCGTTTGCATCGGTCCAAGTCGGACCACGGCGATCATCGACGTACATAGACCTGAACTTAGCCATCCGAAAGATGCGACCGTTCTTGCCAACACGTTCCTGGACAAAAAACATCGGTCCGCTCGAGGTTGCTTTCACAGCTATTGCCACAAGCGTCCACACCGGCAGTCCAAGCCCCAGACCGATGACGGAGGCAACGATGTCTGTTAGACGCTTTGCAACCTCTTCCCATGGCTGCATTAGCTGTGTTCGCACCTCGATAAGGGGCGATCCATAGATCTGCATCGTACGGGCCTGCCCTGAGAGGATCTCATAGAGATCCGGCTCGATCTTGACCGACGCACCATTGTCGGTTGCCAGAGCCACGATATTCATAAGCAGCTCGTGATCGGAATGATCGATCGTGACGATCACCTCACGAACACGCGCTGTTTGCAAGAACGATGGGATCTCATCTACACTGCGAAGGACAGCAACATCTGTCTCGTCGGCTTCCCAAGGCATATCGCCCACGAGCATTACACCAGAGGCTGCATAGCCCCATGCCGGCGCTGAGGCGATGTTCTTGAGCATCTGTGAAACCCTATCGGGAGTGCCGATGATCAGCGTCGGGTTTTGAATAACCCTGCGAGATCGAAGCCACACCTGCACTCTACGTGCAATAAGCCGCCCAAGGATCACGAACAGGAGAATGGCAGCCCAATATGCGATAAACATCAGCCGGACAGATCGCGAGCTGTCCATGGAGATGCTGAAGAACATCAATGCCGAACCAAGCAGTGTCTGACGAAAAATGAGCGACACTTCGTCAAATGGCGAGCGTATGTAGAAGTCTCTGTACAGGCCGCCCATCCATAGAATCGCAGACCAGTATACGATCGTAAATCCACCGACCATAACGTACCATTCCAACGGGTATGGAGGGTCGGTAACAGCTCGAAGTATCTGAAAAACGGCAAAGCTTGCAATGATGGCCACAAGATCTGCCGCATACTGCAGAACACTGGGCTTAAGCCATAGCTTCGATCGATCAGGAGCATACGCTGCGCCGTGCGCATCCATCATTGCGTCCTCCCTCGAAGTATGACGTTTCTCACAAGTACCCACTCGTGGTAGTTGATGAACCGCAAAGCTGTTGCAAGGGCAATCACGCCCAGACCAAGCAGGACCGCAGCAAGAGATGCATATATGTATCCCTGAGCGATCATCCATTGTGCAGCCTTGACCGCTAAGACGCTCGAAACTACAAAGATGATCACCCGCACAACGAAGGACAGCGACACGTTATGCCCCATGGCCCGCACAACCAGTATAGCTGCTGCGAGCGCACCGGCAAGAGAGGCAACGACTTTGGAGATGATAGAACCGCCTACATGATAGACAGGTACGAGTGCCAGACCACCGAGAAACGTGCAAATGACCATTACAACTGCAATACGAACGGTCTGCTTCTGCAGGCCCATGGCAACAAGTACCTCCTGTGAGCATGCCATGATACCTACACAGGGGGCAGTCCACAAAAACGCCTCAAACACGTAGGCAAAGCCTGTGTAGCGTCCACCTGAGACAAACTCCATGTACATCGGCAGCACCAGTATGGCAACTACAGCCATCGCCGTTGTGATCACCAACGTAAGTCTGAGCAATCCGCTGATGATCTCAAAGGCCTTGTTCTGCTCAAGCTTCATCTGACGCGCAATCTCCGGCAGGACCACCATAGCTAGTGTTTGCGGAAGGAATGCAACCAACGGACCAAGTGATGTATAGGCTGCGCCCAGTACGCCAACATCGGCTCTGGCTGCGAACATCTCAAGTATCGCAGCATCTATCTTGTCTTGAAAGCCCCATAAGACCACATAAAGGATAAGGGGCAAGGATTGCAGCGCAATAGCGCGCATTTCATGCATTCGTGCATGTGATGGCAGTAGAGCCCGGCCACCACCAATGGCGGCGATGATCACAAATCCAGGAATGGCTGAAATCAGGAAGATTGCTATCACGTTTGTGGGCGTGCACGACTCGCGAAACCACCAAATACCCAAAAAGAAGAGTGCACCATCAAGAATTGCCACAAGGCTTGGCAGCATAAAGCGTGAATGGGCACGATGCTGTATCTCGAGCGTGTACCGAATCAGTGTGGTTCGCGATGCTATCAGCATAAACAGCGACCACATCGCAACATCAATAACGGGTCCGCCGATTGAGAGCACGTATCCAAGAGCTGCAACCGTGGTAAGCGCCCAAAGGATAAGTCGAAACCATAGAGCTGAGGAAACGATCTCCACCAAACGCTCACGGTCCTGGCTGGCCCTGCGCAGAACAAGTCCGTTCATGCCAAAGTCTGCGATCAGACCAACAAAAAGCTCCGTTAGCCGCCGCTCAAGAAACAGTGTCCCGTTCTGCTCAGGCGTTAACTGTGTCAGGATGATTCGTTGGGCAAAAAAGACAAACCCCAGCACTGCAACATGTGAGCCCATCACCCAAAGGCTGCCCGAAAGGAGCTGGGCAATGATTGACGGCTTCGATGAGGGTGTGTCTACCACGATGGAGTTTGGCCAAAGGTCAGGATCAGCGGAACAGCGCCATCACCGTGGTTGCAAGCAAGGCGATACTTGCTGCGATGTTCGCTATCACGGCATATGTCTGGATCTCCGTGTTCACCGGCACATCCATCGGTCTTGGTACATAGACCTCATCACCTGGTTCGACCACGATATCATCATCGTCTTCCATCCAGACCTTCGACATTCCGCGAATGATGCGCGCGCGACCTTTTTGTGCGCCGGTTGCAAAACCTCCAGCACGCTCTACGTACCATGAAAGATGCTTGCCTGAGGTAAACGGGACGTATCCCGGACGCACGACCTGACCGTACACATAGACGCGCTCAGGCGTCGGTACAACCACGATGATGTCGCCCGACTGCAGTGGAACGTTGTCCAATGAGCCTGTATCAGCGATGGCCGTTGCAAGATTCGTTGAGACATACGGCATCCGATAACGCTGATCGAAATTGTACCGTGTTGTGTCTTCGAGCTTGAGGTCAGAATACTGAAAGAGCTTATTTGCTTCGTCACGCTGCTGAAGCTGCGTACCTGGTGCTGTTTCCGGACGGATGATGTACGACAGACCAAGCGCGGCCTTCGATCGTACCCCGCCAACCTTCTGGAGTACTTCTGCAACCTTGGTCACACCGGATGTGATAACCACAGACCCTGGATTAGATACTTCGCCGTGAACGCTGACAACTCCAAGTGGACGTTCTCCAGAGATCGTGGTGGACTCAACGATCACTGCTGCACCCGGTGAAAGTACAATGTCATCACCCACAATGCTGAAGTCTTCATGTAGTGATATTGGCTGGGCCGGACCTTGCGCAGAATTTACAAGTGAAACGCGGCTGCGGTCGGCATGCTCGGAAAACCCTCCAGCTGCAGCAAGAAGGATCGACAAGCGGTCTCCCGGCTTGAACGCCAACGTTACAGGATTGATCACCGCACCCGAGATGCTGATAGCCTGCATCAAGGGGTCTTCGGTTGGAACAACAACTTCGTCGCCCTCACGCAGATGCGGATCAAGATGCGAGTACCCTTCAACGCGCGACCTCGGAATATCAACCGGCGAGACACCCTTACGGTGACGCACCACGATGTTGCGCATGGCGTACGGACCAATAAACGGGCTGCTCGTCTTCATAAAATCTGGCGTCCGCGCCGGAACCGAGGTTACGGCATTAGCACTGCGGGCCAGCTCGGTAAGGCCACCATCCTTGGACAGAAGCCACGGCTGTCGCATCAGCTTTACAAATGTCGATACGCGCATCGAGGCAGGCACTGCATATGTACCGGGGAACGTCACGTTGCCGCTCAGCGTCACATAAACCACGCGCGCCCTGCGTAGGGCAACAAAGACCTCGATGTTTGGCGCACGCTGCCGTACGATTGAACGAAGACTATCGCGGCATTGGGCAAGGGTTAGCCCCTTCACGTTTACCAGACCTATGCGATCGACCATCACGGAACACTCGGGGCTTACAACAGTGAGCTTCTCGGTAAAATCCAACCCAGTGGTCTGATAGGCAAGAATGTCGCCAGGGCCCAAGACATAGATCTGGGGGTCTACGATATCATCTGTAGGAATGGCATCGGTGGACAATAAAGACGTGCTCGATCCCAGAGCTCTGGAGGCCGACGTGCCAAGGCGGTCCAAGTCGAGCGACGAACCACTGCTACCTTGTGCGTGCCCTAGATAGGTCAGTGCAACAAACAAGGCACTGATCAAAACACTACGCTCTACTCCGAATGGTTGTCGCATCCAGTCAAACTCTCTGATAACGAAAGGGATTACTCTCCGACGCGGCAAAGTTACGAATAGTGTGCCGTGATTAGGGCCACGATGCGCTCGGCGGCATGACCATCCCAAAGTGGCGGGACAGTGCCTTGTTTATGCCTGCCGGCGTTGAATTCGCTTATGGCATGCAGGATTCCCTCTGCCGAAGGCTGAACAAGGACGTTTGTTCCCAAATCCGTAGTGATCGGACGCTCCGTTGTTGTTCGTGCCGTTATACAGGGCACACCCAGAGCTGTCGTTTCCTCCTGTATTCCACCGGAGTCAGTAAGTACAACTGCGGCAGACCGCATCAGAGCCAGAAATTCTACATAACGTACAGGATCTATCAGATGTACCGAGGATGGCATTGATAGACCGATCTCGCGCATCTTGTTGCGTGTGCGCGGGTGCACCGGGAACACAACAGGACGCTCCTGGGAGACCTGTTCCACCACTTCCATCAGCATTCGAAGCTGGTCGGGGTGGTCAACGTTACTCGGACGGTGCATTGTCACAAGACAGTAGCCCCCTACCGAGACCCCAAGACGCGTTAGAATGTCGCAGCTCTCAGCTTTGGGCAACGCATAATGCAGCGAGTCTATCATGGTGTTACCAACAAAATGGATTCGCTCCGGTGCGACTCCTTCGCGCACGAGGTTCTCCATACCACTTTGCTCTGTGATGAAGTGCTCATCAACTATCGCATCTGTTGCCAGCCGGTTGATCTCTTCAGGCATCGATCGGTCCCACGAGCGCAGGCCAGACTCAACATGGACAGTCGGTATGCCAAGCTTTACGCTCACAAGTGCACAAGCAACAGTGCTGTTCACGTCTCCAACAACAATCACGCAGTCTGGTCTTGCTTCTAGACATACCTTTTCAAATCCCACGATGATCTTGGCAGTCTGCTCGGCATGTGTGCCCGAGCCAACTCCCATGAACCACTTAGGATGCGGCATGTCTAGGTCTGCAAAGAACGAATCCGACATTGCGGCATCATAGTGCTGACCGGTATGAACGATGCTGTGCTCCCAGGCATCGGCGTACGAGGCGAACGCCCTGTGGATGGGCGCAACCTTCATAAAGTTTGGTCGCGCACCTACGACGCTGATAGCATGTTTCATTTACCGTCACCCAGCAAGACAATGTTTCTGCGCGGCCCGGCAACGTTCTTTGTCGAATTGCGCGTATCGATAACAACCTTCGAATTCTGCACAATCATGTCAATATCAAAGCTTGAGTGATCGGTGGTAATGACAACCACGTCATGCTTTTTAAGGTAGGCAGCAGTAAGATTCTTCTTCGACGTCAACGTGCGGCCGTGTACGTCAACCTTGGGTATGTACGGATCGAAGTACGATATGTTATCGATTCCGTCTTCGACAAGTAGCTCGGCAACCTTGAGGGCTGGCGAATGTCGCAAATCATCGACGTCTTTCTTGAACGCCATCCCGAGCAACAGCACACGCGCTTTCTTTAACGTTACCGGCTGCTTGGCAATCTCACGCTCAATCATGGCGCGCACATAGAACGGCATCGACTCGTTCACTTCTGCTGCCAGTGTTATAAAGTTTGTTACAAAGTCAACCTCACGTGCCGCCCATGAAAGATAGTACGGATCGATCAGGATGCAGTGTCCACCGATACCCGGACCAGGATAGAACGGCATAAATCCGAACGGCTTGGTCTTTGCCGCATCAACAACTTCCCAGATGTTAACGCCAATGCGATCGCACAGTTGTGCAAGCTCATTGACAAGTGCGATGTTCACACTGCGGAAGATATTCTCCAGGAGCTTCTCCATTTCGGCAACGGCTGGAGAACTAACGGGAACAACTTCATTGATCACTCTGCGGTTAATCGCAATTGCAACGTCCGTGCAGGCAGGAGTCATACCACCAACGACCACCGGTGTGTTCTTTGTTGTCCACGTCTGATTGCCCGGATCGATACGCTCCGGACTAAATGCGAGGAAGTACTCTTTGCCGCACTTGAAACCGGTAGCATCCAGAATTGGCTTGACATACTTCTCAGTTGTACCCGGGAACGTGGTGCTCTTAAGAATCACCAGCTGGCCCTTCTTCATATGCTTGGCAATGCCCTGGGTAGCATGCACAATGTGCGAAATGTCGGGGTCTTTGTTCGGCGTAAACGGCGTGGGAACGCAGATGTAGATCACGTCGCAGTCCGCACATGCCGCGAAGTCGGTTGTGGCAGAGAGCGTCTTTGTCTTCTTTACCACGTGGTGGATCTCTTTGTCGTCCAGATCCTGAATGTAGTTTCTGCCCGACTGCAGACTCTTGATCTTTTCCTCGCTAACATCGATTCCGATCACGTTGATTCCGCTTTTGGCAAACTCAAGCGCAAGGGGCAGGCCAACATATCCAAGGCCTACAACACCTATCGTGACAGAACCATCGAGGATGGTCTTCATCAATTGTTGCTCATAACGCGTACCTGTAGCGCGTGGACGTCCGACACGTCGTAATGCCATCGTGAGTTACCCTCGTTGTTCGTATTGACGTTGATAATATGACCGATACTCGCCTGAACGCACATTTTCGCACCATGCGGAATTATCCTGATACCACTGCACAGTGCTGCGAAGTCCGTCTTCAAAACTCCATTCAGGCACCCAGCCAAGCTCACTCTGAACTTTGCGTGGATTGATAGCATATCTGCGGTCATGCCCTGGTCTGTCTGTTACATAGGTAAGGAGTGTCTCATCCTTGCCCACATGCTTCAGGATTGCTTTGGCTACGACGATGTTCTTTTCCTCGCCGAAGCCTCCAAAGTTGTATACCTCGCCGCTTCGACCACGCTCATAGGCCAGCATGATGCCACGACAATGATCTTCTACATGCAGCCAGTCGCGCACTTGAAGTCCATCCCCATACACCGGCAGCGACCTGCCCTCGATGGCGTTAAGCGTCATCAGCGGGATGAACTTTTCGGGAAACTGAAACGGCCCGTAGTTGTTTGAACAGCGCGTTGTAACAGCATCCATACCGTGCGTATGCACAAATGAGCGCACAAGTAGGTCCGAGGCCGCCTTTGAAGCTGAGTACGGAGAGTTTGGTGCCAGCGGAGTTTCTTCCGTGAACGCCGGATCTTCGGGTCCCAAGGTTCCGTAGACCTCGTCGGTTGATACATGCACAAACCTGCGGATGCCAGCATGCCTGGCCGCCTCGAGCAGTGTAAGCGTGCCTACAACATTTGTTTCGACGAAGGGGGCTGCCGAGGCAATAGAGCGATCAACATGCGACTCTGCCGCTAAATGCAGGATTGCATCATACGGCGATTCCTGGAGCAGTCGGTCGATTAACTCTCTGTCGGTGATCGATCCATGCACAAAGCGAATCCGATTGCCATCGACAACATCCTGAATGTTCTCAAGATTACCTGCATAGGTTAAGGAATCGAGTACAGTAACCTCATAGGCGTCGTTGCCAGCCAGCATGCGCACCAGATTGCTGCCAATAAAGCCTGCGCCACCGGTAAGAAGTATCGATTTCATGCATTTTTACAGATAGTGCTCGTAATTCACTGTTGCCCTACTTGCCCCACCAGTACTGGGCTTTCTGCTGTATGGCAGCCGCCGTACCGACGTTTTCACGACAAATTACAATAATTCTAACGTACTAACCTACCGATTAGTTTCATCACGCTCGCAGCAATCGAGGGAAGCGTATCGGAGTAGGTAAAGATGGCGGTAGATGCCGGCAGCATCTCAACACCGTATGGGCTTCCGCAAGCAACGACGATAACTGGACGGCTACCGGCAAGTGCGCGAATAACTTCAGGCAGGTTCTCTGCGCCAGGTAGGTTGCCTCGGTAAGCTACTGCCCTACCAAACAGTGCCAACACGATCACATCTGCCTCGGCAAGACCGTGCGTCAGGTCTGCAAGCTCTGTCTCCGTGATCGTTCCGTCGATAAATCCGCAGTCGATATTCATCTCAACTGCCTGCGTCAGCGACTGGAACCACGTTGTGGCCGAGTCCATATCAGACTCGGCAACCGCAGCCAGAGCAGCTACATGCGTGAACTGCGTGATAGGCAGCGCCTGCTCATTACCGGTAACATGAATTGCCTCTTCAGCTGCTTTAAGTGCAAACAATGCATGTGTTGCCTGATCGATCACAACTGGCGCTCTACGCTGTGATGGCGTGCCCTTACCTATTCCTGCTTTGGCTTGCGCCGCGGCAAGCCGCGCATCTGACTCATCGAGCATCTCCGCAGTGATGCGCCCAGAATCAATCGCGCGCGTAAGTGCGCTGAACGCCTCATGCGCATCGTGGGGCATAAGGGCAATATCAGCACCTGCCTCGATGGCTACGATCGCAGCCTCACCACTAGGATATCGGTCGGCAATTGCATGCATATCCAATGCATCGGTGATGACCACACCACGATAGCCCAACGTGTTTCGCAGCAGACCACCGACGACTGCTTTAGAAAGCGATGCCGGGTACGACGGATCCAAGAATGGCACAACAATGTGCCCAACCATGATCGAAGCAACATCTGCCTCGATAGCTGCCTGAAACGGCATCAACTCGCGCTGGTTAGCCAGCTGCTCTTCAATGTCGATCGTTGGCAGATCAACGTGTGAATCAATACGCGTATCGCCATGCCCCGGAAAGTGCTTGGCGCACGCAAGAACGTTGCGTTCCTGCAAACCCCGCACGTATGCCTGCACATGCAAGGCTACCTGCTCTGGAGACTCGCCGAAACTGCGTGTATTGATGATGGGGTTTAGCGGATCTGAATTGATGTCTGCTACAGGAGCCCAGTTCCAATGCACTCCAATAGCAGAGGCTTCCAAAGCGATAAGCGACGCAACAGCATGCGTTGTCTCCGGACGGCACCGGCCCAGTGCCATAGCACGCGGGTAGGATACCCCGCCATCAAGCCTCATCGGAAGTCCAAACTCGTAGTCTGCAGCAACCAGCAAGCCTCCGCCTGCCCTACGCTGAAGTTCGTCGATCATCGCAGCAGTGGTATCGAGCGCACCAATGAACACGCCGATTCCACCGATGCCCTGCTCTACGAGTTTGTATGCTGCATCACGATAGGCATGCGACTGCCACTGCTTGGCATCTACACGCACCATGATGTGACGGGCAGCGCGCTCGTTTGCCTTGCTCATGCAGGGGGCTTATTCGGCAAAGACGACGTTGTCGCCTTCGAACTCTTGGATAAGTGCACGATATGAATCTGGAATGCGCTCCGGCCTGTGGGTGGCAGGATTGAGATGCACCAACACGCTGCTCGCCACTGCTAGGATGGTACCATTTTCGTGCCGGATGACATGCTCGAAACCAAACGAAGAATTCTTGACAAACGGCACGCGCGTGTAGACGGTGTAGGGGTCGTCGAAGCGGGCGGCCTCCTTGTATTCGATCGATGTCTTGAGCACAACAAAGAAGTGCTTTGTGACGAATGAATCACGATCAATCGGCACCCCGAGGTCACGGAAATATTCGATACGGGCAGCTTCAAGCCAGTAGAGATAGACTGCATTATGGACGATGCTCTGACGGTCTACGTCGTACGAGCGAACGCGGCTATGAAGTCTGTGATGATACGTACCATGCCCTTCAATAACGGCCGTACCATGATCAACTATTGCTTCTGACTTGTCTGCTGATGGCATACGATTGACTCTTGTTGACGTGATTGACGACAAAAATATGGATTACTTGGGCAGGACATCATGCAGAATTGCAATTGCCTCATCGACCATCTGCGTCGAGATCTGGTGATACATCACAACACGCATCGTGCCCGGATAGATAGGCGCAATTCGCAGTCCACGCTTGGAGCATGCATCGACCAATTCAGCATCGGCCAGGCCATCTGCACGAAAGACGACAATGTTGGTCTGAACACGCTTGAGATCTATCTGCACCCGAGGATGTTCAGAAAGTGCTGACGCAAACCTGTAGGCATGATTGTGGTCCAACGCCAGTGTGGAAAGATGCGTATCAAGAGCATAACTGGCGGCAGCGGCAAGTACCCCTACCTGACGCATTCCCCCACCAAGCATCTTTCTCCAGCGCCGCGCCCGCTCGATGTGTTCTCGCGTGCCCAGTATCAGCGACCCCACAGGCGCACCCAGTCCCTTGCTCATGCATACACTCATCGTGTCAAACATCGACCCGTAGTCGGCTGCAGAAACGCCCGTGGCGGCAATCGCATTCCATATGCGGGCGCCGTCGCAGTGCAGGCCAAGCGAGTGCTCTCTGGCAATGGCATGCATCGCTCGCAGATGCTCAAATGGCACTACTGTGCCGCCATGACGATTGTGCGTGTTTTCTACCGCAATTGCGGCAGTACGCGGATAGTAATAGGCCTTAGGGCGAACAGCCTGCTCAACAAGGTCAAGGGGCATGGCACCATTGGTTGATGCTATACCGTGAAGCTGCGCGCGGGCGATGACGCTTGCAGCGGCATTCTCGTAGTGAAAGATGTGTGCATCACGATCACAGATAATTTCCTCGCCGGTTTGTGCGTGCAGCGCAAGGCAGATCTGGTTACCCTGCGTGCCGCTGGGGACAAACAGTGCCGCCTGCTTGCCAAACATCTCTGCAACACGAGCCTGGAGTGCTTCTACCGTTGGGTCCTCACTGTAAACATCATCCCCAACAACGGCATTGGCCATCGCCAATCGCATTCCTTCATCTGGAGTTGTGAGGGTGTCACTTCGGAGGTCGATCTTCATTGCGGAGCACTTTCAGGGAGTATATTCGAAGTCAAATTACTAGAAATCCCGTAAGTCCATGGAACTCAGGTTCACAGATCCGCAGCATCATCCAGCACGCATTGCCCACGGCATCATGCCATCATCGGCACGTTCCCCATATCTCAACTGGGGCGCTCTGATGCGGCACAACGAGAGCACGTACCTTGAGAAGCCATGGATGGTCTACATCGATGACAGCGGCGGCACGTCTACGTGGTCGTACAGCATTTTTATTGATGTCTCCCGCCGGATTGCATCGATACTTCGTCAGCAAGGCATCCAACGCGGAGACCGCATTGCCATCGCCAGCCATAATCATCCTGATACCATACTTTGCTATTTCGCATGCTGGCTCATGGGTGTCTGTGCGGTGCCCTTGAATATGACCGAAGACGACCAGCGCATTTCCTACATCATCTCTCATTCCGGTGCAAGAGCAGTCTTGTGCAAGTCGGATTACGTTGCCCGCATCAGCACCATGTGCTCCGAGCATGGCGTAGACATTCTTGAAATGGATTCGGATGCTGCCGATTCGCGATGGTATCAGCGAATTCGTGCTGCAGAGGCTCACGAGTATCCAGAGGCCGACCTCGACATGCGCTGGGACGACTGCATGGTGGTATATACCTCTGGCACTACAGGCAATCCAAAGGGCGTTGTCTTGATACAGCAGTGTCTGTTTAGCGACTGCAGCGACATCATCAAGTGGTATGGGATGTCGGATCAGACCCGCATGATGTGTGTATTGCCTGTTCACCATGTCAATGGTTCGCTTGTAACACATGCAACACCGTTCTTGGCCGGTGGCTCAGTGGTTCTTCAGCGCAAATTCTCGCCACGTACGTTCTTTTCCACCATCAAGGATCAACAGGTTCACATCGTGAGCGTTGTACCAACGCTTCTTGCATTTCTGCTCGATGCTCAGGCTGATGCTTCCGGCGTTGTTGAGTCAGGATTTGCACATATCATCTGCGGTGCAGGCCCCCTTACATGTGAGCTTGCAGAGCGATTTGAATCGCATTACCAAATCCGTATCACGCATGGATATGGTCTGTCGGAAACTACCTGCTACACGTGTTTCTTGCCAACGGGGATAACCGATCAGGAGCATCATCATTGGATGCAGTCACATGGTTTTCCCTCGATTGGTGTTGCAATCCCCGTCAATGAAATGGCAATCCATGATCCGTCAGGCAAACCCGTTCCAGATGGCGAGCGAGGCGAGATCGTTATTCGCGGAACCAACATCATGCGAGGCTATGATGCAAATCCCGAAGCTAATGCCGATGCCTTTGCACACGGGTGGTTTCGCTCGGGAGACGAAGGTTTTCGCATCGCAGATGCAACGTGGGGTCATTTCTATTTCATCACCGGACGACTCAAGGAGCTCATCATTCGGGGAGGTGTTAACCTGGCACCGTTGGAGATCGACGAGGTGATAAACAGAGCACCTGGAGTTCAGGCCGGCATCTGCGTAGGTTTCGAGAACAACATGTATGGCGAAGAGGTGGGCGCGCTTGTCGTGCGCAGCTCAGACGAGGCTTCAGAATCACAGATTCTAGACTACTGCCTGCAGAACCTGCCCTTTGCTAAAGCCCCAAAGATTGTCCTGTTTACCGATCAGCTGCCAGTTACCTCTACCGGAAAATACCAGCGTAACAAGGTCAAGCACCTGTTCGCGCAGTGGAAGGACACGCAATTCCGCAAAGCGTGATCAGAGCTCGATGTCCTTCATTTTCACGCCGCTGCGCGGCATATAGAAGTACGTTCGGCCCATGTCGAATCCCCTTGGCTGGGTGCGATACGGTGCGAATCTATAGGCGATGATCCAGCCATTCTTCACGCAGCGCAGCACCGTTGCCGGCTTCTCGATGTTCGGGTTGCTATAGGCCAGATCGTCGATCATGTCCTGGGTGAGGTCTGACGTATCTGCAGATGTGAACATGTGAAACACATAGACACGCGCCTTGCTTACATCGAGCTCATTGGAGTCGAGAGACTTGCGTACGATGTCGGCAGCAACATCACGCACATTCACTGAATCGTAGTCTGTAACTCTGACAAAATGAACCGACTCAATCAGCGTGTCACGCATGCGCACAATGCGATCGACCTGCTGTGCGTACTCGTCACTCTTGTCGTAGCGAAGCACAACGTATGCAACTGCTATTCCAAGTCCGATGAGCAGCAGCACGGCCACAAAGATCTTGGTGCTGCGATTTAACGGTTCTGCCATGGGGTGCGATTCTGTCAGTGAAGAAAGCTTGCCATCGACATGAATCCTCCAAGAGAGTTCATGACAAGCATTGTAAGTGCAAAACTACTGGGGATACTGATATTATCATCAAGTTTAAGTCTGATCGAAGCGGCCTCTACCACAGCACACACACAACTTGCGGCAAGACCTGAGACCAAAAACCACATGTCTAGGGCAAACACTTGCTGGTAGACGCATGTCACTACAAACGCAGAGATCACGAAGAACACCGAGCCCACCAGTGTTTTATCCAGGAACCGACGCTTGCCGAAGCGTCTACCGATCAAGGCTGCAGCCGTATCGCTTACGATCAGCACGCTAAATGACGTGGTGGAGATAACTGGCGGGAACACCAGGAATGTCAGCGTAGCTGCAATCAGTACCCACGATGCACCGGTCAGACGAAAAACATCCTGCATCACCTCATGTGGACGCAGCATGTTGCCCACAAGCGAATGCATGATGCGTCGGGTAGGACCGTGATAGTGCATCAACACATCGATGAGAAGCGACGTAGCCGTCATCGCCACAAGAATTCCTATGCCTGTCCAATGGTCCAATTGCAGATACACGATAGGAATCATCAGCGAGGAAAGGTGAATACTCTTCCGCGCAACCTCACTTGTGTACGATATTTGTTCAGACATGAAACAACATCCCTTAACGCTACGAGCGTGCGTCAAAATCAACATCGGCCTGGACGTCCTGCGAAAGCGGCCCGACGGCTTCCACGACATTCAATCGATCTTTGTTGCACTCGACATGCACGATACCATTGTATTCGAACCTCAGCCCCAGCTGGAGGTTGTCTGCATTCCAGCGGTCACAGACTCCCCCGACAGCAACATCGTTGCCAAGGCAGCAAGGGCATATGCCACTGCCTTCCCCAACGATGCAGCGAGCGCAAAGATAACCGTGAACAAAGGCATACCAACAGGTGCAGGTCTCGGAGGGGGCTCCTCCGATGCAGCATCTACCCTGCTCGGGCTTGCCTATCTCAATGGCCGCCCGCATACCACCGAACTCATCAATCACCTTGAGCCCCTTGCTCAGATGCTGGGCTCGGATGTACCGTTCTTTCTGCGCTATGGCGTGGCTCATGTTCGTGGACGTGGTGAACACGTTTCAAGGCTCGATGATACCTTTCCGTGGTGCGTGCTTCTTGTATGCCCCGGCATACACGTCAACACGGCCCATGCGTATTCCACATTGGGGATAACAGGTGAACAACCACAGTCAGATCTTCTCCAGTCGTGGAGGCAAGCCATTGATGCACAAGTTATTGCACGCGGTGAGTTCACAAATGATTTTGAACGGTCCGTCTTCACTGAACATCCAATACTTGCAACGATTAAGAGTTCTCTCTATGAACATGGGGCTAACTATGCCTCGATGAGTGGCAGCGGGTCAACAATGTTCGGGTTATTCACAAGTGTGGATAAGGCCGTAGATGCGCAGGGGGCCTTCGAGGGACTGCAAACCTATATTTGCGCACCAGTCACGGAAGCCTATAGAATCCTATGAACATCCTCCTCGTTGCCGCCGAAGTAAGTCCATACGCAAAGGTTGGTGGTCTAGCAGACATGGCAGGCGCGCTGCCCAAGGCATGGTCCGAACAAGGCCACGACGTCAGGATCGTGCTGCCGCTCTATGGCAACATCGATAAGGAGCTCTACAACATCAGCAAGCTGGACGCGCTCGTGGCGGTGCCCTTTGGGTCGTGGACCGAATACGCGGAAGTCTGGCATGGAGTTCTGCCGCATACCAATGTGGATGTCTACTTCATCCGCTCTTCGGATTACTTCGACCGTCCGGGTATCTACGGGTACCACGAAGGTTTCGAAGACAACGACAGACGTTTCATCTTCCTGAGCCGCGCAGCATTCGAAGTTGCCCGTGCTCTCGATTTTAGGCCGGATGTGATCCACGCACACGACTACCATACAGCGGTGTGCATGCCCTTGTTGAAGGTACAGTATGTGCACGATGAGTTTTTCAGCGCGACCGCCGGTGTGTTTACGATTCACAATATGGCCTTTCAAGGCCACTTCGACCCACTGCGTGCCATGGAGTTTTGCGGCCTTCCTCCGTCGGACTTCTACACTGGCTGCTGGTACGAACACGATGGGTGCTTCAATGCAATGAAGGCAGGCATCATGTTTGCCGACAAGGTTACAACCGTGAGTCCAACGTATGCTCAGGAGATTCGTTGGACGCCAGAAGGGATGGGACTGCAGGGTGCTCTGCAGCAGCGATCTGCAGATGTTGTTGGCGTTCTCAACGGCATCGACATGCATCAGTGGGATCCTGCTGCCGACAAGCACATCGCCATCACTTACACCGCAGAGAACCTTGAGCGAAAACTTGCCGACAAACTGGCACTGCTGCGCGAGGTAGGATTCGGCGAGGGCGACCAAAACGATGATGTACCATTACTAGGCATGGTAACTCGACTTACAGAACAGAAGGGGCTTTCGATCCTGCAGCATGCGCTGCCTCAGCACCTGCGCGATGGCTCAGTGCGCCTTGTGGTACTGGGAAGCGGCGAGCATGACGCCGAGATGTTCCTCTCAGATATGGAGCATCGTTACCCGCATAACGTACGATTCATTCGCGGTTACAACGAGCCCCTTTCGCACCGAATACAAGCAGGCAGTGACTACTACCTGATGCCGTCATTGTTTGAGCCGTGCGGCCTTACACAAATGTTCGCTCTGCGCTATGGCGCTGTTCCCATAGTGCGCGGAATTGGCGGCCTGGCCGACACGATTGAGGAATATGACCCGATCACGTTCTGCGGAACAGGCATCCGCTTCTATGATTACAACGCTGAAGAACTCTCAAACGCTATCTGGCGCGGCCTGCGCCTCTTCAAGCAGGAGCCGCACTGGATGCACATCCGACGTAATGCTATGAGCGCCGATTATTCGATCGTCCATACGGCCGCGCGTTACCTCGAGGTGTTCTCATGGGCTCTGGAGAAGGTTCGCTGACCGGCTCGGTGCGCGTCCAACTAGCCACGATTTCCATACCGAATGTTCCCGGGAAGAGATCCAGAGGCGTGATTCGTTCTATCTGATAGCCTGCAGACTTCCACTCTCTGATGCTGCGTGCCAGCTCGTCGGGACCGCAGAACACTTCGACAACACGCTCTGGTTGGATGGTGCGCGAAATCTCGCGAATCATACCTGCCGGCGTAGCACTTCGCGGAGGGTCCAGGATAACTACTGCCGGTGAGGCCAAAGATGCTGGACGCAGGATCTTGGAACAGGTCTTCCAAAGTGTTGTAATGTCATCTGCATCTCGAAATACCTGACGCAGCGCTGTGACGTGTCCGCCTGCTCGCTTGACATTATAACGCGCATTGTCTACAGTTGCCTCATCAGCATCAACTGCAATCACTTGCTTGACCTTGCTTGCAAGAGCCGCGCCAAAGAGTCCGTAACCAGAGTACAAGTCGTAGAGCACGTCATTGCTCGACAACCGGGCGTGATCGGCAACAACGGCCACCAAACTCGACATCATTTCGAGATTGATCTGCGAGAATGAAAAGACACCAACCTGGTACGTGATATCATCAACGACCTGACGCCATGCCGCATGACCAAAGAGCTTTTTGGCGTTTACTCCGGTAGCCGGACGTTCCAGTTCGAGATAGAACCTTGTGCCTTTGGGGTCGTGATACATCCAAGCATGCTGCACCTCGGGAATCTGCGCCTGCACCTGCTCACACACACGACGGACCGTGCGCACGATGTAGGCATCCATCCCCTTGATGTTGATGATGAGCACAAACTCACTATAGGTACCTCGCACGATCACATGGTTGATGATCTCCTGCACTTGAGGGTGGATCTCCTGCAGCAGCGACTCCATGAGCGCATAGATACGCGCATGCGGTGGCGGCTCGAGAAGACTTGCCTGACCTGGATTATTGCCATCGCCATGCGTCAGGAAAAGCTTGCCGCGCTGAATGCTTACTCTGCGTCTCGAAGTTGTTCGATATGAGCGCGGAGAAGGGGCCTGCACGATATGATCGATGCGGGCTCCATCTGTGCGGATACTGTCAAAAAAGGCCTTAAGCCCTGTCCGCTTCACAGCCAGTTCCTTGGCATACGGCAGGTGAGCGAACGGTTCAACTGCGCCGCCCAATTCAGTCCGGGCTGCCCGCGCAGCATCGCGGAATCTTGTATCAAGTGTAATCACGTGGCAAAGATACGCCCCCTGTCACTGCCATAGGGAAATACCGTAGTTTTGTGGTCCAATCTCCGACTCGCATATGACACTACGTTACGCCGTTTTGATCATCGCAGCACTTGTGCTGACCCCCTCGTATCTCATCGGCCAGGGCGTTACCACAGGCTCGATTACAGGCATCATCAAGGGTAAGTCCGGCTCGGCCGTTAACACTCTGCCCGGAGCCATGATACGAGCTATACATGTGGCAACAGGTTCTGCCTACGGGGCTGTATCCAAGAACAAAGGGCAGTTCCTTATCCGCGGCCTACGTCCGGGCACATACACTGTTGCTGTTTCCTGTGTTGGTTACAAGACAGATACAATACGCGGCGTAAATGTGGATGTTGGAGAGGCCGCCACCCTAAATCTTGTTCTTCCGGAAGCTGCATCAAAAGCCAGTGAGATTACTGTATCTGTTGACCGCGATGGACTCTTTGATGCAAGCAGGAACGGATCTGGCTCTGTTATCAACGAAGCCGTTATATCAGCCTCGCCCTCGATCAACCGCAGTATCAGCGATCTGGCACGGATGAATCCCTACACAAACCAGGTGAGCACTGCAGGGAGCGACGGCCTGCAGGGTGTAAGCATCATGGGCGTGAACTCCCGATTCAACAACTTCCAGATCGATGGCGCTGTAGCCAATGATGTCTTTGCACTCGGCTCGGCAGGCACGGCTGGTTCGCAGGCAAATTCAAATTTTGTTTCGCTCGATGCGATTGAACGTATTCGCGTTAACGTATCACCGTACGACATTCGACAGAGCGGATTCACAGGCGGGTTGGTCAATGCCATTACACGCGGTGGCACGAATATCTTTAACGGCTCTGTTTTTGTATACGGACGCAATCAGGATCTCGTTGGAAACAGTCCGGATGCTGCGGCGCGGCCGTTCGATAAGTTCTATGACGTTCAATTCGGTGGACGCGTCGGCGGCCCGATCGTAAAGGACAAGTTGTTCTTCCATCTCACTGCCGAGGGACGTCAGCGCTCAACTCCGCTTGAAGTTGCACTCGACGATCCAAGTGCGCTGAACAATTTCGCCATGTCGAGCGCTGTTCTCGACAAGATCATCGACGTCACAAAGAACCAGTATGGCTACGATCCGGGTTCGTATGGTGTAACGAACATCCGCAACAACTCGACGAGTCTTATCGCACGATTCGATTACAACATTGATGAGTCGAACAAGATTCAGTTGCGTCACAACTTCACGTACGGTATACAGGATCGCAACCTGCTGCGAAACAACCTCAACTACAGTCTCACAAGCAGGATGAACACATTTGAAAGCATCAACAATCAGACTGTTCTGCAATGGAATGCCCGACTAAGCGAGTCAACGAGTAACGAGCTCCGCATCTCGTACACCCAGACGAATGATCGCCGCATACTGCCCAGTGATCAAGTAGGCAAGGCAATAGCCTTCCCCGAAGTACGAATTCAGGTTGGTGCAGGAATGAACGTGATTCTAGGTCCAGAGCGCAGTTCACAAGCAAACGCACTCGACCAGACACTGATCGCGATAACCGACGACTTGACATGGTTCCTGGGTGACCACACGATCACTATGGGTACCCACAATGAATTCTCCCTCTTCAACAACCTGTTCATTCAGGATTACTTTGGTTCGATCCAGTATTCGTCCGTTGATGCGTTTGCAGACAGCACCGCCAACTACTACCGCGTGAGCTACGCCAATACAGATGTTACCAACGGCAATCCCATGCCCCGAGCAGCATGGAGTATGGCACAGTTCGGAGGATACGTCCAGGATGAATGGCAGATTGACGAGCAACTGAGAGTGGTTGGCGGCATTCGTCTGGATATGCCGGTGTTTTGGGATACACCGTATCAGAATTCGGCATTCGCAACCGCTTTCCCGGGCCGAAGCACCTCACAGGTTCCAACTGGGGTTATGCTCTTTTCACCACGTATCGGCTTTAACTACGACATCAGCGGCGACAAGACGCTGCAGCTGCGTGGTGGCTCGGGACTGTTTACAGGACGGGTTGCAGCTGTGTGGCTCTCGAATCAGTATTCAAACACCGGCATGGACCTATACCGTGCCGAACTCGGTGCCAACAACTCGCCCAACTCCATCAATTCAGCTGATGGAACTCCGATGAAGTGGGATTTAACACGCCCGGCGCTCCGTCCCGGTGACTCAACGTATCCAGGTAGTGCTATCAACACCACAGCGATCAATATCACCGACGGCAACTTTAGTCTGCCGCAAGTTTGGCGCTCGACGCTGGCAACCGATGTGAAGATCGCTCGTGATGTAACTCTTACGGTTGAAGGGATGTATGGGAAGTTCCTTAACCAAGTTGACTATGCGAATTTGAATCTGCGTCAATCCAACATGCGATACATCAACAGCGGAGACACATCAGTGGGCATCTCCCCTCTTGATGGACGCAAGATGTATGCAGGGGGCTTGGCAGACTCCCTGGTTGATAGGCGCTTTACGCAGGTGATCTTGCTGCGGAGCAGAGATGGAGGACAACAATACTCTATCTCTACACAGCTGAAGTTCGACGGCAACAATGAGTTCATTCCAGGCCTGAGCGGTATGGCATCATACACCTATGGACGAACACAGGACCTTAACTCATCGACAGCCGCAACTGCCGGCTCGCAGTGGACCAGTACCGACGCCATAGATCCGAACAACGTAACTGTAGGCATATCGAATTTTGACCAATTGCATCGAATAGCCTTTAATGCCACCTATGCCCACACATGGACTGCAGGATACACCACATCGTTAGGTGTGTTCTATTCTGGTTCATCAGGACGACCATATTCGATAAGCTATGCCCAAGATTACAACGGCGACAATGCCTCGGGCGGCAACGACCTCGTATATATCCCGCGCGCCGACGATTACAACACCAGAGTCGTGATCCCAAAGCCGACTGATGCATCGGATCTGCGTTCTCCCGATCAGATCTGGGCGCAAATCATGGCGCTCATAGATTCGAACCCAATTCTCAAATCTTATCAAGGTCAGATCCTCCCACGCAATGCACTTCGCGAGCCATGGATTAATCAGTTGGATCTGCGGTTGACGCAAGACGTGCCTGGTTTTTCAAATCACAAGATTCAGTTTTCACTCGACGTCCAGAATTTCTTGAACCTGCTGAGTCCGTCATGGGGCTTGCAGCGCTTCGTTGATTTTCAGAGTTCAAACCTTTTCGGACTTGTGCTCAATAGCCAGAACAAACCATTCGACAGCCAAGGCAGACTCATGATGTCGTACACAGAGCCCGTTACAAATGGGCAGGCAGGCATCTATAACACAGACAACTTTTACTCACGTTGGCGCATGCAACTTGGCATGCGGTACTCATTCTAACGTATGATAAGACACTATCTCCATTCATGTGCAGTAGTGCTTGCGTTGTTCGTGAGCTCCTGCAGCGACGGCGTGATAACATTTCCCACTCCAGATCCTGCTCAGATACGCATCGTAAATGTCACTCAGAACGTCCCGGTAACCAGGGTGGTCTTCGACAGCACTGTCACTGTTGATGCCAACCGCGGCAAGGCATCAGACTACGTGCAAGTTGCAGCAGGCAGGCCGTTGCAATTCACGCTCGGCTCTCCTGTAAAAGTCTTCAGGTCTAACCTACGCTACACGCTGGGCGGCAACGCACGCGTAATCCTGTTTGCACGTGGAGACACCAATGGTCTTGTTGAGTTTCGAAGAGAAATTCAAGACACCACGATCTCGGCGCAGTCCCCGGATGCCCTCATTCGGTTTACGCACATGGCTGAAAACGTTGATAAGGCGTATTTTGTAGAGGTGTGGTCGAATGGGACCCGGCTTATGTCTCAGGAGTATGAGCCCGGGATAAGTTCGCCCTCCTACACCGCGATCAAGCCGGGCACATATGATTTCGAGATTCGTGAAGCGGGCACAACCAACGTGTTGACGAAGCTGAGCAACGTCTCGATAACAAACGGCATGTCGTACATGCTCTACACGTACGATGCATTGCAGGGCAAGACCGACGACATAACACTGGACATTTTTTAACTCTCTTTTGTTGAGAAACACATGACCAAGCATCTATCCGTAATCACTGTGCTCTTTGCCATGATCACAGCTGCGCTTCACGCGCAGGATCCTATCTCGATCGCCGAGGCAAAGAAGCAGGAGTTTAACAGCACGGTAACGAAGGTTGCTGGCCGTGTAACATCTGCGGCTCAACTTTCGAATGTGGTCTACATACAAGACCGTACGGCAGGAATCGCTGTGTTCAACGAGCAGATGCGAAATGGTGTCAAGATTGGCGACTCAGTCGTGATAGAGAATTCAACGCTAAGCGAGTTTGGTCAGACCACCGGAGCACCTGGGACAGGGTTGACTCAACTTGGTGGAACAGGTCTTCGATTTACCGTTGTTCCGGGTACTCGTGAGGAGCCCTCTGCTAAGAGCACCACTATACCGAACGTTGGTGAGGGAAATGAAGCAACACTTGTGAAGCTTCGTAAAGTGCGCATGGTAGAGACTGGTCGCTTCGAGGGCAACCGCAGCTATAATGCAATAGATGCTTTTGGCAACGACATTGTAATCCGCATTGACCGTGCATGCGAGATCGGCGTCTACAACCTGGAGATACCATCAGGCGATATCGATATCGTGGGTGTTGTTAGCCAGTTCCGCGGCGCATATCAGATCCTGCCGCGCCTTTCGCAGGACATCGGCCTGCCCCCTATCGCTGTTGATACCGTTAGCAAGTCTCGCACACTTGATGTGACAACGTGGAATCTCGAATGGTACGGCTCGGCAGACACAGCCAAAGGTCAGAGCAATAAAGACCTCCAGCGTCAGCGTATTCGCATCATCATGGACACCGTTCAAGCAGACATCTTCGCCCTGCAGGAAGTTGTCACTGACGAGGCACTTGCTGCGCTGAGCGATTCTCTCAAGGGTTCGTATGGACGTTTGTTCGCAACCGAAGTGACGTCTGATCAAAAGCTTGCCTACATCTATAACACCAAGACCATAAAGCCGGCAGACAATGGTCTGGCAGTCAACGGTGGCGCACGTGCTTGGGGTAATGGACGATTCCCATATCGTTTAACGCTTGACGCAACAGTTGGCGATGTAACAAAGCGCATCAGCATCTTTAACATTCATGCTAAGGCAACGAGTGACTCAACTGCAGCTGACGACTACAGCCGCCGCAAGACTGATGCTGAGACATTCCACCAGTATCTCAAGGATTTCTACGGCGATCAGAACATTATCGTTACCGGTGACTTCAACGACCGTCTGCTTACAACGACTGTAGACTCAACACTCCCATCATGCTATGCAGTATTCCTGAACGATCAGGACAACTGGTATGCAACCACAGCAGACTTGGAACGTCAGGGTCTTTCATCCTACATCGGCTTTAACCGTGGATTCCTCGATCACATGCTGATCTCGAATGAGATCAAACCGCTTCATTATCGCTCATTTGTCGAGTCGCCAGAGCGCTATCTCACATCATATTCTTCGACAGTTTCTGATCACCGCCCGGTTACAGGAAGGTTCTTCCTTAATGCCATCACAAACGTAAACGAAGAATCACCAAACGCTTCCAATGTGCGTATCTCGCCAAATCCGATGTCAACCAGCGGCATGATGGAAATCGTTGCTCAGCAAGGGGGCTCACTACGCGTAGAACTTGCAGACGCCACCGGCACCACGCAGCTGCTGTTCAATGAGACGATTGCTCCGTCTATTCAGCTCGTCTCTATACCAGTCAACGAACTAACATCAGGTACATACCTGGTTCGCACAACGCTCAATGGAACTGTCTCGACAAAGAACGTTGTAGTGGTGAAGTAGGTAAGGGCGAGCCATCGCCCCTACATACATATGGCGTGGGATATCAGCGCCACCGCTGCCGTCTCTGCGCGAAGCCTGTTGCTGCCGATACGCCAGCGAACAACGTTTTGCATTGGCGCTAGGGACTCGAGTTCACGCTGGGAAAATCCCCCTTCGGGACCGACGAGTATCCATGTGTCGTGCGATGTTAGATCTGACGGCACGCTACCTTGTGCATCACCCACTATCACAACCTCTCCAAGTGCAAGATTGTCGAATGATGTTGGGTCAGAGATCGAGGGCAGCCAAGGATTACCTGACTGTGTTATGGCGGCTATGGCCTTTTGCCGAAGGCGCTCGGTTGTAGACCGCACATGGTGTCCATGATCACACGTTACCGGTATGATGCGGGTAACGCCGAGCTCTGTGGCTTTTTCAACAGCAAACTCGAACCGGTCTCGATTGTCTAAGACGCCAAGTGCAAGAGTCAGCCCATGTGGTTCAGGATGTGCAATTCGTTCTCTGACAGAGAGCGCAGGCACGCCCGAATGGCGTTGCACTTCGCATGTCACTACAAGCCCCTTGCCGTTGAGCACACGTACATGTTCCCCTTCACGAAGGCGCAACGCAGACATGTGACGCTGCATATCGGCATCGATGGCAACAATCTCATCAGAGGCAGTAATTGTGGGCGAATAGAGATTATCCATGGCGTATTTTTGGTGACATTTCACAAGAGAGAACGTCGATGTCTACTGAATTTACGTGTATCGCAACCTACATCCCACAACAGGGCGTAGGAGCGATTCAACTAAACCGTCCGCAGGTGCTTAATGCACTAAGTCTGCAGACAATGATCGAGCTTGTGCAGGCCTTTGAGGCATACGATGCAGATCCGTCTATCCGCTGCATCGTGCTGCATGGCAATGAGAAGGCCTTCGCTGCTGGTGCCGACATCACCGAGATGTCCGATGCATCGCTAACGACCATGCTCGAGCGTGATCAGTTTGCCCGTTGGGAGCGCATCCGCAACGTGAAGACGCCGATCATCGCTGCTGTAAGTGGCTTTGCTCTTGGAGGGGGCTGCGAACTAGCAATGCATGCAGATATGATCGTTGCCAGCGACACCGCGCAGTTTGGTCAGCCAGAGATCAACATTGGCGTCATGCCGGGCGCCGGCGGCACACAGCGGCTTACGCGCGCCGTTGGCAAAGCACTCGCAATGGAGATCGTCCTTACCGGACGCATGATATCTGCAACACAGGCACAGGCCGCCGGGCTTGTCAATCGCGTGGTGCCCGTTGGATATTACCTGGAAGAGGCGTTTGCCCTTGCCGGCGATGTTGCCTCAAAAGCGCCGGTCGCTGCGCGATTGGCCAAAGAAGCCGTGCTCAAAGCACACAGCACCACACTAGAGGGTGGACTCGAATTCGAACGAAAGAACTTCTACATGCTCTTTGCCACTGAAGATCAAAAAGAAGGTATGTCGGCATTCGTTGAAAAGCGCAAACCAGAGTGGAAGGGTAAGTAACCATGACATTTGAAACATTGCTATTCGACATCTCCGATGGCATCTGCACCATCACCCTTAACCGCCCTGAATCCTACAATGCCGCAAACGAGCAGCTCACAACGGATCTGCAGGCTGCTCTTGCGCACGCACGTGAGAACACAGATGTGCGTTGCGTTGTGCTTACAGGCGCTGGCAAGGCGTTCTGCTCTGGACAAGACCTCAAGGACGCTCCGAAGTCGGGCGACAAGCGCGACCTGCGCGACTCTCTGAACCGGCGTTACAATCCGATCGTGCGAGCAATGCGCGACATGCCCAAACCAATCATTTGCGGTATCAATGGCGTTGCCGCAGGTGCTGGACTTTCCTTGGCGCTTGGTGCAGACATCCGCATCATGAGTTCTGCAGCAAAACTGGTCGAAGCATTCATAGGTATTGCACTTATCCCAGATTCCGGTGCAACGTTCTTCTATCCCCGAATGATAGGCTACAGCAAGGCATTCGAGTTTGCAACCATGAACAGCCCCCTGTCAGCGGAGCAGGCTCTCGAGTTGGGTCTGGTAAATTCTGTCGTGCATCCCAAGGCATTCCCTGCCGCTCTTCGCAAGCTTGCGTTGCAGTATGCTCAGGGACCGACCCAGACATATGGATTTGTGAAGCACCTTCTGCAGCAGGGCCTTGTTTGTTCTCTCGACCAGATGCTTGAGCATGAAGCAGAGTATCAGCAGCGGGCTGGCGACTCTGCCGACTACCGCGAGGGCGTAGCGGCCTTTATTGAAAAACGTAAGCCTCAGTTCTCCGGATCCTAACACCGAACACCATGGCAAGAAGTCGTCCTACACTCTTTGAACAACTGCAGGGAGAAGATCGTCAGCAAGAACGCAGTAGCGGTCTTGCCACATCGCGAACACTGCGAATTGTGCTGCTGACGTTGTCTATTATTCTTGTGATGTTCTTTCTGCCAGGGGGCTTAGGAGAATCACAGCAAGAAGCGGGTGATAAATCCCGAATCGGTACAACGTGGTCCGAAGAATCTATAATCGCGCAGTATCCGTTCCCTGTTCTCAAAGACCCCGATTCACTTGCAGAGGAGCGTCGCAAAGCCAGCGCAGATGTTCCTCCGTACATACTCAGAGTTGCAGACGCGCCATCCAAAAGCATCGACAGGTTTCTGGCCTCGATTCGTAATGCACCAGATTCACTTGTTTCTACCGTTCGCACAAATGGTCTTGCTGCATTGAGACTGCTGTATGCGGCTGGCTTCCGTTCAAGCTCGCTTGATTCAATAAGAAGCGGTGTGTGCATAGAGTCGCAGTCCGGTGGCGAGGAGATGATCCTTCCAATCTCTGATTTCCGCGATTCAGCAAGCGCAATGAAAGAGGCGCTGGTATCGCTCCAAGGATTTTCACCAGCTGCGCGCGAGATCATCGTCAAAGGTCTTTCGGCATCTGTGATGCCGAGCATTACGATAGACCGTGTTGCATGGGAAGCAGAGCGTGTGCGTGCAGAACAAGGCGTATCTACGACGTCGGAGATCGTTCATCAAGGTGATGTTATCGTCAAGAAAGGCGACCGCATTGATGAGAAGATTCTTACACGACTATCGGCCTATCGATTTTCAGAGTTTGCGCGATCGACAAAGCGTTTCTCTGTGCTCGCTGCATTTGGTTCGCTTGGACATGCAATCGTGTTGATCGCGATGTTGGCGCTGTATCTGTACTTCGTGCGGCGTTCATCTTTTATGCGCAATGGTCAGCTTGCTACGCTGCTCTCCATGCCCGTGATCTCGGCCGGACTCGGGTGGCTTTCAATAATCCTTCCATCCGATCTGCCACTAGAGTACACGATCATCGTACCTGGTATGGCAATGCTGGTCTCGATCCTCTACGACGTGCGAACAGCTATCGTTGTAACCTTAGCATGCTCACTAAGTGTGGCGGCTGCCCGCGGCAACGACCATATCATCGCCGTAGTGCTGATCGCTGGTGGCGCAATGGCGGCATATTCAGCAACAAACCTTCGAAGTCGTACGCAGGTGTTTACTTCGATTCTTGCAATTGCTGCCGGACTAGCTGTCGTAACGGTATCGCTTGAACTCGAGCGCGCAACTGCGTTGCTGCCAATGCTGCTCAAGCTTGGCGGCACTGTCGTTAACGCTATCCTCTCGCCGCTCTTCGCTCTTGCGGTGATCCTTGTGATGGAGAGAACGATGAACCTTGCGACAGATCTTCGACTTGAGGATTTTGATGATATCAATCATCCATTGATCCATCAGTTGAACGAACATGCGCCCGGTACGTACCAACACACGATGTCTGTTGTTCACCTGAGCGAGACTGCCGCCTCTGCCATTGGCGCAAATACCCTGCTTACTCGCGTTGGCGCTCTCTATCACGACATCGGTAAGATCGAAAAGTCTGAATACTTTATCGAAAATCAGATCGGCATCGACAACAAGCACGACAGACTTACGCCAAAGAAAAGTGCTACGATCATTCGGCAGCATGTACAGGGCGGTATTGCCCTTGCCAACGACAACAAACTGCCCGACCGCATATGGAAGTTTATTCCGATGCACCACGGGACAATGATGATCAAACACTTCTACGCCAAGGCCCTCGAAGATGCTGCCACCGAAGGCGGTCAGGTTGAAGAAGCAGATTTTCGCTACCCAGGCCCGAAGCCGGATTCAAAAGAGACAGCTATTGTTATGCTTGCAGATGCCGTTGAGGCCCTATCACGGCTGGTAGACACAAGTCAGCGTCACGATATTGAAAAGGCAGTTGATCAGATTGTGCTCGATCGCATCAACGACGGACAGCTCGGTGATTCGCCCCTTACCATGCATGATATCGACATCATCAAAGAGTCGTTCGTGAAAACACTGCTTGGATCATCACACCAACGTGTGCGGTACATGGAGGTCAAAGATGATGCCGGCACAGGCACGTCGTAAATGGATCTGCCGATTTCACTCACGCGCGATATAGCGCAGTTTCTGCAGTACGTCCGACTTGAACGCGGACTTGCTTCGGCTACGCTTCATGCATACGAGCACGACACGCAACAGTATGCACAGTTCTTGCACCACAGCGGCAAGGAATCATTTGCCCATGCAACGCTTGTAGATGTTCGGAGTTACTTCGAGAATCTAAACCATGCAGGGCTTGCCCCGAGCAGCAGGGCACGCTACCTGGCATCGATACGGCATCTGCACAGATTCCTCGTCAGCAGTGGCCGCATCGAGCGCGACGTAACAGAGGCCATAGAGCTACCCAGGTCTGGACGACATCTTCCAGACTGTCTTAATGCAGAGGAGATGAACAGCTTTCTCAATGCATTCGATGATTCATCTGCTGGTATGATCCGCAACCGTGCACTGTTTGAGACGATGTACGCTTGCGGACTGCGCGTCAGCGAAGTCATCAGTTTGCGTCAACGCGACATCCTTGCAGACCTTGAGATCATTCGCGTTTTCGGTAAGGGCTCAAAGGAGAGACTCGTGCCGATCGGTTCACCCGCGTTACAATGGGTAGAGCGATATCAATCAGTGGCACGGGGCTCATTTATCCGAACTGCAGAAACGGACGACATACTGTTTCTCAATGTCCGCGGCAAGGGGCTATCCAGAATGTCCGTGTGGAAGTTTATCCAAGACGGATGCCAGCGTGCAGGAATTAGTAAACACGTGCATCCGCACATGTTCCGTCATTCGTTCGCAACACACCTTCTTGAGGGCGGGGCAGACCTACGGGCGGTGCAGGAGATGCTGGGTCATGCAGACATTGCCACGACGCAGATCTACACGCACATCGACCGAGAGTATGTCAAAGAAGTACACACGTTGTTCCATCCTCGCGGACAGCAACACGCATGAAGAGATTCGTCTTGTGGTTGATGCTCATGCTGTGTTGGGCAACAGTAAGTCCGGCGCAAGTAAAGTTTGGCATAGACAACCTGATTGACACCAAGTTTTCCATGCTCGGCGGCAAGCGCGTTGTACTTGTTACACATGCGGCTGCGAAGAGTTATCGCAACAAGACAACACTCGAAGAGTTTCAACTGGCCAAGAACCTGAGACTCGTTCGTCTACTTACGCCGGAACACGGCTTTCACGGCGTTGTGGTTGCAGGCAAACATGTGCTTGATGATACCGTAAGCGGGGTTGTAGCCAGAAGCTTGTATGGTCCACTGCGACGGCCCACGCAGAATCTCCTCACTGATGCCGATGTAGTTATCATAGACATGCAGGACATCGGAGTGCGATCGTACACGTATCTCTCTACGATGATCGAAGTTATCGATGCATGTGCCGAGTATGATGTTCCGTGTATCATACTCGACAGAGCCAACCCGCTGGGCGGAGTAATCGTCGAAGGCAACCTCCCAAGTAAGGACGTGATGTCGTTTATCGGACGTCTGCCTGTGCCCTACATTCATGGCATGACACTTGGCGAGCTTGCAACGATGGCGAACGACCTCGGCTGGCTGTCACTGAAAAACAATGGGGCTGTGCGCCGCTGCAGCCTCACTGTTGTTCGCTGCAAACGATGGACGCGCGCCATGACATGGGAAGACATTGATAGACCATGGTTTCCTACCAGTCCGAACATTCCAACTGTAGCCGCTATTCGCGGCTACGCATTGACTGGACTGATCGGCGAATTAGGTGCCTGCAGTATTGGTATGGGCACGGCTAGCCCCTTTCAATACATCGGCATGCCTGGTTTGCAGCCAGACTCGGCATTCATAGCAAACCTCCAGCTAGCCGGTATCAACGCTGCCGTATGCAAGTTCTCGCCTCAGCATGGCAAATTCAATGCAGAATCATGCACCGGATACTATCTGCAACCGACTCGGTTTTGGAAGCCCTATACGGCAGCTATGCAGGCTCTATGGTACGTCCGCGGTATCAATCCTAGTGCATTCCCCGATACACTGGCATCAACACCGCACGGCAAGATGTTTATCAAGGCCACAGGATTGTCATTGATACTCGCCGAGCTGAAGACATATTCGAACAAGGCGCAGTTCATGGATTATGCCAAAGACGGTCTTGCCGAATTCGTTGAGCTGCGAAAGAAGTATCTGATGTATTAGCAGCTAGCGGCGAGGTGATCAAAGAGCTTCGAGATTCTCGAGCATCTGAGCCGCGCGGTGCTCGATACCCGATCGCTCTTCTGCGCTGAGTTTCTGCAGGTTCTTGGCCATCAGTGCAGTGCGAGGACTTGCCGCAAGGTCTTGCTCGTGCCGCTCAATAAAATTCCAGTACAGTGTCGTGAACGGACAGGCCTTCTGGCCCGTACGATCAGTTGGGTCGTAGTGGCAGCCCGAGCAGTAGTTACTTTGGCGACCAATGTATGCGCCACTGGCCACGTACGGCTTACTTGTGAAACGGCTGCCACACGCATGTAGGGCCATTCCCAGCGTGTTTGGCAACTCCACCCATTCTACCGCATCCACATAGATGGCAAGGAACCAGTCGCTGACCTGCCGAGGCGACAGTTCTGCCAGCGTGGCAAAATTCCCGATCACCATGAGCCGTTGAATATGATGCGCGTAGCCAAATGCAAGTGTCTGCTTCAGGCTGTCGTGCATGCAAGCCATCTTGGTTTCGCCATTCCAAAACCAGTGCGGCAAGGTGCGCTGATGTCCAAAGTGGTTTGCATCCTTCATCTCTGGCATATCTAGCCAATAAACGCCGCGGATAAACTCCCTCCATCCAAGAATCTGCCGGATGAATCCTTCGGCAGCCTGCAGCGGGACCAGCCCCTTGCGATAGGCTTCTTCGGCAGCTGCGATCACTTCACGTGGATCCAGAAGATGCACATTCAAAGCTGCAGACAAAAGCGAGTGCCAACCAAACGGCGTATCCGTCCACATTGCATCTTGATAGGTGCCGAACTGTATAAGACGATGATCAATAAAACTGTGCAACGCCTCCAGAGCCTGCTCACGTTGAACTGGCCAGCGAAAGTTCTCGAGTAGGCCAGGGTGTTCCGGGAACTGTTTCTGAACCAGAGCCAGCACTTTGCGGGTTGTTTCGTCGGGCTCAAAGCCAGCAGGATCGGGAATACGACCGGGCCCATTACGCTTTGGATAGGCGCTACGGTTCTCGATATCAAAATTCCACTGCCCTCCGTGCGGCTCAGCGCCATCCATGAGCACATTGTATTGCCGGCGCATCACGCGGTAGAAGAACTCCATTCGCAGCTCTTTCTTCCCGCCTGCCCATCGTTCGAATTCTGAGCGGCTGCACATGAAATGCGTATCGTCGAACACCTGCAGCACGACGCCCTCCTCATGGCACGCAGCAGCTATCTCCTGCTGCATACGCCACTCGCCTGCTTCCACCATGCGCAATGCCTGCGGACGAAATCGACACAAGACATCACGCAAGCGAGCCCCAAACGACGGTTCGGCCGATTCATCCAGTTGGACGTATACAAACGGCCAGCCGCGCTCCGAGACCTCCTGTATGAAATGCCTCATCGCCGATAAGAAGATCGCGATACGTGCCTTGTGCGACCAGACCTCTGTGGACTCGCCTGGCGCTTCGATCATCAAAATGCAATCCTGCTCGGGATCAAATCCCTCGAGTGCAAGGCTGGAGAACGTCAACTGGTCGCCAAGAACCAGGACTACATGACGCATTGATGTTTGTACTTGGTGATTGGTAACTAACAATTGGTAATTGGTAACTGGCAATTGTCTTCCTAATACCCTGTAGTCCTCAAGATCTTGGCCAGCTTAACAATTCCAACGCCAAGGCCGATACGCCTTGTGAACGGATCTACGCCCTCATAGAACACATGATCGTTCTGGACAGTCATACCTGCAGAGCCGCCACCGTCCAGGTTAAGCGCGTTGTGGCACCCTACAAGTGCCATGATCTCCGAAGTCTGCTGTAGCGTTGCACCTTTTGTGCCATTCTCGGGTCGATCCGGTGGAATAGACACCAGGTAGATCTTGCTTCGGTCGGCATTCGCACCAAGCGCCGTGCGGGCCAGCGTATACTGCACAAATCGCTTAGCAGTACTACCTTCAATCTGCGACTCATTCTTGGCAACACCATCGCGCACCAGGCGTGGCGTGCCACTGACGGCATTCATGAAACGCACTTGCTGGGAGATATTGGTTTCGTACCTAAGCTTGATGGTATCGCGAACCTTCGGCCATTGGCTGCCAAGCACTGCTTTGGGCATTGACACAATCGCCCCCCGCAATGGCATATTCACAGATCCAGTATCAACACCGAGTACTTCACACATGATCGTGCTGTTCACCGAAGGGGTTCGCAGGTAGCGCACACGGATCTTGACCATTGGGAACTCTGCATCACGCTCCCGCTGCTGAGACGCGATTTCAGCCTTGAGCATGTCTACCGTCAGTTCCACTTCTGTAGAATCATCGACATCTGCCGATGAGTCGCGAACAGCTTCCTGAAAAGCCTTTTCGATCTGCTTCTGACTAAGAAACGGCACAACATTGCCGCCAAACATGTTGTATACCACAACACCCGAGCCCTGACGGTCATTGACACTCTCGATCGGGTAGCGGCGGGTGCCGATTGAGACCATACCAGAGAGTGAAAAGGTATCGATGTACATCTTATTGCGCACATCAAAGAGCGCACTCGACCACATTTTATGGCGTGTCATTTGGATGACTTCCCCGTCGATGACGCAAGGACCGATCATCAGGTTCGAGACTGCACGCCAAAAGTTGCCGTTAACAAGACCATAGAGCACGTGGTTCGTCTTAGCATCGTATCGCAGCGACATTTCACGCAATCGTTCGAGTCCTGTGGCGTGATCTTCGCCCTTGACCAGTCGAAGCGCATTCCCGGCAACGGACACATCACATTCAAGGACGTGCACAATCACTGGACGAGCACCGTTAGTTCGATACTGATAATACACAATCCCTGAATCCAGAGGCACCTGCTTGATGACGGTAATGTCGGTGATGACCGCTCCCTTGCCTGAAGTCCCTGCCGCCCCCGAAGATGACCGGGCCTTTGAGCGCTTAGAACTGGCCGCCGTTTTCCTACCAGTACTCTTCTTCGATGTCTTTTTTGCCGCTGCCGTGGCTCTCTTTGCAGCCGGCTTGCGTTGACGTAAAGCGTTGGCACCATCGGCGTTACTTACAACGAGCACACAGGCCAAGAGCCCTAACAGAATGTGCCTGAGAAGCGGCATGAACCAGTATCTTTTCCACGTCATAAGGCCCATAAGTTATTACCAAGTTCGTCAGCGAAAAACCGTAGTTATGCACACCAACCTATGATTGGACACCACAGGCATGGCCCTGCATGAGCGCCGTCGTAGTTTCGCACAATGCAAAACGACGTACTACATCTTGAGATCACCGCCGGTGTAGCGGTGGTTACACTGCACCGTCCAGACAAGCTTAATGCATTGAATGCCGAGCTGCTGCGCGCGCTTGAATCAACGTTTACCGACATTCAAAGCTACGAGGATGTGCGGGTGGTAGTGGTAACAGGCAGCGGACCAAAAGCCTTTGCCGCCGGTGCTGACATCGCAGAGCTCGCATCGCAATCAGAGCACTCCGGTAGAATTTTTGCAGAACGCGGTCAACGAGTTTTCACGTTGATTGAACGTCTCGGCGTACCGGTGATTGCTGCCGTAAATGGATTTGCCCTAGGTGGAGGGTGCGAACTTGCCATGGCATGCCACATGCGCTTTGCCGCAGACACAGCCCGGTTTGGTCAGCCTGAGATTAATCTCGGCATCATTCCAGGTTACGGCGGCACGCAACGGTTGCCCAGACTTGTCGGAATGGCAAAGGCCTTAGAGCTTATTCTGTCGGGCGATATGATCGATGCACAAGAGGCTCACAAACTCGGGCTGGTAAACCGTATCTATCCTCATGCAGAACTACTCGAGAAGACGCTAGAGTTTGCCAAGGGGCTTGCATCTAAGGCACCACTCGCACTCCGTGCCTGTCTCGAGGCCACACAGTCTGCCGGCGACACTTCCCTACTCGAAGGTCTGTTTGCAGAAGCTTCGGTGTTTGGACGCACGTGCGGAACAGAAGATTTTGGCGAGGGCACCAAGGCCTTTCTCGAGAAACGCCCGGCCAGCTTCAGCGGCAAGTAAGTTCGCATCGCGATGATCGACCTTCTCTACAACGCACTAGTGCTTCCTCTTATCCGGATAGGTGTGTTTACGTCCCAGGTTGGCTCTCGTAAACTTCGTTATAGATTCAAAGAGCAGCATGCAGCATTCCTGCGCGCTGCTCAGTCTGTTGGGTCGCCACGTCTTCTCTTCCATGCATCATCGATGGGAGAGCTCGAGCAGGTATTGCCGATCATGCACATCATTAAGCAGAGAATGCCGGGCTCATGCATCATGTATTCGTGCAGTTCGCCTTCTGGATACGCCCATGCGCTCAAGCAGTCGTGCATCGATGCAGCAGTATTCCTGCCACTGGATACAAAGGGCAATGCACGTCGGTTTTTCGATGCTCTGCGTCCAGAGATAGTCATCATCAATCGTTACGATGTCTGGCCAAACATCGTGAGGGCCGCTCTGAGTCGATCTCCGGTACTGCTTATCAACGCCACCTATCCATCGGTTGCCGATAGCCCCCTACTGGGTTCATGGGTCTCACGGTTCTACCGCCGCTTAACACATATCGTCGCGGTTAGTCAGCATGATGCCAGCCGGCTTACGCAACTGAGCGGAAAGGATGTCTTCGCGATTGCCGACACACGTATTGACCGAGTACTCGAGCGCATTGATGTATCTGTATCGTCAGACAACGTGCTGCGAAGCACAAACTATCCAACGCTAGTGGTCGGCAGTTCATGGACAGAGGATGAAGATCTGGTTTTCTCGGCGCTTGATCACATCAACAGGTTACGAGTCCGCTTGATTATCGTTCCGCATGAACCTACCGAGCAAGCTATTGCCCGTATTGAACAGAAGATTCAGTGCGCCCGTCTATCCGGCCTCAAGGGTCCGTACGATGGACATATTGTTGTCGATTCCGTAGGAAGGCTCTTGTCGTTGTACCAAGTTGCCGATGCTGCCTTTGTTGGAGGGGGCTTCGGGGCGGGTGTCCATTCTACAACAGAACCGATTGGGTATGGTATACCAGTAGCCTGCGGACCGCACATTGAACGTGCTCGGGATGCTCAGGACTATGCAGCAGCAGACTTGATACGGGTTGTTCGCACGCCGCAGGAGTTCGCTACATGGCTAACCCATACGGTAACAGACACAGCGGGGTTACGGGATGCAAAAAATCTGTGTGACGACTACATTGCTGCTCGCAAAGGGTCTGCGTTGCGATATGCCGACATGATCATGGAGCACGTTACCGAGGCTCGATGATCAGTGTTTTTGTGATCATCCCCCGGGCAGTTCGAACAGCTACACAGTAAGCTCCAACAGGCCATCCATCGATAGGCACACGCAGTGATTGGACGGCGGCACCAGAAGACGTCTCCGAATACACAACCGCGCCTTGGACGTCTAGCACCTGTATCTGCAAGGGAGCTTCGGCAAGCCGTATCGAGAAATACCGTTGTGCAGGATTGGGCCAAAGTTCAAAACAACTGCTACCGTTTGCTCCAACCGACGAGATCTTGGGTGGTGTGAGCTTGAGAATGCACTGCTTGCCGTCGTCGAGTGAAACAAACACACTACCATCCTTTGATAGCGCAAGCCCCACAGGTCTGGCCCACCGAGTATCGGCACTGTTCGTGTCGCGAATAAACCCAGTACAGAAATCTTCGACATTATTGGCAAGAGTGTCCTGATCTGAGTCAAAGCGCAGGAACACAATCTTTGCTCCACTTGGGGGTGTTCTATTCCACGATCCGCGTAGTGCCATGAATGCGCCATTTTCATACTTGTCTGCAACACCGTCCTCTGTAAACACCAATGCCATAGGCGCCGAGTGTGCCTCGACAAGTGCTGCAGGCATTTCCATGCGCAGCATGCTCAGGCTGTCTGCATTGGTATACGGCTTAAGATCTTGATAGTCGCCCGTTAGTGGATACCAGTTACGGTAGTGATACCCTATGGGATAGCCATAAAATCCACCATCACGAACGATATCGACCCACTCAGGAGGAATGTTGTTACCTTGGTTGTCACTCCCGTTGTTGTTTGCCCAGAGTTTGCCCGTGCGGGGGTGCAACGTCATGCCCACGGAATTACGCGCGCCTGATGCATAGATTCTGCGACCAGTGCCATCATAGTTGTATTGTTCAATGCAGGCTCTATCTGATTCTCGGTCGGCATTACCCCTGCTTCCAACGCTTACATAGAGCTTCATAGCATTTGTGTCGATCACAAGTGTTCGAGTTCTATGTCCACCACCCGTTTGATTTGGCTGTGCTGCTTTGTCGATCACCGTAACGCGTTTATCATAGATCATCGTGGTCGTATCTGATCGCCACAGCTTCACTACCCCAGCTTCTTGCGAAACGAACATTGTATCGCGCCAGAACCGTACGTCATGTCCGAGTGAAAACCCTCGCGCCGCAACAATCACAGTATCAGCAATTCCGTCGGAATCGGCATCTGGTAAAGCAAGGATGTTGTTGCCATTCATGTTGGCAACGAACAGTGTACCATTCGGACCCCATGACATAAATCGGGGTTTATTGAAAGCACTGCCCGCTGCAAACACAGAAGCTGTCCAGCCATCTGGAAGCCGAACATAGTGCAGCGCTGGGTTGAGTGCAATCGACGACAACCTTTGGGGCACCGCAATAGATGCCTGCCGAAGATCACCTTTGCTTACGGGTGTCCACGGGATAGTGCTTTGTGCCTGCGCTGCCAATACACAGAGAACAACGGTAACCGACAATGTGATGCTTTGTCTCATACTCACAATCTACGAAGCCCCATAAAAAGAAAACTCCCTCGTCCGCAGTGCGAACGAGGGAGTTTGTGTATTTGCAATCAGCGATTACTTAACCACTGTTACAGACTGCGGCTCACTTGTGTATGGACCAGCAACTACTTGGTAGTAGTATGTGCCTGTAGGCAGCGAAGAAAGATCGGCTGTGAGTTCGTAGTTGCCAGCTTGCAGCCACTCGTTAACGAGTACAGCAACTTCTTCACCCATAGCATTGTAAAGCGCGATACGTGCATCTCCAGCAACACCAACTGAATAGTTGATCACACCAGTGTTAACGACTGGGTTTGGACGCATTGGCTTCACACCCGAAACTGCAGAGCTGAACTCGGCAAGACGACGGACGTTAGCACAAGGAAGCGTAACTGTGATCTTTCCAGGAATGTCACGGAAGAGTGTGTAGTCGAGACGCTCACCCGAACGGTTGTGATCTACCCAGTATGTGTAGAGTCCGACAGGTGTTGTGAATGTACCGGCCTTCGTTGGAAGGAATACATCGAAACGAACCTTGAAGGCAGGAAGATTTGAGCTGTTTGCAAGCTTTGTCTTCACTGTGCGCATGTCAGCAAGGTCGATCTCGAGGTTGTTCAGAGCATCTGAAGGCGCACCGTTACGTGACACATTCAGCACTGTCCAACCTTCCATCTGTGTACCCGTAAGGATGATGTCTCCTGGATTGATGCGTGGCTTGACGAAGCTAGGATCGTAGTTCATACGAACGCGAAGTTCTGTCATACCAACGTTATCAATTGACTCAGGAGTTGCTTCGAGCTCGATGGCAACATCTACGAACTTGCCAGGCGCTGCTGAATATGTCTCAGCGATCTTGTTCGTTGTCTCGAGGTAGAGGCCGTTGCCAGATAC
>JBKCLO010000003.1:0-2670 GCA_046300675.1 Ignavibacteria bacterium
GGAGAATGGATTTATCGAATCATTCAACGGACGCATGAGAGACGAATTCCTCAATGGAGAGACCTTTCACACACTCGTTGAAGCCAAGATCTTAATTGAGCAATGGCGGCGCTTCTACAACACCAAGCGTCCGCACAGCAGCCTCGGGTATCGTCCACCGGCACCCGAATCTCTACAACCAACTATTGTCAGGTTCGCCGTGTGATGACTAACATTGTAGGTGGACCAACAAACCGGGGCAGGTCAGCTGGGGCAACATGATCATCATATGCCCCAGTCCGGTCTGTTCACCGTCGTCTATACACTTGTTGGCGACGGTATGTGGCTCGGTAACTTTGCTGTCGTCAGATAACATCATCAACGATAACCTGAGAGTACTATGGCATACCCTGATGTGTGGCAAAATGATACTGTGAGTCAGCTATGTGCTCGCATTTCGAGTATAGCAGTCGACACGAAGCCTTTATGGGGTAAAATGAACGCCGCGCAGATGATGGCGCATTGTTGCATTCCATATGAGCAGGCACTGGGCATCAATAGCAATAAGCCGCCACTGATGATGCGATTGGCATTGCGCATGTTCTTTAAAAAGACACTCACGAATGAAGTTCCGTACAAGCAAAATCTGCCCACAGCGCCGGCGTTCATTATGCCTGTCGATAGTGTGTTTCTCGAGAATCAAGAGCGTCTTTTGCAGCGCGTACGCGAGTTTGCTGCTCTGGGTCGTGATGCATTTGAAGGTAGAGAGCAAATGTCTCTTGGCCCCCTTACAGCGGCTGAGTGGAACAATTTGATCTATAAACATATTGATCATCACTTGCGACAGTTCGGGGTCTAACGAGTCTTCTGCGTCATTCCCGCGCACGCGGGAATCCAGTCATGGGTCTGCGCATTCGCGCATGCGACATGGCACAAAAAAAGCCCCCTCCGTCAGATGACAGAGGGGGCTTGATGAATCTGCTGAGCAGATGCTTAGAAGTTATATGTTAGGCGGCCTTGTACAAGACGACCAACTGTTGAAGCTCCGATGAACTGCTCAACTTGGTTGTCGAGAAGGTTCGTTGCTGAGAGATTGAAGCTAAGTCCATCTACACCCGGAATGATGTACTGTGCAGTGAGGTCCATCATGTGGTAGGCATTAACATCGCCTACATAAACTCCTGAGTTCATGTAGAATCCATCTACCCAGCGCCATTGAAGTCCGACGCTAAGTCCCAGAGAGGAGTTACGATGAAGCAGTCCAAGTGATGACTTGTACTTTGGTGCATTGAGCGCAATGATATCTGTAATCGTTGCATCGCCGAGGTCGGCACCAGTAAAAGTATTCTGATTGATGTAAGATACTGCGCCAGATACCGACCATGATGGTGAGGCTTCGTACGTAAAGGCAGCATCACTGCCATAGTAAGAAAGCTTACCATAGTTGCGGTAGGCAAGAAGAATGTCGCCCTTGTGTGGAGTTTCATTTGGTGAAACAGTTCCTACAGGAACCTGTGCATACGCGCCGCCGATCAGGCCAGCATACTGTGCTGCAAGTGCCTCTGCTTGTGCCTGTGGAATACCCTGCTGCATCAGTGCGCCCGTAAGGAGCGGCTGGATGTATGCTGTTGCTGATGCTCCGTCGAGGAAGACGTTAGGCGTAACCACACGCAGTGGGGAGACAAAGTCGTTCACTGTTGAGTGATATGCATCGATAGCAACACGAAGCTTGCTCGTGACCTTGCCCTGATAGCCAACTTCGATGGTCTGTGTGTTTGTCTGGCGAAGCTTGCTAACATCTGTAACAGCATCAGCACTCGTAGGAATGAACGTTCTTGTGGTTGGGTTCAGCGATGCAAGGTTACCCTTGATATTCTGCGGTGCTGGAATCGCTGTAAGGAATGGGCGAAGCAGCGGACGCAGGTTGGCTGGTGCTTGAGCTTCGAGCTGCGGGAGGATGATTTGTGTAACTGTCTGCCAAATACCGCCGGCTGATGCATTGTTCAAACCAATCCAGTTGCCGCGTGTTGCGTCGAACTGCGAAATGAAGTTGAGGTTGCTACCCGCACGGTTGTAGGTATAGCCATTACGTCCAGCAGAAGCACCCCAAACACCTACGGCCCATGCTGGATTGACTTTGCCAAGTCCGAATGCATCTGGAGCACTTAGAAGGTCAAGGAAGAGGTCGTTCGTACCTGGATTGCTGAAAGCCGTGTTGTATGTGGCACGAACCGAGCTGTTTTCGTCGAGTTTGTACATCAAGGCAACGCGAGGCGACATCACAAGTTCATCGATCACCGAGTGACGGTCAGCACGAATGGCGGCAAGTGCTGAAAGCTTCGAAGTAATCTTCCAGTCGCCCTGCAGATAACCACCGATCTCGGTGTAGTTGTCATCATTTTCATTGATACCATTGATCGTTCCCTCTGTTACAGGGTTTGTCGCGAAATAGTCAGCCCCATACGTGAAACGGATATCATCGTTCAAACGATATGCATGCTGGATGCGAGCACCGAGGAGGTCCGATTTATCAACGATTGGGTTTCCAGTACGCAGGAAGTACGTTTGGCCAGCATCACTCTTATTGTAAAAAGTTTGAGCGAAGAAGTCGCCAGAATTGATCTGAGCGTTGACGTATGTGTAACGCCAGTTACGTCCGTTTGCTGCACCAAGACCTGTCATTTCAATCGT
>JBKCLO010000004.1:0-53473 GCA_046300675.1 Ignavibacteria bacterium
ATCTGTCAGCAGATCAAGTACATCCGATGCCCTGATCCTGCGTGCTACGTGACATGCCAGCGCTTCGTGCGTGTACTCGTCGATGATGTTGAGCGCTCTGAACTTACGCCCATCGCTGGTCTGATCTGTGACGAAGTCATAGCACCAGACATGATTCTTGTGTTCTGCTCGCAGACGGATGACCGACCCGTCGGAGAGGAACAGCCGGGCACGCTTGGGCTGCCGTGATGGCACCTTGAGCCCTTCTTCGCGCCATACACGGTAGACGTACTTGTGGTTCACCGTCCAGCCCTCCATGCGCATCATGGCACATATCATCCGATAGCCATAGCGTCCATACTCCTTAGCAAGTGCAATGATGCGCATCCGGGCCACATCATCTGCTTTGCGCTTGAGCGGCTCATGGCGCTGTGATGATCGCACCAGTCCCAACGTCCTGCATGCCCGCCGTTGGCTTACCCGGAAGACACCCATCACATGATGAACTGCCTCACGGCGCCGTCCCGGGCTCAGAAGTTTCCCCGTGCGACCTCTTTGAGAATCTGATTGTCGACCGTTAGATCAGACACAGCTCGCCGCAAGCGTCTGTTCTCTGCCTCTAGCTCTTTGAGCTTCTTTACCTGATCAAGGCCCACACCGCCGTAGATCTTGCGCCATCGGTAATACGTTGCCTCAGTGATCTTTTGATCACGGCAGAATGCATCAACCGTGCCACCCTTTGAGATAACCACCTCGGCTGCACGCAAGATCCCGATGATCTGCTCTTCGGTATGATGTTTCCGTCCCATTTCAAGCTCCTTTCACTACCAAACTATCATTTCAGTTGGTAGCATTTACGGGGAGCAGGTCAATCTTCGTATCACGAATCGCGTTAAGAAGATGCTGGGCAGCAATGTAGAAATCAAGATAGTCGGCTATGCCGATAAAACGGGCAATGCCGACTACAACAGACGACTATCTGCACGGCGTGCTGTCGCTGTCGCCTCTGCCATCAATGTCCCCAAATCAATGTCAGGGGGCGTAGGGTTTTCAGATCTTCTGTTCGACAATACAACGCCCGAGGGAAGATTCTTCTGCAGGACCGTCCGAATCTTCGTGAAGACGAACATGAGATAGAACGAAGCGCAATAGGCGTCTGATATCCTGCCGCAATCTAGACCTCAACAAAACGCATGTAACTACTTGGCCGCCAGTATGAGGTTCTTCCTACTCTTTGCAGCTGCAGCTCTTTTCCTTTTCGGTTGCGCGAGCGATGTTGCTCCCACACCAGATACGCCGGAAGATGTGAAGTACCAAGCTGCTATCATCGATGATCAAACAGCCGGGCCGGAACTACCCCAATCTGCTGATTCTGCCTACCGGACATGGTTTAACAACAGCATCATTTACTCATACTATCCGAAGACAGCCCCTTGGACTCGGCTTGGATACACGTATGACTGGAACGGCCAATATGGAGAACGGGGCCTAAGTGAGTTCGTTGTGCGAAGAGGGGCCGCCTGTATAATCCATTCCGTTCAATCCACAGCTGACGATATAAAATAGAACGTGCCAGCAGGGCTAAGCCCCCTGGCACGTGTAAAATAGCGTTGGAAGGTTTTACTTCGCGTTCTTGCCTTCTGCAACCGAGGCTTGGTTGTATGGCGTTACAAGCTTCTTAAGGGCGCTGGCAGCCTTGCGAGCCGTAGCTGCATCCTTTTTGAACTTTGAGTTGTGGGCTGATGTGAATTCGCCAAAAAGGCGAACCATTTCGTCGTAGAGTTCCTGCTTTGACACTGCAATGTCTCCGAATAAAAGTTGAATGATTGCCAATGTTACTGGTAAGCAGTCAGTCTGACAAGGACTTTTTCCAAAAAAGCACTTCTGGTAACATCCCTTGTCCAATATTCCACCTTGTTTCCGGTACGAAGAAGCAGTGAGCAAAGCTACTTTCGACCACTTGGTCAGCGGGCATGCTACACCCTGTTAGATTCTTGGGATTCGATTGTTTGTGCACGTCCAGGGAGGGCGTATAGTTTTTTCTGGTATTCGCCATACGCTTAACAGCAAGTAGTTGCCTGTATGAGCCCCCCCCCCCCCCATAGAGAGGTTATGGGATGGTGGGTGGGGGTAGGGGCTCTGTTGAGAGCTAAGCACGGCAGCTAATTACTACTTTTATCACATCCTATGAGCATCGACGGTACTCGTAGATTCGCCGTGGGGCAAATCGGTATGCGCTATTGGTGCGTCATAGTAAATATCATTACGTATATCTTCTCTTGTGGGTGCGAGAGGGAAGCAGGCACGCGTACTAATGTTCAAAGCACGCAGCGCGAGCTATACACGCTATGCGATTCGGCTCAGTATCATCTGGAGGTGAGTGAAGAGTTCGATCGAACCATTCATTTCCTCAAACAAATTCGACCACATTGCCAGAACAGCTCGGACCTTCAGCTGAGGTACACTTCGATTCTTACACAGGTCGCCTGGAGGTCGGAAAACTATCAAGATGTACTAACGGCGTCGTCTGGGAGCCTCTGCGATGTCTCTGTCCGTGGTGAGACACGAACCGGAACAGATGCCAATCAAACGTTGATGTCGGCCCATGCGTTGAAGAAGTTGGGCGACACGTCTGCAGCGATAAGATTGTATGAGGTCCTGGCGGCTTCAGAGTACCTGGCTATGCGAAGAGGCGCACAGGCTAATCTGCTTACACTGTACTCTAAGTGTGGCAACTATTCAAGAGCAATTGAGCTGGCTCAGATACTCGAACCGACCGAGTTGACGAGTCCAGCAGATCTGGCTGCTCACATCAATCGCGAGTATTACTGGGGACGAAGCCTGCATCTGGCCGGCAATCACAAAGATGGCGATCTTCACCTCCGTAAGCTTATTGCCTATATAGGTGGTGCGCGAACAAACACGAACACAACTGAATTGCGCGTTCGACTTCAAACAGCTCGCAACATGCTCGCAGATGGGTTCCTGGATCGCAATTCTGGGCAGACTGCAAAGAGGATTGCTAATCAGTTACGTAGATCGATTCAGCTCGATAGTATCGAAATGCTGAATCTTTTCGGCAAGCAGGAACGTGTAACCACAAGAAACAAGCTAACGATCCCATACGAGTTGCTCGTGCAGTCGGCCAATCCGCCACTGCTCATGAAACTGGCAACCTTGGATACTGCTGTGATCACTTCCAAGGTTACTGATGAACGAGGTGCTGCGTGGTATGCAACGTTGTATGGGTTATACATACAAGTGGGTCAGCAGCTTGCACGTGTTGAGATTCCCAATCATAAGGGCCTCGTTCGTCCAATTCGTTCTCTTTCAGTTTCGGCCCGTGAGCTTGTTGTGGGCGCATACACGGGCGTGCAATGGCGGATACCAATAGACAGCCTTGTTGCCAACTACAGCGCAGAACTGCCCTACGCTCCGTTCTATCGTGTCAAGTCGAGAGGTCTTTCACAGACATTTGACAGTGAACCCGTTAGGCTTCGATTGAACGACTCAACGACAATCATTGGTGGATCCGAGAACGCATATTTGCTCATCAACTCTGGCAAGGTAGTAACTCGCACTGAAGTTCCTGACTCTCATGGCGCGTCCGATACTGTTCTGAGTATCTTCGGTATCGGAGACTCGATCATTATCACTACGAGACTTGCTGGGCCACGTTGCATACGTCGTGAACAACTCGCGAAACGGATCTTTGATTTTGTGCCGTTCGATGCCAACAAGATGCTCTATGATATGGATCTGCCGAAGGCAGTAACGGAGATTGCCGCAAAACATGCCATTGGTGAATATCCAGAAACTTCAATCTCGGTTTACGACGAGCTATACCCGACTTCGCTTCAACGCATACTCTTCCTCAAGAAGGATTACGCAGTCATTCTTCGCAACAGCAGCATCCTTCTTGCTTCACAGAGTAGGAAGAAGCTCCAAATTGTTGCATGGCCAGATTCCATACGGCAGTCTCTGGAACAGGGCTACTTCCCCAGCATGACTTCAGACAGTACGATACGGATATCAACAAGACGACACACGATTGACATTGATCTTCATGCCCTGCAGAATCGCCCACTTGCCAAGTGCTTGGTCGCAGTAGAAAGCAGCGGGAAACGCAAACTCTGGGTAGGATGGCTGCATGAAGGACAGGATCCGTTGCCAACCGGAGACTCATTGACTCTTGCGCTAGGGTCGAAATCAATTATTTCTGACTATCTCGATGCATTCGCATTGCTACCATCATGGTCTGGAGATTCTATTCAGGCTCCTGTTGCTCGTTTGCATCAACTAGATGTGCCGAATGTTCGTTCGTGCTCAATTCAGGTTGGAGCTCCAGGCGTCATTGCCATGTCAAGTATCAACCTGACGCCTAAGATTCATACCCTACTCTACCAAGATGTTTGGATCTTGATCACGGTTGTACTTTCTGCCATGGGCGCCATCGGCGTTATTGCTTATTGGCATCGCATTGCTGCTACTGGCAGAGACATGCTTGAGCGTCAGCACAGCTCAATAGCGCGAGATCTGCATGACACGCTGGGTGCAGATCTTGCACGCTTAACTGCACTGCTCAATGCTTCGGAAACACGACAATCACGCGATATCGCGAACGCAGCTCTCGCAGCAAACCGCAAGTTCCGGAGTCTGCTTTGGATATGGCGAAGTGATTCTATTCGACTCATCGACTTTGCGGGCGAGATTCGAGAATACGTCGCAGCTTGTCTATCAGACGCAGATATCGAATGTACGGGAATACTGCCAGAGCATTGCGACGATCACTTTGTTGATGCTACGATCGCAAAGAATATTCTTATCATCCTTAACGAATCGATAACGAATGTGATTCGACATTCACGGGCAACTCATGCAGATCTGAGTTTCACGTTTTCGAATCGTTCATGCACGATCTCGTTCGCAGATAACGGCATAGGCTTCGATGTGCATACAGTCGCGCGTTCGAGTGGAATCAACAACATCCCTGTCCGTGCCGTTCAAAGCGGCTTTATCGCCCAAGTTATGTCAGAGCCGAACGCAGGAACAACGATACTTATCTCATTTGGAGTGCACTGATCATGATCACAGTTGCTATAGTAGAAGACGACGCAGTTTTAGCACGTAGTTACGCTAAAGAGCTTGGAGCCTGCAGCGATATCAATGTGGTATCCGTCAGCACCACTGCAGCAGATGCACGCACGAATCTTGCCGCTATGCAGCCGGATGTGGTGGTGCTTGATCTCGTTCTGCCCGATACGCCAGGCCATGCTCTTATACTTGAATTGCACACGCTGGCTCCTAAGTCTGATGTTCTTGTTTTGACTGCCTTTGATGACTATCAACGGATTTATGATTCAATTGCAGCCGGGGCAATGGGCTATCTTACGAAGATGCTGCGTCATGGAGAACTTGCCTCGGCCGTGCGGCAGATTCATGCCGGTGAATCACCTGTCAGCGCCGGCATAGCACGAAAGATTCTCTTAGCAATGCGCGGCTCGATACGCTCTGCACCGGAGCTCGAGAAGCTCTCCCGCCGAGAGCTCGAAGTGCTGCAATTCATTGCAAGTGGCTACTCATACCTCGAAGTAGCAACCTCTCTCAACATCAGTCTCGAGACCGTTCGTACACATATACGCAACGCATACAAGAAGCTTCAGATCAACAATCGCAAGGATGCAGCCAGCCTGCTGAATGGCAATGTCAACGAACCGAAATGACATAGATATTCGCCTGCCTCATCAGTAAATTGTGAGCTAGCATCATAGTCACAAGGTTTGCAATGAAGCACTTCCACCTTTCGCTTACGAAGCAGATCCTCTTGGGATTGGTCGTGGGTGTTCTGATCGGATACTACGCTCCAGATTTCGGTGTATCAATCGCCTGGTTGCGCGACATTTTCCTTCATCTTATCAAGCTCATCATAGCACCGCTTGTGTTTGCAACAGTGGTTGTGGGGATTGCAGGGGGCGGACACGGCGCAGGCGTCGGCAGACTGGGTTTGCGTTCTATGATCTATTTCGAAGTGGTCACCACACTTGCGCTGTTCATTGGACTGCTCGTTGTAAACCTCGTGCAACCGGGTAAGGGCATAACCCTTGTTGGCGATCCCGGCACACTCGGTGCAATTGCTCAAAATCATCCGAAGACGCTTATTGAAACCGTGCTCCATGTTTTTCCTACAAGCGTTGTCGACGCCATGGCCAAGGGAGACGTGCTGCAGATCGTTACCTTCTCTGTGATCTTCGGAGTTGCCGTGTCAAAGATTGGAGATAAGGCACGCCCCATCGTAGAGTTTTGTGAATCGCTGGCACAGACAATGTTCACATTCACAAACATGATCATGAAGTTTGCCCCGGTCGGAATTGGCGCTGCAATGGCTGCAACTATCGGACATCAAGGCCTGGATATTCTTGGACACCTTGGCCTGCTAATCGGCGCGCTGTATCTCACTCTTGCCATCTTCGTAATCGTAGTCTTCGGATCGATCATTGCCGTTGCAAAGATTCCACTTCGGCAGTTTATCAGCGCAATTAGAGAGCCGTTCACCCTTGCCTTCGTAACAACTTCGAGTGAAAGTGCTCTGCCAATGGCCATGGAGCACATGGAGAAGTTTGGCGTACCCAAGCGCATTGTAGGCTTTGTGATGCCCGCTGGATACACCTTCAATCTCGATGGCACAACACTCTACCTGGCGATGGCCAGCGTGTTTGTCATGCAGGCGATTGCCTCTACATCTGCAGGGTTCAGCTTTGGGCTCGAGCAACAGATAACAATGATGCTGGCACTTATGATTACCTCTAAGGGGGTAGCGGCCGTGCCACGAGCTTCACTCGTAATCCTTTTGGCTACGCTTTCATCCTTCCTGCCACCAGATCTGCAGCATTATGGACCTATTGCTGTAGCAATGATCTTCGGTGTTGACGAGTTCATGGACATGGCCCGAACGAGCGTCAATCTCTTAGGGAACTGTCTGGCAACTGTGGTCATGGCCCGCTGGGAAGGCGAGTTCGACGATGACAAGGCCAAAGCCTATGTGCCAACCCCTACCGTGTAACGATCAACCGTCCAACTCCGTGGTCGCTTAACAGATAGTAGGTGCCTGTTGGCCATCCATCAACATGCACATCGGCGCCAATTGCGCTGTCGCGAACGTCGATCGTTGCATACTCGCGTCCGAAGATGTCTACGATGCGCACCAGCGACGGATGCGAAACAGTCAGATGGAACATAGAATTCGTCGGTGTGGGATAGACGCCAATCGTTGACGCATCCGGCGTTTCCAGGTCCACAGATGTGATCTCGTCGGGGAACCGCACATGGTATCGAACCCAGTTCTCTGAGCACCACTGCGTTAGCACCTCTACTGTGTCTCCATCTGGACGCAAGATCAAACAGTCACCTTCCATGTATTCAGCAGTCGTGATCACCGTCCCATCGCCATCTGGATTGAACAGTGACTGGCATACTGCGTCATGACTCGATATAACGCGGTTACCATTTGTTGGTATCGACTTTAGGTCGGCCCAACGCTGTTGAATGGTCGCTCCACCACCACCCGCCCAGTGCGAGCGGACCTCATGTCTGCCGATCATCTTATCAAGTGTCTCCCAACACCTGCAGGCTGTACTCGAAAGTCCATCCCCAATAGGGATGTTCAAGTACATGTATGCCTTACCGATGTCTGTGGATTGCTCCCTACCCTCGAAGATGAGGTTTCGTCCTGGGAAACACTCCTTCGATGGCCCTGGATCATTCTGCAGCCAGTCAGTCTTACCATGACGGTACAACAGCACAAGCTTGCCCTTGCGCAGTTCGTCAACTACTTCGCGAAAGCCCAGCCGATCTGTTCGTTGTGATTCATAAGCGCCCAGATCAACCTTGCGTCCCACCAGGCGCGGATTACCGATGATGTCAAAGTTTCGATGGTTCACAAATCGGTCAATGACGCCCGCGTTTCGAACCATAGAGAAGCTCGAGAGTGCCAATCCATCATCATCTGTGCCATAGATATTGTCTTGCCCATCCCAATCATCCTGGTTTTCAAATGAAGGATCAACCTGCCAGAATCCATAATCAAAATCTCGCTCGACAAGATTGGCATTCGCCTCCAGCTTCGATGTATCTCCTGGTGTAGAAAAATGCTTGATGTGACGAGCAGTGTCTTCATCGCCATTCCAGACAACACAGTTCTGGATGAAGCCTCCGTTGATTCCAATGGTCTTGCCGCCAATTGTCATGGTTTCCGTTGTGCCGCTATTCTTGTAGAACGTACAATTATTTACATACGTCCACGATCCATCAGCACCGATTGCTCCACCGAGATCCCTTGCCTGATTACCTGCGAAAACACACGCCACAATTTGGGTCTGCCCCTTGCTTGCGTCAACATATACAGCGCCACCACGCGTGGCCCTGCAGTTGATAAAGAAGCACTCGCCAATAAACGGGCCCCAATCAACATCCCACCTGCGAGATACAAGCGATGTATTAAGGTATACCGCGCCGCCATTGATACTGGATTGACAATTCTCAAACGTGCAGTATTCTATACGAATGCGTCCAGCTCTTGTAGCCCAGATTGCCGAGCCACTTACAACAGAGTATGTGTTGCGGAAATGACAATTGAAAATTCTCGGCGCGCCGCCCGTTATGCCGAGCGCAACCTTTTGCGTGCCCTCGAGAACAAATCCATCTATGCGAGTTGTCGAATCGCAGTCCACAAGTCGAAAAATGAAGTCGCCGTTGTCCGAAGAAAGTACGGTCTTACGACGATACCAGTCCCGATCCTCTCGCATGGTCTCATTTCCACGGAATCCACCATAGATATGCATCCCGTTCTTGATGGTGTATCCGGATGAGACGACATTGTACGTGCCGTTTGCAATCCAGATTTCATCGCCTGGCTGCCACGTAGCAAGCGCATAATCGATTGTCCTGTATGCAGTATTCCAGCTCGTGCCGTCTCCACCTGGTTCTGCAATAGCAGCCACGTGAAGCGTATCGGCAGATGCCTGTGCGGCCAGCACCAAAGATGCAAAAACAACAACGTAGAAGCTCTTCATACCCATTACCCCATGTTCAATAGCGGTCGAATCTACACAGAAACAAGAAAGGGGGCTAACGGTACTGCCGCTAGCCCCCTGTAAAATCCGGAATTGTCGTAAAGGTTACGCCGAAACGCGCGTTGTGCGTCGAACCGGACGGCGTTGAGCATCATCTTCGTCTGAAACCTGAGGGATGATCGCATCTGGTCCGAAGATATTGCCAACATCTGATGCAACGAGCATCTCTTGGTATGCACGCAGACCCGTGCCTGCAGGCACGAGCTGACCAAGGATGATGTTTTCCTTGAGACCAAGAAGCTTGTCAACCTTTGCTGCCGCCGATGCATCGGCGAGAACGCGTGTTGTTTCCTGGAAGGATGCCGCCGAAAGCCATGACTCGGTCGTCAGAGAGGCTTGAGTGATACCCAAGAGCAATGGCTCGCCGATCGCTGGCTCAGCATTGCGGCTCTTTGTTGCTGCCTTTTCCTTCTTCTTGAGTTCTACATTGATCTCGCGGAGGACCTTTTTGTCGATGATCTGACCAAGCTTCAATTTTGAATCACCTGGATCAGTTACAACAACGCAGCCACGCAGACGCTCGTTTTCATCGGAGAAGCGCATACGGTCTGTTTGATCGCCTTCAAGGAATCCTGAGTCGCCGGCATCGGTAACACGTACCTTCTGGAGCATCTGACGCACGATAACTTCGATGTGCTTATCGTTGATCTTTACGCCCTGCATACGATAAACTTCTTGAATTTCGTTTACCAAGTATGCCTGTACTTCATTGATACCCTTGATGTGCAGGATGTCGTGCGGATTGATTGCGCCTTCTGTGAGACGGTCTCCGGCGCGAACAAGGTCTCCTTCTTGAACAAGAACGTGGCGTCCGATCGGCACGCTGTAGTCGCGCTTCATTTCGCCGTCGAGTGATGTAACGCTGATCACGCGAGAACCACGCTTTGGCTTGTCGATAGAAACGATACCGTCGATCTCGGTAACTGCAGAAGGGGCCTGCGGGGCACGTGCTTCAAACAATTCAGTAACTCGCGGCAGACCACCAGTGATGTCGCGAAGGCGGCCGAGGTCACGAGGCATCTTCACAAGCTTTGAACCGACCGCTACGATATCACCGTCATCGACAACGATCTGGGCACGTGATGGGATGATGTAGGATTGAATCAATACGCCATCATCATCAACGATTTCGATCGCAGGCGACTTCGTACGGTCACGAGAATCAATAACGATCTTCGTTGTGTGTCCGGTTTGCTCGTCGATTGCTTCTTTGAACGTAAGATTAGATACAAGGTCGCGATAGCGGACACGTCCTGCCTTCTCTGTGATGATCACAGAGTTGTATGGATCCCAGTCATAGAGCATATCGCCCTTCTTGACCTTTTGTCCGTCTACTACCTTGAGTTCTGCACCATATACGACGTCATACTTTGTAACAACACGGTTCGAACCTGGCTCGACGATGTTGATCACACCTGCGCGGGAGACGACAACGACTACGTCTTCGGTTTCACCTGGATAGTTTACCGTGCGTACGCCGTCGAATTGGATGGCACCATCAAACTTGGCTAGCACCAAGCTCTGACTCATTGACAGCGAAGCTGTACCACCGGTGTGGAACGTACGAAGCGTAAGCTGCGTACCAGGCTCGCCGATCGATTGTGATGCGATCGTACCAACTGCTTCGCCGGTGTCTACTAGCTGTCCAGTTGCCATGTTGCGTCCGTAACAGCGCGCACACACACCGCGGCGTGACTCACACGTAAGAACGCTGCGGATCATGACCGACTCAATTGGGCTGTGCTCAATGGCTTCCGAGATTTCCTCGTCGATAAGCTGCCCCTTTGCGCAGTACACTTCGTTCGTGATCGGATCGACAACGTCCATCAACGATGTACGGCCGAGGATACGCTCCTTGAGTGGCTCCTTGACGTCTTCACCGTCTTTCAGTGCACGCATCTCTACGCCACGGATCGTACCACAGTCATCATCAGAGATCACAACATCTTGAGCAACGTCGTGCAGACGACGTGTCAGGTAACCAGCATCGGCCGTCTTGAGAGCCGTATCGGCCAGACCCTTACGCGCACCGTGCGTGGAGATAAAGTACTCGAGAATTGTGAGGCCTTCTTTGAAATTCGAAATGATCGGGTTTTCGATCAATTCTGCACTCGAAGCGGCAGCCGTCTTTTGTGGCTTGGCCATCAGACCACGCATACCAGCTAGCTGACGGATCTGCTCCTTGGAGCCCCGTGCCTGCGAATCAAGCATCATGAAGAAGGTATTGAATCCGTCCTTATTCGAGGCAAGCTCGTTGTAGAGCTTGTCTGCAACGCGGTTGGTGGCTGTTGACCATGTATCGATGATCTTGTTGTAACGCTCACCTTCGGTGATGACACCTGAGTGATAGTAGTCTTCGATCTTATCAACTTCCTTTTGAGCTCTGTCGATGATGGTTGTCTTCTCATCGGGCACAACAACGTCTGCGATAGAAACGGAAAGGCCACCGCGTGTAGCCGTCATAAACCCTGTCTCTTTGAGCTTGTCGAGGAACTCAACCGTCTTGGCTAGACCAGCCTTGCGGAAACAGTCTGCAATAACCTGACGCAGACGCTTCTTGCCAAGCATTTCATTCATGTAGCCAAGTTCTGCCGGCACGATCTTGTTAAAGACCACACGTCCAGCAGTTGTTTCGATCATCTCACCGCTGATACGCACCTTGACCTTGGCGTGCATATCGATGCGATTCGTGTTGTATGCGATCACAACTTCTTCTTCTGACGAGAAGATCTTGCCTTCGCCCTTAACACCATTGCGTGCTTTGGTTAGATAATACACGCCCAGAACCATGTCCTGTGAAGGAACGGCAATTGGTTCGCCGTTCTGCGTGTGCATGATGTTGTGCGCCGAAAGGATCAGCAGCAACGCTTCGAGCTGTGCTTCGTGGCTCAGTGGCACGTGAACGGCCATCTGGTCGCCGTCGAAGTCGGCGTTAAAAGCTGTTGTTACAAGCGGGTGAAGCTGAATAGCCTTGCCCTCGATCAGCTTAGGCTGGAAGGCCTGAATACCCAGACGGTGAAGTGTCGGGGCGCGGTTCAGAAGAACCGGATGTCCATCGATCACTGTGTCCAGGATGTCCCATACTTCCGTTGTCTTCTTCTCAACCTGCTTCTTTGCGCTCTTTACTGTCTTGCAGTGACCGCGCTCGATAAGCTTACGGATGATAAGGGGCTTGAACAGCTCAACTGCCATGTCCTTTGGAAGACCGCATTCGTAGAGCTTGAGCTCTGGTCCGACAACGATAACCGAACGGCCGGAATAATCAACTCGTTTACCGAGCAGGTTCTGACGGAAGCGTCCAGTTTTACCCTTGAGGGTGTCTGCAAGAGACTTTAGTGCGCGCTGCGATTCGCTACGAACCGCACGACGCGAGTTATCGAAGAGTGCATCGACTGAGTCCTGCAACATGCGTTTTTCGTTGCGCAGGATTACCTCAGGAGCCTTGATGTCGATCAGGCGCTTTAGGCGGTTGTTGCGGATGATCACACGACGATACAGGTCATTGAGGTCAGACGTTGCGAAACGTCCGCCCTCGAGCGGTACAAGCGGACGCAGATCCGGCGGAATCACTGGGATGATGTCAAGCACCATCCACTCAGGACGGTTAGGCTCTTTGCCTTCGGCCGAGCGGAACGCGTCAAGAATGCGAAGACGCTTGAGTACGTCGGCGCGCTTTGCCTGCGACATATCCTCACGCAGAACCTCGCGAAGCAGGAAGTATGCTTCGTCGGCATCTACACGGCGGAGAAGCTCCTTGACCGCTTCACCACCAATGAGGGCGATAAACTTTCGTGGATCTTCGTCATCCAAGTTGCGCTCGTCTGCACGCAGACTTGCGAGCACATCAAGATATTGTTCCTCGGTAAGTAGGTCCTTCTTCTGCAGACCCGTAGATCCTGGCTGAACAACAACGTACGACTCGTAGTACACGATTCGCTCGATGTCTTTCGTAGGCATACCGATCACACCTGCGATCTTGCTCGGAAGAGAGCGAAGGAACCAGATATGCACGACAGGCACAGCAAGCATGATGTGGCCCATGCGCTCGCGGCGAACGCTCTTTTGCGTCACCTCTACGCCGCAACGGTCACACACGATGCCTTTGTAGCGAATACGCTTGTACTTTCCACAAGCGCATTCCCAGTCGCGAATCGGACCAAAGATCTTTTCGCAGAACAGACCATCCTTTTCAGGACGGAAAGAACGGTAGTTGATCGTCTCAGGCTTGGTGACCTCGCCATGAGAGCGATTAAGAATATCATCCGGTGACGAAATGCGAACAGTTATAGAAGTATAACCGCGCTTCGGGATGTTATGGAACTGCATCGTAACTCCGACTCAAAAATTCCAATTCAGTTTGACAAGGATCGCAAGCCCCTTAATCGAGCTTAACGTCCAAACACAGACCCTGCAACTCACGTATCAGAACGTTGAACGACTCCGGTATTCCCGGATTCGGCAAGTTCTCGCCCTTAACCAAGGTTTCGTACATCTTTGCACGACCCTGGACATCGTCAGACTTCAGCGTGAGCATTTCTTGAAGTGTGTGTGCAGCCCCGTAAGCTTCGAGGGCCCACACTTCCATCTCTCCAAGACGCTGACCACCAAACTGTGCCTTACCACCAAGCGGTTGCTGCGTGATAAGCGAGTATGGTCCGATTGAACGAGCGTGGATCTTGTCTTCAACAAGGTGAGAGAGTTTCATCATGTAGATGATTCCCACCGTTACCTCATTTTCAAAAGCCTCGCCCGTGCGACCATCATAAAGAACCGTCTTGCCAGTACGCGGCAGACCTGCTTGCGCGAGGTAGTCTCCTACCTGATCCCATGATGCACCATCGAAGATCGGCGTTGCGAAGTGCACACCGAGTTCACGGCCAGCCCATCCGAGAGCAGTCTCGTACAGCTGACCCAGGTTCATACGTGAAGGCACACCTAGTGGGTTCAGAACGATATCTACTGGCTTGCCGTTCGGAAGGAATGGCATGTCTTCGAGAGGTACGATCTTAGAAACGATACCCTTGTTACCGTGACGACCAGCCATCTTGTCGCCCACTTGAAGCTTGCGCTTCTTGGCAACATAGACCTTAGCCATCTGCTGAATACCCGGCTGCAACTCGTCTCCTGCAGCAATCTTATTACGCTCGATGCGGCCATCAAGCATGATGTTGTTGCGACGATTGTTGTAGTTCTCCATCAGCTTGCTGACAAGCTTCATGGTCTTCTTTTCGGCAACCCAGTCTTGCTCAAGGCTTACGTTCGACGGTAGGAATGTTCCTGCTTCGTACTTGGTCAGCATTTCCTTGGCCGAAAGCTTCGAGCCGCTGCGGAAGATCGCAGTGCCGTTGTCTGACTTGATGCCAAGTGTTGTCTCGCCTTCAAGAATCTGACCTAAGCGCTCAATACAGTCGATGTCGAGTGAACGCAAAGCCTGGTGTTCACGCTTCGTGATCAGGTCTTGACGCTTCTTTTCTTCGAGACGGAATTCGCTGTCGCTTGTAAGAACACGGCGCGCAAAAAGCTTGGTATTGATAACCGTTCCCTTGAGTCCCGGAGGTGCCTTCAATGACACATCCTTGACGTCGCCCGCCTTATCGCCGAAGATCGCACGCAGGAGCTTTTCTTCCGGTGTTGGATCTGTCTCACCCTTCGGTGTGATCTTTCCAATCAGGATGTCACCCTCGCGAATCTTGGCGCCAATGCGCACGATACCCCGGTCGTCCAGGTCCTTCGTTGCTTCTTCGCTCACGTTCGGGATTTCGCGTGTGAATTCCTCTTCACCGCGCTTTGTGTCGCGAACCTGCAGGGTGTACTCCTCGATGTGAATCGACGTAAATACATCTTCTGCAACCATGCGCTCGCTCAACACGATAGCATCTTCGAAGTTGTATCCACGCCAAGGCATGAAGGCCACCATCACGTTGCGACCAAGCGCGAGCTCGCCCTTGTCCGTCGATGCGCCGTCGATGATTGGCTGACCCTTGGCAACACGCTCACCAGCAGCCACGATAGGCTTCTGATTGATGCATGTATCCTGGTTAGTGCGGTAGAACTTCTGAAGATTGTACGTTACTGTGCGATCATTCTCGAACGACACCAACTTGTCATCGCCAGAGCGGCGATCATCATATCTGATGCGGATGTAATCAGCGCACACGTATTCAACAACACCTTCATCTTCGGAGAGCACAAGTGCGCGCGAATCGCGGGCTACACGTGCTTCCATGCCTGTTCCAACGATTGGTGCTTCAGGACGCAGCAGTGGCACGCCCTGGCGTTGCATGTTTGAACCCATCAACGCGCGGTTAGCATCATCGTGCTCTAGAAACGGAATCAACGATGCTGCCGGAGACGTGATCTGGTCCGTGCTTACTTCCATGTAATGGACTTCGGTTGGGTGAAGAACACGGTAGTCGCCGCTAACGCGTGCCTTTACCGTATCGCCCAGAATCTTACCCTTAGCATCTGTAGCTGTTGATGCTGGGATAATGATAAGTCCTTCTTCCTTGTCTGCCGGCAGAAACTCGATCTCTTCTGTTACAATACCGTTAACAACCTTGCGGTAAGGTGTTTCGATAAAGCCGAACTTATTCACGCGTGCATGGATAGCAAGCGAGGAGATCAGACCGATGTTTGGTCCTTCTGGAGTTTCAATCGGACAAAGACGTCCATAGTGCGTATAGTGAACGTCGCGAACCTCAAAGCCGGCACGCTCGCGTGTAAGACCACCAGGTCCGAGAGCAGAGGTACGACGCTTGTGCGTGATCTCTGAAAGCGGATTGGTCTGATCCATGAACTGTGACAGCTGGTTTGTTCCAAAGAACTGGTTGATCACGCTTGTAATCGTACGAGCATTGACCAGCTCACTTGGAGTAACACTTTCACTATCGCGAACACTCAAACGCTCCTTGATAGTGCGCGCCATACGCGTAAGACCAAGGTTAAATGTTGATTCGAGCTGCTCACCGACTGTGCGTACACGACGATTGGCCAAGTGGTCGATATCATCTACCGGCACCTTAGCATCACGTACTTCGATCAAGTACTTTACAATCGCCACGATGTCGTCTACAGTAAGCGTTGTTACATCGAGAGGCACAGTCATGTCGAGCTTTTCGTTGATACGGTAACGACCAACGACACCCAAATCATAACGCTTTGGATTAAAGAAGAGCTTCTCGAGCAAGCCCCACGCTGTATCGAGATCCGGTGGATCGCTTGAGCGGAGCTGACGATAGATCGTCTCGAGAGCATCTTCGCGAGTGCGCGCCGTGTCTTTGGCCAGCGTCTTAGCGATGATCGGCTCGTCGTTCGAGTTCTCGTACTTGTATACACGCAGCGTATCTACTGACGAAGCTTGCAGCAGTGCAACAAGCTCTTCATCAAGGATAAGATCTCGCTGTGCTACAACCTCACCAGTGTTCATGTCAACTGCATCTGCAGCGATACGGCGGCCAAGGTGATCTTCTGACATCTTCTTGACGGAGATCTCCATCGTAAGGTCGAAGAGGTTGAGCAAGTCTTCGTCGCTCGAATAACCAAGCGCACGTAGAAGTGTCGTAACCGGGAATTTCTTCTTACGGTCGATATAGGCGTACATCACATCGTGGATGTCCGTTGTAAACTCTACCCATGATCCCTTGAAAGGAATGATACGAGCAGAGAAGATCTTCGTGCCGTTCGGGTGAAGGGCCTCGTCAAAGAAGCAACCAGGTGAACGGTGCAGCTGTGCAACGATCACGCGCTCTGCGCCATTGATGATGAACGTTCCGCGCGGCGTCATCGCAGGGATCTGACCAAGGTATACTTCCTGGTCGATCGCCTCAATGTAATCTTCCGACGTCGGATCTGCCTTCGAAGACAAGCGAAGCTTGGCCTTCAGGGTTTTCGCATACGTCAGTTCACGCTCGCGGCATTCCTCTTCTGAGTACTTGGGCTTCTCGATGATGTATTCGAGAAAGCTCAATTCGTACACGCCCGAGTTATCCTCGATCGGGAAATTGCTTTCGAATGCGCGCTGGAGTCCGAGGAACCGGCGCTCTGAAATTGAGACATCCTCTTGGAGGAAGTCATGAAACGAATCGATCTGAATCCCAAGAAGATCCGGATACGTTGATTCAGATTCGATCGTTCCAAACGTTACGCGGTTGCGTAAGCGCTGAAGCGGCATCTGGTACAACGATGGTGCGAGACGTGATTCATTCATGGAGTGAGCTCCCGAATGCTGAGACAAATGTGTTTTTCATTTTTGATGACCAACCGCTTGGGTTTGCCGTCAAAAACGGCCCGATCACGGGCGTGCTGTTAAGACAACAACGCCCGAGACGACACAAATGGCCGTCTCGGGGCTGTTTTATCGGTTTACTGATTACTTGAGTGTAACCTTTGCGCCGGCTTCTTCGAGCTTCTTCTTCAGAGACTCGGCATCTGCCTTTGCTACGCCTTCCTTGACGAGCTTCGGGGCACCTTCTACAAGGTCCTTTGCTTCCTTCAGACCAAGACCAGTTACTTCACGAACGACCTTGATAACGTTGAGCTTCTGAGCTCCACCGTCTGTGAGTTCGACGTCAAATTCTGTCTTTTCTTCTGCTGGTGCACCGGCTGCTGCGCCTGGAGCTGCTGCCATCATAACTGGAGCGGCTGCTGATACGCCGAACTTATCTTCAAGAGCCTTCTTGAGATCTGCTGCTTCGACGAGTGTAAGGTTACCAATCTTTTCTACGAGTTCTTCAACGATTGCTGACATGTGTTGTCTCCAACGTAATGGTTTTTAAAAAATCAACGTGTGTGGACTGAAGGCTTATGCGGCCTTCTTCTTGGCTACTTCCTCGATGAGCGAAGCCACATCGCGCATCACGGCATTGATGCTTCCAACGATTCCTGTGATAGGAGCGTGGATGCTGCCGATCATGCCCGCGATCATGTCTTCGCGTGTCGGAAGTTCAGATACCTGCTTGAGCTGTGTGCTATCGAAGTACATTCCTTCAACAACAGCAACCTTGAGCTTTGGCTTTTCCGTCTTCTCGAAATGCTGACGGATTACCTTTGCAGGGGCTACTGGGTCGGAACCTCCGAAGAGCACAGCAGTTTGCCCAGCCAGCTTCGTGTCTTCGATCTCGTAGCCTCCAACCTCGGCAAGAGCGCGAAGGATAAGCGTGTTCTTTGCAACTTTCATCGTGACACCCTTGCCACGGAGATCGCCGCGGAACGCCTGATCCTGCGCTACCGTCATGCCTGTGAAGTCCACGAAATACAGACTCGTCGCATTGCGGATTTGGTCCGCTAGTGCTGAGACTACTGCCTGTTTCTGTTCTTTCGTGATCATAAACCTTTGTAGTAAAAAAGTTCGCTGTTACGCCAACTTGTCGTATCACCGACAGTTAGAAGCGTGGCGCTCCAGCAATGCGTAATAGTTTCGGTATTATTCTGCACCCACAGTGTGCTCGTCTACACGCACACTAGGGCCCATCGTTGAGCTGAACGAGACACTCTTGACGTACTTACCCTTCGAAGATGAAGGCTTTGCACGAACAACGGTTCCGATGAACATTGCAACGTTCTCAGCAAGCTTTTCAGCCGAGAACGAGCACTTGCCGACAGCAGCATGGATATTGCCTGCCTTGTCTACGCGGAACTCGATCTTACCAGCCTTAACCTCTTGAACTGCCTTCGCTACGTCGAACGTAACAGTGCCACTCTTTGGGTTCGGCATCAATCCGCGTGGTCCAAGTACGCGACCAAGCTTACCAACTTCGCCCATCACATCCGGTGTGGCGATGATGATGTCGATGTCTGCCCAGCCCCCTTGCAGCTTCTCGATGTAATCGGAGAAACCTGCAAAGTCTGCGCCTGCATCAAGAGCTTCCTTGTCCTTTGGACCCTTTGCGATAACAAGTACGCGAACACTCTTACCCGTTCCGTGCGGAAGGGCAACTGTGCCACGAACAAGCTGATCAGCCTTGCGTGGGTCTACGCCAAGGTTCATCGCAACTTCGAACGACTCGTCGAACTTTGCTGATGCGTTCTTCTTGACAAGCTCTACGGCCTTCTTGTATTCATAGACCTGCGTGCGATCAAATGATGCAGCGGCCTTCTTGTAACGCTTCCCTTGTGCCATGGGAGTAATCCTTTTGTGTTGTGCAAACGGCCCCCAGATTCGGGTGGCCTCCAACGGTTATTCGTGATCGAAAAAAAATGAAGGGGGCTGGTATTAACCGTCTACGGTAATACCCATCGAGCGCGCTGTACCAGCGATCATGCTGATTGCGCTTTCCTCTGTGGTGCAGTTCAAGTCCTGCATCTTGATCTTGGCGATCTCAGCAAGCTGTGCCCGGTTAACCTTACCGACCTTGTCGCGGTGAGGTGCGGCCGATCCCTTGTCCAGGCCAGAAGCCTTGAGAAGAAGAATCGACGCAGGTGGAGACTTGATCTCGAACGTAAAGCTCTTATCACTGAAGAACGTTACGAGCACTGGCAGGATCATGCCCGGCTGCTTGGCAGACTTAGCATTGAACTGCTTTACGAATTCCATACCAGCAAGACCGCGCTGACCAAATGCCGGACCTACCGGCGGCGCCATCGTTGCTTCTCCAGCCTTGAGCTGAAGCTTAAAGGTACCCATGACCTTTTTTGCCATGACAAATGTCCTTTCGTGGTCTGCGGCAGAACCTAACGCCCTGCCTCCCACAATGAAATGTTAATGGTTCTCTATTTCTACCTGATTGAAGTCGAGCTCGATCGGAGTCTTCCGACCAAGAATTCCAACTTCTACTTTCAACTTTTGCTTTTCGACATTGACTTCCTTCACCGTGCCGTTAAAGTTTGCAAACGGGCCTTCGATTACCTTCACAGGATCTCCCTCGCGGAACGATGTCTCTGCTGTGGTAATGTCCTTGCGCTCCTCAACACGTCCGAGAATGCGGTCTACTTCATCCTTCTGCAAAGGCTGAGGTCCCGATGTGGTACCCGCAAAACCAACGATTGACGGAAGCGACACGATAAAGTCCCGCAACCTGTTGTCCAAACTCACTTCAATAAGGATGTATCCCGGAAGAAAATTCTTGACCCTCGTACGACGCTTGCCGTTACGAACCTCAAAAACAGTCTCTGTCGGGATAATGATGTTCAACACACGGTTCTCCATCCCAAGGCGTACCATCTCGAGTTCAATCGATGACTTTACCTTAGCCTCGTGTCCGGTGAACGTCCGAAGAGCGTACCAGCGCGGCTCGACTGCCAGTGTTGGAAGTGCGTCTGACATGTCAATGTCCTTAATAAATAAGCTCGAGGATCGTAACAACCCCGCGATCGATAACGAACACAAGCGCTGCAAACACTAAACAAGTGGCCACAACAACCATCGTGCTCTCTCTGAGCTGCTCCTTCGTTGGCCAGGAAACCTTTTTCATTTCCTTGCTGACGTCGGCAAAAAAACCTCTGATAGATTCAACCATCGTGCATCTCCGATGCGTAAAGTTTCTGTTGTTTAGCACGGGCGGCAGGATTCGAACCCGCGGCCTGCGGTTTTGGAGACCGCTGCTCTACCAGCTGAGCTACACCCGTGTGATATTCAATTTTTCTTCGAGCTGATGACCGGGATTGAACCGGTGACCTCCACCTTACCAAGGTGGTGCTCTACCAACTGAGCTACATCAGCGGCCATCAGCCGTCGTAGACACCAAAGCCCTTCGGTGCACGGTGCATAGCTCCAGCACGTCAGGGTCTGACATATACTTCGAGCGGGAGACGAGACTCGAACTCGCGACCAACAGCTTGGAAGGCTGTGACTCTACCAACTGAGTTACTCCCGCACTATACGCTACTGCGAATAGCTGTGTGGGCAGGGAAGGATTCGAACCTCCGTAGACATAAGTCAGCAGATTTACAGTCTGCCCTCGTTGGCCGCTTGAGTACCTGCCCAGCTATAGAGCCGGCAAAGATAGGGGGCAGGGCTGACCTGTGCAAATACTACATCTGAGCAAGAAATTCGTCGAAGAGGTAGTCCGAATCGTGAGGGCCAGGGCTGGCCTCTGGATGGTACTGTACAGCAAAGGCCGGAACGTCCTTCAGAGCAATGCCAGCGCAGGTCTGATCGTTCAGATTGATATGCGTCATTTCGGCGTTTGCCGGCAGTGTCGAGGGGTCAACAGCAAAGCCATGATTTTGCGACGTGATCTCAATTTTACCACTTCGCAGGTTCTTAACTGGGTGATTTGCCCCACGGTGACCGAACTTCATCTTGTACGTAGAAGCACCTACTGCCAATGACAAGATCTGGTGACCAAGACAAATTCCGAAAATTGGTTTCTTGCCGAGCAGGTCCTTTACGGTAGCTATCGCAGTAGTAACGGCTGCCGGATCTCCAGGGCCGTTGCTCAGAAACACCCCGTCAGGATTCATGGCCAATACTTCGGCCGCACTCGTGGTAGCAGGTACCACCGTGATGTTACAACCATGGTGATGCAGCCGACGCAGAATGTTTCGCTTGACACCAAAATCAATGGCAACAACATTCTTACGCGTGCCAGAGGTCAAGATTTCCGGTCTGTAATCCCACTCGGCATCGCTTGCCCCCTTCCATGTGTAGGGCTCTTTCGTGGTAACGAGCGGCGTTAAATCAAGACCATTCATCGATGGCAGCGCCTTTGCCCGCTCAACAAGCTCTTTTGGGTTGAGGTTGTCTCCATGAGCGATTACGCATCGCATTGCTCCCTCAGAACGCAGGATTCGAACAATCATGCGCGTGTCTACGCCCTGAATGCCGGCTACACCCGATGCCTCGAGGTACGACTGCAGCGACTGGTTGGCGCGGAAGTTGGAGACCACCGGCGAGAGTTCATGCACCACCAAGCCCGAGGCTTGAATGCGGTCTGATTCAACATCATCTTCATTAACGCCGTAGTTGCCGATGTGAGGATAGGTAAACGTAACGATCTGACCAGTATAGGAAGGATCAGTCAGTACCTCTTGGTAGCCCGACATGGCCGTGTTAAAGACAAGCTCCCCCGTACATTCGGCCCCAATTGCACCAATTGCCTCACCCTCAATGGTAAGCCCGTTTTCAAGGGCAAGAATGGCCTTGGTGATTGCCATGGTAGGCTCCGTATAATCAGTGCGAAATGTGCGTGCGAAAATACTGGTTGTGCACTATTTTCACCACAGGAGTTTTGCCTTCAGTAAACGACATCAACAAACAGCCCCTTTACAAGGTGGTCTTTCTGAGACCACTAGTGTTTCTTCGCTTAATGCGAAGGTGCTGATACTGAATCAATCCTACGAGCCGATCAGTGTCTGCAGTGCCAAGAAGGCACTCATGCTGTTGTTTCTGACAAAGGCCGAAATGGTTGAGCATCGCACGACACAGGTGATCCGCACTGTCCGCAGCAATTACCCGTTCCCATCAGTGATACGACTTTGCGCATATCTGCGCGTGCCGTTTCGAAAGATCGAGCTGTCTCGCAAGAATATCTTTCGCAGAGATGGGATGCGATGTCAGTACTGCGGCACGCAGCACCCCCCGCTAACGGTAGATCACGTTATTCCCCGCTCTCGCGGAGGTAATGATACATGGGAAAACCTAACCACTGCATGCATTCGCTGCAACAACCGCAAAGGTAGCCGCACGCCCGATGAGGCAGGGATGCGTTTACTGGCTCCGCCGAAGAAGCCGCATCATGTGCTGTTCCTAAAACATCACTTGGGTAAGATCGACGATTCGTGGCGTCCGTACCTGTTCATGGACTAGCGGTTTGTGCGAAATGCCCGCTTGATACCGTTGTCGATAAACGACTCGTTGTCTGCGTCTGCAGGATCGAGAATTTCTGATCCGTCTTTGAACACCGCCGCAGCATCGAATGTGATCGTTGATGTTGTCACAGCCCCTTCAGTTACAACAATCGCCGGCTCGTAACCGAGCTCAAGGTTTGAAGTAACGTCGCTCTTGTAGGTGAACGAAGATGCCGTACCGTTCTTGCGTACGACATAGCCATCGATGATCACAGAGTATCGGTCACCTGTAACAAAGTCCCTGTACACTGGATCATCTGTATACACAGATGTCTCGCTGCTGCTGAACCTATGGACTTCGAACTTAAGTCTGTTGTACGAGCCTGCAGGCAGGTTTACGCTCGAAATCACCCTTGTTCCAAGACTGTCAGCCTCGTAAATGAAAGGACCAGCCTTCACTGTTTTATCATCACCGCCTGTGGTGTCACGATCGGTATGCAACATGATACGCGACACCAAAACGCGTACGCGTCTTACGCTAAGTGAAACAACAGTTTCGCCCTTTTCTACCTGATCTGACGGCTTTTTCGTCTGCACGAGTATTGGGTTGGCTAGGCCAGACTCCAACACAAAATTGGGTTCCGGTAACACGAGGTCATCCGAGCACCCCATAACACCCATACCGGCAAGCACACCAACCAACAGCATAACAACCGTTGTGTATCTCATCGTATGTTCCTTTCCTGAATTCCTCTTTCGATGACGCAGGAACGTTACTTTTCGTTGATAACAAATGGTCTGGACACCGTGCCTCCGTCTGCAAGCATTACGACAGCGCTGTAAACGCCCTTGGCCAGATGCGACACATCAATGGCCGATCCATGCGCTTGAGCGGTCAATACATCCTGACCCTGAAGGTCGATGATACGTAACACATAAGCAGACTCGGGCATTACCATACGCAACAGACCATCGCTGACCGGCTGCGAGAGAACGGCAACGCCATGTGTTGAAAGATCTTCTCGCACGTTGGTCGTTACACCAAACTCCAATTTGTACCAGGGGGTCTGCAAGGTTTTCGTGTCTATCACCGTTGTGAATTTGTTGCCTGTTCGACGCGTAAGCCCAATGGACTTCTGCGATGCCAATGGCTTACCCGTTTCCGATAGTGGTATGATCGTCAGAGAGTCGAACTGTGGTGCCGTGATGGTTATGCGCATGCCAACGCCCTCCATCTGGATGTCCCCCCTGCCCCAGCGCGTTAGTTCTTTGTTGTCGGCATCAAACATTGCTCCTTCGTTCAGCGCGCGCGTACTGATCGTAAGCAACGCCTGTTCGGATTGCGAAAGCGGTCTTTCTGTTAAGGAGTGCATTGCCACCAGTGCATGCATGCCAGGTGTTGTTTGTTCGGCTGTAAGAATGTCGGCCGTTACGATCTGTCCTTCCAACCTGCCCATCACTGCAACGTGCGTAGGCGTTTCAATACGCATCCGACCTGTTGTAGCATCCCAGAAGATCTGCTCATTTTCGGCATCAAGTGCTGCCAGATCGACGGTTCCAGAAAGTGCCGAGATATCCAGATGCGGCATAAACGATTCTTCGGCTGAAGGCGCAAGATCTACTGCGACCCTGCGAAAGAGTGCCATGCGTGAATCCGGACTGATACTTAAGCTGTAGTTGTTCACTGCATGCAAAGAGGGGATCTCAACAGATTCGCGTGTGTGCTTGATGAGGACTTGCTTTGCCGATGAAGACACCGCTGCACTGCGAATCAGACTTGATGTCCAAGGGAACAATGACAATACATTGGGCTTGTTCATCAATATCCAGTAGTTGTTTGAATCGATTCGGTTACTACCTGCTCGCATGTTCTCTGAGTAGACGCTGAAAAATATCCCGTCCCAGTCCTGCAGGCCATTATAAGCAGGCAGTACAGACATCATCTCGCTCTGAAATGATCGAGGGAACTGATAACTCAGATGTGAGATCACAAAGGCTTTGCCGTTAGGACGCACCTGCGAATGCGATGCAAGTGTTCCGCCATAGAGCTCATCGAGCATTGAACCGGCTGTCGATCTCCATTCGGCATTGGCAAACACCTCGTAATCCGGCGCTGCCATCACGTCGTAGTGGCTAACAAAGCGGTAGGACGGACACATCAGCACATCGGACTTGAGAGTATCGCGCACGAGCTTTCGAATGTTGCGGAACATCGATGCGAGATTCTCATGCAGAAATGCTGCATTAGCTTTGGCGCGCTCGGCAGTGATAGTTGTTTCGCGCATCGGCGAAAGTGGGATGTTGCGCTTGCTGATGCTCTCACCTGACTTCAATCCTGTAACGGCAGTCTCTCGGAACTGCACATCATCGAGGTAGACGTCGCCGGAATCCGCACCCATGAGAAAGCCCACATACGCTGTGGTTGAATCCGTAGCGGTAGACATGAATGTAAAGTCAAACTTCTGCCACGTTGATGTTAATTGCACTTCCGTCTGCAGTCCGTACGAGTTGTATGGAGAGGTCCCATTGTAAATGTAGAGCGCCATCGATCGCTTCGCCCGTTGCGGAATTGTTTTTGCCCAGAACGAGAACTGATAGGTCTGGAGCCGTCGCATGTTGGGGATCTTTTGGTTGAGATTCAAGCCATACACTGACCGCGAATCATCCAGCTTATTTATCCGGATTCGGGCGCATGATGTGCCCTCGCGCTTTTCGGCATCACTGTACTGGAGCAGGGCCTGAGCCCCGCTGGTAGAGTTAACGAAGAACTGCCAAACCGAACTAAAGGGATCTTCGAAATCACCGTTGATCAGAACGTTGTTTGGATTCGCAGCCTTTGTACTCCATGCCTGACTTAGCGCCTGATCAGTGCCGTAGCTTTTCTGCAACCACGTCTGCCAAAGTGAATCAATCAGTTGCACGTGCTTGGAGCCTGTGTAGGCTTCTCCATAGGAGTTTGGACGCACCACGTCTTGTGTATACAGCCAATACGCAGTTAGCGAGGCATCCTCTGCTGCAACGATAAATGCAACTGCGGGATCGTCTTTGTATGCAAGCCCCGTAAACTGATTTACATGCTGCATTAATGCACGAATGATGTTGCGCTGAATCTGCTGCACGACTGGGTTAAACATCGACGGTACGCGCGCACCCCAACTAATCGAGTCGGGCTGGATGACACCGTCTGCTGCCTTTGGAGTCCACGTAGATTGAAAACTGAGCGCATAGTAGATGCCATGTTCACGAAGCTGATGCGTAAGCCAATCAAACTTCTTCATCTGCGTCTGGCTCAGGCCAGCCTGCAGCGTTGCAGACTCTGCTGCATCGAACATGCTAACAGTTGGCCAAACATTTACGTCGAAGGTGTTAAAGCGAACACAGTTAATACCCATTGATCGAAGTCTGCCTGCAAGCTGCACGGCGCTGGCACTATCGGGGAATGCAGAGAACCACTGCAGCGTTGTGCCAACAATCCGAAATCGTGTGCCGTCTGCGAACGCAAGATGACCGTCTTTGAGAAGCATACGTCCATTGCTGCCGGCTTTTGTAATGTTGACGTTGCGCGCGAGCGATGGATCAATCTGTGTCGTATCTGAGAACCAGAATGCGTAGGGATTGCTAAGGGGCTGGGCATCCAACAACGAGAACGAGCAAACCGTACATACGACCAGCGTGAATGCAAGCATGGGTAGAGTCTTCATGTCAATCTGTTACCTCGAGACATGGATAAAAGTATGCGCTGTCGACCTGCCATCTTCGAGAGTAACAACGTACGTACCCTCTGCCAGAGCAGAGACGTTGAACCTACCAACGCCTGTCCATGAATCGACACCTACCGATGCGCAAACTGCGCCTCGCATATCGCGTAGCGTAAGCGTTGCTGCAGAACCTTCGGCAACATTTGCACGCACCGCAACAACATCCGAAGCAGGGTTCGGCGTTACCGTAAGGAATCTGCGTTCTGCACCATGTTGTTCACCCACAGATGTGGGTTTCCTTGTAAAGATCGATGGAGCCTTTGCGCTGAAGTCGTTGTAGAGAAGCTGCTGCGCACTGGTTGTCGCAACACCGAACCATTGCAGCAAGACACTTGCATAGATGTCACGGTAGTCAAACTGCATCTTCATGTCGCCGATGACGTCGAGATCCTGCAGATCTGCGTTGCTGCCGTAAATGCCGCCGTTTACCTGCGATCCAAAAACAAACAGAGGTGCCGCTGTTCCATGGTCTGTTCCAACAGAACCATTCTCGGCAACACGTCGTCCAAACTCCGAGAACGTCATACCAGACACACGCTCATGCTGGCCCTTGGCCTTCATTTCGGCCATGAATGCGGTAACCGCCTCGCTGAGCTCGCCTAAAAGATCACTATGCGTGCCCAACGTTGGATCAGTTGTTAGCGTTTGATTGGCATGCGTATCAAAACTCGCAGAGGCCCACGACACCAGATAGACACGTGTCTTTAGCCCACCCGATATCAGCTGTGATATCACCTTTAGTTTGCCGCCAAGATCCGTTGAAGGAAAGCTCGTTGATGTGCTGCCTGCCTTGTCGTTCGCCTGTTTGACTACCTGTGCATATACGTCGGCACTCTTGGCGATGTTGCGCATAAAGGCAATCTCGCGGCCGACTGCCGTATCAGTTTGGTCGCTGCTGGGAACCTCTCCCGAACCGCCACCGCCATTGACAAGTCGATAAAACTCTTCGGGATCTCTAAAGCTGATGCCCATCGTTCCCGTCGAACCAAGTAGGCCAAGTGAAGTTTGTGTTCCAATCTGTATCGCAAGCGGGTGTGCAGGCAGCTCTGTGGGGTACCCGGGTGCGAGGGTCTGCAGATATCTGCCTACCCAACCTGTTGAGCCGAGCACGTCAGCGTCGGTTGCCGTAAGCCAGATGTCTGTGCCACGAAAATGCGACCTGTCGGGATTGGGGTACGATACACCCTGCAGGATTGCGAGCTGACCCTGATCGTAGAGTCCACGCATGCCAGCCATGGCCGGGTGCAGGCCAAGATCATCATTGATCTTCAGTGTTTTGCTCTTTGGAATTGCAATCGTTGGACGTCCCTCATAGTAACGAGGATCGTTGATTGGGATAACGGTGTTGAGTCCGTCATTGCCGCCAAAGAGCTGAATCAGCACCAAGATGCGGTCCTGCTCCTCCAACATTGCATGCAGACGGGGGTCGCCCCCTGCCAGTGCCTGAACCGTAAACGAATCAACAAGCGTGGGTAGCGTTGAGACAGCAGCACCGGCAATACCGGCTTTTCGAAGAAATGAACGGCGTTTCATGTCTGTGCTCCTTACATCAACTGATATTCCGGCATGCGAACGATGGCCTGCAGGAGGAATTTGATCCGCTGTGGTGCAGATGGCGAATTGATGTTCCACTCATACACCTGTGCACCTGCCAGCATTATCTCAAGCAGCACATCGAGCTGTTTCTGCGTCACGGGAACAGCTAGCATGAGCGAGGCCACGTTTGCTACAAGCTTCTTTGCGTCGTCGGCATCCGGCAGCTGCTGAATCATAGCCACAACATCCGGAGCATAGTTCTTCCCGTCTATGTCAAGCAGCTTTGCAGAGCTGCCGGCTTGACGTCCATCAATGAAGGCCTCGGCATAGCGCTGACGCTGCGGGAACGTTGAACTTGTGATCCAGGCATGATGTCCTTTCCAGCCCTCAACAGTTGGCGGGTAGAACGGCTCCTGCGTAAGCTTCGTCATCGAAGCAACACAATACGCTGGCTGCACGCGAAGTGCTCCAATTGAGGCTGCCAGCCCAATCACCAGTTCGGCCGGACTCTTAATCAGCGATCCGCGCACGCTCGTGGTGTAGAAGTATTCCGAAGAAAGTAGCGTCTGCAGAATTGTATTCATGTCATAGTTCGCGCTGCGGACGATCTGCTGTACTTGTGCAACTGTGTCATCAGTTGGATAGAACTCGACGAACTGCTTAACGATCCGCTTAGCAACGTAGCGTGCACATACATCTGACTCTAATGTTATTCGGACGACGTCCTTCCAATCCCATTGGCCTGTTTTGCCAAGAATCGTCTTTGTGCCGGTATCCGCCAGCTGCTTGGTGTAAACACCCTGCACACCATTTATGCGCCACCCAGTGAAGGCACGTGCGGCGTCGTGAATGTCCTGCTCGGTGTAATTGCCGATACCGAGTGTAAAGAGCTCAAACCACTCGCGGGCGAAGTTCTCATTGGGACGCCCCTTAACACTTAGCTCTCCGTCAAGGTAGCGCAGCATTGCGGGGTCTCCGACGATCTTCTCGGCCAGCAGCGCAAAACTCGTGGCATTACTACGAATAAGCTTGTGCTGATTCAACATCCATTGAGCAATGTATACTCTGATATAGTCTGATGTGAAGACGTTGTGCCAGAACGAAACAAGCTTCTCTTGAACATGGGGCACAGACAGCGCTCGCAGCATCCACCACTGCTGCATCTCTGGCCAGAGTCGTGCGTTGGCAGCGAAATCCTGATAGTTGGGTGTTGCATTGGCCCACGACAGGTCTGCAAGAGGCGCAACTGTGGCAGAAAGAAGCCTCGAGACCGCTTCTGAGGGCGACATACCCACCAGTGCCTTAGCAGCCTGATACGATGGGTGAAAAGTAGCTCTACGAAGCAGGTGCAATGCATCATCGATCGTGAGCGGCGTTGTCCGAACCTGTAGGTTTTCCATAGCTTCAACATACGTACTTTTGTCAATTGAACTCATGCCAAACGAAGAGGATTCGCCCCATGTCTACGAAGCAGTCAACATCGGTATTAACGAAGTATGGAGATGTTCTTGCGTATGCGTCCATACTTCTGTCGGTGATCATATTCTTTGCTGATGCATTGTTCGGCGGAAAGAACTTCATGAGCGGAGGCGACAACGTGGCCTTCTACTCGTTTGTGCCGTATCTCGAGCAGGCCAAAGACGCTGGCGAGTTTCCGCTCTGGGTGCCATACATCTTCGGTGGTATGCCTTCGCTTGCATCCTTTTTGGCAGCAGGTGATCGCACATGGGATTTCGTCGGGCAGTTCATTTTCTCGTTTCCCCGTGCGATGGGAGATCTCTTCAACAACGACACAGCACGTTTGGCACTCTGGTATGTGATGTACGGCTGGGGAGTATACACACTTGCTCGCGTTAAGGGGCTTCACAGACTTGTTGGTGTGTTCTCTGCTGTTGCTGCGATTTTCAGCACATTCGTCATCGTATGGATTATGATCGGCCACAGCACAAAACCTGTGTCGATGGCCACACTGCCATGGATCCTGCTTGCTCTTGAGCGTCTGCGCGAAAAATTCAGCATAGGCAATCTCTTCCTACTCACGTTACCGCTGATTGTTCTCGTCTCGGCAACACACCCACAGATGATGTTCTACATCGGGTGCGGAACTGCCATCTATATGCTGGTCGAGCTCACTACGCGCCTGATCACGAAGGAAGGGTGGATGGATGTGCTCAAAGCAGGTGCCGGTCTGGTGCTTGCTACCGTGATCGCACTCGGATCGCATGCCGATATGTTTCTTGCTACGCGTGAATACACACCTGAATCAACCCGGGGGTCAGCTCCACTTGTGCAGTCCGAGAAGAATACACAGGATCAGACCGGAGGCAATGATTACGAGTACGCAACCAATTGGTCCTTCTCGCCCGGAGAGATGTTCACGTTTGTCGTTCCAAACTACTATGGCTTTGGCAACACATCGATCAAGACAAGCCGATCAGCTCCGCCGCAGCGAGGCAACCTGTATTGGGGCCAGATGCCCTTTACAGATGCGGCAAACTACATGGGTGTTGCTGTGCTCGTACTTGGTCTGATAGGCATGTGGCACTATCGTAGAGACCCATTTGTAATCTTCCTCACTGCGGTAGGTGCGTTCTCACTGCTCTTGTCCTTCGGCAAGAACTTCCCAGCACTCTACGACATCTTCTACAATGCTGTGCCGGCGTTTAACAAATTCCGAGCCCCCTCAATGGCACTTTGCTTGCTGCAGTTTGCACTGCCTGTTGCAGCCGGGTACGGACTTTCTGCAGTGGCAGCATGGGCTTCAGAAAGCACAACACAGAGCCGTAGACGTGGGCTCATCATCCTTGGCATCGTTGCGGCGATGTCTGCCGTGATATTCCTTGTCGCAACCGACGAGGCCGATTATAAAGAAGCGGTTAACGCAGCTCTCGTTGCTAAGCAAGGGGGCGACCCAAACGCTGCTGTGTCGGAACAGTTCTTGGACATTGTCTACAATGAGATGCATGCCGATGCGATGGCTGCAGTGTTCTACCTGCTGGCAACGGGTGGACTCATCTTTGCGGCAACTCGTGGACTGCTCAAGCCGAATGTTGTTGTCATGCTTGTTCTTTCGCTGACGGTCGTCGACCTCTGGCGTGTCGACAAGCGTCCGTATGAGCCCAAAGAGGGCTCGCCCGAAATGAACGTGTTTGCAAAGAACGACGTGGTCTCATTCCTGCAGAACGATCGCGGGCCTTATCGTGTCTGCGATCTTTCTAACGCGTTTCCGGCAAACTGGTGGGCTTATCACTTTATCGAAAGTGTCTCGGGCTACTCATCGGCAAAGCTGCGTGTCTATCAGGACATGCTTGATGTTGCAGCGCCGGGTCCGGGACAACGTTCGGCACCGGGAAATTCTGCAGTGCTAAACCCCTACCTCTGGAATCTGCTTAACGTAAAGTATATCGTCTCAGACAGACCACTGTATCAAGGCATCGAACCGTTGTTCCGTTCCAACGAAACTCAGCTGATGGTCTATGCCAACGAAAGCGTTTTGCCGCGAGCATGGTTTGTTGATTCAATCGCGATTCAATCCGACCGACGCATGCTGTTAGAGCAGGTCCGTGATGGCGTGTTCGACACTCGACGCAAAGCCCTTGTTGAAGCATCATTCGATGGCATGAATTCGTGCCTCGCAGACTCAACATCTACAGCGCAAGTTGTTGACCGCAGCAATCAAAAGCTCACGATCAAGGCAACTACTTCTGTGAAGCAGTTCCTTGTTGTAAGCGAGATCTTCTATGACGAATGGCATGCCTACATCGATGGCAATGAAGTGCCGATGGTCAAGACGAACTTCCTACTGCGTGGCCTGGTCGTCCCACCCGGCACACACACTGTCGAGTTCCGATATCAAAGTCCTGCCTTCGAGCGTGGACGCATGATCAGCCTTGCTTCAAACATTGCAGCAGCCTTGCTCGGACTCGGTGCACTTGGTCTGTGGGTTGTGCAGCGGCAGAAGGGTCGGCAGACAGCATGACCAATGCTCTATCATCTTTTTGCAAGCATTCTATTGATGCTCACGGCTATATAGATTTTGATGAAGCAACGTTGGCAACGATGTCGTTGAGCGATGCAGACAATGTAATAGCTGCATATGGCGGTCGCACGCTTATGCGGCTACCAGCTCATGAGGTCATCTTTCAGGAGTGGTTGCGCATTAACGATATCGAAGTATGGAACGATCTCTGGAGCAATGAGCCGGATGCCCCCTACCTCGTTTCGCTGTCGTTTGTCAAAGAATTCATCGGGAGCCCAGGCAAGGGGGCTTTTCTTATCTGTGATCTTCAAGCGGCAGACAACTACTACTTTACTCCCGACATGCTGCTCGAGAAAGAGTCAACGGACTACGTCTCAGCCGTCCGCGATCGTTTTTTGGCTGGCGGCACGATGACCGTCGAGCAGGCAATCACCGTTGAAATGTCGGCCGGCCCCATGGACATTTGGCACTTTGCCTATCTGCGCAGTGTAGAGCTTGATAGGGCGAAGAGGGCTGTGGCCTCGCTCGTAGAAGACAGGATCATCGTGCACGTTCCGAAGGCAGAGCACCTTTCATCGTTCTTCGACGTCGGATAATCCATGCAGGTATTGAAGTTCGGCGGCACGTCAGTCCGCAATGCTGAAGCATTAACATCGGTCTCGGCGATTGTTAGACAACAGGCCCTGCGCAACAACGGCACGGTGGTTGTACTCTCGGCAACTGCCGGCACTACCAATGCCCTGCTTGCGCTTGCGCAGCTTGCGGCCAGCGGACGCAACTACGATCACGAGTTCGCAGTTATTGAGCAGCATCATGTGAACATCGCACGTGAGCTAGGTGTGCCATTGACAGGTACCGAAACCGTGCTCGCTGAATGCAGGGAATATCTCGAAGCTGCTGCGATTCTTGGCGAGTGCACGAAGCAGACATCAGATGCTATCGCCGGATACGGCGAGGTGCTTAGCACGCATCTGTTTGCAGACTATCTAACTGCTCAAGGCATCAGCACGACGTGGGTAGACGCACGCCGTGTCGTCGTAACCGACGATGAGTTTGCGTCGGCTGCCGTAGATCTCGACAAAACCAACTATGCAGTCCAGCGTGTTATCAAGCCAATTGCAGAATCCGGAGCTATCGTTGTAACTCAGGGTTTCATCGGCGCAACCCAAACCGGCATCCCAACAACGCTGGGGCGCGGAGGTTCAGATTATTCAGCGGCATTGCTTGGACGTTGCCTAGATGCAGCGGAGATCCAGATTTGGACAGATGTAAGTGGCGTGTATTCATGTGACCCGCGAATCGTACCCGATGCCAAGCCCCTTGCAGCCATCTCGTTCGACGATGTGCGAACACTTGCACTGTATGGTGCAAAGGTTCTTCATCCTGAAACCGTGCAGCCTGCTGTTGATGCAGGAATACCGGTCCGTGTGCTCAATACCTTCGAGCCCACAGCTGCTGGTACGATCATCACTGCCGAGCAAACATCACAGCATGCAGTAACTGCGCTCGCTATTCTGCAACCATGCCTCCGCATTCATACAAGCTCACGCGGAGCTCAGGCCATACTGGCATCACCGCATCTGCGCGAGCATACTGCAATGCAGATTGCCACCAAGAACGGGAACATGGTCGTTGTTCATGCACCTAACGAAGACATCACGACGGACATCAACGTAGCACTGGTAGGACTTGGCGGCTCGATCGAGCCTGCTGCATGCATAGCTCTCTGCGGCGCCGAAATCGCGGCTCCATCAACATTGGCGCAGATAGCAGCTCGGCTGCGCGACATCACCGATACAACCGTCACTTCGGCACTGCAGCCGAGATGCGTTCTTATAACTGTGCCTCTTGAGTGCGCAATAGATGCGTGTATATCACTGCATCAGTTAGTTTCATCTTCGTCGTCTGCTTCCTGAATTGCAGCTCGCACGGGCTCTATGTGGCGCAGGAAATGTGCGAATGCAACTCCTGCAACCATCAGCCTAAGTTCTGTTACATCCCAGCATTGAACCTGCATTGTCTGCACTAAGGCACTGTTGGGCAAACTCCATACAAGCCCTGTCGAGCCTATGATTGCAGTCATGCAGGCGATATGAATGTTGCGCCGAATCACATAGTACCCAGTCAGATACGTCATACCCCAGATGATCACGACAATAGGGTTTACAAGTACAAACACGCCAACAGCTGTTGCCAGCCCCCTGCCACCTTTCATACCGAGGAATACGCTGTAGTTATGGCCTAAGACTACGGCAACACCAGCCCAAGCAGTAGCCTCGAACCATGCACCGTGCATCCATTGCGCGAGAAGAATGGCCATCACACCCTTCAATGCATCAAGCACACCAACCACTATGGCGGCAAGCTTACTGTTGCCAACATCCCAAAGATTACGGGCACCGATATTACCGGAACCTTCAGAGCGCAGATCGTTGGCTCCGGGCTGCAGTTTGCGCACGATCCATGCTGTGGGAATGCCGCCCAGCACGTAACAGGTGGCCACAAGTGCCCATAGTCCAATATTCATCAAAGCCCCTTTACAAGTTCACGCAGTTCGGTGTAGAGTAACTCAAGCGGCAGCCCAACGATGGTGTAGTAGCATCCTTCTACTCGATGCACAAACACCGCACCAAAATCATCCTGAATTCCATAGGCGCCTGCTTTGTCAAGGGGCGAACCAGATGCCACGTAGGCATGTATCTCGCCATCGCTGAGCTCGCGAAAAGTAACGTGCGTGGCCCGTGATGAAACGCGCTGATGCTTTGATGACCCCGTTGTATGAACAAGTGCTAGGCCGGTATGAACAGTATGTGTGCGTCCACTGAGCGTTCGGAGCATACGAAACGCATCGGCCTCGTCGCGGGGCTTGTTAAGCACACATCCGTCCAAAACGACAGTTGTGTCACTGCCGATCACAATGGCCTGATCAGGAACAATTGCTGCAGCCGTTGAGGCCTTCAGCAGAGCAAGGTGCTCTACATACGACGCAGGTTGCATGCTTGTGGGCACGCTGTCTTCGTCGACGTTTGGAACAATTGTGTCGAATGAAAAACCCACATGTCGCATAAGTGCACTGCGTCGCGGTGATTGCGAGGCCAGCACTAAGCGGCAAGGGATGTTGAGCAGCGTATTCAGAGATATCATACGCTGCGAACTTACAGAATCGGCTTACTGCGCAAGAGCCTTTTCAACATCTGCGATCACATTGGCGGCCATAGGATCGACGCCACTCTTGTACCGCGTGATGATCTTGCCGTCTTTACCGATGAGAAACTTCTCAAAGTTCCAACCGATCTCGCCCGCAAGAGCTGCATTCCCGCCGCCAGATGTCAGGAACTCATACACTGGAGCCTTCTCGCTTCCCTTGACAGAGACCTTGGCCGCTAAAGGAAATGAGACACCAAATTTCGCGGAGCAGAACTGCTTGATCTCTTCGTTTGAGCCTGGTTCCTGCGCACCAAAGTCGTTTGCCGGAAAACCAAGAACCACAAGCCCCTTGTCCTTGTATTGTTCATAGAGCTTCTCGAGAGGTGCGTACTGCTTAGTATACCCGCAGAAGGAGGCTACGTTAACAACAAGGACAACCTTGCCCTTGTATGCAGACAAGGACTGGGAAGCCCCGTCAATTGTCGTGATACTAAGATCATGGAACGATGTGTTCATGGTGAAAAGGGCAAGAAGTGAAAAAAGTAGTGTCTTCATGGTTTGGGTCCTGGATGATTACAGTTTGAGAACAACAAAAACCACCGGAGGATTCCCGCGTTGGTTGACGAATGACGTTTCCATGCATGTATACTCGGATTGCGGCAATATCTGCATGAGCTCCCGCAGCGCAGATAGTTCGCGGTCGCCTTCGGGATGGCGATAGCAGACCACCGTAAGCACGCCTCCTGAACGAAGCACTTGAAGGGATTTTTCTACAGCAAGCGTGGTTGTCTCTGCAGAGGTGGTTAGAGACTTGTCGCCACCGGGAAGATATCCCAGGTTGAACACAACTGCAGATACCGCACCAACATGGTTCTGATCTATGTGTTCGATCATGCTTTCGTGTCCGGCATGCACAAACCTGATGCCATCAGACACGTCTGCAGTGGCATGGCGCGCACTCTCAATAGCCATTGGTTGGACATCAAATCCATAGACAACGCCTTGAGGGCCCACTAATTCTGCTAACAGCCTTGTGTCGTATCCGTTTCCCACTGTAGCATCTATGGCAACGTCTCCAGCTTTGACAATCTCTCGAAGTCTGCGGCCAACCACAGTAAGTGCGTTCTCCATTAGCGTTCCTTCCACCAACGATTGCAGTCGATCTCCGGGTCAATTGGCGCTCCATCGACTACATGCGCAGCCAGCTGTTGCGCAGCCCAAGGTCCCTGCAATGCACCTTTGGTGCCAAGTCCCGTGAAGACAAAGCTCGAGGTCTGCTTGGGGTGGGACCCTGCGAGTGGACGTTTGAACTGCGTAGAAGGCCGTATCGCGGCACGATGCCCAATCACCGTGATCTCAGCATCGATTATCATCTGCACCTGCTCAAGCAGATGCTCACGAGCGGCCATCGTGGGCATAGGATCGTGATCGTCCCAGTCGTGTGTTGCACCAATTCTATAATGGCCGGCAACGCGCTGACCGCCCTCGATCACTGGAAGTATCCACGTTCCGTTGGTTAGGATATAGTCGATTTGTAGATCATTGATCACAACGTCCAAGATCTCGCCCTTGGACGGTTCGATCGGCAGCCACGACCATAACTCATGATAGAGGGCCTTGTATCCTGTGCACCAGACCACGGCATCTGCCTGATCATGCACGGCAACTGTGAACTCGACCCGGGTTGCCACCTGCTTGATGAATGTTGCCAGGTCTACTGTTGCCACTCCTGCATGTTCAAAGCCGCCATGTGGGAAGCTTGTGCCATCATGCATACCCGGTGCAATAGCACGCACATCGAGGTGATCAAACTCGTTTCTCGAGCGACGCTCCTCAAACCATGTCTGCATCTGCGGCTCGCGGAACACACGTCGAAGCAGCCAGTCGTGCCAGAGCTGGCGGCCTGATTCGTGTTCGACCTCTTGATAAACGTGTTTAGCGATCTGCGTCAGCTCGGGACCACGCCACGTTGGCTTGAGTCGTTTACCGGTTATCGGCGTGATCATTCCTGCTGCAACAAGCGACGAACTTTCGGGGTCTGCAACATCATTGGCAGTAACGCGAACCCCACGCGCCAATAGTTCGCGCGCTAGCAGCGCACCGGCAATACCGAAGCCAACGATATGCACATGCATCAGGCGAACTTTCCGGCAAGGTCGCGAATGACAACACTGGCGCATGCACCGCCAAAAGCTGCAGGTATGTAGGGCACGGTGCCGAATGCAGACTTCTTGTTGTTGGCACCATCGGTGAACATCAGAGAGCCATGCTCAGTCTCTTCGAGGGAGTAGACGGCAGTTATGCCCTCATAGATTCCCACACGATGCAGACGCTTGCGAACGAATCGCGCGAGCGGACATTTCTGTGATTGTGCGATATCGGCAATCCGAATCATTGTGGGGTCCATCTTGCCCCCTGCCCCCATGGAGCTAACGACTTTAAATCCAAGACGGTGTGCAGCATGTAGAAGAGCCACCTTTGGTGCGAGCGAGTCGATGGCATCAACCACATAGTCAAACGAGCCAGCAAGCAGGCGATCCACGCTATGAGCGGTTATAAACTCCCGAATCACCGTAAGCTGAAGGTCTTGGTTGATGTCGTGCAGACGTTCGCGCATGACTTCGGTTTTGAATCTACCCTCGGTGCTGCGCAGGGCCGGGAGCTGACGGTTACGATTTGACGGATCTACAACATCTGCATCGACAATAGTGATGCGCCCTATTCCTGCCCGGGCGATAAACTCGGCGGCAAACGAGCCTACTCCACCGAGTCCAACAACAAGCACATTCTTTTGAGCGAATCTATCGACTGCTTCATCACCCAGGATCAACCGTGTGCGGGAAGTCCATCCCGCATCGGTCATCGCTTGAAGACGGTTTCGAAATTCTGCTGCTGGATCGCGCATAGCTCCTCTGTGGTGATACCGCGCACGGTTGCAACGGCAGCATAAACCTGTGCAATCGGTGCATCATCGTTGTCTGTCTCTACCAACAACCGATCAGACGGACAGAGCTTGAGTGCTTCGATCAGAGAGGCAGATTCTTTAAAGACTGCAGGCCCGAACGATAGGTACATGCCGGCATCAAGGCACTGGCGCGCAAGTTCGGCTCCTTTGACGAATCCATGCAGAACCCACGGCTGGACAGGGTTCACGAACTTGTGCACACGAAGCAGCTCATCATGTGCCTTAACACAGTGGATGACAAGGGGCTTTGAAACGCGCTCTGCCATGTCTGCAATGTATTCAAAGGCATCAACCTGATGCTGCCAAGGGGCATTACAGGATCTGTCTAATCCAACCTCGCCGATGCCTTTGACAAGCTCTTCTTGCGTGAGGTCTTCGACGATCTCAACAACATCACGCCAGTCTTCTGTGACATCCCACGGATGCAGTCCGACCGTGCAGATACCATCGGTTTCGAATACTTCTGTCGACGCATTGATGCGGACACAAACAAGTGTGGTTGTCGAAGGGTCGGAAGAACGACGATGCGAATGTGCGTCGAAGTATGTCATTGCTGATGAGGTGAAAAAGACGTGAGTTAGATGCCTGTTGTCGAGCGGAGCATAAAATTAGAAAGTGTCTGCGAATCTTACATTACACATCTGGCGCACCAGTATCTGAATCGCCTGATTGGATATCTAAACGAGCCTGTTGAGCAAGCGCCTCATACTTCTGTCGGAACTCATCAAGCTGAGATTCATCCATCTCTTCCAGGTCCATCAGGGCATTGTGAGCCCCCTGCGTTACTCGGATCAACTCGTCGAGTTTGAGGTGTATTGCCTCTGTGTCTCGATTCTGCGTGTTCTGGATCAGGAACACCATGAGGAATGTTAGGATGGTTGTGGCTGTATTGATCACCAGCTGCCACGTATCGCTAAAACCAAAGATGGGGCCGGTAACCATCCATGCCAGTATCAGCATTACCGCAGAGACAAACACAATTGGTCTGCCGGTTATGCGCGATGTGGTCTTTGCTATTGCAGAATACCATGAGGAATAACCCATGGAACGAAATTAGCACCTGCGTTCTACCTTACAACCAAAAACAGACGGGGCCGAGCGGCATTGTTCCACTCGGCCCCGAATAGGTAATCTGTTCAACGACCTTAGTACATGTCCATTCCGCCACCGTGTGGGTGCGGAGCAGCGTCCTTCTTCTCAGGCCTTTCAACGATCGTTGCCTCTGTTGTGATCAGAAGTGATGCAACAGATGCCGCATTCTCCAGAGCAACACGGGCTACCTTCGTTGGGTCGATCACACCTGCTTCGATGAGATCTTCGAACTGCTCAGAATATGCGTTGTAACCGAATGTTCCAGAGCCTTCCTTGATCTTCGCTACGATCACCGAACCTTCGAGACCTGCGTTGTCAAGGATCTGACGGATCGGAGCTTCGACGGCACGACGAATAATATTGATACCTGTTACCTGGTCATTATTCTCCGTTACAAGGCCATCGAGCTTGCCCAGCGTGCGCAGATATGCAACACCGCCACCAGGAACGATACCTTCCTCTACGGCAGCGCGTGTGGCATGGAGGGCGTCTTCTACACGTGCTTTCTTTTCCTTCATCTCAACTTCTGTGGCCGCACCGATCTTGAGAACTGCCACACCGCCGGAGAGCTTTGCAAGGCGCTCTTGGAGCTTCTCGCGATCATAGTCGCTTGTTGTCTTATCGATCTGCGCCTTGATCTCGTTGATGCGCTTCTTGATGTCGTCTGAGCTGCCAGCACCTTCTACGATCGTGGTATTGTCTTTGTCGATCGCAATACGCTTAGCTGTGCCCAGGTGCTGCAGGGTTGTGCTCTCGAGTTTGTATCCCTTTTCTTCCGATACCACCATACCACCTGTGAGAATGGCAATGTCTTCGAGCATGGCCTTGCGGCGATCACCAAAGCCTGGAGCCTTCACGGCTGCGATCTTGAGAGTTCCGCGCAGACGGTTTACAACCAACGTTGCGAGAGCTTCGCCTTCGATGTCTTCGGCGATGATCAGAAGCGCACGTCCGGCTTGAGCTGTCTTTTCGAGGACCGGGAGCAGATCCTTGATCGCACCGACCTTCTTATCGTGGATCAAGATATACGGGTTCTCAAGTACGCATTCCATTGTATCGGCATCTGTCACGAAATACGGTGATAGATAGCCGCGATCGAACTGCATACCTTCTACGACGTCTACAGATGTTTCTGTACCCTTGGCTTCTTCAACAGTGATAACGCCGTCCTTGCCAACCTTATCCATGGCATCGGCAATCAGGTTTCCGATTGTGGAGTCGTTGTTGGCCGAGATCGTTCCAACTTGAGCGATCTCCTTCTTTCCTGGAACTGGACGTGAGAGCTCGCGCAGACCTTCGTGAACTGCTGTAACTGCAAGGTCGATGCCGCGCTTGAGGTCCATTGGGTTTGCGCCAGCTGTAACATTCTTGAGACCTTCGGCAACAATGGCTTGCGCCAGTACCGTGGCCGTTGTTGTGCCGTCACCGGCGATATCGTTGGTCTTCGAGGCAACCTCGCGAACCATCGACGCACCCAGATTCTCGATTGGGTCTTCGAGTTCAACTTCCTTTGCAACTGTAACACCATCCTTGGTGATTGTTGGCGCACCGAACTTCTTGTCGATAACAACATTGCGACCCTTCGGGCCGAGTGTTACCTTGACTGCATCTGCGAGTTGATCTACGCCACGCTTCAGAGCGGCGCGTGCATCAACATCAAACGTTATGATCTTGCTTGACATTGGTAGTATTCCTTGTAAAAAATGATCGTTGTTATGAAAGGGGCTGGCATTAGGCCACGATGCCGAAGATGTCGGCTTCGCGCATGATCAGATAGTCCTCTCCGTCGATGCTGATCTCCGTGCCGGCATACTTGCCGTACAATACCTTGTCTCCAACCTTGACCTGCATCGGCGTAACAGATCCGCTTTCGAGTTGCTTCCCTGCTCCAACAGCTACGATCGAGCCCTGCATAGGCTTTTCCTTGGCTGTATCAGGAATGATGATGCCGCCCTTAGTTACTTCTTCTGCCTCGGCAGGCTTTACAAGCACGCGATCGTGCAATGGCGTCAAACTCATGGAGTTCTCCAGTAATACGAGTGAAACATGTTATTGAGTTTTGAATATTCGGCATTGACGATTTGTTAGCACTCTTCATGTGCGAGTGCTAACAATGTTTACCAGGACGCGAAAATAGAGGGTCTAGATGCCATCAACAAGTGAAAAGATGGCAATGCCGCAGCTCTAGAGCTGTCATTTCTTCACGAAATGAGTCATAATGGCAGTCTGGTAGGAGTCTTACAGGATAATGCCGAAGACCGCATCAATCACCAGGATGCTTGCCGCTGAGATAGTAAAAGCCCGAACCGTAGACTTACCTACGCCCTCTGCACCACCGTCGGTCTGGAAACCTACGTGGCATCCAATTAGGGCGGTAAATCCTCCGAACACAAACGATTTGAGCACGCCTCGCATGATCTCCTCAATGCTGAAGAACTGCTGGATCGACATAAAGAACAGCTGCATGCTAAACCCGAACTCAATGCGCGTAAGGATGTATGCTCCTACCAAAGCCACGGCATTCGAGAACACGGCCAGAACGGGCATCATGGTGATAGCAGCCATAACGCGAGGCATACCGAGGTAGCGCGCCTTGTCGATGGCCATCATGTCGAGCGCGTCGATCTGCTCGGATACTTTCATCGTACCGATCTGGGCTGCGATTGCGCCGCCTACACGTCCGGCAATTACCAGTGCAGTGAGCACTGGTGTAAGTTCGGTAAAGACAACAGTTGCAATAGATCCCCCGATAAAGGGGCGGGCAATGCCAATAAGATTGAATTTGGCGAACAAGTTCGTTGCCTGCAGTGCCGCGATGGCGCCGGTGAAAGAGCCCACAAGGATAACCAGAGGAAGCGAGTCTGCGCCCACGATCTTCATTTGCTCAAGCACCAGCCCCCTATCAGCAAAAACTCGCGGGAAGTAGCGGACGATATTGCCGAGAAGCTGGACGATCTGTCCTACCTCGGAGAGTATGGCTATGACAATGCGGCCAAACGCAGAAAAGAGATTCATCATATACGACTGCAATCTACGACGATGCCCATCGCTGCAGTGCAACGATGGGCATCATTTTGTTTACGTTGTCGGTAATGTCGGGGTTGGATTAACCGCGACCGCGACCACCAGTTGAACCAGTACCTGTGCTGTCGCCACCAGTGTTCCCGCCCTTGTCGCCATCACGTGGTCCCTTGTCATCACCATCGCGTGGACCCTTGCCGTCGTCTGACTTGCGATCTCCGCGAGCAGCGCGGTCTGCAAGGAACTTCTCAAGGATAGCAATCTGGTCTTCTGTGAGAATACTGCGGAGTCCCGTCAGGAATGCATCATCACAAGCCTTCATTGCCTCACGAGCAGCTGCGCGCTCAGGTAGGTTCTTGAGAGCTTCGCGTGTTGACTTGTTGATTCCACGGATAGCTGCGCGAGCTTCTTCCTTTGTCTTTGTACCGGCAGCAACTTCTGCCTTTACAGCTTCTACTTCGGCTTTCGCCTTGGCAAGCAGGGCGCGCTCTGCTGCACGAAGTGCTTCGAGTGCTGCCTTTGCACATGCCTTGTGAGCTTCTTGCAGTTCTGCCACACGTCCCTGCTGCCGTTCATTGAGCTTCAACGCTGCGAGCAGTCGGTCGAACGGGCTGCGTACATTCTTGTCCTTGTCTGGACGCACTTCAACTGCCATCGGCATTTCGAGTGTTGCGTCCGTGAACTCCGTAGGAGTGCCGTTCAACTCGAACGTTGTTGGCAATTCCATGGTGATTGCTGACGGATCTGCAGGACATGTTCCAAAGTCTGAACATGCTGTCAGTCCGAGTGCTGCTGCAGAGAACGCTGCAAGGGCAAATGCCTTGAACATGTTGTTCTTCATAACTGTACCCTTTCAAAAAAGGTTGGTGAGTAATTGCCGTGTTGTGTGTGTTTCGATGTTGACGTTTTCTGCATCCGTATGGTTTAAGGATGTTGAATCTGCATCATCGAATCTGAGGGGAAGAAACCACCGAACAAGGATTGGTTACACCCCGGAGGGCAAAAATGGCCTTTTTTTTCGTGGCTACGGCAAATTCAGTAACATGCAGGGCAGTTTTTCGTCTCGAACCACGTATTCCCTACTACTTGGACTCCCCAAAATGCGCATCACCGCCATGTTACTCGCAGTTATCGTTCATGTGCTACCTGCAGCAGCTGGGCTTTTGCCCGGACAGGATGCCTACCTGGTGCAACGCCAAGCGCTCTCCCTCCCCAATGGACGCATCCGACCGGCCTCGGCGATCAAGATCGAACGACCAGAGATTGGGACGTATGTGCAGGGGATGATCCTGGTCAAAACCAAAGCCCATCGTGGTGCCATGAAAAGCCAAACTACACTTGGCGAAAGCCCGTTAAACAGGGACCTAGCCGCCTTGAACGTTAAGGAGATCAACTCTGCGTTTGAAACCATACACGATGGTGAAGTTGGTTCCCGTATCGGCCTCGACCGTATCTACCGCGTCACGTACACAGAGCCCCTTGATGCGTTCGATGCATGCGCTAAACTCATGGACAATCCCGATGTGGAGTATGCCGTGCCCGTGCGCATCCATCAGCTCTATCATACACCAAACGATACACGTTACACGCAGCAGCCTTGGCTTACCCAGATGGGCTTGGACAAGGCTTGGGATCTGAACAAGGGGTCGGCCACGGTGGTCATCGCCATCGTTGATTCCGGCACCGACTGGCAGCACGAAGACCTTACTGCCAATATCTGGACGAATCCGAAGGAGATTCCTGCCAACAACAAGGACGACGATGGTAACGGCTATGTTGATGATGTGCGAGGCTGGGACTTCGTCGGCAACATCACAAGTGCAGAGGCGCAGTCAGGGATCATCAAGCCCGATAATGATGCCCGCATCGTAACCGGCGTTTCCGTAAACGACAACAACGGCCATGGCACTGTGGTTGGCGGTTGCTCAGGCGCAACAACAAATAATGCCAAGGGTGTTGCCAGCAGCGGCTACAACTGTAAGATCATTCCCATCAAGATTGGCTCAGACAACCCTTCAGTACGCGGTCTTTTGCGCGGCTATGATGCCATCGCCTATGCAGCAGATCTCGGAGCTGACATTATCAACTGCTCATGGGGTGGCCCCGGCATCGATCCTGGTGCACAAGACATCATCGACTATGCAACAAGCAAGGGAGCGCTCGTAGTTGCGGCTTCAGGTAACGACGGGCTCAATAACGACTCGTACCTGCAGTCCCCCTCCAGCCTAGACGGAGTTCTCAGCGTGGGCTCACATGGCAGCGGCAACCGTGTTTCGGATTTTTCTAACTACGGCATGAACGTAGCGGTGTATGCTCCGGGTGAGAATATCTTGAGCACCTATCATGGCAACCAATATCGCGGCCTCACGGGCACATCCTTTGCAAGCCCCCTTACTGCAGGAGTTGCAGGACTTGTTAAGTCGTTGCATCCCGACTGGACTCCGGAAATGATCTATGCTCAGATTCGCGGAACTGTAGACATGATGGTTGGCATAACAGCTGCCAACCGTCCGCTCTATTGGGGCCGAGTTAACGCTGAGCGGGCATTGCGCACAAACGCATCCTTTACAGCGGGCGATAGGATGCCCGGAATCATGCTTTCTTCAGCTTCTATTGGTGGTTCTGCAACAGGTAAGATCACTACGTATGACCGCACAACAATCAAGATCGTGCTCAAGAACGTACTTGCCGACGCAGCAAGCGTAATGGTAACACCAACGATTCTTGACGGTCAGGTAAAGCAGTTCACAACGAGCTCCATTGCGCTTGGCAACCTTGCACGCAACGCCGAAGGCACCGCATCGTTTGATGTTCAGCTGGATCAGCGGTTCCCATGGTATTCGCACTCTATACGTGTTTCGCTGGCCATCAGTAGCGGTACGTATACAAATCATGAGATCGTCGAGATTCCTGTGGAACTGCCTACGTCAAATGCATTCAGCATGATAGCCGCTGTGCCGGGTGCTACATGGGACAAGATCGATTACACAGATGATGGCTCGCTGTATGCAACCGGGACATACTTCAACCAACGCGCTATGCTCCGTGCAGTTGGTGCTAACGGAGGCTTGGTAAGCCCGCCGTTCACGGCAGCAGCTCTCGATGCAGTTAATGCCAACCTGGTCGTTATAGGCGGACAGAACAGCGGCAAAGCGTCGGTCTCGCGCTCGACAAATGGCGGCGGATCATGGTCTACGACAGACATCAGCACATATGCCACGTCGGTTGTTGGCATAGCCATGTTCGATGCAACGAACGGCATCGTGGTAGGAAACCCGGTTTCCGGAAAGTTCGGCGTCGGACGCACCACAAATGGTGGCGGTGCCTGGTCACAGGCAACCGGCTCTCCGATCTCGACAACAAATGAAACAATTGTTACCGGCAGTGTCTCGGTATGGGGCGACGCAGTTTGGTTTGGAACGTCAACGGGACGTGTCATCTACACTCTCAATCGCGGACAGTCTTGGGCGCAGGGCTCGTTGGGTGTATCGGGAGCAAAGATCGTTTCAATCGCTTTTCGAGACAGCACAAACGGTGTGCTATTATATCGCACAAGCAGCGCCAATGATGCACCATATCGCACAGCTTATTCTGCCAACGGCGGACTGAACTGGAAGGCTGTGGCCGTCGACATTAACACGTGGGGTGTAACACCAGTCATGGTGGCGGCAAATCCGGGCCACCATCTGCTTGTCTGCAATCTTGGCGAAACGTTCGCATCAGATAACAGTGGTCAAGACTGGACGCCAGTGCTTTCGAAGCCTGTCTCCGGCGTGCGCGGAACAGCTGCAAACGTGCTTAGCCGTCCGTCGGTTGTGTTCTGCGGAAACGAGGTCGCACTGCTCCAATACCGCTATGCGGGAGTCAACGGTCCGAAACTTCCAGCATTCACTGCAACAGAAGTTGCCTTCGGCAACATGGAGCCGGGTCAGAACCGCACACGCACAGCCACAGTGCGTAACAACGGAACATCGGACCTAACGATCAGCGCCTTTGATATCCTTCCACAGGGAACAACACCAACGTCTGCGTTCACGATCACGACTCCCCCGAAGACAACAGTTCTTGCAGGCAGCACGATTACGATACCTCTGCGTTGCGCTGCTTCAGATACAGGATCATACAGCGCCAAGCTGCGTGTTAGCTCCAACGGCACGCCCGCGGCGATAGAACTTCCACTTACTGCCAGAGTGCTCATTCCAACGTCTGTGCAGGAAGATCAACTCGCGATGGGCGCAGTGCAAGTGTGGCCAAATCCAGCGGCATCGCACGTAATGGTTACCGTAGGGGCCCCCTCACACATGCGACTTGTAACACTTGATGGGAAGATCGCTGCATCATTGCCAGTCGAGGCCGGTACAACATCAATCCCGCTCGACGGCCTGCCGATCGGCAGCTACCAATTGGTTCTCCAGCACGGCATGGCAGTTCGTTCTACCACACTTGAGATTACCCGATAAAAAGAAGGGGCTTTGCAGCCCCTTACATAAACGAACTCTTTCGAGCGTCGTCGTCTGAATCATACGCTTGCGCGTAGCTCAGACGGCGACGTTTGTTTTTGAGCCATATGTAGATCACAAAGCCGATTGCACCGATCACCAACAGTGTCATAAAGAGCGATCCCCATTGGAACGTTCCTGGATACACACCCGTAGTGCCATCGGGATTGACAACTGTGTGCGGACGCGAATAGTAGTATGCAGGATGGAAGGGCATGGACCAATACCACGGGATACTTCCCATCATATAGCCCATCATAAAGCCGTCGCCCATCCCTCCGTACCTATTGACCACGTAGTTGTTCTGCGTGCCGTTCGCGCCAGGCATGGAGCGCCGTTCAGTCGAACGAGGCACGCCATAACGGCCTGTGTAGTCGGCTGGACGTGACATACGCGAACCCCCGAATGAGTTCTTTGGCGCAGGCGCTGAATACCCGGTGCCCCGCTGCGATGGTGCATTTGGCCGATTGGGCGAGGTGCGGCTGCCGCCAAACGAGCGTGAACCACCGCCATAACTTCTGCCAAAGCTTCTTCCGTACCCACCGCCTCGGCTGCCGCCAAACGAGCCGCCTCTTCGTTGAGCAAGTAGATCTGCGGGCACAACCCATGTCGTGAGTCCGATGATAAGGGCCGCTATTGCAATCCAACGTTTCATATTAGAATACACCTTCAGTGGTCAGTTCACCATTGTTTTCACGATATGTTATCTCAGCAACGAACTCGGCACGCTCGGGGATGCTCTTTGCCCCACCAAACCAGCTGCGCAAGCCCCCTCCCTCCTGCACAGATGGGGCTTTTATGTGCACGTAGAGCTGTGTAACTCCGAACTGCTCTTCGTGATTTCGCGCCACAACTGTCGAGTCTAGGGTGCCGTCGCTTACGATGGTCAGAAGATTCAAAGACTGCGCTTCTTCTTCTGTGAAGCCTGCAGGCTCTGTCTGAATGTTATCCAAGTAATCCGTGAACACATTCTTCGTGTAGGACTGTCCATCGGACCCGACGTACATCAGTAATACGTCAAACTCCCCATCCTCGCTGATGTTGATGAACACTTCGCGCACACCATCGAGCTGTTGTCCGTTGAAATACACGGCCGTGCGCTCGAGTCTGCCATTACCTTCGATGCTGAATTCTGCCATATCGCAAGTATACGACGAACATCTGCCCGATTCGTTGCAGTCGGAAGTTGAAGTGCCTATCTTCGAGCACTTGTAAAGGATACAGAACTCCATGGCATCAGAAGACGTAGGAATTTCGTTCGACCCCTCCAATCCGTACGAGCGACCTAGCTTTACGTTGGGCATCGAAGAAGAGTATATGGTTCTTGACCCCAAAACGTACGATCTAACGTCGCACGTTGAGCTGGGACTTCTGAGCAAGGGGCAAGAAGTGCTGCATGAGCACATCAAACCCGAGATGCATGGTTCGATGCTGGAGATCGGCACCGGCATCTGCAAGAATGCCTCAGAGGCCTACGCAGAGGTAAAGAAGATTCGTGGTATTGTATCAAACCTCGCCAAGCAGAATGGCCTTTGTATCGGCGCAGCATCTACGCATCCGTTTGCACGTTGGGAAGACCAAGAGATCTACCCTGATGAGCGCTACAAGATCCTTGTCGAAGACATGCAGGTACTTGCGCGCTCGCTCCTGATCTTCGGTATGCATGTCCATATCGGCATCGAAAATCGCGAAGTGCAGATACAGCTCATGAATGAGATGCGCTACTTCATGCCGCATATTCTGGCGATCAGTACCAATTCTCCATTCTGGGAAGGAATCGATACTGGTTTAAAGTCTTACCGTTCGAAGATTTTTGAACGCTTTCCGCGTACGGCTCTTCCCGACCTCTTCTCGAGTTATGGTGAGTATCAGAACTATGTGAACCTGCTCGTGAAGACGGGCTCGATCGATAATGCCAAGAAAATATGGTGGGATATTCGTCCGCACCCATTCTTTCCAACACTTGAAGTGCGGATCTGCGACCTTCCGATGCGCATTGAAGAAACCATTGCCATCGCAGCGATCTGTCAGGCAGTGGCTGCAAAACTCTACTCATTGTATGAGAAGAATCTTTCGTTCCGTGAGTATCGTCGATCACTTCTCATGGAGAACAAGTGGCGCGCCGTGCGCTATGGCCTCGATGGCAAGCTCATCGATTGGGGACGTCAGCGCGAGATGCCTGCACGCGAACTGATCAAAGAACTGCTGCTGTTTGTAGACGACGTTGTAGATGATCTTGGATCACGACAGCATGTTGAATACATCTACGAGATCATGGAGATGGGCTCTGGCGCAGACAGACAGCTGCGCGTATTCCGTGAGACAGGCAGCCTTACCGAAGTAGCAAAGTATATTCATGAAGAATCAACACGTGGGCTCTAACAGTATGAAGCACCTGCTTACTATCTCGCTGCTTGTTATCCAATGCTTTGCGCTGCGTGCAGGCGAAGATGAAAAGCCCCCAAAAGCGGCTGTGCCTATCATTCACGAGCCCACCACGACCAACCACAGCATCACCATCGATGGTAAGAAGATCGACTATCAAACGACCGTCGGCCACCTCAAGCTGGTCCAGGAAGACGGTACGCTGCGCGCGAATGTGTTCTTTATCGCCTACACGAAAAGTGGCGTCACTGACGCATCTGCTCGCCCCCTGACATTCTCTTTCAATGGCGGACCAGGCTCCTCAAGCGTTTGGCTGCATCTTGGCGTGCTTGGACCGCGCCGTGTTCTTATGAACGATGACGGCACGACGCTGCCTCCACCATACAAACTCGTCGACAACGATCAGTCATGGCTCGACCTGACGGACATGGTCTTCATCGACCCGGTGAGCACGGGCTTCTCGCGTGCCGTCGATGACAAATCGGCCAAACAGTTCCATGGATACAATCAGGACATCGAGTCGGTTGGTGAGTTTATACGCCGCTGGGTTTCGGATAACAAGCGCTGGTCTTCTCCGAAGTACCTGATTGGCGAGTCGTATGGAACCACGCGTGCCAGTGCGCTCTCTGAGCACGTGCAGTCGAAGTACGGGATGTATCTCAACGGGGTGATCCTCGTAAGTGCTGTATTGAACTTCCAGACCATAGACTTCAACGACGGCAACGATTTGCCGTTTGCCACGTTCCTTCCAACCTATACCGCATCTGCCTGGTACCATAAGCGCCTTCCGCCAGACCTGCTGGCAATGCCACTTGAGACCGTTGTTGAATCAGCACGTGTCTTTGCCAGCACGACCTACACACAGATGCTGATGAAGGGGTGGATGATGACGCCGGAGGAGCGCACATCTACGATCGAGAAACTTGCACGCTTTACAGGCCTTTCGAGGGAGTATCTCGATAAGGCCGAACTGCGCCCAGTTATCTTCCGCTTCTGTCAAGAACTTCTCCGCGATAGGGGGCAGGTAATCGGTCGCTTCGACAGCCGCTATACCGGAACAATTGCCGACCGTTTGGGTGAGTCCATGGAACGCGATCCGTCGCACCATCCAACGATTGCCGGCTGCTTTTCAACCTGCATCAACGACTACCTTACGCGCGAGCTCGGCGTAAAGACAACACTGCCATATGAAGTGTTGACCGGACGTGTCTGGCCATGGGACTATTCAAACGTCCAAAATGAATACCTGAATGTTGGACCACGTCTTCGCAACGCAGTTCAGATGAATCCATCGCTTCGTGTCTGGGTGCTCAACGGTTACTACGACCTGGCTACACCATTCTACGGCACAGAGTACACATTCTCGCATCTTGGTCTGCCGGAATCTCTGCGCAAGAACGTATCGATGTCGTACTACAAGGCCGGACACATGATGTATCTGCTCAAGACAGAACTTGTGCAGATGAAGCAGGATGCAAAACAGTGGTATGGCATACGTTAAGAGGCTCGCAGAACGCCGCGCGGACACACACTAACGCATACTCCGCAGCCTACGCATGAGGCACGCTTGATGTCCTTGCCTTCCTGGGCATAGGACCGCACATCGATGCCCATCTCGCAGTAGGTGCTGCAGTTGCCGCAAGAAATGCACTGGCCCTGGTTGGTCTCGATGCGGAATCGCGATGCGTACTTCTGCAGAATTCCAAGCAGTGCAGCCATTGGACATCCAAATCGGCACCATACGCGTGAGCCAAGAATCGGATAGAAGCCTACACCAACGACACCCGAGAACAGTCCACCGATAACAAAACCATAGATCCGATTGGCTGTCTCAGCATAGGCCTGCAATGTCGGATCCGGATTCGCATCGACATACCACAGCAGTGCTGTGATAATGGTAATGAACATCAAGACTGGATAGATCGTCCGCCGTTCAATCGTCCACGATAGGGGGCTTTTGCTGCTGAGATGGCGGAACGAATCCCCGGCTGTCTCGGCCAATGCGCCGCATCCGCAGACCCATGAGCAGTACCAGCGCTTGCCATAGAAGTAGGTCAGCACAGGCGTTGCAACAACAAGCATGATCACACTCCACCATCCCATAAAGACACGAAGCCTGTCTGGACTGTCGATGAGTGAATGCAGTGTTGACGGGAAAAGATACTCGGGCTTCAAGGGCCAAAAGTAGCTGAAGTAAAACTCGCCATGTCCGCTGTGGCGAAGCATGTTCGGCAGTATGAATGCGAGCAGCAGTTGAACTGTAACAAGCGAGACCGTGCGCAGCATCTGATAGCGGTCGTTGCGGTAGTCGATGATCTTCTTGGCACCAAACATGCATACCACAAGTGTGTAGACTACGCTGTACCAAAACCACACCGTCTGCGGTGCACCAAACGTCTCAGGTCGCCAGTAGACTATGCTATACAACGAGGTCAGAGCGATGCCCAGCCCATAGGCCATCAACCCCCTATTGCGAAGCGATGATAACATTGGCGCAGTATTAACAGCTGCGGCGGGTATTGTAATCTGTACCGGCGTCATAGATGTACTCTCGTTGAAAGCTGTGGATCGAACAACGCAGCACCTATGTTTCGTCGAACATAGTCCACATCCCGACCCTGCATGATCCACTCGCTGCAGATGCTTTGGCGCAGACGTATGCCCAAGGCATGTATTCCAACGATCGAACCATCTGTGGCGTGCGCAATTCGCAGACAACGCGTCTGCTGCAAATCCATCCACAAGAACGTGCTGACATCATCTCGTGGAACTGTACCATAGACCTGCCATTCCACATCAAAGAACTTGGCACTGTTGTAGTAGAGTGGTGGTGTATATGCTGACGATTGCTTGGTTAGGATTTCGGCCAGTGCTGCACCATGATCTCGTCCAACGTACCATCCTTGACTGCCCCCCCACGGTAGTTGGGCACAATCTCCAACGGCAAAGACTCCCTTGGCACTTGTCTCGAACTTTTCGTTGACGACGATGCCAGAGGCGCATGCGATCCCTGCCTGCTCAGCTAACGACATCCTCGGCTCCATGCCTATGGCGACCACAACGAGGTCTGTATCTTCAAAGACATCGTCAGATGAGACCAACACATTCGTGCGCACGTCTATGCCACGCTCTCGAACATGCTTGGTGAGAAGTTGTGATTCTTCATCGGGAAGGTGGCTCGCATAGACCCCTGATTCACGAATGAACCACGTGGTAGGAATCCCATGGGCCACGAGAATCTCGGCAACCTCTGCGCCAATCAAACCTCCTCCCACTACTGCCGCACGCTTGCAGCTGCGCATGGCCGCCTCAAGTGCATCAATATCTGACAGCCGGGAGTACGTGATCACCGTGCGATGCGAAGCAATCGATGCCTTGAGTAATCGTGGCTTTGCGCCCGTTGCAAGCACAATGGCACCGCCCTGCATGGTTGTTCCGCTGCTCAAACTACAGGTCTTGCGCTGCGCATCGATGTGCATACATGTATCATGCACAAGCCGTATGCCCATCCTATCCCACTCTTCATTGCGATAGGGCTGAATGTGCTCACGCTCAAGCTGTCCGAGCGAGACATACATCATCGCAGGACGCGAGAAATGGTAAGGGGCTTCACCTGATACGATCGTTACTTCGTAATCACTGAGCTCACGCAATTTGCGCGCGGCCGTGACTCCGGCAACACCATTACCGATGATGACAACATGCATGGAGCGAATCTACTGCATCACTGCGAGAGTAACTCTGGCATTACCGCAGTAAGGTCATCAACTGTGTCGATATCGCGCAGCACAGGCAGGTGGACAACAGAGAGTCCGGCTGATGTCGCACGCTCAAGTGTCTGCTCAAGCACGTGTTCGGTGCTCCAGGAGATGCCTTCAAACAGCCCCTCATGTAGTTGCTTCATGCCGATGAGATAGTACCCTCCGTCATGTGCTGGGCCGATCACAACATCGGTAGTATCGAGGTTTGTGATGGCCTGGTGGATGATCTGGGCACTGATGTTTGGGGTGTCGGAACCGATAACAATCTGCACTGGATACGAAGTGCAGTCCTTCATGGCATTGATGATCCGCTCGCCGAGCGACGCACCGTGTTGTTTGATTGGACCAACGGTTCCGGCCTGGACAAGGGTTATGTCGCCGTCGACACATGCGCACACATCATAGCCAGAGCCCGCAGCAAGATTGGCAAACAGCTTGGCCATCATGATCGAATACACATGATAGGCACGCTCCTCTCCAATGTCCTTGGCAAGCCGG
>JBKCLO010000005.1:0-1552 GCA_046300675.1 Ignavibacteria bacterium
TGGATCAAAGAGACAGCCGAAACAATGGAGCGCCTAATCAAGACAGCTACAATTGTTGCATCTGGTGGCATTCTACAGATCGAACCTACCTTTACAATCGACAGTAAAGTTCAGCATCTATCAACAGTAAACATTGGGACGGAGGATAAAGGGGCTTTGGTTCACGTTGGTGAAGAAGTGCCTACATCTAAGACAGAACAAGACGAGTTCCCAACGAGTCAGTCTGTTGCGTTTACGCTTACAGGCGGTGGTGGAATCGAAGCCAGTATGCTCGGCCTTATAGGTATAGGTGCATCTGTTACTGACGATTACATGTTTGCCTCGGGATCTATCTTCCGGGGTCCGGTTGCGAGTGCTGAATACAACTATTACCCTACAAGACTGAACTACAGCCGATGGTTCAACCTAGAGCTCTCACTGTTCTTTGGAATCATCAATATCGATTTGTTCAAGGGGCGAATGCTTCATCTCTATGATCCTCGCATTACACCGTCATACCTTGTGTTTGACGAATCATGGGAATCTGTCTTTACCACTAGTGAGGCATCGAAAAAGCACGATCAAGTTCAGATCATTCAGCAGATATCGAAGCTGCCAGAAGAGACGCCATTTTACAGACCTGCACCGGATATCGGTGCCAACGATTCCCAGCTAGTAACGGTTCATCTCGAACAGTCGTTGCTCGGACGTAACGGACGTCTTGTGCTTTCAACTTTAGACCAGTCTACGCATTCGCTCATTCCGACAGCGGTTATAGCGGATAATCGCAATGCAATGCATAACCCTACTGTTGAGCTTCTCGGAAATGACGGTAGTGCATTGATTGCATGGGTGCAAAATGATGTAGATGCATACAATACGCCGGGGTCTTTGCAGTATAATGATCTGCTTCGGACAGAAAACATTCACGCCGCATTGTATGATGCAGCCACACAGCGTGTTATCAAGTTGCCAAGACCAGCAGATATCACAGACGATTTAATTGATGGTGTTCCAACAATTGCCGTTGCGCGCGACCTCAAAAGCGCAGCAATTGTGTGGAACGGACTGGATCCCGCATTGAATACGGTTGAGAACTATTTCAGAAAGGTGCTCCTTAGTGATACAGGTTGGACATTTGGACCAGCTATTCAATTGCAAGCATCGAAAGGCATAAACCGAAGTGTATCCTCTACCTCAATGGATGATGGGACATACCTCGTTACATGGATCAACGACGATATAGCCAACAACATTTCACGTCTGATGTCGGCACGTATTCATGCAAATGGTGCTGTAGACCTCCAAGAAGTCGATAACGGTATCAACGTCAGTATTTCAAAGGCTCGTATGGAGGGCAATGGCGAGGAAGCATTCCTCTTGTTTGCCCGTTCACTGAACGTCAATCAAAGCGAATTCGACCGATCAATCGACATCTATCGATTTGTAAATGGATCGTGGGTTCAGACCAGAACGCTATCGCTCGAGTCTAAACGTGGACTTGCTCGGCATATAGACGTTGACCTCACACCGAACGGCTCGTTTGTTATCATGATAGATGCTATTGATTACA
>JBKCLO010000006.1:0-31780 GCA_046300675.1 Ignavibacteria bacterium
GTGGCTCCCGACATGGTTTGTCCACGCACAGATAAGCCCCTTTCTCAGCTTCTTGCAGAGTGCACCGACACCGTTTCGAACCCAAAGCGAGTAGCGAGTAATTCTGTAACTCTGTAATTCCGTAATTCTGTAATTCGTAACTGGTCATTCGTAACTGGTCATTCGTAACTGGTAATTCGCAACTGCTCATGCGCATCCCTCCACATATCATCGACGAAGTTCGCGTCAAGTCTGACATCGTAGACGTGATCGGCGAGTATGTGAAGCTGCGCCATACAAGCCGCAATTACCTCGGACTATGCCCATTCCACAAAGAAAAGACGCCATCGTTCAACGTGAATCCCGAGCGCGGGATCTTTAAGTGTTTCGGCTGCGGCAAGGCTGGCAATGTGATAACATTCGTCGAAGAACATCTGCACATGGGATTCGTCGATGCTGTAAAGTTTCTTGCAACTCGCGCTGGTATAGAGATTCCTGAGGAACGTCGTGAAGATCCAACCGGAGAGTATGCTCGGCGAGACAATGCGCTTCGTGCATTGCGCGAAGCGGCGGAGTACTTTCAGGAGCATCTTGCAACCTCTGATGGCGCACCTGCACGAGGATTCTTTTCGAAGCGGGGGTTTTCTGCGCAGACGCAGGCTGACTTTAAACTGGGTGCTGCACCGGCCTCATGGGATTCTACCATGAATCACCTCTTGGCAAGGGGCTTCTCTATCGAACACCTGGTAGATGCTGGAATAGTGATAACACGCGAAGATGGTAAGACATACGACCGTTTTCGAGGTCGCGCAATGTTTACGATCTGCGACGACGTCGGGCGTGTTGTTGGATTTAGCGCACGCACACTTACCGATGAGCCCGGACAGCCCAAGTATGTAAACTCGCCGCAGACACTCGTGTTTGAGAAGAGCAGATTACTCTATGGACTCGACAGAGCCAAGCGATCGATCTCACAACAGCGAACAGCAGTGCTTGTCGAGGGTCAGGCAGACGTCATCACACTTCATCAGGCAGGAATAACCGCAGCTGTGGCGAGTTCCGGTACAGCACTCACTCCTGATCAGCTGCGTCTGCTGCGCAAGCATGCAGATGTTATCGTCCTTGTCTTTGATAGCGACGAGGCCGGACAAAAGGCCATCTCACGAGGAATTGAGCTGGGCCTGGCAGCTGGCTTTGACGTAAAGTGTGTGGCATTGCCGCAGGGGCAGGATCCCGATTCGCTCGTACGCGACCAAGGGGCAGAAGCGCTCACGGTGATGATGTCGAGTGCTCCATCATGGCTGCAGTTTCAAACGAATCGCTTCCGCTCGCAGGGCCTGCTTGATGATGCAGCCCAACAAGCGCGTGCTGTGCGAATCATGCTTGAGTGGATCTCGCAGGTTCCGGATTCACTGAGACATCCATTCTTGATACGCGAGTTAAGCGAGGCCTTCCGCCTCAATGAGCTGTTTCTCGCCTCGGAACTACAGACCATAAGATCTGGTGCTCGAACTACGCCATCAGCTGCACAGTCAACCCCCGCGCAGACACCAGTTGCAGGGGTTCCCCAGCCCCCTCGAGAGATCATCCAGCCCAGAACCATGGCCGTAATGCTGCCACCAGAGCGGGAACTCATTCGTATTGCGCTGGGCTCAGAGCATGGGTTGGCACTACTTCTCAACGAAGTGCATGTGACCGAGTCGATGTTTTGGAGTGAAAGCGGACGCAAGATCTTTCGCAGCATTCTCATTGCCGAAGAGGAACATGGGAACGCAGCCGAACACATCATTCATGATCCTGCGTTGACAACTGATGAACGTCGTGAACTTGCGGATGTCCTGTTTGCACATGCAACGCCGAGTTCGGTCTGGAAGTCATTTGATGTGGACCTGCCAGACATCGACCTGCTGCGCATCATACGCGATGCACTTGTAAAGATCGAGATTCACAGGACCGTACAGGAGATCGACCACCTAACGCAGACAATCGAAAGCACCCCGGACATGGACGAGCGAAAACGCCATGTCTTTGCGATCAGTCAGAAGTTTCAACGGCGCGAAGAACTTCGGCGCATATTGGAATCAGACGCAAAGGACTTCTCGTGGCTTCAAAGAGATACACGGCAGTAAGCATCCTCATATCCATCGTGCTAGCAACAGCACTATGGTTGTACGTGTCGCTGATACGCACGTACGAGGGCGATATTCACGTGCCGCTCGTGGTTGTTCCACCTGCTGGACAGACCATACTGTCGAATGTACCGAAGTTTATCACTGTTCACGTTCGTACCAGTGGCTTCAATATTGTCAGCATGAGGCATGTGAATCAACCTCAAGCCTGCACGTTAACGGTGGCCAAGCTACGCTCTGTTGGTGCCGAGCAGTATGTTGTTTCCGAAGCAGAATTGCTCACCGAGCTTTCAGACGTGATAGCCTCTCGCATGTTATCTACCATGCCATCAGAACTCACCTTCATCACGGGCACGCCCGTCGTGAAAAAGGTTCCAGTTATGGTGCCGCACAGCATCACTGTGCGTTCAGGATTTGTTCTTGCCTCGCCCCCTACACCATTGCAGAGTATGGTTACCATACGTGGCATGGCCTCTGCAGTAGACGGCATACAGTCTTGGTCCACAAAGAAGATCTTTATCGAAGATGCCCATGAATCAGTCGTCATGGAGATGCCGGTGATCGACTCTTTGGCAAGTTCGCTCGATGTAACACCGAAATCGGTTCGTGTGAAGATCGATATCCAGCGCCTTGCTGATCAGGAGATCCGAGACATTCCGGTGACCGCAAGTTCAGGAATGGGAATGGCAGATGTGATCGTGCGTCCATCGCACATTAACATCACGGTCAGAGGGGGCGTAGACAACATCGCCAAGATCACAAGAGACGATGTTACCGTGGAGGTTGATGCCAGCGGACGAACAGGTTATGTTGTCCCTAAGGTGAGCTTGCGGCAGAATGCACGGGTTGTAGCTATCACTCCCCGTATGGTCCATGTGGTTCGCGTTGCCCGACGCTAGCGTTATGGGCTGATTCGTTCACGAATCAGCAGCGACGAATCTCCGTAGGATAAGAACCGATAGTCGTTTGCTAACGCTGCTTCATAAATATGTTTCCAATTCTCTTGGCCAGCAAAGGCGGCAACCAGCAGCATAAGAGTGTTCCCTGGCTGATGGAAATTGGTGATCAGCGCGTCGACTGAGGCGATTCTGCAACCTGGCGCAAGCATGATACTCGTGCTGCCCCAAAGGTTTGAGAGATCGTGTGAATCCATCCAGCCTGTCAGAGCGGCAAGAGATGCTCTGCGGCTAACATCCCAGAGTGAGGTGTCGAAGGCCGACCATTGATCTACATGCAGACCATTGGGGTCTGGCTCATGTCCAGATGCTATTGATGCACCGAGCGTATGTAGGGACTCCAGAGTTCGAAGTGAAGTTGTCCCGACTGCTGTGATCCATGGTTGATCTGATGCAGCGTTGGCATGAATGCGAGCAAGCGACTGGCGCGAAACACCGAAACGCTCGGAATGCATCACATGGTTGCGGGCATCAACGACACTTACAGGCTGAAAGGTCCCTAAACCAACATGCAGTGTGAGCATAACAGTTTCGATGCCGCGGTCATCGATCTGATCAAACACCCTTTGCGTAAAGTGCAGTCCAGCAGTCGGAGCTGCAACCGAACCCTGCTCCTTGGCATAGACTGTTTGGTATCGTTCCGTATCAACGAACTCTACGTCACGGTGGATATAGGGAGGCAGTGGCAGGCGTCCGATCTCTTCCAGAAGCAGCGCCAGATGCTTAGCCCCCTGCCAATCTAGTCTTGCGACAGCTTGCGTACCATTGCGTTCTACGATGGTGATCTGCAGTCCGGAAATCTCGTGTGTTAGCACCATCCCGACGCCTACGTTGCGTCCGCCTACCATGCAGTTCCATGTGCTGCTTCCTATTGCCTGCAACGCAGTAACGGGGTCGACAGAGGGCGCTAAGGGGTCGATAAGCAACACCTCAACACGTCCACCCGATGGCTTTGAGGCCACAATTCTTGCGGCAATAACCCGTGTTGAGTTCACGACCAGTAATGAGTCCTGCGGAAGAAGCGACGCTACATCCCGAAAATGGTAGTGAGCAATGGAGTTGTCACGACCTGAATACAACAACAGCTTGCTGGCATCTCGCTCCGTTAGGGGGTACTCGGCTATCCTGTTTGGCGGCAGATCGTATGAATACCGCTGAATATCTATGCTTGGAATGTCATTCTTCGGCACGAATACCTCTAGTTTTGTGACATCACGCTACGGGCTTTGAAACCCACGTGCAGAATGTTGGTCACAAGCAACAGAACGCACAGCCAATTGTTTACTTACCTGTTGAATCCACATGCAAGATACTCATCTACCAATCCCACCACCGCCCTCCTACGAGGGAGGTAAGAAACGCTCTCGTTGGTGGATCCCCGGACTTATTGTCGGCGGGATCATTCTTGTGACAGTTATCACACTAGCAATCGTCGGGGCATTCATCGGCGGCATGGTAGCAGGACTCAGCGACGGCAGCGAGGCAAAGCCTCTGGCGGAATCTTCGGTGCTTGTTGTTGATCTCTCAGGTGGACTTCCTGAGTATGCGATCGACATGCCATTCTCGTTCGGTGACGCGCCAAAGGGTCCTTCGCTGTACGAGGCACTAACAGCAATCGAACGTGCAGGCAAAGACGATAAGATCAAGGGCATCTACATCCGTAATGGTGGTTCAGGCATGGGCATGGCCAAGCTTACCGAAGTGCGGGATGCTCTCTTGGAGTTTAAGAAGTCGCGCAAGTTTGTGTACGCCTTTATCGACAACGGCACGAAGTCCCATTACTATCTGGCAACCGTTGCCGACAGTATCTTCATGCCTCAGGAAGGACTGCTGGAGTTCAACGCGTTTGGTGCTACTGCACCATTCATGAAGGGTCTCTTCGACAAGGTGGGCGTAACCTGGCACGTCGAACAGTTCGAGGAGTACAAGTCTGCTGCCGAGACAATGTCTCGCGAACGTTGGTCTGCACCTGCCAAGGAAGAGGTTCGTGCGCTCATCGAACAACGTCAGACGATGTTTGCCAACGCCGTTGCATCGGCACGTAACATCCCGGCTGCAGATGTGGTCTCGATGATGAGCCGTGGTATGTACGTCCCGGATTCGCTCCGAAAGTATAATCTTATCGACGGCTTTGCACGCGAAACCGAGCTTAAGGAGCGCATTCAGCGTCGCATAGATCCTACAACGAAGGATGCTCACCCGAGAATGGAATCCGTATCGATAGCACGCTACCTTGAGGTTAGCGACGACCCCACTGCAACAGCAGAAAAGGGCATTGCCATTGTGTATGCAAGTGGCGCCATCAGTGAAGGCGTGAACAAAAACGCTTTTGATCCCTCGGGCATCTACTCTCGCACGCTTATCAAAGACCTTCGTGCGGCCGCTGCCGATGATGATGTAAATGCAATCCTGCTGCGGATCGATTCTCCAGGGGGCTCTGCATATGCTTCCGACGAGATCTGGGCTGTGATACGTGAGATTCGCACGAAGAAGCCGGTGATTGCCTCGATGAGCGACGTGGCCGCCTCGGGTGGCTACTACATCGCAATGGCATGCGACACCATCGTTACCCACCCTGCAACGATCACCGGATCCATCGGTGTGATCATGGCCATACCGAACTTTACCGGGGCCGCATCAAAGCTTGGTGTAACTGTAGACACCGTCTCCATGGGTGCTTCATCAAACTTTATGAATCCGCTCATGCCCCTTACCGATGCCGACAAGGCCCAGCTGCGGGCATTAGGCGGCGGGATCTACAAGCGCTTTGTTGAGAAGGTCGCAACGTCGCGCAAGAAGGAATTTGAAGCTACAAGGTTGCTTGCTCGTGGACGCGTGTGGACGGGTGAAGCTGCCCTATCGGCAGGATTGGCAGACGTCTCCGGTGGTATCAAAGAAGCAATTGCAGTAACGAAAAAGCGCATCGGCCTAAAGCCAACCGATGATGTGGACATCTCAACGTACCCACGTTCTGAAAAGGGCATTGCGGCCTTTTTGCGAATGTTAAACATCGACAACGACGATGATGCGTCCACCAACACGGCTGGAAGCATGGTCAAGAGTCTTGGAGCTACTGTGATTAGCAAGATACGCGGAACTGATGCGGTTGCCGACCGTGTTTACCAGCAGTTGCCGATTGGGCTGCGTCAGCAAGCTACATATTCATTGCAGCTGGCAGACATAGCCGCAAAAGACCGGGTGGTCATGGCACTACCGATGTTGTATCCAATGGACTGATCACTGCATATGGGGTGTTCACCACGCATCCCAAAGCAATATGCAGATCATGCTCCTGCACAACGGCGTCTGCCTGAAAAGGTAGACGCCGTTCTTTGTACAGCCCGTATCTTTGCACCATGAATCTAGAGACATTCCCAAATCCTCGACCTGGACGCCGGTTTACGATAACACATGTGAACCCGGAGTTCACTTCGGTATGCCCCAAGACGGGCCTGCCAGACTTTGGAACGATCACCGTAGAGTACATCCCGAACGAAACGTGCATCGAACTCAAAGCTCTGAAGTACTACTATTTCGACTACCGTCAACGCGGCATCTTTTATGAAGCTGTGACGAATCAGATTCTTGATGATCTGGTCGCGGCATGCGATCCACTATGGATGCGCGTTACAGCAGATTGGAAAGCTCGCGGCGGTATTAACAGCACGATAGTTGCCGAGCATACAAAGGCCTAACAATGCGAACTACGATCTCCAAGCAGTTCCGTTGGGAGATGGGGCACCGTCTTCCAATGCATAAGGGGCTGTGTCGCAATATCCATGGTCATTCCTACGAGGCGCACATCGTTCTTAGCGGCGAGCTTGATGAACAGGGTATGGTCATGGACTACTTCGACATGAAGGGGCTTATCCAATCAAAGGTTGACGAATTGGATCATGCGTTTTTATGTGATGCATCGGATGCCGTTGTGTTGGAGTTCCTGCAAGCGCACAATTTGAAGCACGTGATCGTGAACTTTCCAACAACGGCAGAGAACATTGCGCACATGTTGTGTGAGCATGTCATTTCGAAACTCCCTGCTGATCATCGCCTCGACACGGTTAAGATCCGTGTTTTTGAAACTGAAAAAACCTACGCGGAAGTAGAGCAACGTTTATGAGTGTACGTGTCCGGTTTGCCCCCTCTCCAACAGGCTTTCTGCACATTGGCAGTTTGCGCACGGCTCTCTATAATTACCTGTTTGCCAAACATCATGGCGGCACATGCATCTTGCGTATCGAGGACACAGACAGGACTCGATTTGTCGAGGGTGCAATAGAAGAGCAGATCAGCTCACTGGCATGGGCAGGCGTTACGTTTGATGAGGGTCCGCACGTTGGTGGAGACCACGGCCCATACACGCAAAGTGAGCGCTTTGATCTCTACCGTGAGTACGGGATGAAGTTGGTTGCCAACGGAACGGCATATTACGCCTTCGACACTGCAGAAGAGCTCGATGCCATGCGGGCGCGTCAGCAACATGCAGGCATTGCACCTAAGTACGACCGTTCATCGATGCGCAACCAGTATACCTTGGGCGAGCTTGAAACTGCCAGACTGCTCGACGAGAATGCGGCTCACGTGATCAGACTGAAGGTGCCCTTGCAGCAGGATATCAGATTCAATGATCTTATCCGTGGCGAGGTAGTTGTTAACGGACGTGAGATTGATGACCAGATCCTGCTTAAGAGCGATGGCTTCCCGACCTATCATCTTGCGAACGTTGTCGACGACCACTTCATGGAGATCACGCATGTGATCAGAGCCGAGGAATGGCTGCCGTCTACGCCGAAGCACATCATCCTCTATCAAGCCTTTGGTTGGGAGCCGCCAACGTTTGCGCATGTGCCGCTGCTGCTTAATCCTGATCGCTCCAAAATGAGCAAGCGTCATGGCGACGTCATGGTGCGCGACTTTGCGACAAAGGGATTCTTCCCCGATGCACTCGTGAACTTTGTAGCTCTTTGCGGCTGGAATCCGGGAACGGACAATGAGTTCTTTTCAATGCAGGAGCTTATCGATGCATTCACACTTGAGCGTGTGAATAAGGCTGGGGCCATCTTCGATTATCAAAAGCTCAACTGGATGAACGGCGAGTACCTTAAGAATCGAAACGTCCATGATCTGGCACGCGAACTCCATCCAATGCTGATCGAACGCGGCTATGCATACATTGATGCAGGCTATGTTGCCGACGTGATCGAGTTGGTGCGCGAGCGTGTTGCATTTCTTGCAGACATCACTGAGTTTGCCGACTACCTCTTCGGAGACACGTTGGTACCACTTACACCTGAGGCGCAGGAAGTTCTTGCCAAAGTCTCTACACTAAAGACGGCACTTCAAACGTTCAGGAATGGACTGGACGCTGATGTGCTTGCATCGCAAGATGCATTTAAGGGGCTCGCACAAACCGCAGCAGATGCCGCTGGTGTCAAGCAGGGATCACTTATGAAGCCGTTACGTCTTGTACTGACGCATCGCGAAGTTGGTGCCGACCTCTTTAGAACTTTACAGTTGATCGGAGTCGATCGATGCCTACAACGGCTCGACACATATCTGGCGCAATAGCGGTCCTGATAATTGCGGCAGCTCTCACAGGCTGTTTCTCAGCAGCACGACAGCGGCCGACATCACCTGCCCCATGCGTGCGAGAAGCACAGCGTAACATCATGATACGGTGGGGTACACGCGACGATTCCCTGATGACGATGACCCAATATGCGATGAACACCAAGGGTGAAGTGTTTCGCTACAGCGGTGCAGTGTCTGATACAACCTTGGAGCAGTACGTTCTGCATGTGGAACCATCGGAGTACTGCGAAATGGCATCTTCTGTCAACAGTACATTTTTAAAAACACAAGCCCTCGCAGCGCGGGGAACGCGTGCCAGGTACATCGAGTACATCAACCCGCATACAGATGTATATTTACGCGCTATGTGGAATCCAGATCTGACAACGTTTCAAAGTCGAGATATGCGCGCCGAGTACGATCGTTTGATGGAGTACATACAGAAGTATTGATGCACATGAAGATTCTTATTGTAGACGATAACCGCGATTTCTCTGCCACCATTGCAGATACAGTTCGGGCACAAGGCTGGGAACCTGAGGTTCGCAACAGTCCGGAGCAGGCACTGGCGCTCTTGGAAAAAGGTGCAAAGGAGATCGCTCTCATGCTGCTGGATATAGAATTCGGCAGCGAGTCGTCTATGACTGGTATCGACGTTCTTGGCAGATCTATTCGCGAGTTTCCTAATGTGCCTGTGATCATGATCTCGGGTAAAGGAACAATCGAGATGGCCGTGCAGGCCACAAAGCTTGGCGCGATCAACTTCATCGATAAGTCAACGCTTACAAATGACCGTCTCGTAGGTGTGCTTACGGCTGCCATGGATCGGATCAAGAGCGGTACGTCCGACGAGGACAAACGCCGCATCATGGAATCCCATGGCATCATTGGTTCGAGTCAGGCAATGATGGACGTGGCCGACCTTGTTCTACGTTATGGGCGCACAGATCTAAACGTCCTTGTGCTTGGTGAGACCGGCACCGGTAAAAAACTTGTTGCTCAGGCCTTGCATGCAGTTAGTCGTAGAGCCAAGCATCCATTTGTGACGGTGGACATTCCTAACATTCCACGTGAACTGTTTCAGAGCGAGCTCTTTGGTCACATGCGCGGCTCGTTCTCCGGCGCTATGGAGAACAAGCGTGGATTGTTCCACCAAGCTCACAAAGGCACGCTGTTCATGGACGAGATCGGCGACATGCCGCAGGAACTGCAGGCAAACTTGTTGCTGCCAATGGAACAACGTGGAGTTCGCCGCCTTGGCTCTGTAGAGGTCGAACCAGTAGATATTCGTTTTGTGAGTGCCACTGACCGCAATCTCATCGAGGCCATGTCTGAGGGCCGTTTCCGCGAGCAGCTCTATCACCGCCTTCGCGAATGCGACATCTACATCCCAGCCCTGAGAGAGCGTCTCGACGATGTCCCTGAAATCGTTGACTACTATGTTGGCAAGCATAACAAGGACATGGGAGATAATAAGTCTGTTTCTCCTGGTGCGATAGACTATCTACAGCAGTATGCTTGGCCAGGTAACGTGCGCGAATTGGCAAGCACGCTGCGCGTAGCGTTTCAAACAATGTCGACAGACGAGTTAGAAGTTTCTGACCTTCATCGCATACTTGGGCGCGCGGCAACTGCATCGCCTGTGCGTCTGCCTGTAGCCCCTTTGCCTGCGGTAGCTCCAGAACCTACTGCTGCAGCTGTGCCGGATGCAGAGTCTGCCTCCGATAAAGAGAAGATCGAAAAGGTATTGGAGAAGACAGCCGGCAATGTCTCCAAGGCTGCTGCCGTTCTCGGCATTAGCCGCGAAACGCTGCACACGAAGATCAAGAAGAACGGCATCGACATCGCCAAGTATCGCGCCGTCTAACGCAACGAGGCTGCCAGCGAACGCAGGTGCCCGTGCAGCGCTACATTGTGTACGCGAATGATATCCACCTTTGCACTCAGCAGCATCGCATGAGTTAGTGCAGTTACCACATCGCGTTCGGCTGCATCCGTTATTCCCGTTATCGCACCGAGAAACCTTTTGCGTGATATGCCAAGCAGCAACTCGCTGCCTATCTCTGCAAATGCATCGAGATGTTTCAGCAATGCGATATTATGGTCGACGGACTTACCGAAGCCTATGCCGGGGTCGACGATGATGTGTTGCACGCCCCCTTCCCTTGCAGCATGAACACGATCTCGAAGGAATGCTGCAACTTCATCAACAACATCTGTATAGGTCGGATTGTCCTGCATCGTGCGCGGTGCGCCCTGCATATGCATAAGCACATAGGGCACATGTGCTTGAGCCACAACGCCGATCATCCCGTCGTCGGCGATTCCACCACTAACGTCGTTTACGATCGTGGCACCTGCCTCAATGGCGGCAGCCGCGACTTCGGCCTTTGTTGTGTCAATCGAGATCGGTATCAGCGGGTTGACATTTCGGATGCCCCGTATCACGGGCAATACGCGATCGCACTCGACTTGCACTGAAACCCCTTCTGAGCCGGGCCTGGTGCTTTCGCCACCTACGTCAAGGATGTCTGCGCCTTCAGAGATCAACTGCAGCCCATGAGCTACCGCATGATCAGCAGATATAAACTGTCCACCATCCGAGAATGAATCGGGCGTTACATTTACAACGCCCATAATGCGCGGTAATCGTATGCTCATACCGTGTCGTTGATGCTTGCGACCACATCATCAAGGCGCTGTTGCACTTGCAGGCTTGGTGGCAGAAGGGGCAGGCGGTACGCAAGTTCCATGTGTCCGAGCTTGTGCATGATGTACTTTATCGGAATTGGATTCGATTCCAAAAAGTTGGCCGAGTAGTACGGCATGCATGCATTGTGATGACGTCGGGCGGTTTCAATATCACCATTGAGTGCAGAGCGGACCAGAGCTCCGAACGTACGAGGCAGATAATGTGAGATCACCGCGATCACACCCTTTCCTCCGCACGCAATGATTGGAAGCGTTAGCGAATCATCTCCTGCAAGCAGAGAAAAATGGGCCGGGGCATGACGAATGATCTCGGACATTTGTTCGAGGTTGGCCGAGGCCTCTTTGGTAGCCACAACGTTTGGACACAATTCGGCGATAGCCAGTTGGGTTTCTGGCAGCATGTTGCTCGACGTGCGTCCAGGCACATTGTAAAGGATCTGTGGGATGTCTACAGATTGACTGATCTCACGGTGGTGTGCGATCAATCCAGCCTGAGGGGGCTTGTTGTAGTATGGAGACACAAGCAGCAGCGCATCTACACCGCAGTTCTTTGCAAGCCGAGACAACTCGACGGTTGCACGTGTGTCATTCGAGCCCGTGCCCGCTACCACCGGCACACGTCCGGCAACATGTTGCACGGCGGTTGACCAAAGTGTCTGCTTCTCATCAGATGTGAGGGTAGCCCCCTCTCCTGTTGAGCCGCATACCACAAGGCCATTGACGCCTGCGTCGATCTGCGCATTGATCAAGGTAACGAATGCCTTGAGATCGAGATCGCCCGCAGAATTCATTGGGGTAACAAGTGCTGTATAGAGTCCGGTGGGTTTCATTATCCTCTAATCGATTGTCGTTTTACAAGATACTCACGCAATGCCACATCAAACGGCGTATTGGTGGTCAATCGCATGTAATCGATATTCAGATCATGACAACTGCGTTTGAGATTTTGCGTGAACTCCTCAACTGCGGCGCGGTACGAGCCCCGTATCTGAAGTGGCTGCGTAGGCATCTCCTCGCCGGTTTCGATGTCGCGGAATACCGCCGATGCGCCAAAGTCAAAATCAACCTCCCGAGGGTCGAGGATCTGCATAACCAGCACGTCATGCTGATCATGTCGGAAATGCCGTAATGCTCCGAGGACTTCGGTTGGATCATCAAAGAAATCACTCAGGATAACCACCAGCCCCCTACGCGAGAGTTGGTCTGCTACATGGTGCAGCGCAACTGCAGTGCCCGTGGCCGATGTAGGCGTAGCAGACTCAAGTGCCTTCATGAGTTCCTGCACGTAGGACATTTTCGAGCGGGACGGTAGAAACGTTTGGATGTCTGTGTTGTAGAGAGCAAGTCCTGCAGCGTCGCGCTGCTGCAGCACAAGGTATGATAGTGCTGATGCGAGATACGTGGCATAGGCATACTTCGACACGTTGCCCTCAGAAGCGTACGACATCGATGCGCTCATGTCTACACAGATCATCGCTCGCAGATTTGTTTCGTCTTCGTACTGCTTCACATAAAATCGATTGGACCGACCATAGATCTTCCAGTCGATGTGCTTCAGCTCATCACCACGTCGATACTGTCTGTGCTCAGAGAACTCCGCTGAAAAGCCATGAAAGGGGCTCTTGTGGAGTCCGGTGATGAAACCTTCAACAACGAGGCGCGCTCGTAGCTCCATGCTGCCCAACTGGGCAACAACTTCTGGTGTTAGCTGCATCTACAAAGTTAGCTGGTGGGATGTTCTGCATTCAACGAAGCTGAATGCTGCAATGCAAGACGTACCAAACCGGCTGCATTGTTTACCCCAAGCTTTGTCATGATCCTTGCACGGTGGGTCTCCACCGTTCTGCGACTAATGCCGAGACGTTCGGCAATCTCATGGCTTGTATGCCCAGCAGCCACATGGGAGACGATCTCGAGCTCGCGCTTGGTGAGAGTCGAGTCCAAGCGCGACGCAACTGTTGGCAGCTCTTCGGGCTGCGAATGCTCTAGCGTCCTTCGTACCGTAGCGCTCAGGATACGTTCGCCGCTTGCAACCGAGCGCACAGCATGGGTTAGCTCATCAGAGGAAACGTCCTTGGTCAGATATCCATCAGCTCCATTCTCGAGGGCAGATCTGATGATGCCGGTATCTGAAGCCGCCGAGAGCATGATCACGGATGTTGTGGCACTGTCTCGCTTGATGCGCTTAAGAGCATCGATGCCCGACATCAGTGGCATACGCACATCCATGAGTACTACCTGCGGACGTATCTCGTGAGCGATCTGTATTGCCTGGCCGCCATCGGCTGCTTCTCCAACTACCTGCAAGTCGGGATCCTTCGACAGCATAAGTCGGATTCCCAGACGAGAAAGCTCGTGGTCATCGGCTACAAGAACGGTAATTGGCGGACGCATCACGGAAACAACCACGCGGTACTACAAAAAGTTACCAACGGGTGCCAAAATAGTTTAAAATTGACCCAGTTCAGCGCGAACGGCGTCAAGTTCTGATAACCATAGTCCGGTGCTCATGTCACTCGGCATACGCCAGTCTGATCGCGGAGACAGGGCTACAGAGCCTACTTTGGCGCTATCAGGGATGCAGGAGCGCTTAAACTGGTTTACGATAAACCTCGATAGGAATACCCCAAACCATGTTATGATTTGAGCTGGCGTGTAACGGGGTGCGAAGGCAATGCAGGCAAGAATTGCGATTGTGCGGACAGATTCTTGCAGACGTACAAATCGGTAGAGGAAGAAGTCGTGCACCTCGTACGGACCCAACACATCCTCTGTGCGTTGTTCGGATACACCATCAGCGCTGGTCGGAAGCAGCTCCGGCGATATCGGTGTATCGAGGATGTCCCGTAAGATCAAGGAAATCTGCTCCGGCGAAGTCTCGGCATACCAGCTGATCACATGCTGCACAAGCGTCTTGGGCACTCCCGCATTGGGATTGTACATCGACATATGATCTGCGTTATAGGTACTCCAACCTAGTGCGATCTCAGACAGATCTCCGGTGCCTACGACGATTCCACGATGCATGTTGGCCAGATCCATCAGGATCTGCGTGCGCTCGCGTGCTTGAGCATTTTCAAAGACAATGTTGGTATCCGCTGGATCGTGTCCGATGTCTGCAAAGTGCTGCAACACTGCTGATTGTATTGGAATAGTCGAGAACGATACCCCTAACGAGCGGGCAAGCGATGCGGCATTCGATGCCGTTCGGTCGGTTGTGCCCATGCCAGGCATAGACACGGCGATGATCTTGTCGTGAGACACACCAAGTATATCGCACGCCTTTGTGCACACCAGCAATGCAAGCGTTGAATCGAGTCCACCTGAAAGCCCGAGTACCAATGCCTGAGCCCCTGAGCGCTGCATGCGCACAGCAAGACCCGTAGCTTGGATCGACATGATTTCGTGGCAACGATCGGCTCGTTCTGAGCTTCGCTGCGGTACGAAGGGGCTCGTTTCGATTCGTCTGCGGACGTCATTCTTGGTTGATACCGGTATCCGTGTTGTGATGCAGCGCATCTCCATTATCGGATCTTCCTGGGAAAACGACGTTCCGCTCAATCGCTCACGCATGCAACGTTGTACGTCAACATCAGCAATGGCATACGATCCCTGCAGCACAAATCTCTCGTTCTGCGCCAGAAGGTCCCCACATTCATGAATCATGCAGTGTCCACCGTGGACAACATCTGTTGTACTCTCAGTTGGACCAGCAGCAGCATACGCATAGACTGTGTACGTCCGTGCCGACTGCATTTGAACGAGCGACCTGCGGTAGTCTGCCTTACCAACAACCTCGTTACTTGCCGAGCAGTTCACGATGAGTGTTGCGCCATGCCTGGCCATCTCTCCTGAAGGGGGCTCGATTGACCACAGATCTTCGCAGATCTCCACTCCGAGCACCAGATGTTGTCGAAGCTCGTCGGCTATCAGAATATCTGTACCAAATGGAACGCTGAATCCGTTGATCTCGATAACCTCGTCGCTAACCATACGTCCACTGGCAAACCAGCGTTGATCGTAGTATTCACGCGTGTTGGGAAGAAACGTTTTCGGAACAACTGCCAAGTACTGACCATCATTGAGCACTACGGCAGTATTGTAGAGTTTTCCGCGCCATTCAAGGGGCACACTAACAATAACCAGCAGATGAAGATTAGCACTGAAAAGGCGCAGTTCTTCAAGTCCACGTTTGCATGCCTCTAACAGCGTAGGCTGACGGAAAACGTCTCCACATGTGTAGCCTGAAAGACACAGCTCTGGGAAGACCGCGATATCGGCCCCCTGCCCGTGTACCTCGTTGGCCATACGCTTGATCTCTTCAACATTTGCGGCTACATCCGAGACCGCAACTCGCGGCGCGCACGTAGCTATCCGCACATACCCAAGTGAAGTGATCAGCGATGAATTCATGTGGTGTGGCCGAAGACGTTCGCGAGAACCTTCTCGAACGCTGCGATACCCTTCGAATCTGCAAAGATCTGCTTATCGATCTTGCCAAGTGCCTTTTCGAGCTGCTTGACACGATTCGCACCTTCGCGTGTGAGCTCCACGATGCGAGCGCGTGAATCATGCGGATCCTGCAAACGACGAACGAGTCCGGATTCTTCCAGGGCCCGAACGTTCTTCGAGAGCGTCATTACATCGACGCCCGCATAGCGAGCAATGTGCACCTGCTTGGCAGAACCATCGTTCTTTTGCAGAGCCTGAACGGCGATGAGCACATTGAACTGCAGTGGAGAAACACCGGCCTGACGATATGCGTCATCAGCGGCAGCACGCCAGCGGGCTGCTGCGAGATACATGTGAATGCCGGTTCCGCTTACAAGCGGGTTAACGAGGGAAGAGTTTTTCTTAGACATGGGCTACAAACCTATGGAATTGATCGGATACTCCACATAGTTACGATAGACGAGAAGCAAAAACACTGCGGTATCTTTGCAGTCTTTCCAAACCACACGACGAACTATAACTCAGATTAGTTCGTTCCTGCTACAATGAGAACTTTCGTTACTACCTTCTTACTACCGTTCGTTACGACATGCGTAGTTGCACAGTCAATAAACATCAAGGGCAAGGTTGTCCAATCAGCCGATGCAAGCCCCGTGCCTGGAGCTGCTATCAAACTGGTATCTGTCAAGGATTCGACGCAGACGCGAGGGGGCTACGCTGAGCGTGACGGCGCATTCTCGATCAAGGAAGTACCGTTCGGGGCATATAGACTAAGTATTTCTGCTATCGGTTTTCGGAAGCTTGAATCCACGGTCTTCGTGCGCGAGGGTAAGAATGACGTAGGAACGTTCCGCATGCAGATCGACACGGTAAAGGGCTCTGCGATCAATGTCGAGGCAACCGCGATACGGATGGAGGTTAAAGGCGACACGATGGACTATAACGCACAAGCGTTTAAGACTAATCCAAATGCAACCGCAGAAGACCTTGTAAAGAAAATGCCGGGCATCACAGTAGAGAACGGAACTGTTAAGGCGCAGGGTGAAGAAGTGCGCCGTGTAACGGTGGACGGACGTGAGTTCTTTGGAGACGACGCTCAGGCAACATTGCGCAACCTCCCTGCAGATATGGTCGACCGAGTTCAGGTGTTTGATCGCGGGAGTGATCTGTCCATGTTCTCTGGATTTGACGACGGCAATACGTCAAAACAAATGAATGTGGTCACACGAAAGGACAAGCGTAACGGCTCGTTCGGCCGACTCTATGCCGGATATGGCGACCAAGATCGTTATCAGGCAGGGGCAACGATCAATAATTTCTCGGGACCACAGCGCATTTCCCTGATCGGCATGGCAAACAATGTGAACCAACAGAACTTCTCATTCCAAGACATCCTTGGAACCATGGGCGGCGGTGGCGGGATGTCTGGTGGTATGGGGCGAATGATGTCGCGCTACATGAGTGGCGGTGGATCACAGATGATGATGCGCATGGGTGGTGGTGGCGGTGGTGGTGGCGGCCCAATGGGTGGTTTTTCGAACTTCTTCGTTGGACAGCAGGGAGGCATCGCAGCTACGAATGCCGTAGGCATGAACTATAGCGATCAGTGGGGCGAACGGACAAACGTCTCATCGAGCTACTTCTTCAACAATGCCGACAATAATCGCACGACAGATCTTAACCGCCAATACATGGCCGCACAGAATGCTGGACAGCTGTACACGCAGCAGGACACGGTGAATACGAATTCGAACAATCACCGATTCAACATGCGCATCGAGTCCATTATCGACAGTGCGAATGCACTTGTGATCTCGCCACGTGTTACGTTGCAAGGTTCGCGCTCACTCAGTGATGTAGACGGAGCAACATCATTCAGCACAAACCCGTTGAACACGACAACCACAAGTACGCTGGGCAACAATGGTGGCTACAATGCATCAGTGTCTACCACGTATCGCCGCCTTCTATCACCAACCGGCCGAACATTAGCTGCAACACTAAACGTTGATGGATCCAACAGGTGGAACGATGGTTCTCTCGAATCAACGAACCAATTCACGATACCGCTTGATTCAACATATACGTTTGACCAACGATCAGACGGTGGCTCGACGGGACGTACGATTGGGGGGCAGCTCGCATATACCGAACCTGTCGGACAACGGGACATGATCCAATTCTCCTACGAACCGTCGTTCACCGACAACACATCTCGCAAGACCACACGCAGTCTGGATAGCGCCACCAGTTCGTTCACTCTCGTCGATAGTTTGCTTAGTAACAACTTCACTAACAGCTACAACACGCAGCGTGCAGGTGCATTGTACCGCATGCGCGGAGACAACACGATCATCACCTTTGGTGGAAACTATCAGCATGCACAGCTTATCGGCGAGCAAACGTTCCCCCAGAGCAGCAAGGTTGAACGAACCTTTCAAAACTTCCTTCCGTCGTTCATGTGGCAGCAGAAGTTCTCTCAAGCCAGCAACCTGAGATTGTTCTATCGCACCAACACGAATGCTCCTTCGATCTCACAGCTGCAGGATATCGTCGACAACTCCAATCCACTGCAGCTTCGGATCGGCAATCCTAATCTTGTTCAGGAATACACACACTCTATGAACGCACGTTTTGTAGATGCGCAGTGGATGCAGGGCAAGACGATGTTCGGCTTTGTCAACGTGAGTTACACGCAGAACTACATCGGCAATTCGGTCACCTTCCTACGTCCTGGCGACACGATCGGCAGAGCGCAGTTCAGCGGCATTGTGATAGGTCCGGGAACACAACTGGCGCGTCCTGTAAACCTCGAGGGCAACTGGAATCTCCGAAGCTTTTTGACCTACGGATTCCCTGTGATGGGATGGAATCTAAACCTTAACTCCGGAGTCTTCTACACGCGCACGCCGGGCTTGATCAACGGCACAACCAACTATTCAAATTCTACAACTGGTAATGCTGGACTCTTCCTCAGCAGTGCTGCGTCGGAAGATCTCGATGTGTCGATCTCGTACAACGGAATGTACACGTGGGTTAAGAACACGCTTCAAGTGTCTGCTGACGACAACTACTTTACACACATTGCCACGGCACGCGCGATCTGGAACATTGGTCCGGTTGCCTGCAGCACAGATGTAAACCAGACCTTGTACTCTGGTCTGGGCGATTTCAATACGACATTTACGGTATGGAATGCAGGGGTCGGTTATCGCTTTATGGAGAACCGCGCAGCCGAACTACGTTTGACCATCAACGACATCCTCAACCAGAACGATGCTGTTAACCGGTCAATCAATGATGTATCTATCGAGGACACGCGTACCAACGCACTTCGCAGATACGTCATGCTTACGTTTAGCTATGACCTGAAGTCGTTTAATAAACCGTGAGCTTCTAGCCCCTTGCCTTGCGACTTTTCATGAATGGTTTCTCTAACCAAACGAAGAAGAAGGCAGAAATAGCAATGATCGAAGAGGTGAGCACAGCGATCTGAATAAGGATCGCTGGGAGAGTTGTAGGTATATCCTTGCCGAACACGAGCCAATCCCATACCTGATGCAAAGGCCAAAACATTACCGTGTGGTAGAGATAGATCGTATAGCACATCCCGCCGACGGCAACGATCCATGGATTTCGGAATACTGCTGACAAGAGTACTCCGCGGAATGCCGATACGTAGGCAATAAGGATAAGAGCCAATGCATACAGATCATTCGTGTGGCTCTGCCCTACTGTGAAAGGTAGTACACCCCATGCAGCAAAACCAATTGCATCCCACGTATATGAACGTTGCGGAGCTGCATTCTTCCAATCAACGATGTAGATGTCGACGAGCAGAAAGCCCAGCAGGAAGTAGTAGAGAAACGGGACCACTGTTACGGCAAATGGAGGTCGTGGGATCACGTACATCATTGCATGTGTGCCGATGATCAGCAGTAACAGCACAATACGCCGTTGCACATGGTCGTGTATGCGAAACACAAGGGCAAGCAGCGGTGCAATGATGTAGAATTGCACCTCTACTTCGAGAGACCATGTTACGTGGTTCAATGCGAAGTAGCCGGGCGTGTCCAGTGGACCGTAAAAGGCTCCATGGAGATAGAATACGTGGGCAACAAAGTGCTCAACGTATTTACCAAGCTGAGCCGTCACAGGTCCAAAGTTGTTGATCATTGCCACAACGAAGTACACAACCAGACTGATAACGTACGGCGGCTGCAGGCGCGTTATGCGCCTCCAGAAGTACTTTTTCAGCTCTACTGTGCGTCCACCAACCAATTCTGCCTGAGCAAAGGGTAACGCAAGAACAAAACCACTGATCACAAAGAACAGCTGGACACCGAAGAACCCCGTATAGACAACCCATCCTGCTATATCACCACCAGGCTCCCAGAAGGGGCGCGCAGGACGCTCGAAGTAGCGTCCACCCAAATGGAATGCTACCACCCCAATGATGGCAATAAATCTTAGGCCATCGATCTCTGGAATGAATGCACCCGAGGATGTTGCACGAGAGATCGCGCTATGTACTCTATCGAACAGCTTCACAACTAATCCAGACAATAATGCCGCTTAAGCGCAAACTGCGCACCTTAGCCTTGACGGGCTCAAACATACGGAGTATGTGGTAGGATGTGAACCCGCGCAGGTTTTGCAGGGAGATCTGCATGATCATTGACAATAAATCAATAGGCACATTCGTTACCGCACAGGAACCACATTCTCATCACGACGGTCTGAGGGACGCGGCCCTGTGAAGACCACCAACCGGTTTCGAGCCGGTGGCAAAGCCGCGATCGATGAGGTATACCATGGATATCAAGCAATATCTTGAGCGTCAGTGTGCGCTCAATAACATTGGCCGCGGCCAGATCCCACAGCTATTGGGATACGCCAACTCAGCCAAGGCACTGCGCCGCTACGACGCCTTTGTGTCGGGGGCACTGGACGACGAAGAGTTTGCCAATCGGATTCGTGCATGCTGTCTACTTGCCGGATCTGCCTTTGATGTGGCTATGGCTCACACAGCCCACATGCAGCGTGTTAACCAGAGGGAGCACCTCTTTGCCGAGGAATTGCGCAAGCGCAACGCCTTTGTTCCCCATGTTTGGTTTGAGCACGAGCGATCGTACCCGTCACCCATCTTCATTGTCGCCATGTTCGGCGAAGAACATTTTCGCAAGCTCGATCTGCCGGAGGAGATGCAGAGCTTTTTCCTGACAGGGGGCTGGGTATTCGACGTGCGATCGATCATAAAGGATTTTATTGACTCCCATCCGCAACATCGACTGCTAAGGGGTCCCTTTGGCAAGGCGGTTCGCGTTATCATACGCGACAGCTACGACCATGGTTTTGTGTACGACATCGCCACTCTTGAGCTTATCGAAGAGCGGCATATAGCGCCCAAGGTGGGTAGGATTACGAGACACCGAGCAAAAGGTCGCAGAAGAAGATTGCCGTAACCCCAATTTGACATACTGTATGGTCGAATTGTTGTTACTTTCGTGAACACAAAAAGAAGGGTGTACCATGCGTCGTGTTATAGTTACGATTGCTTTCCTTGCTGCGTTTGCAAGTACGTTGATTGCGCAGTCAGTATTTACGGGGTCGGCTACGGCTGATGGTTTTACGATAACAAAGGTTGTAAGCGACACAGCGATCAACACTGGTCAAACCTTTTCGTACTCCATTTACTTCACGATTCCGGCAGGAGCAACAAATGTCACGGTAAGTGACATTCTCCCAGCGAATCTAGAGTTTCTTGCCGCGGCATACTCTGCGCCGGGGACAACTCCAACGGTAAGTGCGCCCACGGTTGGAACACTTGGTGGGACCTATTCACTTACATGGGCAACCGCTCCGGCAGGCTGTGCAGGATCGATCTCGATCACCGTGCGTTTCCCTAATGGAATAACCTGCCCGGGAACCACGGCGCGTAATCGGGCGTGTCTCCTTGGCACTATCAATGGCAAGACAGTTGAAATCTGTACACCATACCTGTCAACTCGCGCTAAGGCTGTTGACCCATGGAATATCACCAAGAATGTTACTGGAGCAGCTTGGCAAGGGGGCGCGTGTCCATATGCGACGGCTGATTCTGTAGTCACATATCAGATATGTGTCTACAAAGACGTTGGCAACACGGGTCAGCTAAATCTTGTAAGCGGAGTTGTCACAGACGTGCTACCTGTTGGTGCTGTTCTTCAATCATCGACATGTGGTGCTACCCAAGTAGGCCAAACGATCACGTGGAATGTTGGCAACATGTCGGCTTTACCACAGTACAACACAACATGCTGCACCTTTACAGTATTGTATCCACGTGCACTCTTCCCTACCGGCTCACTTATCACTAACCAAGCCATTCTGACCGGTTCACTTGGAAGTACGCAACAGCCGTGCGGACCAACAGCAGATACATCCCAGCAGACTTGCGTCGAGATAAAGAATATCGTCAAGGGAACGATTTCGAAGTTTGCCTACACGAATCGTCAGCCCGGGTGTCAAGGCAAGTATGTTATCTGGGTTTGTAACAATGGCAATACACCACTAACGAACTACACCGTAACGGACAATGTGCCGGCAACACTAACAGGGCTCAGCGTTGGCAATTCCTCACCGTTGCTAAATGTGGTGCTAACCGGGAACACTGTAACTGTGACGACCACTGCTACTCTTAATCCTGGGCAGTGCGTGTACTTTGAGATAAACTTTACTATTCCGGCGAATGCAGCTGTAGGATCGACTATTACGAACTGTGCAACGTTGACCATTCCAAATGTTACACCTGTTACAGCTTGTAATTCGTTTGTTGTTGATGCGCCCGCTCCAAAGGCTTGCGTCTGGAAGGAAGTCTGCAATGAACAAGTGAATTACACTCCGGGATCAACATTCCGATATCGCTTGCGAGTGCAGAACATCGGTGGACAGCCCCTAACGGGCAGCACTATCACGGACCAGCTAGATCCAAACCTGCAATATCTCGGCAACGCGTCATACTATACCTCGACGAACTGGGCAGCCCCTTGCCAGACAACTTCCAATTGGGCAGGCGTCAATCTGACATTCAACAGCGGAACAAACACGGTGACGGCATCGCTGCCTACGATCCCCGCTTCATGCCAGTCTATCTTTTACCCGAATTGTGGTATGTATGGAACATCGGGAATACCGTTCTACTACATCGAGTTTGATGTCAGAGTAGTCGATACATCTGCACTTGGCAATGTGCCAAACAACTTTACACTTGCTGGGGGAACGCTGCCGACATCAGTTACATCGAATACCGATCTTGTCACGGTAGTTGGTGTTTCTGGCTTCACCCTCACAAAGGGAGTGCGCATTACAGGTCCAGGGGGATATACAAATGCAGCAACGACCGGCGTCGGAGGCAATGTTGACTACAAGCTTCAGTTGACTATCCCGGTAGGCAACGTTGCACTGCGATACATTACCTTCGCAGACCTATTGCCGATAGACGACGTAACGCTACCAGATAAGCTTATCATAGGCCCATGCACGAGCCGTGGCAGCTTGTTCGACGTCCAATACGCAGCCTTTATCGCTGCGAGCCATTCTTATTCTCCATATACAAACGCTACGCCGGGATTTGCTACGATCACAAATCTTGCACCTGTCGGTGCGCCGAGTGGACTATTCACGGGGGCGTGCGGTAGTGCGGGCACATGGGGACTCGGCATGGCTGTTGGCTCTCAGAACCTTGCCTTTGGCTTTTCGTCAAATGCTATAGGATCTTCCTCGCCTGCCTCTATCGAGTTTACTGCAGCAACTGCAGCATCGGCGCAGGTAAACCAGATTGCCTGCAATTCGTTTGTTGCTAGCGGTGCCGTTCGCCACCTGCTCTCAAGCACCATCACTCAAGACATACCTGTGGGCATGCTAGAGTCCAATCTCGCATGCGTAACAGTCAAGCAGCAAGGTTGCTTGGGTAACGCGAGTTTGAAGGTTGACTGCGCCGGCAAAGACCAGTTTGGCAATCAACAATACACTATTACGATAAATGGCAACTACACGACAACGCCAACAGCTGTTCTTACTCTTAGTTCGCCACAAGGTTCATTTAATCCCGCATCATTCCCGATTACGTCGGGTGCGTTTACTCTCACATCAACCTTTACAGATCTTCCGCCAGTAAACAGCATCATCACGATCTATTATTCTGTGATCGGACCAAATGGTGTGGAGATCTGCAAGGATAGCGTGATTCGCGATCTACCTCCATGTCCTGGCGGTGGTACATCCGATGATTGCTGCAAAGAGTTCATTCGCCGTGTGACCAAGAAGAACCTCGTGTACAACAACGCAGGCAATGTTAGCCTTTCAACAACCTTGATGGCCGGTCCAGCTCCAATCAAGCAGGTAACGGCAACGCTTGTAAGTGTGCAGCGCAGGAGAGTTTGTGGCACGTCGATCAATCCTTGGGAACGATCGTTCGGGGACATCAATTCTGCGACGCTTTCGCCGACACTAGCTCCCGGACCTCTCACACTGCAGATCTTTAGTCGCGAGGCTTCCTGGGGACCAGGTGAATGCTTGAACTTCATGCAGGGGGCTGGTATGCAGCTCAACATGATATTCCCGCCAGTCCAAACTGGCATTCTATGCCGCGACACATTGGTGTTTGCTATACGATACACATTCACGGACTGTAAGTGCGTAACATGCAACGTGCTCGTTTATGACACACTCGTGCGCAAATACAAGCTCACTCCTTGGGACAATCCTGCGAAAACATTTACCGGTGGCAAGCTGGGCACAAAGGAGAATGGCGAAAAGACACAGGCAGATAGCGCTGTCACGATGTTTACTATGGCAGATTACGACAACGGCAAACTGGCTATCGTCAACCCTGCTACGAACAACGATATCAAGATCGTTGGCATCGAAATGCTATCACCTGTTGTAACACTTACCGGTATATCATCTGGATCTGTCACGGGCACCATGAACGGCCCGGTTGCGTTTATCCCGCTCGACTGCCCGCCGGGCAGATCCGTTGATGTATCCTGCACATTTGCCAACAACGCAAAGCGAATGCAGTTCCCCGTCGATGTTCGGTACTTGTATACCGACAATGTTGTAACTGCACCAGTCTTTAGCGAACCTGTTCGCTACATTGCTCGTGTGCCAGATAGCAAACCGGATGTGATCGCTGGCGATCCAACAACAAAGCCAGCGAATGTGAAGACCTTTGCACTAACGTTCACCAACGCTAATGGGTATCGGGAGAATGTTGCAGGATTTACCGTGACATCAACGGGTTCGGCAACGATCCTGGCTGCTGGACCAAGTGGAGCCGATGCTAAAACAGCCACGTATGCAATCATCAACGGCGGTAGCACGTACGTGTTCAGTGCTCAAGCTTCTGGAGACCTCGGCGTTGCAACCGGTGGCATTGCAAAGCCGATGTTCCTTACTCTCGCAAATGTTGAGGCCAAAGAAGTTCCGTTCGACTTTGTTGCTTATGATGCCGCTGGCGAGATTCTGTCGAAGGGTTCATTTGTCTTGAGCGATCCGATCTCATCGGTTCGTGGCAACGACGATGCACCAGCTGAAGGAATTACCCAAAGCCTCATGCCGAATCCTGCAGGTGAGTCGATAACCGTATCACTAAACGTTGCAAACACAGCTCAGAGAGCCGAACTGGTGATCACTGATGTTCAGGGCCAGGTTGTGATCACGTTGTTCTCTGCTCAGCTTGACGCAGGCAATCATGTGATTCACGCAGACGTCTCTATGCTTGCCGCCGGATCCTACCTCGTATCACTTCGCACGCCGACAGGCATGGTAACGAGTCCACTGAGGATCGTTAGGTAACAACAAAGTTTACAATCACATAGATCGAGAACCGATGGGGGTGAGCCAATGGCTCGCCCCTTATCGTATAAACTCCACCGTCCGCCTTACCACTTCGTCAACGCTCTTTGAGTCGGGTGCATAGCCGATCTCGTGCGCATCTGCATCGAGCGTGATAAACTGCTTCTTAGCTGACGACAACTCAGCATGCATTGTTCGCATGGCATCGACGCTTACCAATGAGTCCTGCACATCATTGTTCTTGTACCAGCACATTGTAAGCACCGGCTGATGTATCGCAGCAAATGTTTGGGGCGTCATTGCTGCTTCGAGCAATGCCTGAAGCTGCGGGATAGCTTCGGCACGGTACTTCATGTACCAATACTTGGCCCGGCCGGGGTCTGCCATCTTTACCTGACGGTAAACACCACCGACGATCATGCGGGTGAGCTGCAAGCCCCATGGCCCATTGCTTAAGAAACTCAGTGGGTGGGCCAGCCGAATGTTTGGCGACCAATTGATAACAGCGGCCACATCCTTCGGATGGCGTGCCGCAAGCATAAGTCCAAGTGTAGCGCCAGTTGACGTGCCAACAACGATCACCCGTTTGCCAAGCTGCTTTCCAATTGCAAGAGCGCGCAGTGCGCTTGCATACACCGAATCTGGCGAGTAGTCGATAAGGGGCTCGGGAACGCGCAAGCCGTGACCGTGCAATCGTGCAAGGTAGACGTTTGCGTGAAGTTCCTCAGCCACACGATTGATTGCAGGGGCCCCGTCGTACCAAGTTCCTGAGAATCCATGCAGGTAGACAATTGCAAGATCTGTCTGCGCTGCTATTGAGTCTGCCCAAAGGATCTTAGCTCCAACTTCGGGCTTTACAGGATACAAGGCCTCTGAGCTGCGTACCATGCTATCGAGAAGGTTCACAGAAGCAGGTGCAGAAGGCATCGTCACGTTGAATGACGGCACAGGTGTAGTTGGACCGCTGAAAAACAACAGCGTGCCCAGGAGTAACAACGCTGCAAATGCGTAGAGTATTTTCATGGGTACAAATGTACACGGCAAGCTCCCTATTTTCGCCCCATGCGCCTTTGCCTAGTTCTCCTCGCCATACTGCTACCACAATTCTGTGATGCACAGGATCTGACTCGCTACGTAGACCCCATGACGGGCACGAGCGGGACTGGTCATACCTACCCTGGGGCAACCGTTCCCTATGGCATGGTGCAGCTAAGTCCGGATACACGCCGCGATGATAGCTGGGAGGGGTGCAGCGGCTACTATTACAAGGACACGTTGATCTACGGCTTCTCACACACCCATTTGAGTGGCACAGGGGCATCGGATTACGGAGATATTCTGCTGATGCCTACCAGCGGACCTGTGAGTTTTGATCCTTCTGTGTACGCCTCACGCTACAGTCACACAGATGAATCCGCGCAACCAGGATATTACGCGGTGACACTCACCGACAACAATCTGCGTGCAGAACTTACAGCCACTCAGCGCGTAGGTATGCACCGCTATAGCAGCAACAGAAGGTCTCTTGAGTCACCAAACATCATCATCGATCTGCGTCACCGCGACAAGACACGCGGCGCACGTCTAAAGCTGATCAGCCCCACACGTATCGAAGGACATCGCTACAGCGAGGGCTGGGCTAAGGATCAGCGCATCTTCTTTGTGATGGAGTTCTCGCGGCCGATCGTCTCGTGTTTGACTAATCACGACGGAAAGATCCTGCAGCCAGGCAGAGAGGTTGAATCCGACAGTGTTGCAGCTGTGCTCACGTTCAGAAAGGGCTTCGAAGACGTCAAGGTCAAGGTTGCCATCTCTATGGTCGATTGTCAAGGGGCCTACAAGAATCTTGCAGCAGAACTTCCCCACTGGGATTTCGAACAAGTACAACGTCAAGCAACAGAGATGTGGAACAAAGAGCTCGCTAGGATTCACGTGTTCGGCAACAACAAGATCGAGCTCACAAACTTCTACACCGCGCTGTATCACACTATGGTAGCGCCGAATGTTCTTTCGGATGTTGATGGACGCTATCGCGGACGCGACAATCAGATCCATTCTTCATCAACACACACACAGTACACGGTCTTCAGTCTGTGGGATACATTTCGCGCAGCCCACCCGCTCTACACTCTCATCGATAGCGCACGCACACTTGACTACGTCAAAACGTTTCTCAACCAGTATCAGCAGGGCGGTCGTCTGCCGGTATGGGAGTTAGCAGCCAACGAAACTGATTGTATGATTGGTTACCACAGTGTGCCGGTCATCACCGATGCTCTCGTTAAAGGCATCAATGCCTTCGATACGTCGCTGGCGTTTGAAGCGATGAAGGCAAGCGCTACATGGAATCATTTGGGCATACCAGCCTATATGGCAAGGGGCTATCTCAGTATAGAAGACGAACACGAATCTGTCTCAAAGACACTAGAGTATGCATACGACGACTGGTGCATAGCCGAAGTGGCACGCATGCTGGGTAAGACCGAAGACATGCAGACGTATTATCGCCGCGCTGCCTCATACCGCAACGTGTTCGACACCTCCACCGGTTTTATGCGGCCACGACGCAACGGTGATTTCTTGCGGAAGTTCGATCCTCGCGAAGTGAACTTTCACTTCACGGAGGCTAACAGCTGGCAATATTCATTCTTTGTTCCGCAAGACATTCCTGGGTTGGTCGATCTCATCGGCGGCGCAACCAAGATGGAACAGAAGTTAGACGAATTGTTCACAGCCCCTGTCCAAACAACTGGACGAACACAGGCCGATATCACCGGACTTATCGGACAATATGCGCACGGGAACGAGCCAAGCCATCACATGGCATATCTCTACGACTACATCGGCAAGCCATGGAAAACACAGCGTATCGTGCGCAAGATCATGGATAGCCTGTATAAGCCCGGACCAGAGGGTCTACCAGGCAATGAAGATTGCGGTCAGATGTCAGCATGGTATGTCTGGAGCGCACTCGGTCTGTACCCTGTTACGCCCGGTAGCCCCTACTACGCCATCGGCACACCATTGTTCGACTCGGCCCTCGTATCTGTTGGCAACCGCAGCATCCGCATCGTTGCAGATCGTGATTCGGCCTCGTCATTCTACGTTGCTGCTCTGCATATCGATGGCAAAGAGCATGTTGGCAATCTTATCACGCACAACGAATTGACATCTGCTCAGGAGGTTCGTTTTACGCTGCGTAGCTCGCCAAACACAGAACGTGGCTCGAACGTCGAGCAGCGCGGTGCGATGCCTGATGTAAACTTTATTACTGCGCCGATCATCGCTTCTGCAGACAAGTTGTTTACTGACAGTACAACGATTACGATCACCGGACAGAATGTACGATACAGTATCAACGGCGATTCGCTGAATCTACCACTGGTATATTCAGGCCCCATAACGATCAACGCTCCCACGACCGTGCACGCACGGGCATATCAGGGCGATCAGACCAGTGGTATTACGAGTGCAACATTCTACAAGCTCCCTTCCAAATGGGAGGTAAAACTCCGCAACGCTCCCAACCCTCAGTACACCGCAGAGGGGCCGGTGTCAATGATTGACGGCATCAGGGGTTCGGTTATCTGGAGAAGGGGCGATTGGACAGGTTTCTGGGGCAAGGACATGGACGTGGAGATTCGCATGGACAAGGTCAAGACAATCTCATCTGTGAGCGCTGGATTCCTGCAGGATGTTCGTCCATGGATCGTTTTCCCACAATCTATGTCCGTGCAAACATCCAAAGATGGCAAGACATGGAAGACCGTCGGAACCACCAAACCCACTGTGGCCGTAACTGAGATGACGCCACAGCTGTCAGCACTTGCTGTAACGTTTCCACCAACAAAAGCTCAGTTTGTACGGGTGATCGCGCGCACATTCGGCAAGCTTCCTGCATGGCATCCTGGTGCCGGCAACGAAGCGTTCATCTTCTGTGATGAAATAGAGATCCGATGACAGGGGCGGGAGGGACGTTAACGGACTGCTGAGACTTTGCGGAAGGGGCCTGACTTGGTTAATGACCTTGTCCATGTAGAGCCGCCGTCGGCGGTGTAGACGATGTGGCCAAGCTGGGGGAAGTTGCTTGTCTCACCGCAGGCGATTGCATGAGTGTTGTCAAATGCATCGATACCCAGCATGAAGACAACGCCAAGACCTGGTCGGACGTCATTCCAGTCAGTGCCGGCATTATCTGTGCGTATCAGATGGCCCATGTCCATAGCCGCCATCCATGTTCCTTCGCTCAACATGATAAGATGGTTTATATCTGCGCCACCGCCGCCGCCGAAGATTCTTGTTGAGTCGTTGCGCCACGTTGCTCCGTTGTTGGTAGACAGCGAATAATGATTCTTATCGCCATAGATCATGATGCTGTTTCCGAACGATGCGCCTGAAATCCAGGTATTCGTTGAGTCGTACCCATTCGGGAAAGCAACCACATTCCACGTCGTGCCACCATCGGTTGTTTGGCGGACAACGCCTATTCGTTCGTCACCAGCAGTTGGCGCGTTTCCGCAGATGTAGGCTCGCTGAGCAGAGAGTGCAAGCACGCCTTGGAACTGTGCTTCCTCGAGCCCGGGAACCTGGGATTTTCTCCACGTAGTACCGGCATCGTTCGAGATATACACCGTCCCGTGACTACCGCTGATATACATCGTGCTCGAGCCAACAGTGCTGATGCAGTATAGCTCGCATGAAGGATCGTTCGATGGCATCGGAACGACGTTCCACGTTGATCCGCCATCTGTGGTCTTGATGACACGATTCTTTGAGCACGAAGCCCAAACAGTGTTGCGGTCGAGCGCTTTCACATCCAAAACGTTGACGCGCTCTAGAGCCCCCTGTCCGACACCCTGACGTGTGAACGTGGCGCCTCCATCCGATGTATGATAAATCGCTCCGCAAGCGACAGAGTCGCTATCGCCGACCACCCATGCATATCGGAATGTCGGCTCCGGACTTTGATTATCTGTGCATCCAATCAGCAGCGCTGCGACTGCGGCGAGAAGAAGAAGGAGCGTGTTTCGCATTGACGAAGATATGAAGCGCGAGCGTTAGCTTCCCAATCGTACCTCTGTACCCCCGTACCCTCGTACCCTCGTACCCATTTTCCCTACACTTGATTATTATCGCAGCATGTACATACTCATCATCTGCATAGCTATATCGGTCATTTCCATCTCCGCGCAGGTGCGCCCATCACGCACTTGGCACACGGATGTAGCCAGAGCAACTGGGATCGATGGCGTGATGCCTTCTCTGTTGGGCGGCGGAGAGATCCAGAGATCTGCAGGTTCATTAGGGGGCGAGCAGGCATGGCAGTTTCGCACGCATGTGCAGGTAGAACCGTATCGATTCACCGACAGTACTCGTGCGATTCAACTGACAACGTCGATCGAAGCACATCAAGAGCTCACGGCAAATCCACTGAATGACATCTCATTCAATCCGCGAGCAATGCGCTGGGAGGAGTTCTTTTGGTTTCATGTCGGCCTTCCCGACGTTTCATTGCGTGCTGGGTTTGTTCACCGTTGCAAACACGACATCGACAATTTGGGTGGTGCCGACGAAGGCAATCCAACAAGCCCCTTACTTGCCGAGCAGCGAACGATTATCCTTACTGGTCCAACTGCAGCTGCAACTCTGGCACCTGTTGTCAGTGCAGCAGGAACAACCTCTGTTGCAGCAGGTGTTGAATTCTATCTAAACGCATCAGATAGCCGCACACCGCGCTCAACCTCAGCCTCATGGAGCGAGATGCAGGGCACGTCGTGGATGCGCATGCGCCATGCCTACCCAGTTTCTCGTATTCTCGATCTATCGGCTACAGCCTACGTTGCGCTGCCATGGTTCTCGTCGCGAACCGGCAGCGATGGGACTCTCCCCTATGAGGCCCGCGCAGAGCTGGCTGTAGCGGCCCGCGGCACTAAGGCATGCATGGAACTTGCCCTGGTCGCAGAGCGCCAGTTCGACGAGATCGCCTTTACCACGCCCCAGCAAACGTCTTTCGTGGGGCTGTGTGTGAGGTTTATGCCGTAGAGGAGGGGATACGCCGGGGTACGGGGGTACGCATGGGTACAGGGGTACAGGGGTACGCATGGGTACAGGGGTACGGGGTACGGGAGGGACAAGAGGGAC
>JBKCLO010000007.1:0-1369 GCA_046300675.1 Ignavibacteria bacterium
AAGCAGTGAACTAAGGAGCGAGAACACGGCAATGATCGTGAAGTGCTCATGGGAAACATAGAGCTGTGTTGCTATGAGGTATGACAGCATCACACCCAGGGTGCCAACGATCATTGTTTGCCATAGTTCTGCAAAGAACCGAGTGGTTGCTATTCCGCGTTGAGGCCACAATGATGCGCAGATGGATGGCACAACTATGCCGATGATGCTGAGGAGTGCGCCCCTTCGTGGACTCAGCACGTAAGGCATTGCCAAAAGCCACGAGCCAAGTGTGAGTAGCACGAGCAGAGCGTTCTTGACAAGGAACATCGTCGACACCGTAAGCACCGTTCGCACGGCTGTTCGCCCCTCGTCGATCATGGCGGGGAAGTCTGCAAAGCCCCCTTGCTCAAGGACAATGTCGGCCACGAGCTTTGTTGCAGGTGAGCTTTGTGAAGGGGCTACACCAACGTCCGCCCTACGCAAGGCCGGAATATCATTGATTCCATCGCCGATCATGATTACGTGTCCGCGCGAGCAGAGATCATGGACGATCTCATACTTGTCCTCTGGAGTACACCGCGCATGAATCGACATCATCGACGGTGGTATGCCGAGGTGCGCAACTACCGCCTCTGCGGTGTCCTGCTTATCCCCAGTGAGAAGGTGCGTTGTGATGTTCATCGCATGAAACATCGCAATGGTTGATTGAGCGTCATGGCGCAACGTATCGTTGAACACCACCCAGCAAAGGGGCTCCGTGTGCACGCCGCATGGATTGTCATGATCGTGGGAACGGGCAAGCACCACACAGCGGTGATGGAGTTTTGATGCTACCTCGAGGGCGTGCTGCATAGCATCCCACAACGGATGTGCTGGAGTGCAGACAACTTCAGGAGCCCCAAGGACAAGCGTGGCTTCATCACCGTCAAAGTGCAGAGCGCTAAACTTTGTTATTGATGAGAATGATGTCTGTTTCAGAACACTTCGTGACTCTGTGAAGGGGGATCGTGCTCGCAGCGCCCGCATGATCTGACTTTCGTCGCTGAGCGCTGCGGCGAACGCATGTAGATCATGCTGCACATCATTCAGTGTTGCTGTGCCGAGAGGTATGATCGCGTCGACCTCAAGTTCATTTGTTGTTAGCGTTCCTGTTTTGTCAAAGCATACATCTGTTGCTTGCGAGAATGATTCAAGTGCGGCAAGACGCTGGACGATAATTCCAAGCTTACGAATGCGTATGGTGCCTATGATGAAGGTGATCGTTGAGAGCAGGATCAAGCTCTCGGGAATCAGTCCGAGGACGAGTGTTGCGGCGCGACGAATGCTATCGACATCCTGCAGCATTGAACTTGGATTGCGGAGAAGATCAGCAACGGCAAACACGCCT
>JBKCLO010000008.1:0-46077 GCA_046300675.1 Ignavibacteria bacterium
CATGGGCACGTTAGGTCCAGGCGAGTACTTCGGGGAGTTGGCCATCTACTACGAGACACGAAGAACCAGAACAATCGTAGCCGCAACAGAGCTTCGTGTGCTCGAAATCGAGCGAGCTATGGCCAAACTTCTGCAACGTCAATTCGATTCTGGGAATGGGACGGTCAAACCGTAAGCCAAAAAAGTTAAGCCTTCGTAACTGCTTGAGTCACAAAGGCTTAACATTTTTAAATCGTAGCGGGGGCAGGACTTGAACCTACAACCTTCGGGTTATGAGCCCGACGAGCTACCAAGTGCTCCACCCCGCGATAGGGAGTGCAAAGATACACAAAAAATCGTAAGGTACAAGGTTACGAGGGTACGAGGGGTACAAGGGTACGCACATTTCGAGAGAATGGCGATCAAGTACCCCTGTACCCCAGTAACCTTGTACCTTGCCCCTCTCCTCCCGGTTCTTGTGTAAAACTCCAACCGAGCCTATGCTCTTGCTACGACTATCTTTGTCGTTGATTAATAGAGAGTTTGCTTGAGATGAAAATCTCGCACAAGTGGCTGTGTGATTTTGTTGAATTGCCGTCCGATAAGTGGACGGTTGACAGGGTATCGCGCGTTCTTACCGACCTAGGTTTAGAGGTCGAAGACGTCGTTGATGCATCGGCTACGCTGGCCAACATTGTGGTTGGTAAAGTGCTCGAAAAACAGCCGCACCCAAAGGCCGACAAACTCTCCGTTTGCACTGTGGATGTTGGTGAGGGAACGAAGACGATTGTCTGTGGCGCGGCAAATGTTGCTGCTGGACAAACAGTGCCAGTTGCGCTAGTCGGTGCCATTGTTCCCGCAGCTGGATTTGCCATCGAGGAGCGTCCACTTCGCGGTGTTACTTCGCAGGGTATGATCTGTTCGCAGGCAGAGCTGAACTTGGGTGAAGACGCATCGGGCATCTGGGTACTCGATGATGCGCTCGCTGCTGGTGCGCCCCTTGCCGAAGCCCTCAAGATCGATGATGTGATCTACGACATCGCCATTACGCCGAACCGTGCTGATTGCCTTTCGCATGTTGGGATTGCGCGCGAGCTTGCTGCATACGCTGCGGTCTATGATGACGCGCCAGTTGTTGTGCCACAACCGCGAACGCGTGATGTTGCGTTGCAGAGTAATGATGCATCGGTTGAGGTTAGGGTTGAGAACGCTGATCTGTGCTCACACTACATCGCACACGTGGTAACGAATGTGCGAGCAGTTGAGAGTCCGGCGTGGCTCAAAGACAGATTGATTGCCCTTGGACTGCGTCCACGCAATGTGATCGTTGATATCACGAATTATATCAATATGGAGATGGGGCAGCCCCTTCATGCATTCGACATGGCAAAGCTTCGTGGCAATGCCATAGTTGTTCGTACGCCGCAAGCGGGTGAGTCTACGATGACGCTGCTCGACGGCAAGGAACGTCAGCTTGATGCTGAAATGCTTCTCATCTGTGATGGTGAGCGTCCGATTGCTGTGGCAGGTGTGATGGGTGGACAAAACTCCGAGATCGATGAAACAACGACGTCTGTCGTGATCGAATCTGCCTTCTTCCATCCGACATCAATTCGTCGAACAGCAAAGAAACTCGGACTCAGCACAGATGCGTCATATCGGTTCGAGCGTGGTGTAGACCCAGCAGGTGTGCGCTCGGCGGCAGATCTTGCTGTTGCCATGCTATGTGATCTTGCAGGGGGCAGCTCGGGAACTCGCACGGAAGTTGGTTCGCCAATGGCGCCGGCAGATCCGATTGCGGTTGATTACAATAGGGTGCGCTCGCTACTCGGCATTGCAATCGACGATGCGCGCATCGACCTTATGCTTCGATCGCTTGGGTTTGACGTTAAAAATATTAGTGGTGACGAATCCATGCGTGCTGTCACGCCCCCTTCATGGCGGGCCGACGTGCGTATCGAGGCAGACATTGCTGAAGAAGTCATGCGGATGTATGGCATCGATAATATCCCCTCATCACAGCGTGCAATGATGTCTATCGCTGGTGCTCAACTGCCCGAACATCTCAAGGCAGGGGGCAAGCATGGTCACGCACAACGCGAGCGCATACGCACTGGACTTGTTGCGCGTGGGTATGTAGACTGCGTCACAAACGTGCTTGGATCGCCAGATGACGCGCTTGATGCTGCTACCGCGGTGCGACTCAAGAACGCACTTGGACAGGAGTTCTCGATGATGCGATCATCGTTGGTGCCGTCGCTTCTGAAAGTAGCATCGCATAATCTTCGTCATGGGGCAGAGTCTATCCGTTTGATGGAGTTTGGCTCGGTGTTTACAACCGACGACGAGCAGGAGATCGGCATCAAGCAGAAGGAAGAATTCGGATTGTTGCTATGCGGCAAGACAGATGTTCATTGGAGCGGCAAAACTCGTTTGTTCGACCTTTATGACTTGATGGGCGATCTTCAAACGGTTTCTGCACGATTGAGCACACAGCCTTGTGCCGAGCCGCCAGCGCCGTTTAGTGTCAACACGGTAGAGGTGCTTGTAGGGGGGCGCTGTATTGGTCTAGTTGGAGAACTCTTGCCTGAGTATTGCCGATCCTATAACGTTGAGCATCCCGTTCTCGCGGCCGTGCTGGATGTACGCGAGATCCCGGTTGTTGCGGCAAGGTATCGTCCGTTCAGTGCATTCCCGGCAACCGAGCGTGACCTTGCACTAGTGCTACCGGCAGACGTGGCTGCGGGCCAAGTGCTGGACATCGTTCGTGAATGCGGTGCAGATATCGTTGAAGAATCGACGGTGTTTGACGTGTTCAGTGGTGGGACGCTCGAGAACGGACAAAAGAGTCTGGGGGTTAGGCTGCGTTTTCGATCTGCAGAACGCACCTTGCTTGATGCCGATGTAGATGCAGTCATTCAGTCAATTGTTACAACATCCTCCATGCGCGTGAATGCTCATGTGCGAGGAGTACATGTTGATTCTTCGAATACAGGAAAGATGCCATCATGAGTACACAACTCAATCCAGATGCACATGAGCAGCAGCATATCGACATTGGGCAGAGCCAGCTCACGCAGAGCTCGGTGCCAAATGTTGCAGCCTCACTGGCAAAGTTTTGGGACACAGTGCGCACAAGTGCTGAGTTGATCGTGACGCTTCGGCAGGAAGTTGTGCAGCTTCGCGCACAAAACGCTTCGCTTGAGGTTGAACTGCTCAATGCACTCGAGTCCGCAGGTGCTCAGGCAGACGAATCGGCCATGGCAGAGCTTACAGACACGGTGGCTCGGCTGGAGTCTGATCTTGCTCAGGCTCGCGTAGAACTTTGCGAATACGAACTGCAGGCAAGTGCTAAGGATGCAGAACAGCAGAAGGTGAACGATCAACTGTATCTCATGCACCAGCGATGCGAAGAGCTGGCAGGGCTCGTTAGTGAGGTTCGTGCCGAGAATCAGCAACTGCAGAGTAACACGCAAGGCAGTGTTGCCGAACTACAAGCCATAAATGAGGCTCTTGAGCACAAGCTTACTGCAGCAACGTTAGATGCAGCAGAGGTACGCTCTACGATGGAGCGCATGAAGACCGAGAAAACGCAACTCAATGACGACTATCATCTTCTTGCTGATCGCTATCAGGGTATTGAGCAGCAAGTAGCAAACCTTCAGGCCGCACTCGCTGCTGCTGAGCAGGAGCTTGCTGCGGCCAGCAGCAACGAACAGCCGGCGATCATTCAGGAAGACGCTCTGGAGCTTGAAGCGCTTCGCAAGAGACTTTCTGATCTCGAGCTCATGGCCAAGGGTGCCGCCGAATCTGAGGCAGTCGTTGTGAAGCTGCAAGAAGACATAGAGGATCTGCAACAACAGCTCACAAAGGCCATGGGGATCGTTGAACTCTACCGCGCAGCGGGGCTGCGTCACGTAGAAGATCCCGATCTACGAAACCAGATAAGCCTATTCCAAACAGCGCCGGTATCAGAGGCATCCATCGAACTGCTGAGTCAGCAGGATCGTGCTAACGGGCTCTCCCAAGAAGAGATGCATGCCTTGGCTGAAAAACTCGACAATCTTGCGAGCCGGGTCGCACATTTGCTCGGGATTTCCTAACTTGTCGATAACGACAACGAACTTTTTGACAGCTATATCATGTCGAAAGCGATACGAGTACAAATTGGTGGTAAAGAACTTACTCTTCGTGGGGAAAACGAAGAGAAGATCAAACAGTCAGTACGTGAAGTCAACATTCAAGTTCAACATTTGCAGCAAACTCTGCGTGAGCAGTCTACTCCAACCTTAACCGTCCTAGCGGCGCTCAATATTGCCGAGAAGTACCTCGACGAAAAAGAACAGCATATGCAAGACGCAAGGTCTGTGACTGACGAACTCGATAAAATGACTCAGTATCTGGAGCGCGCTGCGCACCAGCCCCTTTCGTAACTCCTCCTTTCAACGTGATCCGCTGATAATCTGTGTAGCCGCACTTCGCTACTGTTGTCGCACGCTTGAAAAAGAACCATACAAGTTTTTCATTCCAGGGAATTAGGCTCTGACTATCAATGACAGGCCTCACTTGCCGCAAGGCAAGAACGGTCCTTCCGTTCAGTGGAAGCCAGCGATAGTGAGGATGATACCCACCGTGCGGTCCCTCTGGTTCTTTTACCAATCGAAAACACAACTGGACTATTTGGTCCAGGGTAGTGGGGTGCGGCTCCTTTTTTTATCGTCTAACCGCTGCAGCACGGCGTGGACGTACTAAGGCACCGTGAGGGTGCAAGGAGGTTATAGGTATGGATCAACCCATGATCATGGGTCTGAGTGTGGGACTGGCAGTAGCCGTAGTGGGCTTTTTGGTCAGTTATTTTGCCGGTAAGAAAGTGGCCGCTGCAGAGCGGACAAAGGCAGAGGCTGAGGCAAAATCAATTTTGGCAGAGGCAGAAAAGAAGGCCGATGCCGTAAAACGCACAAAGATTGACGAAGCGGACGACAAGTTCCGCGAAATGAAACGCAAGTTTGAATCGGAGCGCGACTCAAAGGACGCTAAGCTCCGCAATCTTGAAAAGGAGCTTCGCAAGCGCGAAGAGGGTATCGAGCAAAAGCTTGATGAACTCTCGAAGAAGGAAAAGAAGCTGGTTACTCTCGAGTCTGATGTAACACGCAAGGCCTCACAGATTGACGGCAAGGTTAAACAGATCGATGTTCTTCTCGAAGAACAGAACGTGCGCCTGGAGCGCATCACCGGCATGAGCAAAGAGGATGCAAAGAAGTTCCTCATCGATAACATGGTCAACGACGCTAAGGCCGATGCGGCGCAGCTTGTTAAGGACGTACGCGACGAAGCAAAGGTCAACGCCCGTAAGGAAGCGCAACGTATCGTGCTGATGGCGATACAGCGCACAGCATCAGATCACTGTGTTGAATCAACAGTGTCGGTTGTGAACCTGCAGTCAGAAGAAATGAAGGGGCGCATCATCGGCCGTGAAGGTCGCAACATTCGCGCCTTTGAAGCAGCTACTGGTATCGATCTTATCATCGACGATACGCCTGAGGCGGTCGTCATTTCTGGTTTCGATCCGTTCCGACGCGAAGTTGCACGTGTATCACTCGAGCGCCTCATGGGCGATGGACGCATTCACCCAGCCCGTATCGAAGAGGTTGTCGAAAAGGTTCGCAAGGAACTCGAAGAAGAAATGGTTCGCGTTGGCGAGAACGCCCTGATGGAATTGGGCATTCACAATATCCATCCTGAGATGGTTCGCTACATCGGACGCATGAAGTATCGCTCATCATACGGTCAGAACTTGCTCGCTCACTCGATCGAGGTCGGTTTCCTGACAGGTATCATGGCAAACGAGCTTGGCCTGGATGTAAACCTTGCCAAGCGTGCAGGACTCTTGCACGACATCGGTAAGGTGATCGACCGTGAACTCGAAGGTCCACACGCATTGCTCGGCATGGACCTTGTCAAGAAGTACAAGGAACATCCGTTGGTCGTGAACGCCGTTGGTGCTCACCACGACGACATCGAAATGGAATCGCCAATTGCTGTGCTCGTGCAGTCTGCCGACTCCATCAGTGGTGCTCGCCCTGGTGCCCGCCGCGAGTCGCTTGAGAACTACATCAAGCGTCTGCAGCAGCTCGAGGAGATCGCAACCTCGTTCGATGGTGTAACGAAGACCTTCGCGATCCAGGCTGGACGCGAGGTCCGCGTGATCATCGAGCCGGATCGTATCGATGACTTGCGTGCTGACCAGCTAGCAAACGACATCGCTGGACGCATTGAATCTGAAATGGAATATCCAGGTCAGATAAGGGTCACGGTCGTTCGTGAGCGTAGGTCGGTAGCGATCGCGAAATAATTATGGGCATGATGTTAAGGGGCACGATGTATCGTGCCCCTTATATCGTGACCCTTACATCGTGCCCGTGATATCGCGGCCATCAATCAATCGCATTAATGATCTCGGCCCAGTAAGCCCCTTCAGTGAGGGCTACTGGGTCGATTCGTTCTAGGGCACGCTCAAGCTTCGTAACAGCCTCATCGAGCTGATCGGTATCGGATTCTTCAAAGGCGCGCCATGCCTCGAGACACAGCAGGAAGTGGCCAATGCTTGAGTTTACAAACTGCTGCGCATAATAGCCCCACTCGCGGTCCAAGAGCACGATTGCGCAGTCTGCGCGCTCATCGATACACACCGCATCGTCGTCTTCGGTCGTAGCGATCTTCCAGAATGTCGAGAAGAAATCAGCTGATGCTGAGGCATCTTCTTCGTCTTCCGAAAGCTCGAGATCGTTCACAAACTTCACAGGTGGATTGTTGAAGCTAAGCTCTGGTTCTGCATGTTCCGGAAGTCCGGCCTTGGTGAGCATATCAAGCGTTGTCTTCGGTGCAAGCATGTCCGATAGCGAATCGGCGCTGCAGACGGCAAGGGGCTTGCCAGACCATGAACGGGCCACAACTTGCGCTGCCGGTACTGGCGGTGTTGCAATGTCTGATGCGATTGCGCGCAGGAACAGCGCCGATGAGAGCGTCATGTGTGCGAGATAGACCGTATCGATGAGGTCTGTGTTCTCTTCATCTGACTCGAGTCCTTCAGCGGCCTCTTCGCGAATTGTGATGAGCAGATCGATCTGTTCATCATCAAGTTGCGCCAGTCGTTCGGGGTCTTCCAAGATTTCAGGTAGTCCGAGAGTTATCAGTCGTGGGTCCATCTTGTTCTATTCCTTGATTAGTACATAACGAGTATCAAAACGCCGATCACACTGATCACAGCCCCGACGATTGCACGCATGCGAAGGGGCTCGCGGTAGGCAACACGTGCAATGATCATCACGACGAATGGTACCAATGAGAAGATTGTCTGTGCAATTGCAGCCGGAAGTTTCTGAGCTGCAAGAAGCGAGAGCGTAACACCGATAACGGGTCCGGATAGCGCACCCAGCAACATGGCATTACGCGAGGTTGATTCTGCGAACGCCTCGCGCAACGGACGGTGTGGAGCCCTTCGAAGGATGTCCAGAGCATAGGTGGCTGCAAATCCAACACTCATGCGAAGGAAGGTAGCATGGAAGGGGGCAAGCATTGCCTGACCCGAATCAGACATCATCCCTTTTTTTGCGAGCACAAGTCCAACGCCTTGGCAAACCGCACCACCGACAGCAAGTAGAACCCCTCCGACAAATGATCCATACCCCTCTTGTGCAACGTCGTGCTGCTCTTGCGGCGAGTATGTCGCAATGATCACGCCGATGAGCGTGACCGTGATGCCGCCAATATCAATCAGCGAGATATGCTCATCAAGCAGAAGGAGTCCAGCAGCAGCTGCCGCTGCCGGAGCAAGCGTTCCAATCACGCTTTGACGTCGCGCACCCAAAATCCGCAGGGACGTAAAGCCAAACAGGTCGCCGATCGTAAGTCCAACCACACCACTAAGGCCTAACCACAACCACGCATGAAACGAGGTTGATGCAATGAGCGTCCAAGGCCAGATGCCACTCGTGATGCTTGCCAGCGCAAGCGTTGCCCAAACAGCCAGCATCAGACGCGCGCGGTTGAGCAATCCCGGATCAATGATCCGGGACGCACGCAAGAATGCAAACGTCCCGACGCTCCAAGAGAGCAGAGTACCGGTTGCAGCGAGAAATCCTAGGAGCATAAAAAAGCTATGGGCGCCGAAGCGCCCATGACCCTATTTATTCTTCTTCTTGTGACGGTTCTTACGAAGCCGCTTTTTGCGCTTGTGCGTGGCCATTTTATGACGCTTGCGCTTTTTTCCGCATGGCATAGTGTTCCTCGAGGATTACGTGTTACAAAGTTCGTTTAATTCGTTTTTACGTCGTTGTTTCAAGTTGTTTGATCGCCAAAGCTGCCCGCTCGCCAATAGCAGATGTGGGGTCGGCCTGCCTGCATTCCTTGAACCATCGCATGGCCTGTTCAACATTCTGACGCTGTGCATACATGACTGCGAGATTGAACATTGCAGACTGATTCTTCGGCTCACGAGTAATGATGCCTTTGAGAACCTGCATGCCGTCGTCTTCGCGTCCCATCTGGAACAGCGCGTACGCATAGTCAATACGAACTGCTGTGTTTGATGGATCGATCTTTCCAAGAAAGATCTCGTAGTAGCGAGCTGCTCTGTCAAATTTTCCAAGATCGTAACTGATGTTTCCTGCCGAGACAACCATCATACTATCGAGAGGGTGTGTCTTGAGAGAATCCTCCAGTGTTGCGAGTAAACCCGAGAGCCGCTTTTGACGCTCTGCAGATTCAGCCGCCTGTTTCTCCATGTCAAGTTGTGCCGAACGTTCGATCGCTCGCTGTTGTGCGAGCCCCTTGCCTTCTTCCTTTGCCGATTCTATCATGTACCGGCTGATCGCAAACGACCCGCCACCAATGCCAACGACGATCGCAATTGCCAAGGCTATTGCGTTGCGCCGGCTCCCTGCATCACTCATTGCACATCCGAGTTGTTTTGAGCAGGCTTAGGAGCTCGCAATTTGTCGTGCACCTTTTCCTGAAACTCAGAACTAACCTTGAATGCTGGGATGAAACGCTCCTCGAGCGGCACAGGATCGCCCGTGCGAGGGTTGCGTGCCATGCGCGGCTTCCTGCTCTTGACACTGAACACACCAAAGCCGCGGAGTTCAATCCGGTGGCCTTCAGCAAGCGCGTCAATGATGCTGAGGAGGAATCCATCTACAACCGCCTTCGTCTCGAGCTTCGTAAGCCCAGTCTCACCGGCGATCTTATCGACGATATCGGCTTTCGTTACGTTCAACCTGGCCTCTTTGAAGAGAATACAATACAAGCTTCGTTTCTGCGTACCCTAGATTGCGGACGCAACATAGAATTCGCGGATGGCAAACATACGAAAGCCCCTTATTCTGCACAACCTTAGCCCCTGTCAATGACATCTAATTCCTATCTTTGTGATCGTTACGTACCGGAGGAAGCTTGACCTGGTCCAAGGAACTGGTCTCAGTCCAAGATCGAGAACTGCAACAATCGCTCATGAGCACAGGACGCATGCCTAAGCATGTGGCTGTGATCATGGATGGCAATGGACGCTGGGCACAGGATCTGGGTAAGCCCCGCATTGAGGGTCACCGAGAGGGTATGGAGCGGGTTCGCTCCACCGTCAAGACCTGCTCAAAGCTCGGGATATCATATCTAACGCTCTATGCGTTCTCGATTGAGAATTGGAATCGCCCCCTTCCTGAAGTGCGCTTCCTGATGAAGCTTCTCGAGACTTATTTGAATAGGGAAGTCGACGAACTGCATGAGAACAACGTTCGTATTGCTGCCATCGGCAAGATCAATGCCCTGCCGAAATCAGTGCAAAAGGTGCTTCAAGCGGCAATCGAACGAACAAAGAAAAACGATGGGCTTACGCTCACACTTGCGCTGAGTTATGGCGCACGGTGGGACATACAACGTGCAGTTCAGGTTATCGCCATGGACGTTCGTCGCGGCAAACTCTCTCCAGAAGACCTATCGGAGGAGACGATCACAAACTACTTGCAGACAGCAGGCACTCCAGATCCCGACCTGATCATACGCACGAGTGGCGAAATGCGCCTGAGCAACTTCCTACTCTGGGAGGCCGCCTATGCCGAGCTGTATGTAACCGAAACACTCTGGCCCGACTTTACAGAGGCTGAACTCTATAAGGGGCTGGCAAGCTACGTGCTGCGAGAGAGGCGATTTGGAAAGACATCTGCACAAGTGCAGCCTTCTCAGGACCAGGGGCAGCCACGATCTACATTGGAGCGTATACTCAATGCGCTTTCGTAGCCTTGCGGTAATCTTGATTGTTTTGCTTCTGCAGGCAGGCACGATTGCCCTGCATGCGCAGACGCAGCCTCGTAGTCCAATCATCGCCGGCATTACCGTCGAGGGGCTTACGCAAGGGGCAGACATGCAAACCGTGATTGCCTATTCGGGATTGCGTGTCGGACAAGAGGCAAAGCCAGACGACTTGATGACGGCTGTTAAGAACCTCTGGAACCGGCGGACGTTTAACGATGTCAAGATCGAAAAGGAGCGTGAGACCGCCCTTGGTGTTTTCCTCGTGATCAAGGTTACGCCGATGCCGCGTGTGCGTCAGATAACAATCATCGGAAACGATGAAGTGTCGATCGAGGACATCATGAAGGTGATGGACAAGCGCAACGGAGATATCCTTTCGCCCTATGATGAATATCTCGTTCGTGAGTCGATCAGAAAGCTGTATGCCAAGGAAGGTCTGCTCTTTGCTCGCGTCAAGACCAAGACCACATCTGCAGATTCGGCCAACTTCTATGATCTGGATATCGAGATCGACGAGGGCGTCGAGTTCAAGGTTGCTCACATCCAGGTTGAAGGTAATGATTCCTACACGGATGAACAGATAGCAAAGGCATTTGAAGAAACGCAGACTAAGCAATGGTGGGAGTTCTGGAAGTCGGCAAAGTTCGATGCCGCCAAGTATGAAGAAGACAAAAAGAAACTGGCAACATGGTTTCTCGATAATGGAATGCTTGATGCAGAGATCTTGGGCGATACGGTGTTGTTTGATGATGACAATGAGACCGTGACCATCATCCTTCGGATCAAAGAAGGACGTAAGTTCTACGTCCGCAATGTTCAGTTTGTTGGCCAGACGATCTATCCCGAAGCGCTCCTGCAAAGGCAGCTGGGCGTTGAGCGCGGAGAGGTCTACAACGACACACGCTTTCGTCAGCAAATCGAGATCAATGAAGACCAGTCGGACGTAAAGTCTCTCTACGCCGACAACGGCTACCTGGCAGCTCGCATCGAGCCTGAGTTCAACCGCGCAACAGACGACAGTATCGACATCGTCTTGCGCGTTGTCGAGGGAGATCAATACACCGTGCGCCGAGTGGAGATCAGCGGCAACACAAAAACGCGCGACCGTGTGATACGGCGCGAGCTCTTCATCCGTCCGGGAGATTACTTCAACCGTGCAGCGCTGATACGAAGCATTCGCGGTCTAGGAGTGTTGAACTTTTTCAATCCAGAGGCACTGAAGCCGCAGGTTCTGCCCGTAGATAAGACCAAGGTAGACATTGTGCTCAAAGTTGAAGAACGCTCAACTGACACCTTCAATGCCTCCGTTGGTTTTGCAGGTTCGTTCGGGTTGACGGCCTCGGTTGGCATCACGTTGAACAACTTCGATATCAGTGAGCCATTCAGCGGCGGTGCCGGACAAGTTCTGGCCCTGCAGTTTGAACAGGGGCAGCAATCCCGTCTGCAGACGCTTCAGCTATCGTTTACAGAACCATGGCTCTTCGGCAAGCCCACATCGATTGGCTTCAACATCTACGACACGAAGCAGAACTTCGTGTTCAACACCAGGCGTACTGGTGGACAAGTAAACTTCGGTAGAAGATTGCGCTGGCCGGACGATTATTTCCGGGCAGATTGGAGCATGTCGTTTGAGCGCATTGAGTCAGATATCGATAACATCTGGTCTCGCGCTGGTGTTAACACCGGTTTGATCTTTTCACAAACGATTTCTCGCACCAGCTTTGACAACATCATCTTCCCAACGTCGGGATCCAGGTTCTCGCTCTCACTGCGCGGCACGGCTGCGGCACTAGGCATCGGCACCACTGATTTTGGCAAGGTGGGCATGAACTTTGATATGGTCAATCCCTTGTTGCAGATCGGTGGCAATAACCGCTTGGTACTGTTTATGGGATCTGAGCTCGGCTATGTGAGCGGCATCCGTGTAGACACAACAATGCCTCCGAGTGAGTTGTATTACATGGGTGGTAACGGACTCGGTGGCTTTAATGTGACGCCGCTTCGCGGTTACGAAGACAATTCGATTGGACCATTACGTTTCAATCCCTCTGGCGGCAGACCTACGCCGCAGGGTGGACGCGTACTTGCAAGGTTCGTAACAGAACTGCGCTTTGCCCTTACTCTGAGCCCCTTCCCGATCTATTTGCTTAGTTTTGCCGAGGCGGGCAACGTCTGGGCAAGCCTTCGAGAGGCTGATCCGTTCAATCTCAAACGCTCTGTTGGTGTTGGTATGCGACTCCTGTTGCAGCCCATCGGATTGTTAGGGTTTGATGTAGGGTATGGCTTTGATGACAACCCGGTTATTCCTGGACAACAGCGTTCTGGATGGCAGTTTCACTTCCAATTCGGACGCTAAGCTCGCAGAAATTGATACACAAGTTTTCTAACGTTTTATCTCAACGGAAATCTGCCATGATGGTACGCATCATTTGTGTTGCACTTGCAACGGTTATCGCATCGACTCTTGCCGGTGCACAGAACTTTAAAGTTGGTGTTGTGAGCACCGATGTTGTTATCAAAGAGCTTCCAGAGGCGATCAAGGCCAGCAAGACCATGGAGGAACTCGGACTCAAGTATCGTGACACACTGCAAATGATGCAGAAGGAGTTTGAGACACGAGTAGAGAATTATCGCAAGCAGGAAGCGATGATGACGGCCGAAGGCAAACGCAAAGAAGAGGAATCGCTGGCCGGCCTGCGTCAGAGATTCATGATGTACAACGAAGAAAAGAACGCCGAAATCAAGAAGATGAGCGAAGACTTCATGCAGCCGATACGTCAGAAAGTAACCGAGGCTATCGCTGCTGTAGCTAAAGAAGAGAAACTCAATCTGGTTCTCGAGAAGAGCCTTGGTGTTGTGCTTTACAGCGAGGACAAGGCAGACGTAACCTACAAGGTACTCGACCGCATGAAGCGTGGCGGAAACTAACCTCGTCTGCACACCATTTGTTGGCCTTAATCGTTGCTCCTAGTTCAATTCTGGAGTACAAACCATGAACCGCAGTTCTGCTCTTGTTGTCATGATGCTTGTCTGGGTCTGCTCAATGCAGGCTCAGAAGATCGGCTACGTCTCAACGGATGCAATTCGCGAGCAGTACGAGTCTTCCAAGCAAGCTCAGGAACGTCTTGATGCCTACGTTGACGAATGGAAGCAGGAGCTTGCGCAGCGTCAGCGCGACATTGATGAGCTGGACCTAGAGATCAAGAAGAATCGCCTGATCTGGAGCGATCAAGAGCGCACGGCAAAAGAGAAGGACATTGAGGAAAAGAGGCGCGATCGTGATCAGTTTGCACGGATCAAGTTCGAGCCAGGGGGCGAGCACGACCAGCAGGCGGAGCAATTGTTTCGTCCAGTATGGACCAAAATCTACACTGCTGTGCAGAAGGTCAGTGCCCAAGAAGGCTACGATATGGTCTGGGACAAGAGCACCCAGCCATTGGTGTATGTGAACGCCAAGTACGACATCACCGTCAAGGTGATGAAGGAGCTCGGAATAGATGCCGGCGATCTCGAGGCAAAGCAGAAAGAGGCAATCGATGGCGATCCTCGCAACAAGCGTCAGGAAGAGCCTCGCAGACGTAAATCGCGTCGGACTGCTACCGATCCGTCTGCTGCTCCCTCGACACCTACCGAACCAACACCTGTGCCGTTGAATACGCCGGCAATTATGGACAGCGGACTTATGCCTAACGGACTTCCTCCATCCGGACAAACACCCGGTGGGGGCCCCTCGCATACGCAGCCGGTACCGGCCACTGACACCACGGGTAAAGGGCCCAAATGAGTTTGGTAGGCCCAATAACGGTCGAAGAACTGGCAGCCCTTGTCGGTGGTGACGTTGTTGGTGATGGGCAGGTTGTCATCACGCAGGTGGCATCGTTAGAAACTGCGCATAGCTCGGCGCTCTCATTCTTTGGAGCATCGGCCTTTGCAGAACAGTTCAGGAAGACTCAGGCTGGTTGCCTACTGCTTCGTAAAGATGCTCTCGAGAGCTCGCCATGCGCCACAGCTATCATTGTCGATAATCCCTACGCAGCATTCGTAAAGGTTGTTACTAGGCTTGTGTCAGTTCCTCGTATGATCCCCGGTACCAGGCATGAAACAGCCGTGATCGCATCATCTGCGCGCATTCATGAGACCGCTGCTATCGGACCCGGATGCGTGATCGCTGATGGAGTTGCAATCGAGGCTGGCGCAGAGCTGCATGCAAATGTGGTGGTTGATCAACGGGTGAGTATAGGCGAATCCACCTCAGTGCGTGCCAACGTGGCCATTGGAGCAGACACAGTGATCGGGGCTCGTTGTATTATCCATGCAGGTGCGGTTCTTGGCTCTGATGGTTTTGGATATATAGAGAATCACGATCACTCGTACACAAAGATTCCGCAGATCGGCAACGTTGTACTTGGGGACGACGTAGAGATCGGCGCAAATGTTACAATCGATAGAGCAGCGCTGGGTTCAACACTGATCGGTAACGGCGTCAAGATCGACAACCTGGTGCAGATAGCACATGGAGTGGTGATCGGTGATCACAGTGCCATTGCTGCGCAGACTGGGGTGTCTGGTGGCGCGGTGCTTGGAAAGAGAACACGTCTGGCCGGACAGGTCGGGGTTGCAGGGCATATCGCTATCGCAGATGATGTGATCGTGCTGGGTCAATCCGGCGTTACCAAGTCACTACTCGAAGCCGGTGTGTATTCAGGTTCGCCTGCACAGCCGCACAAGAAGCAACTTCGTAACGAAGCTGCAGTTCGCGATATTTTAGGGATGCGCCAACAGCTTCAGGAGTTATCTGAAGTGCTTGGTCGGGGGGAAACGAGGTAAGAAGTATGAATATCAAGCAGCGTACAATAGCCGGTGAAGTAACAATGAGCGGTGTCGGACTACACACGGGTAGTTTGACATCAATGACCTTCAAACCTGGGGCTGAGAATTCGGGTTTCCGGTTTGTCCGTGCCGACCTGCCGGGTAGTCCGGTTGTGCCGGCCAGTGTCGACAATGTTATCGAGGTCGCCCGCGGTACAACATTGGCCGTAGGCGATGCCAGAGTGTACACTGTTGAACACGTGCTTGCGGCGCTTGTTGGCATGGGTGTTGACAATTGCCTGATCGAACTGACGAACAACGAGCCCCCTGTTGGCGATGGATCATCGATGCCGTATGTGGAGATGATTCAGAAGGTGGGACTTGTTGAGCAGAATGCACCACGTAACGAGATCATCATTGATGAGCCCATACGGTATGTTGACCAACAGCGTGGTACCGAGATCGTGGCTCTGCCGAATGACAGCTACCGTGTAACGGTGATGGTCGACTATAAAAATCCCGCGCTGGGAAGTCAGCACACGGGACTTTTTGACATGGAAAAGGAGTTCGTCTCGGAGTTCGCATCTGCCAGAACATTCTGTTTTCTGCACGAGGTGGTTGCGCTCTACAATCAGGGCCTTATCCGTGGGGGTAATCTCGATAATGCTATCGTGATTGTTGACCAGGAAATGTCGGACGAAGAACTCCGTGCAACGCTCAAGTCCATGGGCGTTTCAGGAAATGCAGTCTTGGGAACGACTGGTCTGCTCAACAACAATGCTCTGCGTTATCCGAACGAACCTGCAAGACATAAGTTACTCGATATGGTTGGCGACCTGGCCTTGATCGGTCATCCAATTCGCGGCCAGGTGCTGGCGGCGTTGCCCGGACATGCGGCCAACATCGAATTCGCACGCAAGGTGCGCAAGAAGTACGAAGGCAAGCCAAGTGCCCGCAGATTTGCTACAGGGGGCTCGTCGACAGTGTTCGATGCAAACGCAGTGCTGAAGATGCTTCCGCATCGCTACCCGTTTCTCATGGTAGACAGGATCGTGGAGTTCTCTCCTGAGGCAAGCAGGATCGTGGGAGTAAAAAATATTACGTTCAATGAACCACAGTTCATGGGGCATTTCCCAGGAAGGCCGATTTTTCCTGGTGTCTTGATCATGGAGGCAATGGCGCAGACGGGCTGCCTACTGCTGATCTCCCGTGGTATCGATCCGGAGAAGAAACTTGTGGTGTTTACCGGAATGAATAATGTGAAGTTTCGGCGCGAAGTTGTTCCTGGAGACCAGCTCGTGATGGAGCTGGAAATGACGCGCTTTCGGTTTAATATTTGTCAGCTGATTGGTAAGGCATACGTCGACGGACAGCTCGTTGCTGAGGCAGAACTCCAGGCAGCTGTGGTTGATAGGGAGGTTGTCCAGTCATGATTCATCCAAGCGCGATCATCTCGCCCGCTGCAACATTAGGGGTTGGTGTCTCAATAGGTCCGTTCTGCGTTGTCGAAGACGATGTAGTGATCGGCGATCGTACAGTATTGATGAGTCATGTAGTGCTTGGAAACGGGGCTCGCATCGGCTCTGATGTCGTGATCCATCCAAACGCAGTGATCGCAACTGCGCCTCAGGATCTCAAGTATGCCAACGAGCCAACATTAGCCATCATTGGCGATCGCACAGTGATTCGTGAATCTGTTACTATCAACCGAGGTACCACTGCAAGTGGAAAGGCCAGCGTTGGATCTGATTGCCTGTTGATGGCATACGTCCACGTGGCGCACGATTGCGTTGTTGGAGACCACGTTATCATGGCAAACGGTGTTCAGCTTGGTGGCCATGTCGAGGTTGGCGATTGGGCAATCCTTGGTGGGCTTACAGGAGTGCACCAATTCTGCCGCATCGGCGCACATAGCATGATCGGCGCATGTTCCAGGGTGGTCAAAGATGTACCGCCGTTTACGCTGTGTGGCAAGGAGCCCCTTTCCGTTGAAGGAGTCAACGCAGTCGGCCTGCGCCGACGTGGGTTTACAGCAGAGGCCGTCAGTTCCATCGACGAGTTTTACACGGTACTGTTGCGCAGTGGATTTAATACCACCGATGGAGTCCGCATGTATGAGGAGCGGACCAATGGATCGGTAGGCGACGAAGTAGCCTATTGCATCGAGTTTATCCGTTCATCCAAGCGCGGCATCTACCGATAGAAAGCCATGCCGTTTGTCATTGTCGCTAGGCTGATCATTGTCGTCTCCTCTGCGCTGCTTGCATCGAATGTCCAGGGACGAGAGTTTTCACAGTTGTATGCTAATCCATTCGAGGCACGGATACAAACAGTTGGACAACTGGGTCCGAAGACCTTGCGGCTTGACATTGGGGCTGTACCTGTGTTGTTTCACGTCGACTCAACCTACAGCGTTGCAGCTGAGTTTTTTACGCTCACGAGGTTGCGTTCAGAAGGCAACCTGAAGTTTCCCGTAGAGACATCTGATTATTGGTTCGGTTTTACCGGAGCATATACACCTGCAGGGTCGGCAGTGGACATGCGGGTTCGGCTGGCGCATATATCGTCGCATCTTGTCGATGGATATGCAAATGCGGGTGGACAGTTTGAACGGCAACTGCCGTTCGTATACAGCAGAGAGTTCATAGAGGCCATAGTTGCCTATCGGATTGGCAGTCTGCGGCCATACGCAGGACTTACCTGGGTGTGGTCGATTCAACCCCGATACTTCGACAGGGTGATCCCTCACGTAGGATTCGACTACAAGCATGATCTCGGAGGCGCATTTTCTGTGCATCTGGGGCACGACACAAAAATGATCGGCATCGAAGGTGTGTATGTTCCGCAGCATGCAACGCAGATCGGCATTCAGCAGCGCTACGCAACGGGCACATCGGCAGGGATAAGCCTATATCGTTTTGACGGCCGCAGCATTCACGGCATGTTTTCGAAACAGGCCGAATCATATCTGGGCATTGGCTTGTCTTTTTCTTACTGAAGACCACGTGTGGTCCTAAGCCGTATTTTCGTGGCCTATCACGAACTTAAAGCCCCTTACCTAGACTCTCTATGGGAATTGCCTGCGGTATCGTTGGTTTGCCGAATGTCGGTAAATCAACCCTCTTCAACGCTCTTACTTCGAATGAAGCAGAGGCTGCCAACTATCCATTCTGCACGATCGATCCCAATGTAGGGATCGTAAATGTGCCCGACCCTCGACTAAAGAAACTTGTCGATGTCTACCAGACAGACCGCGAGGTACCAACGACGGTCGAGTTCGTCGATATCGCAGGTCTTGTCAAAGGGGCCTCTAAAGGCGAAGGACTCGGGAATCAGTTTCTTGGGAACATCCGGGCATGCGACGCAGTTGCGCATGTTGTTCGGTGTTTTCAGGACGACAACGTGGTGCACGTGCACGGTGGAGTTAACCCGCTGCATGATATCGATATCATCGAAACAGAGCTGATCCTCAAAGACGTCGAGTCTGTCGATAAGCGCATGGAGACCGTCAACAAGAAAGTCCGTGCCAACGATAAAGACGCTAAAGAAGAACACGAAATCTTAGGTGTCTTGCGTTCGCATTTGGATGGTGGTAAGCCAGCTCGCAGCTTCGAGCGTGATGACAAGGCCGCCGGCATTATCAAGCAGCTACAACTGCTCACAGACAAGCCTGTGATGTATGTGGCAAACACCGACGAGGCCGGCGTAAAGAACGGCAACGAGTATCTAACGGCTGTTCGCCAACGCGCTGCATCAGAGGGCGCTATCGTAGTGCCGATCTGTGCAAAGATCGAAGCAGAGATTGCTCTGCTCGAAGATGACGACCGCGCAATGTTCCTGGCCGATCTTGGAATGGAAGAGCCCGGACTTGACCGCGTTATCCGTGAGGCATATCGCTTGCTTGGACTCATCACATACTTTACAGCCGGAAAAAAGGAATGCCGTGCCTGGACCGTGCGGCAAGGATCTACAGCACCGCAGGCAGCAGGCGTTATTCACACAGACTTTGAACGGGGCTTTATTCGTGCCGAGGTTATGTCGTATAACGACTGGGACCGTCTTGGCAGCGAACAATCGGTAAAAGATGCAGGACTCTATCGTGTGGAAGGAAAAGAGTACATCGTAAAGGATGGCGACATCATGTACTTCCGCTTCAACGTCTAAGGAACACTCATGGCTTTATTGGGTCATTCGGCCAGACTTCTTCTGCATCACGAAGCCCCCTTGCAGGCATCAGAGAGCTGGGAGCTTATTGGCTTTGAGCAGGAGCATGCCTCCGAAGACGAGGTCCAACTTTCTGACGGTCAGATCTTTGTAACTATCTGCCGCGGCGAACAGCATGTGCCTAAACTGGCATACGTGGCAGCCTCGTTGCAGAGTGTAAAGGATAAGATCCTTGCATCGGGCAATACCTTGGATATCATCTCTCAACAGGAGCTCAGCTTCCGGGGCCCTGGAATGCTCGAGTATACTGTTGTGCCCGCCACAGCCGATAACATCGTGCACAGGACCGGCGACAGCAATCCTGTCTTGGGTTATCTCGATGCATTGGTCGTGCCGGTTGAAGACGCGGACGCAAGTGCCGTATGGGCGCAGAAATGCGGATACTTTATTGCCGAGGCCACAGGACGTGCCATACCATGTGTCGACGTTACTGATGGCATCTGGATGCTGTCGTTTCGTGAGCAAGCCCTGCGTGCGCCATTCCTGCACTACACAGCCGACATGGACGCAGAGTGGGTTGCAGAACTTCAAGAAGCACTTCCAACTGCAGACGTAAAGCTTGGGCCAGATGGCCAAGCCATCGTTGTGGTTTGCTCTATGCCAGGGGGCATCCCAGTGATGATCACCAGTGATGAGATTGAGTAGCCCGTATGAAACCTGCGCTGATTCTGTTTGACCTTGATGGAACGCTCATAGATTCGAGGCGCGGCATTGTACACTCGCTGCGTCTTGCGCTTGAAGATTCGAACATGTCGGTTGCTGACGATCATGACTTTACGTGGTGTCTTGGTGCTTCGCTGTGGAAGATCTTTGAGCACTATCTCCAAACAACAGACCGGGTGCGCCTCGAGCATGCTGTGGCAACATACCGCCACATCTATCGCGATGGTCCTATGTTCGAGTACGACATTTATGAAGGCGTACTTGAAATGCTAACAAGTCTTAGCAGCTCGGGTGCTCGTATTGCAGTGGCAACAGCCAAGGCACATGAGTATGCGCGTGAGGTGATCGAAGCATCGACACTGCACCAGTACATTGATCACGTGTATGGATCGGAGCTCGATGGAACGAACGTCGAGAAGCGCGATCTCATACGCCATATCCTCTCACATGAACCTGCCGCTGCACACGAGGTTGTGATGATCGGCGACCGTTACCACGATATCGATGGTGCCCGTGCAAACGGCGTGGCAAACATCGGCGTGATCTATGGATATGGCACCGAAGAGGAGTTGTCTCACGCAGATGTGCGAATTGCGCACGCATCAGACCTGATCGCGGCGCTCGCAGCACTGGAAGCCCCCTCCCGATAGAACTGTTATGAATAGGATCGAGCTTACAGAACGCATCACTCGCATGGCGTTGGAGCTTGGTTTCGATGCAGCAGGTGTTGCATCTGCAGAACCGTTGTCGGAGGAACATGACAACTATCGCGAGTGGATAGAACGGGGCTACCATGCAGGTATGGGATACATGGAGCGCAATGCTGATGTACGAAGCGACGTTTCGCAGATCGTGCCAGGTGCAAAAAGCGTGATAGTTGTGGCAAAGAACTATTACACGCCAACGGTCCACAGCAATGTGGGTAAGATCGCGCGTTATGCATGGGGAGACGATTATCATGTTGTGCTTCCACCGATGCTTGATGCGTTGAGACAAGGGATCGAAGACCTGGTTCCCGGCAGTGTTTCTCGTCGGTACACAGATACAGGACCAGTGCTTGAGAAAGCATGGGCTGTGCGATCAGGCATTGGCTGGCAGGGTAAGAACGGGAACATCATTCGACGCGATATCGGCAGTTGGTTCTTTCTCGGCGTCGTCATTACCACGGTTGACCTCGAGCCAAGTGTGCCCATGGATGATTATTGCGGGTCTTGCACGGCGTGCCTTGAGGCATGCCCAACGGGTGCGATTGTGCAGCCCATGGTTGTCGATGCCAACAAGTGTATCTCGTACTGGACGATAGAAACACCATCAGATGTGGAGTTTCCTCTGCCTGTTATCGAAAACCTCGACGGTTGGTTCTTTGGGTGCGATGTGTGTCAGGATGTATGCCCATGGAATAGGTTTCAACAACCCACAACAGAAACACGTTTCGAAGCCCGTTTGGGACAGGCTAATGTGGATCCGGAACAGATTGTAACTTTGCAGCCCGAAACATTTATCGAGCGCTTCCGTCGTAGTCCGCTTAAGCGTCCAAAGCTTGCTGGACTGCAACGAAATGCACGAATGTTGATCAGCGCTACAACTAACGAATCAGATTAAGACCATTATGACCCACACCGACATTGCAATCATCGGATCTGGTCCAGCAGGATTTACTGCAGCACTCTATGCCAGCCGCGCCAACCTGGGTGTGGTGATCTTTGAAGGCACGCAGCCGGGTGGACAGCTAACGATTACCACCGAAGTGGAGAACTACCCCGGGTTCGAGCATGGCATTATGGGGCCTGAGCTCATGGAGGTTTTTCGCAAGCAGGCGCACAGATTTGGTGCGGTTTCCAAGTATGAACTCGTGACCAAGGTTGATGCCTCGAAGCGTCCATTCGTGCTTACCAATGAAAAGGGAGAGACAACAACAGCCGACGCAGTTATCGTTGCCACTGGGGCCACCGCCAAACTGTTGGGCGCGCCTGGCGAGCAAGAATTCATGGGATTCGGAGTAAGTGCATGTGCGACGTGTGACGGCTTCTTCTTCCGCGGTCTCAACGTCTTTGTTGTTGGAGGGGGCGATACAGCCATGGAAGAGGCAAACTATCTTACTCGCTTTGCTGAGTCGGTGACCATCGTGCACAGACGTGAGGACTTTCGTGCCTCCAAGATCATGGTAGATCGTGCCAAGGCAAATCCCAAGATCAAGTTCCTGCTCAATGCCGTTGTCGAAGAATATGTTGGTACCGCTGAAAACGGCATGAAGAAGCTTACGCACCTGCGCGTGCGAGACACAAAGACTGATGTTGTCGCAGATGTTGCAGCTGACGGTGCTTTTGTAGCAATCGGACATCAGCCGAATACATCTCTGTTTGCTGGTATGCTGGATATGGACGACGTAGGCTACATCATAACGCAGGGTAAGTCATCATACACAAACGTTGCAGGCATCTTTGCGTGCGGCGATGCCCAGGATAGTGTGTATCGTCAGGCCATTACGGCTGCAGGCTCGGGATGTATGGCTGCAATCGATGCTGAACGGTGGCTCGAGGAAACGCGTCACGCATAGGCAAGACGGATTCGGGAGCTATTCTACGATGGTGTAGCGCGGCTTGAACTGCTTTTTAATCTTAGCTGCGGCAGCTTCTGCGAGCCCCTTCGATTGGAACCCCCACAGAACGATTCGATAGGCCACTTGGCCACTGTCGAGCACAGGCTCGTAGTAGGTTTGGAAATCACGCCCAATCCACGTTGACCGTTGCTTCGTTGCCTCGTCTTCATTGCTGACTTGATCCACGATTACGGTGTATGGACGCTGTTCAGAGGAGATAAGCACGGCCTCAACTCGATTGTTGAGCTGTCTGCGCGTTCCGTCGTCCTGAAAATAGTAGCGCGGCTTACGGCTGCCTTCGCTTCTGGTGATGATTTGTTTGTCGAGCACGCCATTAACGATTAGAAAATTCTTCACGTTTTCTGCCCGCTCGAGTGCTCGCCAGTCAGCGTTCTCATTGACATCCGAGCCTACATGGCCAACGAGTTCGATCTTCATGTTGATGTCTTCGGTCAACCGCTCTGAGATCGACAAGAGCAGGGGGTAATACTGCTGCAATCCGTTGTCTGTTTGATCATCAAAGAGTGCAACGATTGCCGGCGATGTTGCAATCTGCAGCTCACGTGGCGCAAGCAGCACCGAATCTGCTAACGGCTGCTGGAGGCTGTCGCCCGTTAGTTCGACACGAAGCCACGGACTATCGCAGTCGGCAACCTCTTCAATACCGGGCTGCACAGATAGGATCGAATTCCAGCGCTGTGAGTAGAGAATCTCGCGTATGATATCTCCGATCGTCCCAACGTTCTCCTCTTCGACAGTGTACATGCAGCCACCGGTGGCAGAGCAGATGTATCGAAGCGGATGCGAAGCCATGTCGTACCCAACGCGTATGACATGGGCAGCGATGTTGTTGTCACGCAGATGCCGCACCACATCGCGTGAATTCCATACAGCCGATGCATTGTCGCCGGCTGTTGTAACGATGATCAGCGACTTCGTTCCGTTACCATTTTCGAGCTCGCGCGCGGAAGCAATAATGCCAGCGTACAGGGCCGAGATCCCATTGGGGCGCTGAAGATCGTCTGCTGAGATGTTCTCAAGCGTTCGTTGAATAGGTCCAACACGCTGCAGGGTGGTAAGATGTTGATTAAACGTCCCCACTCCCAGACTGTCGGCTGTTGCAGTTGATTTGAATGCCGCCTTTAACCCAAGGATGACGTCACGGGTTAACGTGCCAGCTAACATCGAATTATCTACGGCTACAAAGGCCGAGCTGCCCGACATTTTCGGGGCGCTAGAACTCGATTCAAGATCGGCTGTGAAGGTTATCGCAGATTGGTTCCTGCATGTCACCTTCGTAGTCAACCGAGGTGCGGCGTTCTGTAGGGGAACAAAGTTGCCGTCGGAATCTAATGCAAGCAGCTTTACGGATAAGCTTCCATCTGCTAGACGAGTGATGCCCGTGATCTTGATTCGCGAAACAAAGGTTGAGCTGTCGTTTGCAACACCAAGGAAGTACGAGCTTCGCGTTGTTGACTTGTTCAACTCTGGTCCCGTGGATACGCCCTGGGCGATTGCATCGTTTCCGATCAGCAACATTGAGCAGGACAGGGCCAGCAAGCTGATAGTGCGCAGTGCTGCGGCTTGGTAACAGATCATAGTTCGGGAGTCTCGTGAATATGCCTAGTCGCGCGGTGATATCGAAAACGAGATGCGTGCAGCATCATCGCAATCGACCGTTACAGTGTCGCCAGCACGAACTTCCGAACCTAAGACCTTTATTGCAAGAGGATCTGCAATGTAACGCTGTATGACACGCTTCAGCGGACGTGCCCCGAATTGGACATCATAGCCGCGTTTACCAAGCCATTCAGCGCAATTGTCGGTTACCATGAGCGTTATGCCAATGCCCGCAAGCCGTTTGGCAACATTAGCGATGTGTATCGAGGCGATCTGCTCGATCTCGTTCGGCATAAGAGGCTTGAAGTGGATGATCTCGTCGATGCGGTTCAAAAACTCGGGTCGAAGCTTGCGCTTGAGCAACTCAAGAATGTTAACCCGCAGATCTTCGCCATCCATTTCCGCGCCCATGTTCGATGTCATGATCACAATGGTGTTGCGAAAGTCTACAACCCTGCCCTGACCGTCGGTTAGATGGCCATCGTCGAGAACTTGCAGCAAGATGTTAAAGACGTCCGGATGTGCCTTTTCGATCTCGTCCAACAAAACCACTGCATACGGTCTTCTGCGGATGGCCTCGGTGAGCTGGCCCCCTTCCTCATACCCGACATAACCTGGAGGTGCTCCAATAAGTCGTGATACGGAATGCTTCTCCATGTACTCGCTCATGTCGATTCTCACAAGTGCCTGTTCGTCGTCAAACAGGAATTCGGCCAGGGCACGAGCCATTTCGGTCTTGCCAACCCCGGTGGAGCCGAGAAAGATGAACGATCCTATCGGACGCTTTTCGTCCTGAAGGCCCGCACGCGAGCGTCGTATGGCGTTCGAGACAGCTGTGACAGCCTCATGCTGACCAATGATGCGCTCGTGAAGCCGGGACTCCATCGTAAGAAGTTTGCTTCGCTCGGATTCAAGCATGCGGGAGATTGGGATGCCTGTCCACTTTGCCACGACTTCAGCAACATCTTCATGATCAATCTCTTCTTTTAGAAGGGGGCTGCCAGCTTGAATCTCGACGAGCTCTGTCTTGACGATCTCAATCTGCTTGTTAAGATCGAGCATGCGACCATATCGCAGCTCGGCTACCTTGCCGTAGTCGCCGGATCGCTCCGCATCCTGCGCCTGGAGCTTGCAATCTTCAATCTCTGAGGTCAGCGCCTGGAGCTTTTGAATCTTGCTCTTCTCGATTTCCCACCTCGATTTGATGCGCGCATGTTCAGTTCGAAGGTCTGAGAGCTCGCGATCGATCTCATCAAGACGCTGTCGCGTACCAATACGTAGTTCTTCGGGCATTGTGTAGTCCATAATGTGCGGCTGTAGCGCATGTTATGACGCACAAGATTCGGGTTTAAGGTATCGTTCAAAGCCCGTAGATTTGCAAGGTCAGAATTCATCACATTCACAGCAGCATGGATCCATTCCTACGGTTGATCATCATTGTTGTCCAGTCGTACCTGATTGGTGCAATTCCTTTTGCCCTTATCATTGGTAAACACTGGTATGGTGTAGACGTACGTACCGTAGGCAGCGGCAACCTTGGCAGCACGAATGTGTTTCGCAACCTTGGCTGGAAGGCCGGCGTATCGGTTCAGATCTTGGATATTGCCAAGGGGCTCGTACCGGTCTTGCTTGTGGCATCGTTTTTCGACTCTCAGATGCCGTTTGTGAACAGAACGCCGTTCGAAGATCAGACAGTAGTGCGCCTGATAGCAGGCGTTTCAGCCGTACTTGGACACATGTTCAGTGTCTTTGCCGGTATGCGAGGCGGCAAGGGCATTAACACCTCCCTTGGAATGCTGCTGGCCATCGCACCAATTGAGCTTGCCATTGCCACTGGATTCTTTGCCCTTACAGTCGGCTTCTTCGGATACATCTCACTTGGGTCTATGATCGCGGCTGTCGTTATCCCGATAGCCATGGCGGTGCGGTACAACGTGTTCCATGTCGACATCATGGGATACAAGACCATTGTCTTCTTCATGATCGCACTGGCATTGCTTGTTATCTATGCCCACCGCAGCAACCTTAAGAGGCTGCTTGAGGGCACTGAAAGCCGCTTTGCGAAGTTGCAGATCTTCCGTCGCGGAACGAAGTCGTAATGAACATCGGGATCGTAGGAGCCGGGGCATGGGGTACGGCTATTGCGCTGGTTGCATCCGACAATGCTCACAACGTTCTGGTATGGGCCAGAGAACCCGAGGTGGTCCAGGAGATCAACAGCACACGCTCAAACGAGCGGTTCCTGCCCGGAGCATGTCTCGGTAGCAGCGTAACGGCCACGGGGTCGCTTGAGGATCTGCGTAGCTGTGAGATGATTATTCTGGCAACTCCTACGCAGTTTATTCGCCCCTTGCTTTCTGAGCTGGAGCTTTCCGACAAGATCGTTGTAAACCTTGCCAAGGGAATTGAGATCGGCACGCACTATCGTGTCTCAGAGATTGTGGCGCAGGTTGCAACGAACGTCATGTCATATGCGGTGCTCTCTGGTCCAAGTCATGCAGAAGAAGTGATGCAGCGCATGCCTACCACTGTAGTGTGTGCAAGCTCGGACATCGCCACTGCCAAAAAGGTTCAGGAGGTTCTCTCGACACCCGCATTCCGTGTGTACACGAGCACTGATGTCGTAGGTGTAGAGATCGGTGGTGCGCTCAAGAACATCATTGCCATAGCAGCCGGAATCATCGACGGAATTGGACTGGGCGACAACACAAAGGCGGCATTGATAACGCGCGGCCTAGCTGAGATAGCTCGTTTGGCATCTGCTCTGGGAGCAGAGCCGCAGACGTTGTATGGGCTTGCTGGACTCGGAGACCTGTACGTGACGTGCTCGTCGCGTCACAGTCGAAACAGGTTGGTCGGAGATCGCATCGGTCGCGGAGAGACATTGCAGCAGATCACGGCATCAATGAGCGCAGTTGCCGAAGGTGTTACCACAACTCGGGCCGCATTGGAACTGGCGGCCAGTGTTGGCGTAGAGCTACCGATCACCCAAAAAGTGGCAGATATCCTGTTCGGCGGACACGACCCACGCAAAGCCATTGCAGACCTGATGATGCGTCAGCCCCGCGCAGAAGCCTGATCATTGCCCCCTGCAAGCTGTTCGACCTTAAGCTGTGCATTCTCAAGATATGCGCGGCATGCCTGCGCTAATGCCATGCCTTCTTCATAGATCTTGAGCTGCTCATCAACAGATAGTTCTCCTCGGTCCAGCAGCGAGGCAATCTCCTCAAGTCGCTTGAGCTGTGATTCAATCGATGCTGTTGCAGCAGTTTGCTCTGACTTTTTCATGGTGGTGGCTTTATGAGTTGGTTGGTGTTACTGATTGAACGATCACGTCGCTGATGTCGGCACTTCTGCGAATTTGGATCTCATCACCGGCACTCAGAGCTTGATGCATGGCAAGGGGTTTGCCGTTGCGCTCGAGCACTGCATAGCCCCTTGAGAGCGGAGCAAGCGGGTGAAGCGAAGATAACAGCGAGCTTAGGTGGTCGATATCTTTCACTCGTGCAACAATAGCCTGACGAGCGGTACGCGTAATGCGAGCCTCAAGATCACCGATACGCTGCTTGCGGAGTACGATGCGCTCGATCAGACGTCGAAGTGCGCGTCCGTCCATAAAGGAGGCGGCCAGCTCCAAGAGCCGTTCGAGCTGCTCATGAATGCTGTTGGTCATCGCATCGGCAGCAAGATCAATGCTGTACATGATATCGGCCGATGTAATAGAGGTTACTAATTCCGCAGCGGCCGTTGGCGTAGCTGCACGCACATCGGCAACAAAATCCGATATCGTTGTGTCTGTCTCGTGTCCAACTGCTGAGATAATCGGCACAGTGCATGCATAGACAGCCGTTGCAACCTCAAGAGTGTTGAACGCCCAGAGGTCCTCGATGGAGCCGCCGCCACGGCCGATGATGATCACGTCAACATTGGCACGCTCAAGATCTTTGATGGCCTTTGCTATGTCTGCTGCCGAGCCCTCGCCCTGCACGATGGTCGGCCGGAGCACCACCTGCAGAATAGGGAAGCGCCGCTCAATGGTAGACAGCATATCGCGCACTGCAGCGCCGGTTTGAGATGTGGCGATTCCTACGCGCATCGGCATTCGGGGTAAAGGCTTCTTGTTGGCTGCATCGAAAAAACCTCGCTGTGCAAGGTCGCGCTTGAGTTGTTCAAACGCAACGTAAAGATCGCCAACACCCTCGGGTTGCATTGCTGTGCAGTCCAATTGGTACTTGCCCTGAACTGCATAGACGGTAACCTTGCCCCTTGCAACAACGCGCATTCCGTCTTCCGGACGGAAGGTTAGCGTGCGACTGCGCCACATTACGCACGGCAGCTGGCTGCCGGAATCCTTCAGCGTAAAGTAGTGATGTCCCGAAGAGTGGTGTTTGTAGTTGGAGACCTCCCCAACAACCGAGACCTCGCCAATGCCGGATTCAACGATACCCTTGATCGTGTGGGTAAGTTGCGACACACTTAGTGGTTCTTCTTGCATGAAACAAAGATCGACAATCCAGCATAACCGTAGATTTGTGACATGATAGGATTTGGATTTGACGTCCACCGTATGGCCGAAGGCCAGACGCTGGTTCTCGCTGGCGTGGAGATCCCATCGCCGATTGGTACAGTTGCCCATAGCGATGGCGACGTGATCTTTCATGCGCTGGTTGATGCACTCCTTGGAGCTGTAGCACTGGGGGATATTGGAGAGCATTTCCCCGACACAGACCCCAAATGGAAAGGGGCTTCGAGTTCAGTGTTTGTTGAGCATGCCGTTGGACTGCTCAACGATGGCGGGTACGTCATCATCAATGTGGACTGCACACTGGTTCTCGAGTCTCCGAAGATCCTGGCATATAAGCCGCAGATGCGTCAGAATATTGCCCAGCTGTGCGGACTTCCCATAGAGCGAGTGGCTGTGAAGGCCACGACAAGCGAGCGCATGGGCTATGTCGGTCGTAAAGAGGGTGTTCATGCATTTGTTGCATGCGAGGTGCAATTACGATGACCCGTCGTGTGATCACGGCGATCGTCGTTGTGCTCGGCGCGCTGGTCCTGCGCGCTGAAGGCAGCGATCCTTACACCTACGTGGTAAGGCGAACATTCGATGGTATGTTCCTGCAGAATCCACGAGATTCAGCTCAGGCACTACAGATTTCCGCGCCTGCAATGTGGAATTCAGGCAACATCCGTGTATCGGTCTTTGCCAATGGCGTATTGCGTCCAGTGAGCACCCCCAGCAGTGAGATCAACGGAATTGCCTACTGGAATGAGTCGATTGTTGTGCTGCATCGCAACAACGGACGTGTAGTAGCATCACTCTACGATACGGGGCTTACAAGAAAGCTCACACCAGATGTGGAATTGCCCGAGATCAACGATCTGGACGAGGGCGCGGTTCTTATGTCCACGATCTACGTTGTTCCAAACAGCAAGACCGCGTTTTTGCATGCTGGCAGGTTCCTCTACAGGCTTACCTATAACAGCAGCGTGCTGCGTGCAACGTTCATTGATCGAAATGTTTCCTCAGTTCATGCTGGTGCTGATGAACGCGCTTGGGAGCTTGCCTACCTGCATGCCACCGGGCTGTCCATGTTCGTATCCATCGTAGATGTCACAGGCAACGTTCTGAACACAACGCTGGTGCCGTATGCCACAACCAGTAAACTTTGCTGGGTTGGTAAGACCATTGCGGTGATATCCAATCTGGATAACTCCGGAAGCAGCGTCGTGTCGGTGATCGATCGTGAGATGCTATCTGTGAGAACACGCACGATCTCGGTGCCTTACGAGCGTGTGGACCTGGCAGCATTGAATGGCCGTGCTGTTGCTGTGGCATTAACGACGCGCACCGGTAGGCCAGAGGTGATTACCGTGCCTGTGTATGAGCAGTATGACCAATTACCACGTGGAGAGTTTATCAGCGGGGAGTTCGGCATGCCGCTTCGAGTTGCTGTCCAGCAGGATACGGCATACATGCTCTTCTCAGGTGGTATGGTGGTCATGCTTCTCAACGGTACAGTTCTATCGCGCGATGCCTTCACAGTTGCAGGCGCAGCTCACAGCATCCTGGCAAGTGAGAATGGCCAACATATTGCCATTGCCGTAGGAAGAACGACGATGCTTCTTCAGCGCAAGCAGCAGCCATTTTGGTATATCGTTCGTGGATTTGATGCAACCTTTCGATATGTGATACCGATGCTCTTTATCGGTAGTCTTGTCTTTGTCTGGGTTCTAAACCGTCGGCAACGTAGGCTGCTTGATGGCATCATTGACTCTCCGGCCATGGGGCTTGTGTTCTCCATAGATTCCAGCGGCAGGCTCCTACGGGTGAATGAGCGCGCTGCCGGGTTGTTGAGAATCACGCCGAACGTGCCCATGGGGCGACACTTTCGAGCCTATATGCAGCAGCCCGGACTTGAGCAGTTAGTCGGTGAACTTGATGCCTTGAATCAATCTCGTCCTGAACCAAACAAGCGTATCGTTGTGCAGTCTGGGGAGGATGTGCGCGAGTACATTTTTTCATCAACACCGTTGATAGGCTTGTTCGGCACGGCACGAGGTTCGATCGTTACAGGTATTGACATCACCGAGACCCTCGAGCAGCGACGACTCGTAAACTGGGCTCAGCTTGCACACGATATGCAGACGAATCTGTCTACCATAAGGCTGAACGCAGAGCAGCTTCCAGCAGAAGAGCATTCAAATGCCTCCGAGCGCAAGCGACGGATTTTGTTCCAAGTTGGTGTTCTTATCGATCGAGTTCGCGACCTTCTTTCAATCGGACGCACGGACGAACTTCAGCGCGTGCCTGTGCACAGTGCAGAGCTCTGCACAGAGATACGTCATGAATTCGATTCGGACATGTTCCCGCATGTTCGATTCTCGATGAAGCTCCGTGGGACGATGATGAATGTTGACCGAATGAAGGTTGCACGCGCAGTGCGTAACGCAGTTGAGAATGCCATCAAGGCGCTGCGAGGCCAGGACGGTTTTGTAGAGATTGCAACCTGGCACGACCGGCTCCATGTTTTCATTTCGGTTAGCGATTCGGGCATCGGCATGGACCCAGAGACGATGTCCAACATGATGAAGCCGTATTTTTCGACGGCTCATGATGGCAGTGGACATGGGATTGGAACCATGATCATGCACCACGTAATGAAGCTGCATGGTGGGTCTATTCGCGTAACAAGCGAACCAGGCAAGGGCACTCAGGTAACATTTCGTATACCACACGAAATGGACCCTAAAGACGTGGTACGCTTGACGTCTTCGGAGCGCACAGGATGAACCGAGTTACTGCGGAAATCATACAGGGTAAGAGGCTAATGGCCATTGATTATGGTCAACGCAGAGCAGGTGTTGCCGTCTGTGATGAAATGCACATCGTTGTTTCAAGCCGCCCTGTGATTGAATCAGATGAGCACCTTGTGGATCACGTCCTGCATCAGGCCGCTACAGATAGAATCGAGGTCATTATCGTTGGTGTGCCGGAGCATCATGACGGACGGATCACGCCGATCATAGAGGCTATCTATGCATTCATCGGGAATCTCAGCGCACGAGCCAATGTTCCGGTGGTAACAGCAGACGAAGCATTTTCAACAAGGGATGCACGTGCCATCATGGTATCCTCGGGAATGAAGAAGAAGAAACGGCAAACAAAGGGTGTTAAGGATCAGGTGGCTGCTGCTGTGATCCTCCAGCGAGTGATTGATGAACTCTCCTCTGGACGCTATTTGTGAGAGTCTTGTTGTACATACTGGCAATTCTTGTGCTGTTCACGCACGCCGTGTTTGCCCAGCGGCAGTCTGTAAGGACTCGGCAGGTGCAAGCTCTGGGAGAGCCGTTGTATGCAGATGCCATCATCATTCCACGATCTGACTCAGATAGCGCCGATGTGCACGTAGGCCTTCGGTTCAACAAAGCATCGTTTGTCTTCTCGAAGGTCAATTCCATACAGGAACAGCGCGGCAATTACTATTCCGTGATAGCGCTCAGCATAGAAGCACGTGATGCAGTAGGCGTTGTTCGTCAGAGAGTTCGGTTTGCCGATACAGTTTTTGTAAACTCTTACGAGGGTCTTACCGATTCTGTTGAGTTCCATCGGGGCGATGTGCTGCTTTCACTTGCTGCTGGACAGTACACAATCACTGTCGAATCAATCAACAGTCGGGAGAGTCAGCAGCGCCGTATCGTTCTTCCGAAAACACACATTCCCAAACGCGAGCAACGTTCCAACATCACGATATCTGCAGTGTTTACTCAGGCAGTCAACCAGGAGTATGACCTGCTGCGGCCTTGCATCTTCAATGGTAATATGCCATTCCCGGCCGGACGCATGGCCGTTGTTGCCATTGTTCCGACAACGAGCAGTGCCTCATATGATGTCTGGATGCGTCAACTGCCATATCAGGAAGGCGACATACGCTGGTGGTCGGGGGTAGACATACACACCACGGCAAGCAATCGTGGAGCTGGCATCCAGCAACGAGCCGACGGGTTGCTCAATGTTGCATCCGTTGAGCAGCAAAGCAGATGTCTTGTGATCCCAATCAATGCCAGCGACGTTGTACCGGGCCGTTATATGATGACATTGGTTCCAAGTGGAACCAAGGACACATTGCGATCGTCTTTCGTGGTAGAGTGGGAGTCGATGCCGTTGTCGCTTCGCTCGTTGTCGTATGCGCTTGATGTACTTGCGTACATCTGTCCGGAAGAGACATTGGATAGTCTGCGCGACGGCAACGAAGCCGATCAGCGGGAAAAACTCATGGAGTGGTGGCGGCGGCAAGACAAGACTGTCGAAACGGCTAACAATGAATACATGGCCGAGTATTATCGCCGCGTAGATAAAGCATCATACGCCTACGCTACACTGATAGAACCTGATGGCGCATTTACAGATAGAGGCAAAGTTTACATTCTGTTCGGGGCTCCCACCAAGATCGATCGCAAGACCGATAGAGACGGCGACCAAGTCGAAACCTGGATCTACACAAACAGCGTTCGGCGTGTATTCGTCTTCAAGGTTGAGGATGCCGGATCGTATAGGTTGACAACCATTCAACAGCTGAAAAAGTAGATCAACGAGGTTCCCATCCCTGGCCTTCGCAAGGCGGAGTGTCTGCATGAATCACGTGCTCATCAAGTACGGAGCAAAGTTGGTTGGTGGGATTAAAATGTCTGCAGGCCCCGCAGAGCGAGCCATCTTCGATCTGCTCCACGCTCTCATTGAATCGTTGATATTGAAGCCACGCAGGATAGATTCCCAGGCCCCAGATGCTGAGCATGGCAAACCACCACGTAACCGTAGCAGAGGCGTGATTGCTTAGAATCATTGACGAGACACCAAGAATTGCGACGCGTATCATGGCCGCCGAGAGTATCGAGCCTGTTGTGTAGTACGGTCTATCTCTGCTATCGGAGGGTGGATTCATGCGAAGCAGAAGCAAGTCTACAAAACGGTCGTCGCGTTCACGATTGTGCATTAGTGCAGTTCCTTTCGAGCGTAGGATCGCCCCTTCCATTGAGAGCCCGATCGCGAGTATGCCCACCGGACAGAGTTTAGGCAGATAACCATGCACCAGAGCGCAGTGACAGGCTGAATCAGTGCATGCCAGGAAGGCATCGCAAAGCGTGTGCTTACGATCAATCGAATGACGAGTGTTGTCGCTATCGTGTACAGTAAGATCAGCGTATCAGGCATAGATGACGAATAGAGTGCGGCTGCCACCATAGGCAATGGCGCGATGTACAAGCCAAACTGCAGAAGCAGAAACGCCGCCATCAATGCGATATTGTGCTGCATTGCTGGAAAGAGGTTCTTAGAGAAACCCAGTGTTACCTCGTGTGCAGAGGTGTACATGTGACAGTCGATGGCATCTGTTCCGTCGGCCAGCGCAAAGCGTATGCCTTCGCTGGCTGCTGCTTTAGCCAAGAACACGTCTTCGACCAATGAAGAGCGGACACGCTCATGACCGCCAAGGTTCTTGTATCCCTCACGAGTGAATGCTATGAATTGTCCAATGGCAGCCAATGGGGTGGTCCTGCCAAACCCTATCCGCCGAAAATTCAGCATGGTCGCGAAGAATATCATGTGTACGATAGGAATCACGGCATGCTCGGCAAACGTCGTCATGATCTGCCGCGGAATAAGCGAAAGCATTGCCAGATCGTGCTTTTGCATTGCCTGGATGCTTCGAGCGATAACACCTGGACGATGAATTGTGTCAGCATCAGTAAAGATGAGTATGTCTCCTGTAGCTGCCAGGGCAAGATTATGACATGCCCATACCTTGCCAACCCAGCCAGGAGGCAGTGGCAGCCCTTGGATGACCTGAAGATTGCTGAACTCACCGGCAAGGCGCTCAAGTATTGGCCCTGTGTCGTCTTCGGACTGATCGTTCAGGACGATTACCTCAAGATCATCAACATCCTGCTGGCAAACAGATCGAACGCAGTCCTCAATGCACCGTTGCTCATTGCGTGCAGGGATGAGCACCGAAACCTTGTTCGTGGGCTTTGCGGCATTCTTGGGAAGAGAAGCAACCAGACGAGTATTGCAGAGTGCAAAGCCCAGGAACGTTGTTGCCATTCCAGCCAGTGCAAAGCACACGAGCGTCCAGGGTTGCAAAAGTTGTTCAATTGGCATGACGTCGAAGCTACGAACCAGGCACATTCGGTACTTTTGATGCCACGAGAATATTATTCACATGCAAGTACTCCAAGGCATCACACATAATACCTGCCACCAGCTTGACGGCGCGGGTGCATACGAATGGTGGTACGTAGATGCGATCTCGCCATGCGGCGAGTGGGGTATTGTCTACATCGTGTTTCGAGGCATTCCGATGTCGCCTAGCTACCTGCGCAATCCGCACTCAATGCGCGCAGGCTGTGCAGTGAGTGTCTACCACCGGGGTGTTCGCATCGCATTCTCGTTCACAGAGCAGCCACTCGAGCTTGCATTCTTCGACAGCAACAGCACAAATGTTCAGATGAAGGGGGCTAGCCTATCAATTGATGACGCCGGTGTTCTGCGGGCAACTGCAGATGTTCCCTGCGACAACGACGGACGTGTGATAGAGCTTTCTATCACTGGATCTGCATCTTCTCAGGCATCGCCTAGAGCAACCACGTTTACTGATATGCATGGTTGGGTGCTGGCATCTCCGCGAATGAAGGCCGAGTTCGATCTGAAGCTCTACGAGAATAACAATGTGGTTCTCGAGCATCAGGCAATGGCACTGGCCTATCATGATCACAACATGGGTTGCAGGCCGATGCATAGTGATTTTACTGATTGGTATTGGGGAAGGGTTCATGCTGACGATAGAACGATCGTGTTTCTTTCTACTCCGAGTTCGCCTGATACCATGCATAGCGTCTACGAAGTAGACGATCGCGGTATGATCATGCCATGGGCTGATGTGGAGATCACATTTCAGAGACGCTCTATCAGTGCTATGGGTTTGCTTTCCTACAGGCAGATTATACTGCGGGGTAGTTCAGCAGAGCACGGCCGCATGGAGGTAGTGTGTGAGAACGCGCAGACATGTGAGGACAGTCCGTTCTATCAACGCTATGTAAGTACCTGGCATATCAACAACGAGGCCGAAGGAATCATCGGCACGTCGGAATACATGAATGTCTCACGCATGCGCTCGAGTTGGATCAGGCCATTTTTGGGCCTGCCCCTTATCATCATTGCAGGGAATGAATCTGTATGAGTGAGCAGCGCATACGCATACTTTCAGAACACCTTGCCAATCAGATCGCAGCTGGCGAGGTTGTGCAGCGTCCGGAATCGGTGGTAAAGGAACTCGTTGAGAACGCCATAGATGCAGGAGCCTCAAGCATCACCGTTGTTGTTCATGAAGGGGGCTTGCGCTCGATACAGATCGTTGATGATGGATCTGGAATGTCGAAGACTGATCTGGAGCTTTCTATTGTTCGTCATGCGACCAGTAAGATCGCCCATGAAGACGACCTACATGCGATACAAACACTCGGATTTCGTGGTGAAGCACTTGCCTCGATTGCAGCAGTTGCAGAAGTTGAGATCGCCACATCGCAGCAGGACGAGCACCATGGATGGACGCTCTACTCGCGTCCGGGAAGTAGGCCAACTGTTAGCGCATCGCCAACGCGCATTGGTACCTCGATCACCGTACTAAACTTGTTTTCGAATGTTCCGGCACGTCGGAAGTTTCTCAAGTCGGCGCTGACAGAGTTTCGATACATCAGTGAGACGTTGCAGAAGCTGGCAATAGCACGGCCAGACATTCGATTTGTCCTCTACGATGGCCCATCAGTTGTGTTCGACCTTCCTGTGGAGACATCCGAGCAGCGCCTCTGTCACGTGCTTCGCAATGTGCGTCAGGAGCATCTGATCCGCGTTGATGCTCAGGAGCAGGGGATCTGGGTACAAGGCTATATCGGACGTCAGGATGCAGCTCGGAAGAATCGCAGCGGACAGTTCCTGTTCCTGAACGGTAGGTGTATTCAGAGCAAATCGCTGAGTTATTCTGTGGTCCAGTGTTTTGAGCACCTTGTCAACGATAGGGAACATCCAGTTTTTGCGCTTTGGATCGACATCGACCCGGAACGCATTGATGTTAACATTCACCCGCAGAAGCACGAAGTAAAGTTCGACGACGAACGAAGCGTCTTTCTTGTGATTCAGCAAGCGGTGGTGCATGCCTTATCGGGCGCACATCTGATACCCAATACTGCATCCTTTGTGCCGCTGGCGCAAACACCGTTGCAGTCTCTGCGCGGATCAGATGCAGGGCAGATTGCCGTCAACCGGTTTACAGGAGAGATCCTTGATACCGCAGCACAGCACCCTGATCGGAGCGGTATGCGTCAGTATGGAGACCAACATCATCATCAGCCCCGCGTGGTAGCTGGCCTGCACCATGGCTATGAACAGCTCATGGCCGATGTGCCAGCTGAGCATCCTGCACGTATCCTCTTCGTTGAACGCGGCTTGGCATACTGCCGTCACAGCGACGGTATTATGGTCGTACGACTGTTCCCGGCAATGGAGCGTGTGTTTTTTGAACAGATACGCCAGAGGCGGCAAGAGACAGATGTTGCTGCCGAACAACTGCTGTTTCCTGTGCAGGTATCACTGACTGCATCTGATGTTGCGCTCTATCAGGAACATGCTTCCATGGTCTCGTTAATGGGGTATGATCTCTCAGTAGATGGAGAAACAGTCCAGATCAATGGTGTGCCCTGGTTTGTATCGCCAGCGCAGGAAGAGTCTGCTCTTCACGATGTGTTAGAAGGTTTGCGAGATCTGCCGGAACAGGCAGGGGTAGATATCGAAGAACGATTTCAGATTCAGTTAGCTCGAAAACGTGCGGCGTCGGCAAGTGCAGATGTCAATATAGACCACGTTCAAGAAATCGTAACTGAGCTACGGAAGTGCACTATGTCGCATGTCTCGCCGTCAGGCATGGCAACCTTTGTGATCATAACGTTTGATGAGATTCAGAATCGACTCCTATGAAATGCAGAACGATCATGCTTGCTGTAACGATGTTGATGATGGCATTTGTCAGCGCAGTAGCCATCTCACGTGTACCTGACGATCAGGATGTTCAGGAGGTTTCATCGTGGATCGAGGGCAGTTACTCTTCCGAAAAACAGTCTAAGGTTGATACGAACTACACTCATCAACGCATCGAGATCCGAAGAATTTGGATGGATCGAACCGACGGAATGTGGTTCACATTGGAACGGTTTGTGCCTGGGAAGGATTCTGCGATTCTTGAGCAGAGCGTATTGCAGATCCATGGAGTTGAGGAGAATCTGACAGAAGTTCGAGTTTTTGCATGGAAAGCCCCCTCTCAAGCTGTTGGGTTATGGAGTGTGCCTGATAATGCTGGTACGTTTGATAAGGCCGACTTGAGTCTGCGAAGAGGTTGTGAATGGTATCTCCAGCGCGATCAAGCAACCTACTTTGGGGGTACTCACGGAATGGCCTGTTTGCCAGACAAGCAGGGCAAGGCCGGCGCGGCAAAGGTCTCGTATGCAACAACCTCCATTCGGATTGGAGACAAGGGCATGGTTATCTGGGAACGGGGCTACTCGGCAGATAACCAACAAATTTTAGGTTCTGACAAAGGACCTTATTACTACCTCAAACAAAAGCCATAATTTTGCAGGCTCACTTCTTATTCATTTGGCAAAACCATGGCAGCAACGAATCTCTATGCATTAATTCTTGGCGTCTCTAGTGGATTTGGCAAGGCGGCAGCGATCGCTCTGGCCAAGGACGGCATCAATATCATTGGAGTGCACTTGGATAGGGCTGCCGGCATGCAACAAGTCGACGAGCTCAAGGAGCAGTTGCGTGAGATAGGTGTGCGCCAGTTGTTCTTCAACGTCAATGCTGCCGATCCAGAGCGCAGAGCTGATATCATGCGCGGGATTGAGGAAGAGTTCGCTGCCCATCCGGGTTCTACTGTTCGCCTAATGCTCCATTCGTTGGCTTTTGGAACGCTTAAGCCCTTTATCGCAGACAAGCCCGGTGATGCCATCAATCAGAAGAATCTTGAGATGACGATGGACGTGATGGCCAACTCGATCATCTATTACACGCAGGATGTTGTCCGTCACGGTCTTATGGCGCCAGGCGGAAGAATCATTGGTCTAACCAGCGCAGGATCAAGCAGAGCATTGCCAGTTTATGGCGCTGTATCAGCAGCCAAGGCAGCTCTGGAGTCGTATTGCCGTCAGCTGGCCATGGAACTGGCCCCTCATGGGATCACTGCAAACACAATCAGAGCAGGCGTTACCTATACACCAGCTCTGGCGAAGATCCCAAGTGCCGAGGCCATCATGAACAACGCCATGATGCGGAACCCAGCTCACCGCCTTACTACACCTGAAGATGTGGCTAACGTTCTACGTCTGCTTATCAAGGAAGAGGCTGGTTGGATCAACGCAGAAGTTCTCGGCGTAGATGGCGGCGAAAACTCCGTGGACATGACGCTCTGGTCTGCACCAGAGTAAGAGACTCGATAGCGTAGTTCGAGAATTACTGACCTGCTCGCTGCTTACAGATATTCCAACACATCGTGACGTGTGAGCACGCCACTTAGGCGCCCGAACTCAGTTACTGCGATAATGGGCGACATCTTCAGTTGCTGTATCGCATGCTGAACGTCTGCTTGTGAGTCGATAATGGGGCATGGAACATCCATAAATGCCGATATCGTCTGCGATATCACATCTCTGTTTTCTAGAACTGCTGCCATCAGTTTATTCTCGCGCAGAACGCCAGTAACTTTATCATCGCTGATTACCGGCACCTCTGCAACCTCATAGGAACTCATCAACGAGAGAGCTTCCTGAACTGTGGCTTGTGGCGGCAGACTCACAATGGCGGGCAGGGTGCCGCGGGTTTTCTTGTGAGAGAGCACATCGCGCACCGTAAGCTTATCGGCAGTCAAGAGGTCTTTTTCCTGCAGCCATTCATCAGAATGGTGCTTCGAGAGATAGCGTTCTCCTGTATCACAGACAATTGCCACCACGACTGCTTCTTTGGGAAGGTCCTTGGCTACTTTCAGGGCAGCGGCTACATTCATTCCTGATGAACCGCCGCAGAATATACCTTCCTTGCGTCCCAGCGCGCGAGCCATCATAAATGCTTCTTTATCAGGTATGCTGATAAACTCATCAATGAGGGAAACGTCAACATTGCCTGGCACGTAGTCCTGCCCTACACCCTCAACGAGATAGGGCTGTCCTTCGACCACCTTGCCTGTCTCCTTGAAAGCCTTAAGGCTTGATCCAACGGGGTCGGCAACGATGATTCGCACAGCTGGATTCTGCTGCTTGAGGTATCTGGCAGTGCCGGTGATCGTTCCACCTGAACCAATCCCAGCAATGAAGTGTGTAACTGTTCCGTCGGTATCGTTCCAGACTTCTGGACCAGTAGTTCGTTCGTGAATGGCTGGATTCGATGGATTGTCGAACTGATTCAACATCACAGCGTTCGGGATCTCTTCACTCAGACGTTTGGCAACGTTGCAATAGTACTCCGGTGATTCTTTCTTTGCTGCATTTGATACGATCAAGACATCGGCACCCAGGGCCTTTACGTACTTAACGCGTTCTGCAGATACTTTGTCTGTCATCACAAACAAACAGTTGTACCCTTTGACTTTGGCAGCAAGTGCCAGACCAATGCCCGTATTGCCCGACGTTGGCTCGATAATCAAGGCGCCCGGCTTAAGAGTACCATCACGCTCGGCTGCTTCTATCATGCCGATGCCAATGCGATCCTTTACAGAGCCACCGGGATTTGCTGATTCAAGCTTTACATACACAGAGGCTTGAATACCTTCTGAAAGCACATTGAGTTTGACCAATGGCGTCTTGCCGATCAGGTCGAGAACCGAAGAATAGACATTCATGATAGCTCTTGCTCAAGTTGTTGACGTTCAAACATATCTGCATACATACCGCCCATTGCGATAAGCTCGCTATGAGAGCCCTCTTCAACAATACGCCCTTCCTGCAGCACGACAATATTGGTGCACCGTTGTATCGTTGAAATTCTATGCGAAATGATCAGTGTTGTTCTGTTCTGCATAACCGATTCAAGACTGTTGAGAATGCGCTCTTCCGTGGAGGCATCAACTGCAGATAACGAATCGTCAAGTATCAGAATGGTTGGGTTGCTAATGATGGCCCGAGCAAGAGACGTCCGTTGCTTTTGTCCACCAGACAATGTTACGCCCCGTTCGCCGACCACTGTATTGTACCCATCGGGAAGCTGCTCAATATCCTTATCAAGGCAGGCGTGGCGGGCAGCATGGAGCACATCCTCGTTTGATGCTGCTGGGTTGCCAACTCTGATGTTCTCCTGTATCGTTTCACTAAACAGGAACGACTCCTGCGGCACAACAGCGATTGATGCGCGCAGGTCTGTAAGGGTGTATTCTCGCAGATCATGACCATCAATGGTAACACTGCCCTGGCTGACGTCGTAGAGGCGCGGCAGTAGACCAACAAGCGATGATTTGCCGCTGCCTACACTTCCTACAATTCCGAGGCTGGTTCCTGCAGGAATGTGAAGGGTAATGTTGCTGAGCACATTTGGTCCTGTGCCGTATGCCAGCCAGACATCATTGAAGCTGATCTCCCCACGAATCTCCGTTGATGATAGGGGGCCATCAGTAATTGTAGACTGCATGTCGATGATTGAACCGAGGCGACCGATTGAAGCAGCACCACGCTGAATCATGCTTGTAACCCAGCCAATAGCCGCAATGGGCCAGAGAAGCTGATTTAAATAGATGAAGAACTGTGTAAGCTGGCCAACTGTTAGATCGTGTCGTGTTACGAGCCATCCACCAATTCCAATAACGATAACATAGCTGATATTGAACAGCACAGTCATGCCAGGCATCATGAGTGATTGTACGCGTGCTAGCCCCATGTTCTTGCGGTAGTACTCGTTGCTGAGCCCGTCGAAGCGCGAAGACTCGTGATTGCCGCGTACATAGGCCCGAACAACACGGATACCAGATGCAAGCTCCTGTGCTTGTGTAGTGATATGCTCGTACTGCTCCTGCACAATTCGATAGTTCTGATGGATCTTGCGCCCCAGCCTGTAGGTAAGCGTCGCAACGAGAGGAACAGGAATCAGAATGGCGAGAGTCAACGGTATGTTCAGCGTGATCATCCACGAAAGGGCAAACAGAAACGTAGTGACCGTGTTAGCAGAGTACATGATCGCCGGTCCGATGAATTCTCGTACCGAGCTGATATCATTCGAAAAATGAGCAATCAGCGAACCGGTGGATCGATCGTGATAGAACTGCTGGGGTTGGCGTGCGATGGCTTCTACAAAATCGTTGCGCAGATCTTCTTCGATGAATCTCGACATCACGATGATCGTACGCCTAGTAGCGAACATGAAGAACCCACTGCCGATCGTCAGCAGGAGGATCTGCGCAATAAGCCATTCAATGGGCTCAGCAGTTGATTGATTGACGCTGAGCGCATCGATTGTCTTTCCAACTACTCGCGGCACGGACGTCGAGCAGATGTTCGAAATGGTTACGAAGACAAGCCCCAAGGTCAAACGCAGTTTGTACCGCTTGATGTAGGGAAGCAGCCTGCGCAGTTCTCCTACAGCGGAGGTCGGCTGTTGCTGTTGTGACATTAGGCGACGGTAACCTCAGGGCATAGGTAAACGTCTTGGATGGCGTTCAGCAGCTCCACTCCTTCATGCATCGGACGCTGAAAGGCCTTGCGTCCAGAAATGAGCCCCATGCCGCCTGCACGCTTGTTGATCACGGCTGTTGCGATTGCTTCCTGCATATCGTTAGCACCTGAGGGTCCGCCGCTATTGATCAACCCAATGCGTCCCATGTAGCAATTGGCAACCTGGTATCGACAGAGATCAATTGGATGGTCTGACGATAGCTCTGTGTACATGCGTTTGTCGAGTTTGCCATAACTCGAACCACCCATGTTAAGTGCTTCAAAGCCGCCGTTGTTCTCAGGCAGTTTCTGCTTGATGATGTCGGCATTGATGGTAACACCCAAGTGGTTTGCCTGTCCTGTGAGATCTGCAGCAACATGGTAGTCTTTGTCGGACTTGAATGCAGGATTGCGCACGTAGCACCAGAGAATTGTTGCCATGCCAAGCTCGTGCGCATGGGCGAATGCATCTGCTACATCGACGATCTGACGTGCACTCTCGGGCGAACCGAAATAAATCGTAGCACCAACTGCAGCAGCGCCCATGTCTGCGGCCTGCTGCACACGTCCAAACATCACCTGGTCGAACTTGTTTGGATATGTCAGCAGTTCGTTGTGATTGATCTTAACAACAAACGGAATGCGATGCGCATAGGTACGTGCAACATTGCTGAGCACTCCGAATGTAGAGGCAACAGCATTGCAGCCCCCTTCAATTGCCAACTCGACAATGTTCTTTGGGTCGAAGTATGCAGGGTTCTTTGCAAACGATGCCCCGGCACTGTGCTCAATGCCCTGATCCACTGGGAGTATAGAAACGTACCCTGTTCCTGCGAGTCTGCCGGTATCGTGTATCCACTGCAGATTGCGAAGTACTCGGTTGCTGCGGTCCGTTCCTGTGAAAAGTCTATCCACGACATTGGGTGCAGGTGCATAGATGGCGTCTTTAGCTATCGTTTTGCACGTATGCTGCAAATAGTAATCAGCGTGAGAGTCGAGGGCCGAGACAATGCGGTCGATCATCGTGGTATACTTGGTAAGGTTGAACGAGTGTCTGCAAAAATAGGCAACGGGCGACTGCTTCGCGTGAAACAGTCGCCCGCTGATTTCGGTCCAGGTTGTAGTTACCGTAGAATGTTGAACGTTGTCGTTGCAACAATATCGGCGCTGATCAGGCGCACGAAGTAGGCGCCGTTCGACAGACCTGATACATCTGCTGTAAACTCATAGGCCCCCGATGGGGCTGAAGGCGCTGTGGCCTCCATAACAATGTTGCCCATGGAGTTAATGATCTGAATCGTTGTAGGTGCAGGGATGCCCGTAGTGTAGTCGATTGAAAGGCGATCCTGAACTGGATTGCTCTTTGGACGCACAATGCCTGTTGAATTTGCTGTGAAGTCTACAAGACGTCCAGCAGTATTGCATATCTGCTTCATCTCGATGTTGGCAAGATCACCGGATGTCACAAGACAGGTCAGCGGCGTTGTTACCTGTAAGTCGATCGGGAGTTTGGCGTTTGCATTCAGGAACACATCGAACACAGGCGACACGAAGTCGCCCTGAAGTAGGGGCGCACCTACTGTAACTGCCGCAATGTCGAGCCTGCCAGCAGATGCTGTTGGCGTAAACGTCCAGCCGGCCATTTGCGTTGCTGCAAACGAGTTGAACTTGATGGCCTCTGGATCGTGCGTGATCGTGAGTGTAAAGTTCGTAGGCTGTGCGCCGTTAAACTCGGCCGCATTGTAGGCTACACCAATAGGCAAAGCGAAAGACTGTCCGATCTGTGCTGTCGGGAGCTGTGTATAGCGGAACCGCACCGGAGTTGTTATCGCCTCACCTGAGACAGACACATTGAGCTTGAGGTTCTGGTCGTTAGCGATCGAGAGTGATGCTACGTATTGACCGACCACCTGAGGCTGGAATGTAACCGTGATGACCTTCTTTTCTCCCGGCTTAAGAACAAAGCCGGTCTGCTGACTGATCGTAAATGCCGCTGGATCCCCTGTGGTAACATTCAGAACAGGGGGCTGACAGTTAAGATCATAGATAAAGCTCGGATTCTCGACTACAAACGTCGTATCGCTGCTTGTGGCGCATGTAAGGGTCTTTGCGAAGACAATTGGTGTGAATGACGACTGATCCTTACCGATGCCCTGCACAACAACGATCGTGTCGGCATATGGTGGAACTGGTCCTGGACCTGGCTTGGCATCGTGAGTGATTTTCACGTTGACGACATTATTGCCAATGGCTGCCGGTGTAAATGTGATAGGCAGTTCCAATGGAGCCGAGCCTGGCGCCAGAACTATTGGAAACACCGGAAGTGGATTGGTCCAGGCAAACGACGGATCATTGGTGACGAAGGCGACGTTTGAAATTGTCAGTGCATTGTCAGAATCTGTGTTTCGAATGATCACCTTGCCGTTAACATCCGGCGATTGCGTGTTCACCGTCCAAGGTGTAAACGTGTAACCGATTGCTGCAATGGCTGGAAGGAACCCAACACCTTTTGCTTCACCGATAAGTGGCGACGATTCTTTGCCCTTGATGATAGCGCGCACAGTTGCTGTAAGTGGACCGCGTGTCTGTGGTGTAAACACAACTGGAATCTTCACAGATGCGCCTGGTGCCAGCTTTTGCGGAGTTGCCGGAATAGTGAAGGTGAAGTGCGGATTTGCAGGGTCGACGGCAACAATTGATACTACCTCAGCTTCTTCGGTATTCAGGTTGGAGATACGAATTGTGTCGCTCGCAGGCGTAAGCAGGCGCACACGACCAAAGTCGACGCTGTCTATGATTACGCGGGGCTCGACGATTTCGACCTTGATCGTTGAAGCTGCATCGCCGCACTCTGCAGGGAGACCGAAATTGATGACAGCTGTCTTTACGCCCGCTGTAGCGGCTGTTACGTCCAGCTGAACGTCAAAGCATTGTCCCGGAGTTAGGATGAACTTGCCCGTATTCTTGACGACGATCTCTGGAGCAGATGAAACAACACGCATGTCTCCGGCCAGATTTAGCGGCCCCGTATTCTTGAGCACACACGTAACAGTGAAAGGTCTCGGCTGGCTGAGAGGAACCTTGCCAAGATCAACTGTTGGTTGACGTTCCCAAACGCATGGTGCTGCAGCATCGCCTTCCAACGGAAGCTGCGCCTGAGAATTACAGTCACCAACAACTTCCAAAAGTGCAGTGCGCATTCCCGTACCCGTTGGAATAAACAGCATTTCGATGTTCAGTGACTTGCCTGCAGCCAGGCGCTGTCCGACAAGTGTACTGATGAGCTTGAAGTCGTTTGCATTTGCGCCAACGATCTTTGCTGATCGGATCGTTACGTCGAAGTCACCGGTATTCTTGAGGACTCCCGCAAAGACATTGCCGCTGGTGTCGCCCTGCGGTGTCTGAGGGAATGTTCCCTTGGCTATGGTGAACGACAGGGTTGGGGACTTCACCGAGAACACTGTTTTACTCTGATCGCTTGAAGCTGGTGAGGCCCCATTCTTGTATACATAAACGTCTGTACCGCCGAGGTTAGGCAGTGTGATAGGCGGAGGAGTAAAGGTTTTTGGACCCTTATAATGGTCGGTCTCGTACGTGAAATTTAGACCGTCGGTTGCCTTCTTCGATTTCATAGTAAAGCC
>JBKCLO010000009.1:0-194022 GCA_046300675.1 Ignavibacteria bacterium
GCGCGCATCAACATTGATCTGACTTGCCTGCGTTGTTGCGACGAACACAGCTACGATGGCTGGGTCGTTCGTAAGGCCTGCAACATGGTCATTCGATGGCACGGCAAGCCAGAAGTCCTGCCCTTTGCTATCACGCAGAACTTGCGCTGATATGCCAGTGCACAGAAACGTACATACTATCAGGGTCGTTACGTGACGATACATTGTTGAAGCAGAGTCTCCATTTGTTGAGCGCTCTCATCCCAGGAAAACTGTCCTGCCCAGGTAACACTTGAATGCGAGATGCGATTCAGGCGATCGTGGTCAGACAATAGCGACGAGATCTCTTCGGTAAGAGTGCGAATATCGCCATAAGGATACAGCAATCCCGATACGTCATTCTTTACCGAATCACGTAAACCGGGTGAATCGGCCGAGACTACAGGAGTGCCGCATGCATTTGCCTCAAGATTCGTGATTCCCCAGCCCTCCTTCATCGAAGGATTAACCACTATCCAGCTTTGTGACAGCAACGATACCTTTTGCTCGTCATCAACATATCCATGAAACACTACTGAGGACTCAATCCCAAGATTGTGCGTAAGTGACCGCAGACGTTGCTCGTCGTCGCCACGTCCAATTATCCAGAGCGTCGCAGTAGGATGCACCGACACGATCTTCTGAAAGGCCTTCAGCAGGTGGTCAACAGATTTGTATGACTTTAGTCTGCCAAAGTATGTGATGACTGGAGATGGGGCTTTGTTAGCAACCCGCATTGGAAACACTGCAGCATCGATGCCGTTATGGATGATTGTAAGGTTTGAAGAGGGCAATCCTATACCGGCGCACTCGGCTCTTGTGCTCTCCGACACGACAGCCAAAGGAGTATTGGCGTACACTTTCGGTATGCGCCGTTCAGCAAGATTAACGTACAACGCGATCGGCAGCGAGGCTTCTGAGAAGATACTCTTGCCGAATAAATGATGCACAATGCCAACGATAGGTCGGTTGATAAACAACGGAGTCATAAGTGGGATCTTATTGATGTCATCTACGACAACGTCAACATTTAGCCCCTTACCAACTTGTTTCCACCAGGCACGCACATTAAGGTTGTACGTTGTGCGCGACCCAATGCGGTGCACCGTCATTCCATCGAGCATTTCGCTTGCCGGCGCACCCTCAAACCCACACGTAACAAGGTCAACCGAATGACCACGCCGAACCAAGCGTGAGAAGATCTCATGCAAATGGGCCTCAGCACCGCCAGCTTGTGGATGCATGCGATCCTGCCAATTGAATACAAGGATGTTCATCGTCTACCGAGGTGTCTCCACAATGATCTCTACTGTTCTGGAGTAGAAGCGCCCTTCAGGCGTTTGATTATCGTAGAGGGGTAGTGATTCTCCTACACCAAGCGTGCTCGTGCGCTCTGCGCTAAGAGCTGATGCCACAGCTTTGGCGCGTCGTTCGCTCAATGATTGATTGTACGTAGCCTCGCCAACCTTGTCCGAATAACCGACAACTTTAACCATGGACCGTGATGTGATGTTCTGTTTGACCTGATCTATCAATGCCTGGTTATCAGCCGAGATGTCAGCTCTGTCAAAACCAAAAAGAATCAATGAATACCGGTCAATATTCTTGTCTGTTCCACCCATCTTAGCCTTGTCGCTCAACAGAACTTCACTTACAGCTAGCGACTGCGCCTCTGATGGTATAACCTTTCCACTTGAATCCTGCACAACAAGCATATACTCCAGGTTACGAATGCCACGAGGTATGAATCGCGCTGTTTCGGCTATGCGCCAATCGACAGCATTCGGAGGCGCACCTTGTCCATGCAGAGCCTTTACAATCTGCTCGTTCTGCGAAACAAAGATCGTCCATGACTTCAGACCAACATTGTTTTGTACCGATGGTGTAAACCGCATGCCGACAGGACTAAAGACCTTCATTGTGTCCTTTGAGCCAACAGGTGATAGGATCACAGGATCGTTGGATACCATCTCAACACGCATGTTCTCAGCAGCTCCATCAACGTCATCAGGCGACGATGCATTCGATGGCAGGCCACGATCTTCAACTGTAATCCTTGAGGCATCTATCTCCCACACATCTACCAAGTATGACTTTACAACAAGTGCCCTTCGCTTGGCAAGATCATCGCTTAAGCCTTCTTCTGATTTGTCCCGACATCCCACGATGTTAATGGTTGAGGCAGGCCTATCCTGCATACGGCGCCCTACAACGTTCAGCAACTGGTAGTAGGTAACCATGGCATCGAGATTGTAGAAATTCTCCAGCGAATAGGAACCGACCTGATCCTTTGCGATCTGACGGTAGCGCGGCGACAGGGAATTCGAGCCTTTCTCAAAAAACAGATACGGAAGCAAGGGGCGCACACGGTTCGACGCAAACTCCTCGATACGAACTGATGATGATGTTGTTACTTCCCCTGCTTCATTTATACCTGAGGCTGCTACGGATGGCACCGGAACTGTCGTAATATCGACACTCTGACGCAATGGAGCGTTGCGTGCGATGTCGAATAGCTCGACATCGCTCAACTCGTCTTCGACTGCCGGTGGGATAAACGAAACAGCAAGTCCTGCCCGCATTCTCTGAACAAGCCAAGATGTGTTCGACAGTAGGTTTGTTGGACTTAGTGTAACGAGCAGTTCCGGGGCGATGTAGATCGTCTTATCTGCATTAACTGCAAACTCATATGTGAGGCCGCCAGTGAGACCTGCGTATATGCCGGTTAGTGATTCCAATTGTCCAGAGCGGGTATTACGAAGCCGCGCACCATTAGAAAACGTTGCATTCCCTGGGGTAAGCAAGACTTCTTGCTGAGCATACGTTCCTGAGAGATTATACCCAAGACTTACACCTGCAAGAAACTGTAATCTTGAGTCCAGATTGATTCTACCTAGCACATCGGTTAAAAGCATCGATGATGACACATTAAGATCGTGCCGGATGGTCGCTGTCTCACGCACACCCCGGTTGAAGATCTCGAGTGCTTCGGTAGTAGCTAGATCAACTGCGCCCTTATAGTATCCAACCCTGATATCGAGTCCGAATGACGTTGATAGGGGCGTTAAGAATAGCGCTTGAAAACCAAAGGCAGTACCCTGACCGCCTGTGAACTCAGGACAACAGTTCTCTTCCTCGGGGATCCGTGAAAAGGCCGTCATATGCTGGTCGAGGCCTCCATGCAGAGTAAGACCGAGACGATTTTGTTGGACTTGTGCATCCGTGGATGTACACAAGGTGAACAGTCCAATAGCAGCGATAGCGATTGTTAGCTTCTTCATCGCACCACCTCCAATCTACGCGTGATAGTCTCAGTTGGTGTTGTAAGCACAATCATATACGGCCCGGCAGGTAGCACTGACGTGTCCAGCACATAGGCCCATATTCCTGGCCTCAGGTTTGCGTGTATGATCGTCGAGACACGGCTGCCAGAGAGGTCAAACAGCTCCATTGTGGTTTGACCTGCCTCTGCTACTCCTATGCGAATATCAGCTACGTCCTGAGCAGGATTAGGTCCAACGACTATGCCCGTCGACTGGGCTCCAAGCTTGACAAGGCGGGCCTCGCCGCCTTGTCTGCAAATGTCGGATAGGATCACCGCACCTGGTATGGTCTTGAAGGTCAATGTGTCCGTGAACGTCAAACTGTCTATGCGAACAAACGAAGCCGTGTCATTTCCCCAGGCCGTTGTAAACGTCAACGTAGTTGCTATGCCTTCTGTTGCAGGAATTGGAATCTGGGCACTAAACGTCAGGGTGCCGTCAGCGGCAAGTATTGGGTTCACAACAGCATTCGTTGGCGAAAGGATCGTGCCGTTGACACTGAAATGTGCCGTAACCGTTCGCACTGATGTTCTATCGAAGTTCGTAATGTTCTTTACAAACACCGGAACGCTGATAAGTTGCGATGTCTGCGAGGTTACTGTGTCAACTTCGATTGTGGCACCGATGTACGATTTAACGGTGGCACGCAGATGAATAGTTTGTTTTCTACCGCATATGGTATCCACGAAATCATATGTGGTGTCGTATACCTCACCTGCGCGGCCCCCTAAGAATCGAATAGTCATGTCCGATCGTTTGCCTCCGGCCGTGATGTCAGGCGTGATACTATCGATCTGAAAACGCCCCACAGTAACTGAATTGCGTGGCCATCGCAATGAGATAGTTCCCGTATTCAACAGAAGGATGCGCTCGCTAACGACAGAATTCTCAGGCACATTGCCAAAGTCCATTTCAGTTCGGGATAACTCAAAGCCGACAGAATCTTTACGCGCAGAAATGCTCACTGTGGTGCGTCCGTTTGAGGCATTGATTGCGCTCGAAGAGATCACTATGCGTGCATCTTTGATGCCAACGCGATTAGGAGCAAATGAAACAACGAAGCTCTTTGACGAATTAGGAGCAATCGTGATTGGGTATGTATCAATACTTGATACAGAGAACTCATCGGCATTTAACCCATCGACGCCTACAGAGTATACCAGAAGGTCGGTGTTCCCACTGTTTCTCAGGTCAATTGGCAATTGGGCATTTATGTAGCGACATGTTCCAGTAGGGAACAGCAGTGTGTTTATCGACGATGAGATCCTACTATCTCCGGTTGCCTCTCCATAGAGACCTATTGCTGCGGATTGCCCGCCAGAAATGCGCAACTCGAGTGCCGCTGCAAACCGGCCGTAATTCGTTGGGTCGAAGCGAACAGTGATCTTGTGTGTTTGGCCGGGGGCAATCGTAATACTGCCTCCACCATCAACGATTGAATACTGACTCGACTGCTCGCCGACAATTGTCATGGAGGCGATTTGCACAGGACTCGTTAGCGCAGAATTCGCACGAATGGTAATGATCGTATCTACAACGGACTGGTTGGCAATTCGACGGCCATAATCCACGACGGTAGGTACTGACAACGGAGCTGCGACGCCGTTGCCTGTGACAAGCACAGAGAAGACTCCCATCCCGCTTTCAAATGTCAGGTATGCCTCACGAGGTCCTGCCTGTTTAGGTGAGAAGGCAATATCAATTGCACATGGTGAGCTTGATGTAACGCGGGTTGGAAGATCTGCATCGAGAATCGAGAACTCCGTCGTGTCGCCCGAAGAAAAGCGGACACTGTTAACAACAAGTGGTGAGGCATCTTTGGTTGAAACCACAATCCGACGTGCATCGTTGGAATAGCCAACCACAACATCGCCCATAAACTGCGGTGACGATTCACGCATACCACCATAGATGGCAAAGGGGGCATCGGAGACGTCACTTGTAGACCCGATGCGCTCGAGCGACCAGATGCGGGCTGTAAAATCAGTTGAACCTGTAACTACGCGCTTCCCATCTGGTGAAAACGAGCCCGAATACAGGATTCCGTTATGTCCGGTAAGCGATGTTTTAAGAACAAGTGAAGGCGTGGCATAGGTCTTCGCTGTGCCATCGCCGCCAGCAACAAGAAGTGTTGACCCGTCAGCCGAATAGTCAAGTGCCAGCACCCCGCCTTTCATAGGTGGAAGGCTATTCTGCAACGTGCCGTCGGCTGTGTTGTAGACATGCACTTTGAGATCGGCGCCACCACTTGCCAATGCTTTTCCGTCTGGACTTACCGCAACTGCATACTGCGGCTCGGTACTGCCGGCTTGCTTAACGGCCAGATTGACATCTAATGTCTGCAAGGAACGAAGTGTAGCCTGTGAACCTTCTGCAACAGCTAGTAGCTTGCCGTCCTTTGATACCTTCATGTTGTATACGGGACCTTGGTCAACAGCCCTGGAAGTAAACACTGTCCACGTGCTTGTTACCACTTCGGCAATTCCTCGATCAGTTCCGATATACATTTTCGTGCCGTCCTTGTTGAACACAACCGACCACACACGGCCTTCTGCAGGTATGGTGGCAATGCGCTGTCCACCTGAGTAGTCCCATACACGAACGCTACCGTCATGAGAAGCCGACGCAATGATTGTCGTGCCTGGCTTTTGAGCAATCGACCAGACCCAATTGCTGTGAAGTCCGACAATGCGCTCCTGCGAGCCGTCAAGTGTACTCCAGATACGCACAGAGCCATCGTGTCCACCGGTGACGACATGCTTTCCGTCTTCGGTGAAGATACTTGCATACACTGGTTGATCTTGACCACGAAGCACCAGTATGTCGCTCGGATCAATGACTGTGCGCGAAACACGGACTAACGCTGAGCCCGTGGTCTGTGGTCCGGGACGCCATGGATACGAAAGTCCCTGAGCATTCTCCGATACAGACGTCCACGAAGCACCATTATCGGTGCTGAGCTCGATACGCACGAAGTCATCAGGCAATGCGTTAGACCATTGAATCACGGTGTCAATACCTGCCAGCAACTGTTCTGAGCCATTAGGTGAATCAAGCTGCAGAATTGCGCCAGCCTTTGCATTGCCACCATGCAGATGCACAACAGGGGGCTCGCATGCTCCTGTTGTAAGAAGCAGCTTGTCGTAAACACCGGCATCATTCAGGGACGAATACTGAATCGATAGCGTTAGACTCTCACCTTGAGCAAGAGTTACAGGGAAACGCGGAGGTCCGACAACCTGAAACGATGGTGTAAATGTGCTCGCACCTGACACAACGACTGAACCATTGCGAGCCGTAAACGTGGCTGATCGCAACAATGTTGTGCCGACAGTAATAGAGCCATACTCGATACCCGTGACGTTGGCTTCAAGATATGTTGTGCGTGATCGATCCACGCCAAACAAGACGCTGCGAGTGACTGTTCCACGCTGGAGTGAGATACTGTGCTGAAGATCGCATGGCTTCGACGAGGTCCACGAAACAAGGCATGCTGGGAAACGCTTTGCGTCTGCAATAAAGGCTCTGGCTCCAGCCTGTGCCTCAGCGACAGTCTGTACGCGGTCCATCCATCCACCACGGGATGAGTCTGCAAGCATCTTTAAGTCCGGGTTGATCGCTGATCGCAGACAGACGATATAGACAGAAATGCCAAATGTCTTTGCTGTGGCAATGGCATTCTTCGCATCGAAGGCACTAGCACCATCGGTTATGATGAGCAGAGCTCGTGAATTGCGAGCATTCTGCAGGTGGGTCAGCGCGCCGAATGGAACATCGGTAAGTCCTTTCGTTGTGTTCATGCCGCCCCTTGCTACCATGGCATCTACAGAGGAACTGTATGCTGACTTGTTTGTAGACAAACCATAGAGCAGATGGGCCGTGCCAGAAATCTGTGACAACGCTATCTCATCTGCTGTGGACGTCAGTAGCTGCACAATTCCGCGTGCGGCATTCTTGGCCATGTCCATATTTGTCGGGTTGGCAGCCGTTGACATCGAAAGCGATGCGTCAACGGCAACGACAAGCGAGATGTTGCGACCTGATGAAGAAGGTTCGCATGCCGTCGTGGCAGTTTGCACAGCCCCGTTATCGGTTACAATAACTTCGCTTGCACCCAAGCTTTGGGGCATTCCCGAGTTATCAAGAGCAACCACACGCGCTGATACTTTGGGGAAGCTGTCTGCGACAACTCGAATCGGCACGAATGTTTGACTGAAGAGCAGCACAGGTGCCAGCAGAACGGCCGATAAGACCACCAGTGATATGCGCAGATACGAATACATGATATTCCCTGTAATCATTGTGATTGTCAATCACAATGATACCACATCACAAGAGCGTGACCAACCTATGGCAGGGACGAGATTTACACAGGCTACTTTACCGGTGTGGCCAACTGGATGATGACCGTGCGGTTCGAAGCGCGCCCTTCGGGCAGATCATTTGGCAGAGCAGGCTCATCTTCACCCTGTCCAACTACACGCACACGCTGAACTCCTAGTCTGCGGGCCACTTCTCGGGCTCGTTTCAACGACAGCTCGCGGTTGTAATCAGATGAACCGATCTGGTCTGTAGCGCCGATAATCTCGACATCTGTGTTTTCACGTATCCGAGAGCGGATAAACTGAAGCTGAGATTCATGTTGCTTCGAGATGCGTGCTTCATCAAACTCAAACAGAATCAGCCCATAGCGTTCGATTTCAAGATCGCCAGTACGGAGAGTCCGATTGAATTCCTGAACATCATAGCTGATAGGTATCGTTTTTTGCTGGTGAACGACTGATATCCCGCCCTCGTCGGAGGTAATTTCTACCGTTAGTGTATCACCTGTGTTACTAACCAAGGCCGACGGTAGATCAATGCTTAGTAAGCCACTGCTTATCGTTGGTGTGAAGGTACGTTCTGCAACAACATCATCACCGCGGCGAGCTCGCAACATGTATGGCTTGGCTACTGGGGCGCTAACGGCTTCAGAATTCACAATGATGCGCTCGGGTGAATGCACTCGTTCCCGTGATCCTAGTTTGATTGGTGCCAGGATCGCTGGATGGTTTGACTGTAACTCAACGCGACGATTCTCTTCTTGAGCATACCTTCCCATTGCCGTATCGCTAAAGGTTGTCGGCTTATCCGGATAGATACGCGAAGTAACGCGCATTCGATCGTCATAGATCCCTAGCTCATTCATGGTACGGCGCACCTCTTCAGCTCGCGCACGGGCAAGCCGAATGCCCTCATCCTGCAACGTGCTTGATGTTGTACCTGTAATCGACAACCAAGAATCAGGGTGCATCTTCATGCGCTGGGCTATGATGGCCAGCTCTCCCTGTAGTGCCTGCAGAGGAGTCAAGTTCATCGTATCGCGCAAGGCTCTTGCGATGCCTTGTTGATATCTACGTGGCAAAACCGATGTTCCTTCGTCAAAGTATACATGTCCAAGTAACGGGTGTAGCACCACAACGCGTCTACTGCGTTCGCTGATCGTGAAATCACCACGTGTGGTGTCGCCCCCTTCCACACCTGTAATCATGAGCCTGAATACGTCATCCTTCAGCGGTTGATTCACGGTTGTACTAGGGGAGATATCTGCAGCAGCAGCAGCAGCTGGTAGTGTACGCACTGCAACAGGAGGGCAGTCACGGCATGTATCTCTAGGCGTCGAAGGTTCTGGTTGTCGACGAAAACGAACTACCGCTGAAACGCGCAGGTGATGAATAGACCATGTATCATTGGTAATCACCGAGGATAATCCCCGGGTGTATATAGCTTCAAGTCCGATCGACACCGGCGAAGTCTTGCTCGAGGGAAGCGTTACGCGAAATCCTCCGGTTAATCCTAACCGGAGCACCGTTGCATTAGGAATATCAGCTTCGGTTACAACCCATGAGCGACCACTCCCTAAATAGGCGCCGTAATCTTCAGGCTGCGTCAGTGTTTCTGTTTGCCGAAAACGCTTCATAATGCTGTACGACACGCGAGGTCCGGCTAACAACTCCAATCCACGCGTAATCCGAAGCGAGGCCAATGGCTCCAAACTCATCGCGAGAATTGATGCATCTAGCTCATGCCGAAACGTGGCGCGCACGGTTCTCAGCGTATCTCGGATATCGGCTACGAGTGATCTCTCATCGTAGGTAAAGAGTCCACCCTCGCTTCCGACAAGGAGTCGTCCTTCGGCGCTGAAGCGGTCCGATAGCTTGATACGATAGAATCCGCCGGCCTGAAGGCCATAGCCATAGCCTTCTGTGAACGACGGACAACACGATGGATACGTACCAAGTCGTGAGAATGATGCATCATGAATACTGTACCCGACTCCTGCTAGAACACCCCAAGGCTGATCTTGCTGAGCAAGTGCCGTGGAATAGCTGAGCAGAAGTGATAACAGAGAGCACCCGAGAATGATCGTAGTTCGTAGCATACCCCTATCGTGCAGTTTACGCATGAAAACGTGACATTTCCATTACGACAATTCTGCCGATGGACACAGATCATTGACAACACACCGCGCACATTGCGGCCGCCTAGCTATGCATGTCCTTCTTCCATGTGCGATGATACTGTGATTAAACTCATTCCAACGCTCAACCGGCACAAGATCCATGAGTGTATACTCGATCTTCACGGCATCAGTACCCTTGGCAAGCTTAAGAAGGTTCGAGATTCGTGTAACGTGCGTGTCTACCGTAATGCCTGGAACACCGAAACAGTTCGATAGGACGCAGTTTGCCGTCTTTCGTCCAACGCCCGCCAGCCCGGTTAGCTCTTCCATGGTGGTTGGGACAATGCCGTCGTGACGCTCCCGCAGCTGACGGCAGCAGAGCTGAATACTCTTTGCCTTGTTCTTATAAAAACCTGTCGAGTGAATGTCGGATTCTAACTCTTCCTGAGGCACGGCGTAATAATCATCGATCGTTGGATACTTCATAAAGAGAGCAGGTGTTACCTTGTTTACGCGCTCATCCGTGCACTGTGCAGACAGTATAGTTGCTATCAGCAACTCATGGGGCGTTGTGTAATCAAGACCTACCTTGGCATCCGGATACGCCGCAGACAATCGGTTCAGAATTTGCAAAACACGCAGTCGCTTTCCGGTCTTCGTCTCCCGTGAAGCCATCAATCAGTTCCTCGATAGTCGTTTTCCAGATGTATTTTTGCTGGCCGTTCTCGTAGGCTACACTATCATTTACCAGCGCCCGAAAGTTACAAGTAATGTCCATGACACCGCTCGAATTCTGGACCGCATGTTCGTCGAATGGTATCGTGCTCGAAAAGGCGCAGGTTGATACGCTGGAACGTTACCACGATGAGCTTCTGTATTGGAACCAGCGAGTGAACATGATCTCCCGAAAGGATGAATCCAACGTCTGGGACAGGCATATGCTTCACTCGCTTACGATCCTTAAGTACATTGATATCAAAGAGAAAGCCCGTGTACTTGATGTCGGCACTGGTGGTGGTCTTCCTGGTATACCGCTTAAGGTTGCCAGGCCGGACATCAAAATCACCATGGTTGATAGCATTAAGAAGAAGGCCACAATGGCAGAGATGTTCGGCTCGCATACGGGGCTAAAGGACATCACAGTTTTCGGTGCCAGAACAGAAGACCTGGCCCAGCAGAAGGTTTATCGAGCAAGTTTTGATGTTGTGGTCTCTCGTGCAGTTGCTCGCACGGGACTTGTGCTCTCGTGGGTTACAGAGCTGGTGAAGCCAACAACGGTATGTGCGTTTCTCAAGGGTGGAGACCTTTCTGAAGAGATCGCAGAAGCAGAGCAGATGCATCCGGCATGGACAATTACCGAGCACGCAATACGTGTGTTTGGTCAGCCATGGTTTGAAGAAAACGAAAAGAAGGTCGTAGTGTGCAGACAACGTTGATGGTATTTGCCATCGTCATCATGCAGCTCACGCAGCTTTGTGCCCAGCAGCAGATGCAACAACAAAAACAGGGTCTACCAGCAGTTGGAAGCGCGATCAAGATCGCCCGGGCAAAGTATTCTGGCGGTGGCGACTGGTACAATGATCCAAGTTCAGAGATCAACTTGCTCAGATACGTCCGCGCCAACACGTCGATACTGGTCGAACCTACATACGAGTTTGTAGACCTTGGCACCGACAACTTGTTCCTGTACCCTGTGATTTTCATGACGGGACACGGAACCGTGAGCTTCTCTGAAGCAGAGATACGCAATCTTCGTTCATATCTCGAGGCAGGGGGCTTCTTATACGTAGATGATGACTATGGCATGGACGCATCAATTCGCAAGGAGCTGAAACGGTTGTTTCCAGACCAGGATTTGAAAGAGCTGCCATTCTCGCATCCGATCTACCATAGCCACTTCGACTTTCCAAATGGTCTACCGAAGATTCACGAGCACGATGACAAAGCACCTCAAGGCCTCGGCTTGCACGTCAGCGGCAAGCTGGCTGTCTACTATACCTATGAAACGAATCCAAGCGATGGTTGGGCAGACCCCGAGGTACATCATGATACGCCCGAACGGCGTGAGACCTCCCTTCGAATTGGCACCAACATTCTTGTCTATGCATTAAGTCGATGATGAACAATTCCACAGAAGCACGGCGAGTTGAAGTCGCAGCACGGATACGCTCGGTGCAGCGGCTGGAGCATTTCTACATAGGTGTTACCAGCCTTACTGCGCTGCTCGTTGCTATCTCGGTTCTCACATTTGTTTTCTCGCTTGTGGAATCATGGCTTCATACCGGCATGTTTACGCGCTCGCTGATGTGGTATTCGATACTCATTGGGTCATTATCAGGTTTAGCCATACTTGTTGCGCCCCCTCTGCTTCGTAGTGCAGGTTTGTTGCAATCAGAGCCCAGTGAAACAACTGCCCTGCGTATCGGTGAGCACTACGACGATGTCCGCGACGAACTCGCCAACGCGCTTCAGCTAACTGCCAACCCTGCAGCTTCGGACGATCTCTCACGAGCTGCATTTGATGTTGTTGCTGCAAAAAGTCTTGAAAAGGACTTCGCTGTTATCATTGATCATCGACGCAACCGAAAGCACTGGCTGTTGGGATTTGCATTTGTACTCGGATGCATCTCGCTCCTTACAGGTCTGCCTTCGCTGCAAGATGGTTTCGACCGAATACTGCACTACGATCGTTCGTTTTTACCGCCTGCACCATTTACTCTCAGGCTCACGGTGGAATCCGATACCTTGTTACGTGGTGGCAGCACGGCTGTGCGGATAGATGCAAAGGGAGTATCGCCAGAGAATCTTCAGGTGTACGTTCGCGACGAAGGAGCCGAAAGCTATGTGCCGCATACGATTCAGCCGACAGCTGGAGGGGAGTTCACGTATGTGCTGCAGGGCATGACAAGAACTGCCTCGGTCTATGCATCTGCTCTATGGCTTGAAACTGAGATCGCCACAGACACGGTTACGGTTACCGTAATCGACAGACCACTCTTACGATCATTTGCCGGTAGTGTGCAGCCACCATCGTATGCACGACTTGCCCCCACTGTGTTGAGCATCGCTGCCGCCGATGTGACCGCACTGGCAGGATCTCAGGTGCGAATTGCTATATCAAGCAACAAAAGCCTTTCGAAAGCATTTGTTCATATCGTGCAAGCAAGTACAAACGATGGAAAAAGAGACACTCTAACCAGTGCGTTAGCGGTTAATGGAAACTCGGCAACTGGAGGCTTCCGTGTATCTGGAAACGGAACGTATGCCATCGAGATCATTGATCGTGATGGGTTGCGCAACGCAGACCCATTGACTGCCTCTATCGTAGCGCTTACAGACGCATACCCCACCATTGCGCTTTTGGAGCCCCGTGACAACGTTAACCTATCCGAGCAGGCAACACTTCGCGTAGTTACAAATGTTACGGACGACTATGGCTTTACTTCGGTGAAGTTGTTCTACAGGTTAACGAAGTCGAGATATGCAGAGGCTGAAAAGAACTACCGCTCTGTAGACATTCCGTACCGAGTTGCTGAGATCAGTCAGGAATGCTCATATACATGGGATTTATCCAAGATCGGGATCACGCCCGACGACACATACGAGTACTACCTCGAGGTTGCCGATAACGATGTTGTTGGCGGACCCAAGAAAGCCAGAACGTCGACCATGCTTGTTCGGATGCCGTCGTTGGACGAGGTGTTTGCGAATGCCGACAAAACCCAAAATGATGTTCAGAAGGAATTGAAGGAGATCGTCAAGGAATCCGAGTCTGTGCGTAAAGAAGCAGAACAGCTCCAGCGAGAAATGCAGAAGCAGCAATCCAAGCAGCAGCAGGAGGTATCGTGGTCCGATAAAAAGAAGGCCGAAGACCTTCTCAAGCGTCAGCAGGAACTTGAGTCGAAGATGGAGAACGTTGCCCAGCGTCTTGAAGAGATGAGCCAAAACCTACGTGAAAACAAGGCCATTTCGCCGGAGACACTCGAGAAGTATCAGGAATTGCAGAAGTTGATGCGCGAAGTTAAGTCCCCGGAACTTGAGCGTATGCAGGAACAGATGCGGCAGGCTATGGAGCAGATAGCACCGGAAGAAATGCAGCAGATGATGAAGCAGTTCAAGTTCAACGAGGAGGAGTTCCGCAAGAATCTCGAGCGACAGCTTAGCCTGCTGAAGCGAATGCAGGCCGAGCAGAAGACCGATGAACTTTCTAAGCGTGCTGAGGAACTTTCACGCAAACAAGATGAGCTGCGGCAACGGACAGAGCAGGCCAATCCCAACGATAAAGAACAGCGTCAACGTTTAGCTCAGGAGCAGCAACAGCTGAAGGAAGAACTCGACAGACTTGCGCAAGAGGCCAAAGAACTCGAAAAGCTCATGAAAGAGGTTGGACAGGACATGCCAACCGACAAGATGCAGCAGGCACAAAAGGATCTCTCCGCTCAGCAGACCGAACAGCAAATGGACGGGGCTAAGCAGGACATGGAGCAGGGAGAGAATGAATCTGCGTCAGCTCAGCAAAAACAGGCATCTAGTAATCTGCAGAGATTTGCTCAACAGATGAAGAACATGAAGCGTGAGATGCGTCGTAACTCGCAGCGCGAGTCCATGCGCCAAATGCAAAAGGGTATCAACGATCTGCTCGATGTCTCGAAGAATCAAGAAGCTATACGCGAGCAGATGAAGACAATGGACCCCAATTCATCGCAGTATTCTCAGATGGCGCAAAGGCAGCAGAGGGCTCAGGAGTCGATGCAGAATATTGCCAATTCGATGATGCAGCTGGGGCAGAAATCGATGAGTGTTTCTCCGGAAATGGCCCAGGATCTTGGTGATGCTCTGCAATCAATGAAAGATGCGATGCAGTCTCTTTCGCAGCGCAACAATTCGCAAGCGATGCAGTCGCAGTCACAGGCAATGAGTGCTATGAATAGTGCCGCTCAGAAGATGAGCGGTGCACTCTCTCAAATGATGCAGGGTGAAGGTGCCGGACAAGGTGGCTCTGGAAGCATGCCAGGTCAAGGCGAAGGCAAGGGACCGAAGAGTCCGTTCCAAAGACTTCAACAGCTTGCCGATCAACAGCAGGGCATCAATGAGGGAATGCAGCAGTTAGGCCAGGGTGGCGGAAGGTCCGATATGGAGCGAAGAGCGGAGATGGGTCGCTTGTCGGCGCAGCAAGGCAAGGCGTTAAAGGCCATTCAAGAGCTCGAAGACGAGCGTAAAAAGATCGTTGGTGAACGTCAGCCGCTGGGAGACCTCAACCAGATTGCTAAGGATATGCAGGAGGTGATGTCTGACATGCAAACAGGGTCAATAAGCTCAGAAACGCGCTTACGTCAGGAACGAATCTTGTCGCGATTGCTTGATGCTTCGCGCTCGATGACAGAGCGTGACTATGAAAAGTCCCGAGAGTCAAGTTCGGGTAAGGACGTTCGCAGGACCTCACCAGCAGAGTTGAACTTGCCTACGTCGAAGCAGCAGCAGAACAAGACCCTGCTTGATCAGCTGAAGATGGGCTACACAAAAGATTACGAAAGCATCATTCGGCAGTATTACGAAGCAATTCAGCGTCAGCGTATGCGAAACGGAGCACAGCCGTGATGAAGCTTTTAGGCATATGCTTTGTACAATCATCTCTAAGTGTTGCAGGCTCGGTTCTTCTGAGTCTGGCGCTTAAAGGCAGTGGTACTTCGGCTGCGCAGATGCTGCAGGCAGGGTATTCACTTCGGGGGCTTGCAGGCATCGTGCTTATGCTGGCTTCCTTTGGCGTCTTAACCTATGCCCTAACAGAATACAAGCCGAGCGCATTCATACCCGTGAACACGGCCACGACGTTCGTTGCCACAGTTGTGCTAAGCTACGCGCTTGGCCATGACCGCGTTTCGATCACTGCAGTCGTGGGAATGTTACTCATCGCCTCTGGCATCGCACTTGTTGTACGAGGTCAGTAGTTGTCGATCTGGGCTCGCTGAAGGTGACCCGAATAGTCAACGTAGACCGTCTTCCATTCGGTGAAGATGTCGAACACGGTCCAGCCCCCTTCACGGTGACCATTACCCGTACCCTTGATTCCACCAAATGGCATATGGGCCTCTGCACCTATCGTAGGGGCGTTGATATAGGTGATACCTGCTTCAATGTCTCTGATTGCGGCAAATGCTCTGTTGACGTCTTTCGTATAAATACTCGACGATAAACCGTAGGCGCAATCATTAGCAAGCGCAATTGCTTGCTCGAACGACGAAACCCTGCTGATGCTGAGCACCGGACCAAAGATCTCTTCACGGAATGTTGTGTGCTCGGCGGTTACACCTGTAAAGATAGTTGGTGCAACAAAGTAGCCATGCTGCTTATCGCCATCGACGTCGCGGTAGCCCCCTGCAACACATGTTGTCTGCTGCTTGCCGATTTCTATGTACGATACGATCTTGTCGAGCTGACGTTGATTGATGACGGGGCCAACTTGAGTACCAGCCTTACGGCCATCACCAAGAACAAGATCCTTCGATAGTGCGATCAGACGATCTACTACTTCATCATGAATGGCATCATGAAGGATCAGCCGGCTGGTTGCAGTGCAGCGTTGTCCGGTAGTCCCGAAAGCGCCCCATAACACACCGTCGATGGCGAGGTCCAGATCAGCATCGTTCATCACGATCTGTGCGTTCTTGCCGCCCATTTCGAGCGACACTTTTTTATTGAGCTGTCCGCAACGAGCAGCGATAGCAGTTCCTGTTTGGGTTGAACCCGTAAACCCGATAACACGCACATCAGGATGTTCCACCAGGGCTGACCCCGCCTCTACATTGCCGTGCACGACATTGAAGACACCAGCTGGAAGACCAGCCTCTTCCAGGATCTCGGCAAAAATGTTCGCACTGTGTGGTGAATCGTCACTTGGCTTAAACACAACCGTGTTACCTGCAGCCAGTGCTGGTAAGATCTTCCAGGAAGGAACAGCAATCGGGAAGTTCCAGGCTGTTATGATTCCGCAGACACCAATTGGCATGCGGAAGGAGAGATTCATCTTGTTGTTCATCTCCGAAGGCGCCGTATACCCAAACAGCCTGCGTGTCTCCGTTGCGGCATAGTAGGCTGTATCAATTGCTTCCTGAATATCGCCCTTCGTCTCAGTAATGGTCTTACCCATTTCGCGCGTCATCACGTCGGCAAGTTCATCTTTACGACGGGTGAAGATGTCTCCAGCCTTTCGCAGAATGTCGCCACGCTTTGGTGCAGGCATCAATCTCCACGCGTTAAAGGCCTTGGCTGCTGCATCAACAGCCGAGGCTATGTCAGCAGAAGATGAGAGTGGAAACTCGCCAATCACATCACGAGTATCAGCTGGATTAAGGTTCGGGAATGTTCTTCCTGTTTCGGAGGATGTCCAGGTGCCGTTGATATAGTTCTTCATGGTTGCAGTCTATCTGTTAGTATCGTGGTAAGGTGTGGCGACTTATTCATTGGGAAAAACCGGGTACGCAGGTTCAATGTCGCCACGAGCAATGCGCTTAAGTTTTCCGTTTGCAAGAGTACGCCGAATGGGGGAGAGCCGCTCAAAGAAGTAGATACCGTTGAGGTGATCGATTTCATGCTGCATCACACGCGCTAAGAGTCCATCTGCCTCTTGAACATGCTCCTTTAGATGCTCATCAAGGTATCGCACTTGAATGGCTGTCGGCCGCACGACTTTGTCGTGAAAATCTGGAAGGCTTAGGCAGCCTTCTTCAAACTCCTCTTCATCGTCGGAGAATGCCTCGATGACTGGATTGATAAGCACAAGAGGACGTTCTTCATCGTGTTCGCTTTCCGAATCTGTGATATCGATCACCGTTACGGCAAGCCCCTTACCAACCTGATTAGCTGCAAGGCCGATGCCATTGGCATTGTACATGGTTTCGAACATATTCTCGATGAACACCTTGAGCTCGTCGGACATATCACCAATGCGTGCCGTGGCCGACTTCAGTACAGGATGATTGTAGGTGTAGACAGGCAGGATCATGCTACAATGTCGAGAAGTTGCTTAATGTCGTCGAGAACGTAGTCCACATCGGAGAGGTCCTGATTGCCGAACGAATCTCCATACTTGGCAAAGGCTGTCTTCATGCCTACGTTTCGAGCACCACGCATGTCGCGTTCTGCCCAATCTCCGACCATGATGGCATTTTCCGGTGCAACATCAAGACGCTGTAGAACCGTCTTGAATGGCAGGGGGCTCGGTTTGCGCTCTCCTGTGTCGTCAAACGTTACCACGACATCAAAGAAGTGATGGTAATTGATGAAGCACAGACGCAGCCACGCCTCCCGTGTTGGTGCATCACTGAGGATACCGAGCTTAATTCCGCTGCGATTGAGTTGCATAAGCGTAGCCGTTACATGCGGAAACGGCTTCAGGGCAGCCTCTCGGGCACGACGATAGGCAATGATTCCTGCCGAAATGATGCGTGGGTCTACATAACCGAGGACGTCCAGTAGCAGCTTGTCGAATACCTGTTGATACTCGATACCAAGTTCCTTGTAGATATCGTCGATATGTGATTTTACCTGGTCATACGACAGGTTGAGCCCTGCATCCATCATTGCTCCGATGGCTGCATCTACTGCTTGACGTTTCATGGCCATGAAATCTACAAGCGTGTTATCGAGGTCGAATACAACGGCTTTAATCATACTGCAAAGATACGGACAGTATCTTTGCGGAACTTTGCCTCACAAAACATGCTTTAGGACACGTATGTCACTTACAGATGCCATTAACGAGCAGATCAAGACAGCTATGAAGGCAGGCGATAAGGTTCGCCTTGAAACATTGCGCTCTATTCGTGCAGGAATTCTCGAGTTTGAGAAGAGCGGAATTGACCGCGCCATGACAGACGATGACGCCTTCAAGATCGTAAACTCCGGTGCCAAGAAGCGCAGAGATGCGATAGAACAGTTTGAAGCTGCAGGCAGAATGGAAGCCGCCGACAAAGAACGTCAAGAACTTGCCATCATCATGGAGTTCTTGCCGGCACAGATGAGTGAAGACGAAGTTCGTGCCGCAGTCTCTGCGATTATTGCCGAACTGGGCGCCTCGCAGCCGAGCGATTTTGGCAAGGTTATGGGCATGGCAACCAAACAGCTTAAGGGCAAGACCGATGGATCGTTGATCCAAGCGATTGCAAAGCAGATGTTGAGCGGCTCCTAAATGGCTGAAACGGGTATCTCTTCGCTTGTCGATACATCTCTGGATGAGCTTGAAGTAGCGCGTCTGTTAGCGGCAGTTGCCCGCAGCTGCGTCTCACATGCAGGGGCAGACCATGTCCGGGCCCTGCGTCCGAGTATGGATCCGAGATTGATTCAACGAGATCTTGATTGCGTAGGCGAGTGCACCGATCTTCTGCAACTGGGCGAGAGTATTCCGTTTGATCGACTTGGGGACGTATCCGGACTTCTATCACGCACGCGAATTGCTGGTAACTTTCTTTCAGCCCCAGATCTTCTGATCGTGCTCGAAGCCCTGCAGACCTCTCGTGTGATCAAGTCCTTCTTCCTCAACCAGGCCCTAAAGGCACCTACACTTAATGAGGAGTGCAGCGTTCTTGTTGACGATCGTTTGCTCGAAAAGCACATTACTGATGCTATCGACGATACGGGGCTTATACGAGACAACGCAAGCAGGGAACTCCTATCAATCAGGCGTGATATTCATGAGCTAAGTGCTCGACTGCGATTGCGTCTGCAACGCATTCTCAAAAAGTTCGGTGAAGATGAACTGCTTCAGGAAGAGTTTGTAACACAACGCGACGGACGTTTCGTTCTGCCTTTGCGCGTCGAGAACAAACGTTCTGTCGAGGGCATTATTCATGGGGTATCGCAGTCTGGACAGACTGTTTTCTTGGAGCCTGCCGAAACCTACGAGCTCAATAATGAACTTGCGATTCTTCATGGCAGAGAGCAGCGTGAGATGATACGCATCCTCACAACACTGACTGCCGAGGTAGGATCTGTTTCGCATGCCATAGAGGCTGCCGTTGATGTCTTAACGTTTATCGACTCGATCATCGCCAGAGCCCGGTTTGCAATGAATTACGGCGGCATTAAGCCGGTGCTGACGGAGGATGTAGATATCGAACTGCACAATGTGCGGCATCCTCTGCTGGTGTTGGCTTCAAAGAACCCTGTCCAAGATGTTGTCCCCTTAAGTATTCGATTCGACGGAACTTCCAAAGGAATCCTGATCTCTGGTCCCAATGCTGGTGGCAAGACCGTTGCCATGAAGACCATTGGACTTTCCATCACGATGGCAATGATGGGCATGTTCCCTCTGGGAATGAGTTCATTGCATCCCCGGCGCATCATGACGGCCATAGGCGACCATCAGAGCATTGAATCAAACCTCTCAACATTCTCATCCCAGATCATTCGCCTTCGCGACATTCTATCGCATTGTGATGCTGAAGCGCTTGTGTTGATTGATGAGATATGTGCCGGAACAGACCCTGCAGAGGGTGGCGCTCTTGCGGCTGGTATCCTTGATTCGCTGATCGAGCGAGGTGCATGTTTTGTTGTTACCACACACCAGTCATCGCTGAAGCAATACGCCCTTACTCGTCCGTCGATCACAAACGCATCACTTGAGTTTGATGGTGAGCACCTGAAGCCGACATTCACGTTTCTGTTTGGTGTACCTGGTAACTCGTACGCCTTCGCTCTTGCAAGAACCGTTGGCATGCCGGAAATCGTGCTGGAGAGGTCCAAAGGGTACCTTGGAGATCGTCACAACGAGCTCGAGCAAAGTATCCAGGCTATTCAGGCCTTTCGCCTTGAAGCCCAGCAGCTTCAACTCAAGGCAGCATCAGAGCTGGCTAAGGCAGAGAGTGCGCGCAAGGATGCTGAGAATCGATTGGCTGAAGCAAAGAAGAAGCGAAGCACCGTCGTAGAGGATGCTAGGGAAGAGGCACGAGAGATTCTGCGAAAGGCAAACTCGCTTGTCGAAACAACGATTCGCGAGGTGCGTGAACAACAGAAGTCGATAGCAACGATCAAGAACACCTTCGAACTCGAGAAAAGCGCACTTACAACATCCGAGATCGAGGCTGCTGCGCAGTCAGAAGTGCCCGATACATCTGCGCTCGGCGTCGGAGACCACGTGCAGATCGCAGGGACTACGTCGACCGGTTCCATCATTTCCATCGATGGCGCTCAAGTGCGTGTAGACGTCAACGGAATCACATTCAATGTGCCCCTTTCCAAGGTCACAAAGTCATCTGCCGGCAAACAGACCAAGCAGATACGTCAACATGTGGTGGATCATCTCAAATTGGATGCCCGCACAACGCTTGATATGCGCGGTCTGCGTGTAGACGAGGGGCTGCGCCTTCTTGAGGGTTTTATCAACGACGCCATCGTCTCCGGCCTGCATCACGCATCACTCATACACGGTAAAGGAACCGGGGCAATGCGCAAAGCTGTGCATGAATATCTGCACGAACACCCCCAGATTGCTGGGTTCCGAATAGGCACAATTCATGAAGGGGGCGACGGAATTACGGTGGTCGAGTTCTAACTCCGTATTTTTGCAACCATGTTTACACGTGTACTGATCGCCAATCGAGGCGAAATCGCACTGCGCGTTATGCGTACGTGCAAACGCATGGGTATTGAAACGGTGGCAATCTATTCTGATGCAGACATCCGCTCGCCCCATGTGACAGAGGCCGATATCGCAATCGGCATTGGGGGCTATACTCCTCGGGAGTCTTACCTGCAGATAGAAAAGGTATTGGAAGCTGCCAAAGCCTCAGGTGCCGATGCAGTGCACCCAGGCTACGGGTTCCTGTCCGAAAATGCAGAGTTTGCCAAGGCGGTTGCTGCGGCCGGAATCACGTTCATCGGACCCTCACCAGAGGCGATATCGATGCTCGGAGATAAGACAGCGGCGCGTGACCTTGCTATTGCTTCCAACGTTCCGATATCACCGGGCAGCGATGGAGCAGTTGGCAGCTTCGACGAGGCCCGTGCGGTGGTTGATCGAATTGGCTACCCCGTTATCATCAAGGCCGCAGCCGGCGGTGGTGGCAAGGGAATGCGTATCGTCGAGTCTGCCGATGAGATCGAGTCAGCATTTCAAGCTGCTCAGGGCGAGGCGCGCACCTCGTTCAACGACGATCGCGTTTTTATCGAGCGATACATCGTTCATCCGCGGCACATTGAGATCCAGATCCTTGCCGATCATCATGGCACCGTGCTGTACTTTCCTGAGCGGGAATGTTCGATCCAACGTCGGCATCAAAAGGTCGTAGAAGAATCGCCATCTACCGCTGTTACGCCTCAGATTCGAAAGGCGATGGGTGAGGCGGCTTCGCGTCTGGTGCAAAAGGCTTCCTATACGAATGCTGGCACACTAGAGTTTCTGCTCGATGCACGCGGAGAGTTCTATTTCATGGAGGTCAATACACGACTCCAGGTAGAGCATCCGGTTACAGAAATGATCTCTGGAGTTGACTTTGTAGAACAGCAGCTTCGCATTGCTGCAGGCCAGAAGCTTACGTTAACCCAACAAGACATAGCAGAGCCAAAGGGTGCTGCCATTGAATGCCGCATTTGTGCTGAAGATGTCTACAACGATTTTCTTCCAGATACAGGGATCGTAAGCTACATCAATCTTCCAGAGTTCGACGGCGTGCGCAACGACTCGGCGCTTTATGAAGGCTATGAAGTAAGCGTTCACTATGATCCAATGGTAGCCAAGCTCATCGTGCATGCCGACACGCGTCAGGAGTGCATAGAACTCACAAAGCAGGCACTTGACCAGTATCAGATCGTTGGTTTCAAGACAACAATTCCGTTTTGCAGACAGGTGCTTGACTCCGAACCGTTTGTTACTGGTAAGTACAGTACGTTCTTTGTAAAAGACCATTGGCCTCTTTCCATACCGTCAACGTTTTTATCACAAGTTGCCTCGATAGCTGCTCTCGGTTATACAGCAGAGGACGAGCGACGCCAACCACTCCCATCAGATGTCTAACATACCTTTTAGCGAGATCGATGTTACCGTAGAAACCGCCCGAGAATTAGGGCTTACGGAGCAGGAATATAATCGGATTTGTTCTGTCTTGGGGCGCACGCCTACGTACACTGAAGTAGGTGTGTATTCAGTGATGTGGAGTGAGCATTGTTCCTACAAGAACAGTATCCTGCAACTCAAGACGCTGCCGCGTTCTGGTGGACGTATGCTTGTTGCAGCTGGAGAGGAAAATGCTGGGGTTATTGACGTCGGTGGAGGCTACGGCGTAGCATTTAAGATTGAATCGCATAATCACCCAAGCGCAGTAGAGCCCTTTCAGGGGGCTGCCACTGGTGTGGGCGGGATTTTGCGCGACATCTTTACGATGGGTGCACGTCCTATCGCCGCATTAAATTCACTGCGGTTTGGTGATCCGACCACAGACCGTACACGGTACCTTGTAAAGGGCGTCGTCTCAGGTATTGGACACTACGGTAATTGTTTCGGCGTTCCAACGGTAGCAGGTGAGGTATACTTTGACCGATGCTACACCGATAATCCGCTCGTCAATGCGATGGCCGTTGGTGTGCTCAAAGCAGACGGTATGGCAAGCGCAACTGCTGCAGGCCCGGGTAACCCCGTGTTCATCATGGGATCGAGTACAGGAAGAGACGGCATTCATGGCGCATCGCTTCTGGCCTCGAGAGAGTTTGACGCTGAGACCGAAAACATGCGTCCGACCGTCCAAGTTGGCGATCCCTTTGCTGAAAAGCTGCTCCTTGAAGCATCGTTGGAGCTTATTCACGCTGGCGTTGTCGTTGGCATGCAGGACATGGGTGCTGCCGGCATCTCGTGCTCAACCGCAGAGATGAGTGCCAAGGGCAATGTGGGCATGGAGATCAATCTCGATCTTGTTCCACTGCGTGAAGAGGGTATGAGTGGATATGAGATCATGCTCTCTGAATCACAAGAGCGCATGCTTGTTGTTGTTGAGCGGGGTAAAGAAGCAGCCGCGTCTGCAGTTTGCGCCAAGTGGGACGTACCATTCGTGCAGATCGGCACGGTAACGGATGACGGGCTGGTCTCGATCTCTCGATATGGTAAGCTTGTCTCGTGCATTCCTGCGCAGTCATTAGTGCTTGGTGGTGAAGCTCCGGTGTATGTTCGAGAGCAGAAACGCCCAGAGTACCTTGATCATACACAACATGCCGTAGACCATGGTCCTGCCCTAGACGATAGCCAGACAAAAGATCTGCTCCTGCGTCTTCTCGGTAGTCCAACAATCGCAAGCAAGCGCTGGGTCTATGAACAGTATGATTCACAAGTTGGCGACAATACCGTAATGCGCTCAGACGGCGACGCCGCAGTTATTCGTATCAAAGAACTGCCTGGAAAGGCAGTAGCTGTCACAACCGATTGCAACAGTAGGTACGTATACCTGAATCCGCACCGCGGCGGCATTAGTGCTGTTGCAGAGGCCGCTCGCAATTGTGTCTGTGTAGGTGCAGAGCCTGTTGCCATTACAAACTGTCTCAACTTTGGCAATCCGTACGATCCCGAAGTTTACTACCAATTTGCTGAGGCCATACGCGGAATGGGGGACATGTGCAGAGCACTTGACACCCCAGTTACCGGCGGAAACGTAAGCTTCCACAACGAATCGCAGAGTCACGCCGTCTATCCAACACCTACCATCGGTATGCTTGGACTTATCGATGATATCTCGAAGACCGTCGGCAGCAGTTTTGTACGCGCTGGCGAGCACGTGATGCTGCTTGGTTGGCAACGTAATGAGCTAGGTGGCTCGGAGTATCAAAAGATCACAAGTGGTAAGATCACAGGAGATGCGCCGTTTATCGACATACAAGAAGAATGCAGACTGCAGAAGGCAACACTGGAAGCCATTCGTGCAGGCCTTGTCACATGTGCTCATGACTGTGCAGAAGGTGGATTATTGGTTGCGCTGAGCGAGATGACCCTTCGCACCGGTGTTGGTGTTCAGGTGATTTGGCCTTTTGATACGCATGCTGCGGCAATGTTCGGAGAGGCGCAAAGCCGAATCGTTGTATCAGTGCCTTCTCAACATGTAGGTGCCCTCGTAGAGCTTTGCAACTCCTATAATGTTCCCGCCGTTGAACTCGGCACCACAGGTGGAAGCGCGCTCATGATTGGTGGTGGTTGTGAGATATCGATCGATGATCTGCGTCATGCCTACGAACAGGCTCTGCCCAATGCTCTTTTAGCGAAGGACTAAGGTTATGCCATTACCAGAATTCGTCTCAAACAACCTTGACAAGATCATGCTGCGCCCTTGGGCTATAGCATTGCCCGCTCTATTTGCTCGGGTCACGCTTGGCGCGCTGCTGATCTACCACGGTACGAACAAAGTCTTTGGCGGACTTACCGGCTTAGCAAATCATCTCTCCGGATTGGGATGGCCCCTTGCCACGTTGCAGGCAGTGCTGGCAAGCTATACCGAGTTTCTGGGCGGTATCTTTTTGGTTGTAGGACTGCTAACACGATTGTCTGCTGCACTTAATGTCGGCCTGTTCACAATCATCGTCTTCGTGTTTCACGGATCAGACGCGTTCTCCGACAAAGAGGCCGGACTGCTGTATCTGCTTTTGAGCGTTGTTGTGTTGTTATCAGGACCTGGCAAGGTAAGCGTAGACCACTTCCTGTTTAAGAAAACCGAAGAGCGCGGGCAGGCGTGATCTTTCTTGCGATTACCATCGGCAGAGATGCCACCAGAACCGTTAGCGCAATGATCGTAAGGCCTACCAGGATGCTCGTGCCGATATCGAACGTAACGGGAAGCGCCGAAACGTAATAGAGGCTGCTGTCGAGTCGGATCCAGGAATACGACTGCTGTCCATACGCAAACGTACAGGCGATGGCATAACCGATCGTTACCCCAATACTAGCAGAAACAACTGCCCTTGTCAGGATGATCACGCCAATACGACGGGCAGACATCCCAAGCGTAACAAGTATTGCGATGGACTTGGTCTTTTGAACGATTGTAAGCAGCAGGGCCGATATCATGGAAACAACAGCTACCATTGAGATCAACCCAAGAACAATCGGAATAGGCTTGCGCTGCATTTCGATCCACCCCCACACACCCTGGAATACCTCTTTGTAGGTTGCCGAATAGATCGTGTTCGAATAGACACTGCGAAGGTTCTTCACGACGTCCTCTGCTGATTCGGATGATTCTCCCTTAATCAGCAGTGCTGTTGCAGCCTTAGCACCTGCGCCACTGTAAGACCGTAACGTATCAATTGCAACAACTGCAAGGTTGTCATCCTGCATTGCCATCCCTGATTGAAACAGTCCAACAACGACAAGACGCTTGACGGAAGGTAGATTCGATGACTGCTTCTGCAGAATCAATGTTACCGTGTCTCCAAGCTTTGTTCGCAGCATGCGAGCTGCACCAACCCCGAGCACAATACCATGTGATAGGGGGCGCAATGGCACGCTATCAGTGATAACATCACGAAGGGCATCATAGCGTGCCTCAGGCATGCCATTGATCATGATGCCATCGAGTTCTCCCTTGTGTTTGATGAGAGACTCACGTTCAAGAATCTGTGAAACATCGTGAACAAACTTCATTGACCGTATCTCTGCCATCAGGGTAGAAGGGTCTTCGAAGTCAACCGCTAGCTGTGATCGCACCACAACATCGGAGGTGAAGCGGGTAGCGGTTTGTGTTATTGTTTCCGTATAACCGTTGAGAATACTTAAGGCTATCACGATAGCCGAATAGCCCAATGCAATGCTGGCTGTAGTAACAATCGTGGTAAAGAAGGTGAACGGTTCCTTGCGCAACGATATCGCAAAGCGTCTGGCAAGAAGCAGTTCGACGCGTATCATTATCTACTTATCGCCGACTGAATAGTCGTAGAAACCGCGCCCTGACTTTTTGCCGTGTAACCCTGCATCGACAGCCTGCTGCTGCATCAGTGAGGGAGTAAATCTTGGTTCTTGGAAGAACTGATTCCATTGTGATTTTGTCACATCGAGATTGACGTCTACACCGATAAGATCCATAAGCTCGAATGGACCCATTTTAAAGCCTAGCCCCTTCATCAATGTGTCAACATTCTCGATACTGCCAGCCCCCTCCATAACGATCCGTTGGGATTCGTTGTAGTAGTTACGGGCAATCCGGTTGACGATAAAACCGGGAGCGTCTTTCGCAACAACGGGACTCTTTGACAGTCCGTTTGCAAATTCTACACAAACGGCGATTGTGGCTTCCGAGGTGCGAGGTCCTTTGATGACTTCAACCAGCTTCATTATGTGTGCAGGATTGAAAAAATGCAGTCCGGCAAATCGTTCTGGAGCCTTGAGCGCTCTGGCTATTGAGGCAATGCTTATCGACGAGGTATTCGTGGTAAGAATGCAGGACGGACGAACGATCTCTTCGATCTTCGTAAACAATGCATGTTTGATCTCAATAAGCTCTGCAACAGCTTCAACCACCAAGTCTGCTGGTGCCAGCAGCGCTAGCTCTGTTCCACCGTGAATCTCTGCTGCCTTGTAGGCCTGCTCGGTAAGCTTGCCCTTCTCAACAGACTTCTGCAATTGGCTATGCACATAGGTAACCGCACTATCGACAGCGCCTTGGTTGATATCGAACAGTACCACGCGATGCCCCGACAAGATCGAGGCGATAGCTATGCCGCGTCCCATTGTGCCAGCACCACAGATGCCTACGATCATGAGATAACTCCAAGTTCTCTTCCAACTGCAGCAAAAGCTGCAATTGCCTTATCCAGATGCTCACGGGTATGCGCGGCCGATACCTGGACCCGGATACGTGCCTTCCCTTTAGGCACAACGGGATAAAAGAACCCAATCACATAAATGCCATGATCCAAAAGCTTGTTGGCCATCGCTTGTGCTAATGGGGCGTCGTAGAGCATAACAGGAGTTATCGGATGTGTGCCCGGCACAATATCGAAACCAAGCTTAGACATTCCGTCGCGGAAATAGACAGTATTGGATTCCAGTGTATCGCGCAGCTCAGTAGTGGTGCTCAACAGATCCATCACAGCAATGCCAGCACCAACGACAGACGGTGGAAGAGAGTTGGAAAACAGATACGGACGAGAGCGCTGACGCAGCATATCGATGATCTGCTGGCGTCCGGTTGTGAAGCCTCCGATGCCCCCTCCCAGTGCCTTGCCAAGAGTGCCTGTGATAATGTCCACGCGACCTGTAACGCCACAATGCTCAACCACGCCGCGACCATGCTTGCCCATAAATCCCATGGAATGGCATTCATCGACCATGGTTAGAGCCTGGTATGTATCAGCAAGATCACAGATCTTGTCAAGAGGGGCAATTGTCCCATCCATTGAAAACACGGCATCGGTAACGATCAGGATACTTCGAACTCCGTCTGCGCGCGCTTGCTGAAGCTGTGTCTCAAGATCGGCCATGTTGCATGATTCATATCGATACCGTTTGGCCTTACACAGGCGAACGCCGTCGATGATCGAGGCATGATTGAGAGAATCTGAGATGATGGCATCTTCCTCTCCCAGCAGCGGCTCGAACACACCACCGTTGGCATCGAAGCATGCAGCATACAGAATCGTATCGTCTGTGCCGCAGAACGATGCGATCTTCGCCTCGAGTTCTTTGTGTATGTCCTGTGTTCCGCAGATAAAGCGAACGCTTGAGACGCCAAAGCCATGACTGTCGAGATATGACTTTGCAGCATCAACCACGCGCTGATCAGATGAAAGGCCGAGATAATTGTTCGCGCAGAAATTGAGCACTGGCTCTGTCCTGCCCTGAACCGTGATCTCTGGCCCCTGATGTGAGGTGATGATGCGCTCACGCTTATAGAGTCCAGCATCGTCAATTGCTGCTAATTCCTGTGCTAGCCGGTCGAGAAACATTGTGTCCATGTGTGGTCCTGATTTTCGCGTAGTTCAACAAATATCGGTCGTAAATTGCGAACTCGAATCACGGAACTCTCAACTTCTGTAAACCGTTGCCACCGATGGTACGTCACAGTAACACCACTAACAACGCCTGATGTCTATGTTCGTTCGCATTACCTCGCTAGCACTGTTTCTTGCAACGATTCTAACAACGACGTACTCGGCCGAAACCGAGTACGAACGAGTTCGTAACGCAATGCAGCAGGCGCTGGAAAAGCCGAATCCTGACGGTACGCCCCGCATCAGCAAGCAGTTTAGACGCTGGGAGTGGTTCTGGCAGGGCAGGTTGCACTCCGATGGAACCTTCCCGCGTCCGTCGCTGTATCTCGATGAGCTTCGAAACGTTCAGCAGAACAAAACCAACGATGTCGCACAGGCGTCGAAGGTTTGGAAGGAGCTTGGTCCTACTGCCCCTGACATGCCCAATGAGCTGTCGACATGGAATGGGATTGGTAGAGTGAACGTAATAGAAATCGCTCCTGACAACCCAAATCTTCTGTTTGCTGGAACTGCGGCAGGGGGCATTTGGAAGTCTACGAACAATGGAGAAGCATGGAATCCGATCAATATTCCCTCCATACCGGTAATCGGGATCAGTGACATTGCAATTTCACGAAGTAAGCCTGCGGTTATGTATGCCGCAACAGGAGATGCAAATGGCGCTCGACCAGGCGATCTAGATGGATATCCTGCCTACACGTACGGCATAATTAAGTCCACTGATGGTGGTACCACATGGTCGCTGACAGGACTAGCATACGATGTTGTCCAGAATGCGATCGTTAGCCGGTTGTGGGTCGATCCACGCGACGAAAATGTGGTCGTTGCAGCCACGTATTCCGGAATGATGCGCACAACCGATGGAGGTAAGAGCTGGAAACAGCAGGCCTCTGGTATCTATAAGGACCTTATTGCGAACCCTTCGGTACCGACGATTTTATATGCAACTACGTACGCGCTCAATGGTGGTGCGCAGATCCACAGATCAACCGACGGTGGACAAAAGTGGGATGATGTTTACACCGTTCCTGGAGCAAATCGAATCCGCCTGGCTGTTACGAAAGCTAATGCCAATGTTGTTGCAGCCGTTGCCTCGAATTATCAGTCGCAAGCATTGGAGGGCGTGTACAAATCAACCGATGCCGGCACGACGTTCGCAAAGCTTACCACATCAGTTAACCTGCTGGGATGGAATGCTGATGGACGAGATAACCGCGGTCAGGGCTTCTATGATCTCGCTTTGGAAGTCTCACCAACGAATGCCAACGTGATGTTCGTAGGCGGCGTCAATATCTGGCGCACGACCAACAACGGCTCATCATGGGTGTTATCTGCGCATTGGACTGGAGCAGGCAACGCGCCCTGGGTGCACGCAGATCAACACTATTTCAAGTTCCATCCTTCACAAAATCGATTGTTCGCAACCCACGACGGTGGCATTGCAAGGTCTACAGACCAAGGTATTTCATGGCGAGATATCAGCAACGGACTCAAGATCCAACAGTACTATGGTCTGGCTACGTCAAATACAAATCCAAGCCTGACGATTGCTGGTGCGCAAGACAATGGAACAGCGCTGACAAAGAATAATGGTTCGACGTTTGTGCATACGCTTGACGGCGATGGGATGATGGCCGCCATTGACTATGTAGACCCGACGATCATGTACGGTTCACAGTACTATGGGTCGTTCTGGAGAACAACGAACCAAGGTACGAACTGGACATTTTCATCAAATCAAAATGCGCGTGGTGAATCGCGTGCAGCCTGGGTGGCACCAATAGCGGCAGACCCTAAGACACAGGGCACCGTCTACATCGGTTACGGAAACGTATACAAGAGCACGAATGCCGGATCATCATGGAGTAAGATCTCAGCATTTTCCTCCTCCGTGCCAACGCGCTGGATTGCGGTATCGCCCTCAGATCCGAAGAATATCTATGTTGCCTTTGACAATGCGCTCTGGTATACCACCAATGGTGGTACGAACTGGCAGCAGCAGACAGGACTGAGTGGCTTCATCATGGGTATTGAGGCACATCCAACTGAGCCGACAACGTTCTATGTTGCGCTTGGAGGCTTCTCAGCTGGACAGAAATTGATGAAGGTCAGCAAGGGGACTGTGTCCAATATGACTGGATCAGGCCTACCGAATGTTCCATGCAATAGTGTTGTGTTCCAGCGCGGAGGGACGAATCGACTCTTCGTCGGCACCGATCTTGGTGTGTTTTTCAGCGACGAAGGTAGCGGCTTCTGGCAGCCATACGGCACGGGAATGCCACCTTTGATGGTTAGCGCAATGCGCTTGGTACCAACAACGAACATTCTGCGCGTTGCAACGTATGGTAGAGGGGTCTGGGAAATCGACGTCAAACAGTGCACGGCGGCAACACCAATTGTCAAGGCTCTCTCTGCAACGACCATATGCTCCGGAGACAGCGTCACGCTGGAAGCGAGTACAGGATTTGCTTCCTACAGATGGTCCAATGGCGATACAAATCGTCGCATCGTACTCAAGAGCACTTCTGCTACTGGCTCTTACAGTGTTGGTGTAGAAGACGCCAGCGGTTGCCGTGCTGTTTCTACACCAATTGTAGTAACGATCAACAAACTGCCTGCTAAGCCCCTTGTTAGCATCGTTGGCAAGGATTCGCTGCGCTCAACAACCTTTGGCGGCGTTGGTGTGTTCCAGTGGTACAAAGACGGTGTCAAAGTACCGGGTGCAACGAATAGGGTGTTTGTAACGAATGTGGCCGGTGTTTTCACAGTTGAAGTCTTTACAGCCGAGGGCTGCTCGATGCGCTCAGATCCGTTTACGTTTGATCCGAATGTCACATCGGTTCGTGAACTATCAACATCATCATTGCTAGCCGTTCAGCCCCAACCCGCATTCGATGCCGTAAGCATTACCTTGCCTCAGTGGTCTGCACCAACGATCGATGTGTATTCAATGACAGGTGAGCTCATGTTCACAGAGCGCATCAATGCCGAGACCACAGTAGCTGAGATCAAGACGGCAGGCTGGGCAGCTGGCACGTACATCGTGCGTGTTGCCTCGGCGCAGGGCACGGCCACTGTGCCGTTTATCAAGAGGTAGTTGCGGCTACGAAATAGATTCGCGGACGCGTTTCGTGTACTCGCGAACGGCAGTCATTGTATCAACATCATGGGATACCTTGTGCTCAAGCACCCAGAGTGCTGCAATAAGGTGGGTTAGCTTTTCGCCCTCATCAACACCAGGTACGTCGATTGGCATCGGCTCTTCCTGCAGAAGAGAGGCTTCTGCTTGCTGCAATTGCTCCTTTGTGAATGTGTCAGCAAGCTGTCGTATCGATGCAATGTTCATTGCTGCACCCTTGTCAACATGGCAGCAACGGTCTCTTCCTTGGCTGTGGCGGTGCCTTCAAGAAGTTTGCCATCTCTAAACACGGCAAAGAACGGAAGGTTATCAACTCCCGCAGTCTGCCTTGCGACCGGACTGTGTTCAGCATTTACTTCAAGAAACTCTACCGATTGAAAGCGTTCATCATTGCTCAACCGAGTGTACTTCGGCGCAAAGAGCTTGCAAGACCCGCACCAATCTGCATAGTACTTTACAATTGTCGGCTTACCTGAGGCGATCAGTTGTAGAAACTGTTCATCGTTGACTGCAATAACGGCCACAACCGTTCTCCTTTCTGTATGAATCAAAACCGTGCAGCAAAGCGCTTACCGACGCATGAGCTTGTCAAATCGTTTCTCCATAGACATCGAACCACGCAAAAAAGTTCGGTAAGCAGAAGAATCCTCGGTCATGGCATCTGCCCGCACCAAATCACGAACTTCTGTCATGCGCTCGGAAACCTTCTTTGTGATCAGACGAACACCATCTGACTCATCCGGCAGGTAGGGGGCTCCGAAACGCACCCAGCACGAGGGACGCTGCTCGCGCAGATGCTCATAACGAAGTGCAACCGGTACGATACGACACCTTCCCAAAAGCGAGGCTAAAATGCCGATGCCCGGTTCGCACGATATGGTTTCAACATCCTGATGAATGAGTGTACCTTGCGGGAACATCCATAGCGACGACTGTGAGCCCCTTATCAGATCTGCGCCGTACCTGATAGAGTACAATGCATTTGTTGCATCTTCTCGAACAACGCTGAACATCCCAATGCGGGAGAAGAAGGAATACTTTCGGAGTTGTTTATACTCCATCATTCCATAGGCAGAAAGCTTGTATTGACCCAACGAAAGTTCAATAGTGAGTGCAGCATCCCACCAAGAGCCATGGGTACATGCAAAGATCGTCGGAAGGCTGCTCGAATCAGGACCGCTATGTTGTATGTGCTCCTCTCCACTGACAAATCCTGTATGAAAATGTCGTTTGATGGACCAGAGAAAGTACTGCCTCCAGAATAGCTTGCTAAGCCCATCTGGGCGAGCAGGCACGAAGTCGACTGGTCTAGTGGTTAACTTTGTCATAGTTACAGAAAGCTACACTGCGTGGAACGGAATTCAAATCGCGTACTTGTTGGTATGTCTGGCGGCGTTGATTCGAGCGTTGCCACAGGACTTCTCGTGGAGCAAGGATACGATGTTATCGGCATCACAATCAAGACCTATAAGTACGAGGATGTTGGCGGCAATGTCGGGAATGATTCTACATGCTGTTCACTTGATGGTATCAACGACGCACGACGAATAGCTCTTAATCTCGGCATTCCGCACTACACTGTTGATTTCTCGGAAACCTTTAAGGATCAGGTCATCAATTATTTTATCGATGACTACCTTGCCGGTAACACACCGAACCCTTGCGTGATGTGCAACCGCCAGATCAAGTGGGCAGAAATGCTTCGAAAAGCAGATTCGCTTGGTGCCGAGTTTATCGCAACCGGACACTATGCACGTATCATGCATGATGAGCAGACTGGACGACGGTGGATCCGGCGCAGCGCCGACGCGCAGAAGGACCAGTCCTACATGCTCTGGAGTGTTCGCCAGGAACATTTAGCCCGAACGCTCTTTCCACTTGCTGGGTTTTCAAAGCCTGAATCCCGTGCACAAGGGGAACGCATGCAATTGGATATAGCATCGAAGCCCGAATCATACGAGATATGCTTTATACCTGACAACGATTATCGTCGGTTCTTGCGTGATGCAAGACCTGAGATCGATGAAACGATCGGCAAAGGGCAGTTTATCCTGGACGGCAAGGTTATAGGTGAACACGACGGCTATCCGTTCTATACCGTTGGCCAGCGTAAGGGGCTTGGGATTGCACATAGTGAGCCGCTCTATGTACTCAACGTTCTTCCTACAGATAATGTCATCGAACTGGGTACCGAAGATAGACTCGACGCCACCACACTAACAGCACATTCTGTTAATCTGCAGAAGTATGCAACCTTGCATCAGCCCATTCGATGCATGGTAAAGATCCGCTACAAAGACAATGGTGCTATGGCCACGTGCCACATAGACAGCGATGGAATATTGCACGTGAACTTTGATGAGCCCCGTAAAGCAGTTACGCGTGGTCAGTCGGTAGTTCTTTACGAAGGTGATGATGTGATTGGGGGCGGGATCATCAGCGGTTGCAGCTAGTCAGACGCACCCAAAAAACGAAATGGCGCTGTGCCGCATCGTGCACAACGCCATTGAAGATCGCAACGTGATGTCTTAGTGATTCGATAGATACGAGGCTACGCCATCATGCGTATCCTTGAGTCCGTCTGCACCCGGCTTCCAGTTTGCTGGGCACACTTCCCCTTTTTCTTCAAAGAAGTGCAAAGCATCCACCATTCGCATTGCCTCATCAACACTGCGTCCGAGTGGGAAATTGTTTACAACTTGGTGCTGCACGATGCCGTCTTTGTCGATCAGGAAGAGACCGCGGTAGGCAATAAGTTCATTCGTTGCTGCAAGCTCTCCGTCCTCGTTGTACTCATACGTGCCGGCGAGCACATCGTAATTCGACGAGATTGTCTTATTCGTGTCTGCAACGATAGGGTAGGTTACACCTTGAATGCCACCGTGCGATTTCGGCACCTGCAGCCAGCCCCAATGGGACTGCTCAGTGTCCGTCGAACACGCAACAACTGCAACGCCCTTGGCCTCGAATTCAGCAAGCTTTTCTTGAAATGCATGCAGCTCTGTCGGACAGACGAACGTGAAGTCTTTTGGGTAGAAGAAGAAGATCACGTGCTTCTTGCCAAGGTATTGGTCAAGTGAGAAATTGTCAACAATCTCACCGCCGTCGATAACTGCCTGCGCTGAGAACTTTGGAGCACGTTTGCCTACGAGAACTGCCATTGTTAAAACCTTTTGTAAAACATGAAACATGAAATATTCATTGTTCAAACGCGCTGAATGACGAGAAGGGGCTAGTTTTGTTGGCCCATGGACATCCAAGCACAACCATTTCAGCTCGAAACAACCGACCCAAACACTCAAGCGCGGGCCGGCAAACTACGAACTGCCCACGGAGAAATTGCCACACCGATCTTTATGCCCGTAGGCACGCAAGGGGCCGTCAAGGCAATGGACCACCGAACTCTGCGCGAGCTAGATGTTCCGATCATCCTGGCCAACACGTATCACATGTACCTGCGGCCTGGAGCTGAAACGCTGAAAACACTGGGTGGGCTTCATAAGTTCAGCACATGGGATCGGCCTATCTTAACCGACAGCGGTGGCTTCCAAGTGTTCTCGTTAAAAGACCTGCGGAAAATGCGTGAAGAGGGAGTCGAGTTTCAATCCCATATCGATGGATCCCGCCACTTGTTTACTCCTGAGAGCGTTGTAGAAACTCAACGGGCAATCGGCTCGGACATCTTTATGGTTCTCGATGAGTGCACCCCATTTCCTGTGACGTATACAGAGGCCAGAACCTCGATGGAGCTATCACTGCGATGGGCACGCCGTGGTAGAGAGCACCACCTGCGCTCACCATTCCTGTACGGACACCACCAACTGCAGTTTGGTATTGGTCAAGGGAGCGTCTACAAGGACCTGCGCATGCAGTGTATGGACGAGTTGGTAGCAATGGATTTTGATGGTTATGCCATCGGCGGACTCAGCGTCGGGGAGCCCTCAGAGAACATGTATGAGATCACAGAGGTATCTACAGCTTGCATGCCGCCGGACAAAGCACGCTATCTTATGGGGGTCGGAACACCCGAGAACATCCTACGCTGCATAGGTCTCGGCGTTGACATGTTCGACTGTGTGATGCCCACAAGAAATGCCAGAAATGGTACGCTGTTTACGACAACTGGCAGAGTAAATATCAAGAATGCCACGTGGAAACAACGTGACGAACCCATCGATGCCCTCGTTGGTGTCGAGAGCAGTGCTAACTATTCTATGGCGTATCTTCGCCATCTGTTCCATGCAGGCGAGATTTTGGGGCTGATGATCGCGACGGCCCAAAACATTGGGCTATATATGTGGCTTGTTCGTCAGGCCAGAGAGAAAATTCTCGAGGGTACATTTCGTCAATGGTCCGTAGAGATGATTGAACAACTCAACCAACAACGTAACTAACACACACATAGATGGAGTAGAAGTATGCCGATCCTATTACTTATGGCACCACCTCAAGGGGCTGGCGGAGGAACGGGTGATCAATTGATGTCGTTTCTGATCATGTTCGGTCCGTTGATTGCGATCATGTATTTCATGATCATCAGGCCTCAACAAAAGCGCGCTAAGCAGCATCAGACGCTAATCTCGAGTGTCAAGAAGGGTGATAGCGTTACGATGTCGGCTGGTATTCATGGGACTGTTCACGAGATTGATGATACGACTGTAACCGTTACAATAGCACCGAACTGTCACGTCAAGTTTGAGAAGTCGTCAATTGGGAACGTTGTTTCTAAGTGACGCACACAACAATGCTCGACACGATAGAAGAGGCTCTTGTTGAGCTCCGCAACGGCAAGTGTATCATTGTTGTAGACGATGAGGATCGTGAGAACGAAGGCGATCTTATCTGTTCTGCTGAACTGTGCACTGAGTCGAACATCAATTTCATGGCAACCCATGGTAAGGGGCTCATCTGCGTCAGCGTTACTGAGCAACGAGCCCAAGAGCTTAACCTCCCGCTGATGGTTTCGGAGAACACCGCGCTGCATGGAACCAGATTCACGGTTAGCATTGATTATAGCCACGGAACAACGTCTGGTATTTCTGTACACGATAGAAATGCCACCGTCAAGGCTATGGCCGACGAATCAGTGGGGCCGGATGACTTCGCTCGTCCGGGACACATTTTTCCTCTGATAGCAGTAAGCGGTGGCGTGCTTCGCCGCGCAGGGCACACCGAGGCCGTTGTAGATCTGATGACCCTGGCAGGCCTGCGACCCGTTGGCGTGTTATGCGAGATCCTCAATGACGACGGTACAATGGCGCGAGTGCCGGATCTGCTGCCGATGGCAAAGCAGCATGCGCTTAAGATGATATCGGTTCAAGATCTGATTGCGTACCGCAGAAGAACGGAACAGCTTGTTTCAATGGTAGCAGAGGCAAAACTGCCAAGTGATCACGGAGACTTTGTCTTGCGCGTGTTCCAGAACTCTGTCGACGGTAAGGAGCATGTAGCTGTAATCAAAGGCGACGTGGCAGACGGCACCCCAGTCTTAGTGAGGGTGCACAGTGAGTGCCTAACGGGCGACATCTTTGGATCGCTGCGTTGCGACTGCGGTCCACAACTCCATGCAGCCCTCGATATGATTGAACGTGAGGGCAGGGGAGTTGTACTCTACATGCGACAAGAAGGACGAGGCATTGGACTGGTAAACAAGATTAAAGCATATGCCCTCCAGGAGCAAGGACTCGACACAGTAGAGGCCAACACGCATTTGGGTTTCCCTCCAGATCCGCGTGACTATGGCATAGGTGCTCAGATATTACATGAGCTTGGAGTGCGAAAGATGCGCTTGATGACCAACAACCCCAAAAAACGTGTCGGCCTTCAGTCACATGGACTCGAGGTGGTCGATCTTGTACCTCTGGAGATCCAAGCAAATGCTTCAAATCAACAGTACTTAGAGACAAAACGCGATAAAATGGGACACCTGCTACGACACTTGTAAATGGCCTCTTGCAGGGGGCTAACCCGTTGCTTAGATTAGAACGTTAACAGAAACAAAGCCGCCATGCGGCTTTGTTTTTTTTATCAATTCACCACAATGTATAGAAAATAAAAAGGACCGTTCAATGGCTGGGGACGCAGTTTACCTTACCAAGGAATACCTGTTACAACTTCAAGCAGAGTTACAAGAACTCACGACCAATGGGCGTCGTGACATCGCACAAAAAATCGCCGAAGCTCGTTCACACGGAGATCTCTCGGAGAACGCCGATTACGACGCCGCTAAGCATGCGCAAGAGTTACTGGAGATTCGCATTTCCAGGATTCAGACAACACTTGCCAAGGCGCAAGTGATCGACAGCAGGGACTTTCCGGACGATAAGGTCTACATACTTTCTAAAGTCAAACTCTTGAATAAGAAGGTGAACAAGTCTACCGAATACCAAATGGTGTCGCCGGAGGAAGCTGACTTCGAGCAGAACAAGCTCTCAGTTACAAGTCCACTTGGGAAGGCCCTGCTGGGCAAGACTGTTGGGGATATCATTGAGACGAAGGTCCCGGCTGGTGTGATCCAATACGAGGTTCTGGAGATCTCCAAGTAACTTCAGATTAGGGGGCAGTATGGTAAGGTCTCTGATATTGATCATGTTGCTATGCGCAGTCGATCGTTCGTGGTCGCAGATTCCGAAAGACGGCGCTCGCTTGTGGTTGCGTGCTGATACCCTTGTGTCCTTCGTAACCCGACCTGGAGGTAGTGAGCAGCTTGCAACGTGGGGCTCGTTAGTAGGGGGCTATACATGTCCTGTCGTATCCGGGGGGGCAATCACAAAGAAGCCGATCAATGGCAAGCAGGCGCTCCTGTTCAATGGTGCATCCCATCTTGAAGGCCCCTCGGTGTTTCCCGTGGCCGGTGACTACACCGTATACATTGTGTTTGAGTGGAACGGCATACATTCTGCAAACAACTTTATCTCAGGTCAGTCCAGAGCACTGTTTACAAGTCAGCCGGGGCAGGCCACATTGCTGCATTCAGGAGACTTTAACAGCCTCGTGATGTCTGAATCTGCATTCTCGGGTCCTACCGTGATAAAGGTAACCTACATCGATAAGACACGACAAGCGATCATCTCATACAACGGTAAAGAAACGGCCTCGGGGCAGATACCTGTTAATGTCGACAGTGTCATATTCATCGGCGCGTACCAAGGAGGCTATTGCCTGAACGGCACACTTGCAGAGGTTATGCTCTATAACAAGGTACATACACCTGCAGAGCGCACGATCATCGAGGACTACCTTTACAAACGATACAACATTGTCCAATACAAGGAACCGACACCAGATCCTGTTGCTGTTCTGCAGGCCCCAAAGAGCATGGCGGTTCTCGAACCTAATCGAGCGCACGACATTGTATACAGAGTCAACACACCCAGTGTGCGCTCGGTAGTGGTCCGAACAGAGACATACGGGCTACCCAGTCAGATTACAACATATGATGTGAGTGTCGGTTCAATAAAGACGATTCCGTGGACATCGGCCCCCAGTGGGTTTGATGCAAGCAGTGTTATCGTTATGGCAGACACTGGGGGGGCGTCTCTCGACACGGTGTATGTCGCAAGAGACATCGTTTCTGGCGTTGCATTCACCGTTACCGGACAATCAAATTCGATCTTTGGTGATGGTGCTCTTTTGCCATCTGCCTGGGCCAGAACGTTTGGAAAGAACTTCAGTTCCTCTGCCTCGGACACAGTGTTTTACGGCAGCAAAACCGATGGAAATGGTGGTGGGGCTCACGTTGGAGCATGGGGCTTGCATCTCCAGAATGCCATGGCTGATCAGATGGGGACGCCATCACTGTGCATCAATGGTGGCGTTGGTGGGACACGGATCGAGCAGCATTTGCCTGATGCAAACAATCGACTCAACAGGGCAACCATTTATGGCTCGTGGTTGTATCGTGTTATCAAGAGCGGTAGGCAGAACGACATCCGGTGGCTGTTCTGGTATCAAGGTGAGTCCAATCACAGTTCGGAGAATTACGCTGAATTGTTTGAGCAGTTGTATACCGCTTGGAAACAGGACCTACCTAACCTTCAGTATGTTGTTGTAGTGCAGATCAGACCAGGGTGCGCTGGTCCAAACCATGCAAAGCTGCGTGATGAGCAGCGCCGGCTCGAGCAGATGTTCCCGAACGTCATCGTGCATGCAGCAAGCGCTCTGCCAGCACATGATGGGTGTCACTATGGCGGACAAGGGTACGGTGTGCTGGGTTCGCAATTGTTTGAGATCTATCGCAGGAATGAGTTGGGAATGCAGCCGGGTGTGTTTCGTTCGTCCCCGGCGGTGCGGCAGGCAGCAGCGCTAGGCCAGAACGTCATTCGTGTAGACTTCGATCGCGCCCTTGGGCTTCGCATGACGTCAGACGTTGTCGTTGCTGGTAAGGTTCGCACACCAAACCAGGCATGGTTTGCTAATAACGACGCAAAACTGCATCCTGAATCTGTCACCGTTCAAGGCAGTTCAGTACTTCTGCGATTTTCCCTGCCGGTAACGTCCGTTTCATATGTGCCTGACTATGCCTACGACGATGGCTCAACCATCTTTCAGGGGCCGTGGCTTGTGAACGAAGATGGTGTTGGCGCACTCACATTTCACGATGTAGCAGTGACAACGACAGACGTTTCGGAAGAGCCTTTGCTCAATGATAACCGCCAGCCACAAATCATGATTCACCAGTCTGCGCTGCTTTCTCACGACTTCGTTAGACGTGCGTCGGCACTCTATGACCTAAGCGGAGTAGCCTATGCGACCGACCTGAGCTCGATACAGTCGCTACTGCCTGGCATGTATACCGTTATCGTGAATTCACAACCTCGATGCTTTGTCGTGGTGCCGTAAGCTTATTGAGCAGTATTTTTGACCTATGGCTTGGTTTCTACGAAAAAACAATAACATCTCAACTGATCAACAGCAGCGTGAGATGCCCGACGGTTTGTGGACGAAGTGTCCAGAGTGTTCAACGGTGATCTACCGCAAAGAGCTTGAAGATCATGCGTTTACTTGTCCGTCCTGCTCGCATCATTTCCGCGTTGGAAGTGCGAAGTATATCGATGTACTCTTTGACCGCGGAACATTTCACGAGACAGATTCGACTGTTCGCTCTGCCGACCCATTAGAGTTTGTTGACACGCGTCCCTACAAGGCGCGGCTCAAGGAAGCATACTCCAAGAGCGATCTGCCTGATGCAGTAACAACCGGAACGGGCAACATACACGGAATGCCAATCGCATTTGGGTGTATGAACTTTGGCTTTATTGGTGGCTCAATGGGCAGCGTTGTAGGTGAGAAGTTCGTGCGCGCCGGACGCCGTGCCCTGCAGGAAGAAATGCCGTTCATCTTTATCAGTGCCTCGGGCGGTGCCCGCATGCAGGAGGCTGCGTTGTCACTGATGCAGATGGCCAAAACCAGCGCATTCCTCTCGGAACTGGCCGAGGCAAAGCTGCCGTACATATCGATACTCACAGATCCAACAACTGGTGGGGTAAGTGCATCGTATGCCATGTTGGGCGACGTCATCATTGCCGAGCCAAAGGCACTAATCGGCTTTGCTGGTCCGCGCGTGATTGAGCAAACCATACGTAGGAAGCTTCCTGAAGGATTCCAACGCTCTGAGTTTTTGCTCGAGCATGGCTTTGTCGATCTGGTCGTACATCGTAAGGACCTTAAGCGTCAGCTGCATACAGTTCTGCAGCATCTCATGGGCAACCGCCGTGCGTAAAACAACTACGATCCGAATGCTGGGGTTTCCCATTGACCTTGGAGCCGATCGTCGGGGCGTCGACATGGGGCCTTCGGCTATACGTGTTGCAGATCTTGACATAAAATTAGAATCGCTCGGGTACACCGTTGTTGACGAAGGTGATATTCCAATTCGCAACATTGAGGTTCAGGAGCTTCAGGATGCAAAGCTTAAGTACCTGCCTGAGGTTGCGGGAATGTCTGCTATTCTGGCCGAGCGTGTCAAGGGCATTCTCGATGACGGTGACTTTCCACTGATTCTCGGTGGCGATCACAGCATGAGTGTCGGCTCGCTTGCCGGCATCGGTGCACATTGCCGTGAGCATGCAAAGCGTCTTGGCGTGATCTGGATCGATGCGCATGCAGATATGAATACCTCGGAAACCACACCAAGTGGCAACATTCACGGGATGCCTGTTGCCATCGCGATGGGTATTGGTCACCCGAGCCTTACCGGGATTGCTGGTGATTTTCCAAAGCTTGCACCCGAAAATCTTGCCATGATCGGCCTGCGCAGTATCGATACCGGAGAGCGCGAGCTCATTCATAAGCTAGGCATACAGGCCTATACAATGTTTGACGTGGACAGACTCGGTATGTACGAGATCGCATCCCGAGTTATTGAGGACATGTCTCGCAAGGTTGACCATGTGCATATATCATTCGATGTCGATGGGGTAGACCCTGCAGTTGCACCAGGCGTAGGTACGCCTGTCAATGGTGGTCTTACACTGCGCGAGGCGCACCTTCTCATGGAGATGATCTCCCAGCTCGATGCCTATGCTTCTCTGGAGGTGGCCGAGGTAAACCCGGTCTTGGACGATAGAAACCGGACAGCAGAGTTCGCCGTTGAGATCATCGCATCGTCACTTGGTAAACGCATCCTCTAAGCATGTTCGTGGGCAAGGAATCTGCTCTGAAGATACCATACCACATAGTGTTGCCAGTGCTATGCTTGGTGACTTCGTTCAGTGCCTACTCACAATCACTTGTGCCCCTTCAAAGCACAGCATTTATAGAGCAGGCAGGCCTTCGCATCGAGCCAGACCTTAGCTACACATGGGGAACTTCGGCGCTGGAATTCTTTGAGGACTACGCCGCGATACTTGGTGGTAAACGCAGGGAATTCGACACGCCGATTAGTGGGTCGTTGCGTATATCTCGACACGTAGATGAACACCAATCAGTCGGACTCTCGGTAGGGTTTACTCGCGCAACGATGCGCGAAAACTATGACTACGATCCCTTCAAAGTTCCTGTGCCGCTTGCGCCTGCGCAAAACATTACACAGAATATCAATCTCGAGACAATCCCTGTGATGTTCTGTTACGACATCTACCCCGTTGATCGACAATTCACAACTTATGTTGGAGCTGCAGTAGGCCTTGCGTTCTCACACCTGCAGTGGTATGAAGATCTATCCAGCTCAAGTAGATTGGGTTCACGAAGAAGGGGCGAGCGCTTCAATGATTGGATCTACCATATAGCTGCAGAAATCCGATCAGGTGTTTCCCTGGGATTTGACGGTAGTACGCAGGCGCCTGTTCGCTCGGGCCTTCGGATGGAACTCTCGTATCGCTACGTGCCCGTGCGTGGACCATTTATGCAGCAAGTGGCCCGGAGTTTCAGTGCACAGCCACCAGCCCGGATGGCGGAAGACTACACGCTCAACATTGGTGGATTTGGTGTACATATAGGAATTATGTTCGTTCTTCGTCATAAAGACAGGACCACCACTATTCCTTGAACATGACGGTTGCAATACCTATGTTCGAAACGATTCGGTCGGTCCGTTCTTCTCATCACATTGTAGGAGGTATCGATGGACATCCATGTAACATCCCGCCACTGCACAATCACAGAGGCTGAAAACTCAACAGTGATTGAAATGGCGAAGTCGTTCGAGCGATATGGGAACCATATCATCCGTGTAGATGCTATAATTGACCACGGTCCACTTGAGAAGTCTTGCGAGTTTACCGTAAAGATTCAAGGACAGTTGTTGATAGGACGTGAATCTGCTGGCGACCTTACAAAAGCAGTGCATGATGCTGGCGAGAAGATCCAGCGGCAACTCGGTCGCATACATGACAAACATTCCACCATCCGTGCTTAACTACTCAGATAGATCATGATCGTCCCTAATGCAGTACGGAAGGAACATGTCATTGTCCGTGAGCTTCTTGCTGGCCCCGTTCACCTGCGTCAGCTTACTTCTGATACAGGCCTCGATAACAAGATCACAGACAAGAGTCTGCATCGACCACAGCTAGCACTAACGGGTTTTACAGAACTGTTTACCTACTATCGTGTTCAGCTCTTCGGCAATACTGAGTTTTACTACCTCAAGAGTCTTTCCGACAGCGACCGGCGATCTGCATTTGAAAAGATCTGTTCGTTTAGTGTGCCGGTGATTGTTTGTGCAAATGACCACGAGCTCGATCCTGATCTTCTCGAGATTGCGCAGCGTCATGGTGTAGCCGTCTTAACTACGCCATTTGATACGACAAAGACGATTTACCTCCTGAGCGAATATCTCGATGATCAGTTTGCCGAACAGGTAACGCTGCATGGATCATTCGTCGATGTCTACGGAATTGGTATGCTCTTTGTTGGCGACAGCGGCATAGGCAAAAGTGAGATCGCTCTTGACCTTGTTGAGAGAGGACATCGCCTTGTTGCTGATGATGCAACGATGCTTACCAAAAAGCGTGAAAGTGTGCTCATGGGCACGGGTTCATCACTGGTTAAGCATTTAGTCGAGATACGTGGTGTTGGACTGATCGACGTTCGCCAAATGTTCGGTGTGCGAGCAATACGATTTCAGAAACGACTTGAGTTAATCGTAGAACTCGAGAACTACAACGAAATCCATGAGTATGACCGTCTCGGACTCGGTGAGTCTACTGTTGATATTCTTGGCGTGAGTATACCGTCTGTCAAACTGCCGATCTTCCCAGGTAAGAACGTTACAGTTATCTCTGAGACGATAGCACTGAACCACCTCTTAAAGACCTACGGCTACAATGCTGCTCAAGCATTTGCTGAGAACCTCCAACGGCATCTTATAACAAAGTCTACTTCTCCAACTACACAGGATCTGCGAAGTGTCACATATTTTCAAAGTGATGACGAGTAACATGCGTTTTCTCCTGGCCGGATGTATGGCCGTGTTCATGGCGGCATCTTTTACAGCATGTTCGTCAGGGGGCGAGAACTCCACTGGTGGCGATGTCGGCGAACCAGTTAAGGGCGACTGGGCGGTGATTCACGAGCTTTCTGATCCAGAAGGTCTTAATCCGATGGTCACTAATGATGCATCTTCAAGTGCACTGTTCAATCGGGTGTATGAGAAGCTGCTCGAACAGGACTTCGAAACCACAGAGCTGTACCCTGTGTTAGCCGAGTCTCGTCCGACAGTATCAGACGATCACCTTACCTATACGTTTTCGCTACGCAAGGGTGCTACGTTCAGCGATGGTAAGCCCCTTTCAGCTAAGGACGTCGTTTTTAGCTACAAGGTGGTCAAAAACCCACTCATTACAGACGGTGCAGCGCTTCGCAATTATTATGAATCTGTTGCAAATGTCGAGGCCAAGGACGACTACACGGTTGTAATCACGATGACGCAGCCGTACTTCCTTGCAGAATACTTCTTGGGCGGATTATGGATCATGCCAAAACACGTGCTCGATCCTAAGAATCTCACAGATGGTTATACGTTTGCAGAAACATCCAGCCTTGCCAAGGCACAATCGAACGCCTCACTGACGGCATTTGCAGAATGGTACAACACGCCGGAGGTTAAGCGTGATGTTAAGTTAAACATTGGCTCCGGCCCATACATATTCGATGAATGGAAGACGGGCGAGTCGATCACGCTAAAACGCTCTGATTCTTGGTGGAATGCTGGCAAAGACAAGTGGAATCCTGCCTACGCAGAAAAGCTATTCTACAAGGTGATAAATGACCGCAGTGCAGCGGTCGTTGCGCTCAAAAATGGTGAGATTGACTTCATGGAGTATGTGCCAGCGGCAAAGTTCGTTGAAGAGCTCGACACCGTGGCCACGCCTTTCATTCGCAAGGCAACATACAAGAATCAGATATACTCATACCTCGGGATGAACCTCAGTCATCCTATTCTATCAGACAAAGCTGTCCGCAAGGCTATGGCCCACTGCATCGACCGCGACGCACTCATCAAACAAGTTATGCGCAGCCTTGCTGCACCTGTTAACTCTCCAATCTATGACGACAGACCTGAGTATGATCCGTCGATCAAGGGAGTTCCGTACGATCTCAATGAAGCCAAGCGCATACTTGCAGCTGCGGGATGGAAGGATGCCAACGGTGACGGAGTTCTCGATAAGCTTATCAATGGCAAAAACACTCCTCTGTCGTTGTCTATTCTTGTAAATGCAGGTAACGAAACGCGCGAGGCCATTGCTGTTTCATTCTCCGACGAGCTTCGAAAGGTTGGTATCAAGCTTGATGTGCGAAAACTGGAGTGGAGTGTGTTTCTCGAGAACATGCGTTCACGCAAGTTTGAAGTGTCCATTGGTGCATGGGTAAACGACCCAATTCCAAGCGACCCCTATCAGATCTGGCATTCGAGTCAGGTGGGCAACAAGGGCAGTAACTACGTGGGATTCAAGAATTCGCGTGCCGATCAGCTCTTAGAGATGAATCGTGTTGAGTTCGATGAGCAGAAGCGCATTGCCTACATGCGGGAGTTCCAACAGATCGTAGCAGACGAGCAACCATACATCTTCCTATGGAGTCCTCTAAATCCCGGTGCATACAACACCAGACTACAGAACGTAAAGTTTAGTTACGTGCGCCCAGGCTACAACCCGACGCAATGGTGGATTCCAAAATCGATGTGGAAGTACCAAGAGGGCCAGTAAAGGTACCAGGTACAAGTGACTGGGTACATGGTGCATCTCAAGGAGCACCGAGCGTAGGTATTTCAAGAAAGCAGGAGCGTGAAGCGTCATGAGCTACGAGAACTTATTGCCAGGGGTGAATCCTCTGTGCTTGAGTTCAAACGCAAGTTTACCACGAGTGAGAAGATCGCTCGGGAAATCATTGCGTTTGCCAACACAACGGGCGGGTACCTGTTGCTGGGTGTTGATGATAATGGACTTATCAAGGGTGTGGACTCAGAGAAGGAACAGATCGATCTTCTGTCCGTAGCAATTCACACGATTGATCCGCCATTAGATGTGACCATGGAGGTAGTGGAGATCGACTTTGTGGATGTGATCGTGGTGAATGTACCCCAGAGTCAAAATCGACCACACCGATTCATATCGACTGCGCCCATAGATGCAGAGTCGCATCGTAAGGTGTTCATTCGGCAGGGCGATAAGTCGATAACAGCAAGCAAGGAGATGACGCGTGTACTCAGGGGGCAGCATCCAGATGCGCCCCCTATAACACTCTCAATTGGCGACCGCGAGCAGCGCCTCTTCACGTACTTGGAACGTCACGGGAAAGCTACTGTACACGATTTTGCACGGTTGGTCAACATTTCCCGACGAAGGGCTTCTCAGATATTGGTTCGACTTGTTCGCGCAGGTGTTGTGCACATCGTCTCCGACAATGGACATGATTACTACACGCTTGTCTAGCGCTTGATGTCATCTGTAGTTTAGCTTTCTCAGTAATCGATAGGCAAGTTCAGCATACGGTGCGATGCCCTGAAGTATGTACAACGTCGTGGCTTGAGTCGTTTGCAGCTCCTGATAGAGTTCCTTGGGGAACCTGCGCTTGCATCTGTGGATGGTTGCAAGGACGTATCCTATGACCTTCAGAAACTGATGCAGCTCTGCAGTGTCTATAGAATCAGGACATCGCTGTAGCCGAACCCGCAGGGCGGCAAGACGTCTGTGAGCCGCCTCATACTTTTGCTCAAGTGTCAGTCGAACAATCTCATAGACGAGAACTGCCATGTAGAGTCCGCTGCGCTCGCTCGACAGCACATCAAACGAGTTCATAAACGTTGTCAACCTGCTAGCAAACACCGGCACATCTTGCAGATCGTCTCTCAGCAGTCCAACCAGTTCTAGGTATGCTTTGCCGAGTATGACGCACTCCTTGAAACGTGTGGTTCTCGAAACAGAAGAGGAGATGTCCTCGAGCGTGAATCTGGCCTCTTGATATTGCTGCAGAGAGCATAGAATCCGAAATCGCAGCCATTGCACCTCCTGATGAAGGTAGACGCTTCGTGACTGGTGTATGTTCAATACATCGAGCGATTGCATGGCGCAGTCGTATTTTCTGCGAGTGCAATACTGGTATGGCAGAATGATGTAACGCATGTCCTGGCACACATAGTCATGCTGTGCAATTCGTTGCGAATGTGGCTCGCTACCCAGAACATAGCGCATGTAGAGTCTGCTGTAAACGGCGGCAACGGCAATAGAGCGCTGCTCCTGAGTACGCCAATAGGCAAGACGCTCTGACCAGACTCGCAGCGCACGCGAATTGCCAGTGATCTTTTCGATATTACAACGCAGCAGCGATGTGTGAGCTGCCTCATGAGAGATGGCATGGTACTTTGCGAGTCGGTATCCCCGTAGCAAGAGCTGTTTAGCCAGAGCCAGGTCTCCACGGCGAATACTCAGCTCTGCTGCTCGCGTAAGGTTGTTTACTTGAAGTGAAGCGCGCTCGATGGGCGAAAGGTGCAGTCGTGAAAGTGATAGTGAAAACTCTCGCAGATTGCGCGTACGCTTTCGTGTTGCTTGGGAAAGCTCGCGTAGACGCTGGCGTCTGTTCTTATCAGAAATAGCACACATCTTCCATCTCCCTTGATAAACAGGTAACAGGTTAGTTGTTTGGTGGCTATTTAGCAGAAGCAGTTGCGATAGTTCTTACGGGTTTAGGTAAATATTCGGACATGCTTTTCGACCAGTAACAAAAAAGGCCGTCTGGATCATGCTCCAGACGGCCTGTGCTGTTGCTACAGCGATGTTACTTGATAAAGTGCGTCCTGGCGATGACGCCTTGCGATGCGATCACTTCAATAAAATACACGCCCGGCGCAAGTAGCTCTGTTGGCAATGCTAGATCGGCTTTGCCAACCTCGATGGTTGATGCTTGATCCCTGAGCAACTCACCCGACAACGATCGTATTCTGAGCATGACCGGGCCGGCCAGTCTTGACATAAACTCCACAGACGCAGCGTTACCAACTGGCTGCGGACGCACCAGGATGTCAGAGGCAAGATCAGAGACATCATCGACAGACGTAACAGTGAGCGTAAACTCAGCTGGTGTAGACCATCCACTCATACCGCATGCATTCTTCGGTCGGACTTCCCATGCAAATGTTCCACTACCGAGTAGCGAAGATTTTACGTTGGTAGATGTTGTTGCAACTGCCGTGTCTTCATAAACGACGCTAAACGGGGAGATCGTCTGCTTGACACGGAAATGGTATCTGGTTGCCTCTGTTGATTGATTCCATGAGAATGTCACAACATCAGCTGCATCAGCCAATTTCGGCCCCTTAGGTGCGATAGCAGCCGTAGCTGTTGGAAGCTTACCTGCTGTTGTAAATGAGAACGGTGTCGACCACGTACCCGACCCTGCCGTATTCATGCCTCGTACCCGCCAGAAGAATCGCGCATTGCACTGTGGTGCCTGAATCTGGGTAGACTGCTTCGTCTCTGTGCCCGAGGCCACGATTGTTGCGACGGTGAATTGATTTGTTGTGGAGACCTGCCACTCATAGGACTCTGCGAACGTGCTCTTGCCCCATTCGAGCGTTACAACAGGTGCAACACCAGTTGAATTGTTGGCAGGCTTAGATAACACAACAGCACCCGGACCTTGTGCCGAGGCAGAGGTAGTGAAATCGAGCTTTACGTTATTGCCATCGACCGCGATGTTCTTTGTGATAGGGGCAGATAGTCCGCCTTCTGATGCCACAATCGTTAGTGATGAACCACCTGAATAGGGAAGTGCGTACCCCCCAGAGGCACTGCTAACGGTGTAGAACGAGCCACGATTCGGCACGAGCTTCACATTGGGAATCCCTTCACCTAGGTCGTAGAACCCATTCTTGTTCTTGTCATCATAAACAACGCCAACAACATACCGTGTTGATCCAATGCCAAAATCTTGTGTAACCACGTACGGCCCCACATACCCGCTTGAGAGCCCCTTGCCGTTGTAGATGATACCAATGCCGATCTCAGTATAGACGGCATTGCCAAAGTTCATGATGTTACTTCTGTGGCCAAGCTCCTTCTGGTTTTCCTCGCCCCAGTCAACATTCAGACCGCAGTGTCCATGCCATACGGATTCACTATAGGCGGCCACATTTTCACCATACATGCCTGCAGATGCATAACTAACCTTTGCATACCGCGTGCCGAGTTCATCTCCATTGCTGCTTGTATGACCCTGAAAGTTATTCTGATCCATGTCACGTGTGTGCACACGGGCAGCATCAATAAGCTTCGCATGAAAGGCAAGCGGCGGCCGCTGCGGGTAGGTTGTAAAGGCCTTCTTCGTTGCAACTGCATCGATCTTGAAATATTGATACGCCCCCTGCACTCGTGGATCCTGCGTATCCATCAACCGTATGCCTTCCTCAGTTGGATTAGCACGAGCTCGATTGATATACTCTAGCATAAGCTGTTCTTCGGCTGTTGGATCGCCGTGGCTAAAAAGCTGCTGCATCTGAGCGATGCCGTAGACGGGCAATACCAAGGACATCGTCAGAACAACAGACAATATTCTCATCGTCATGTTACAGGTCTCCTAATTGAGGTCTAATGGTCATCTCTTCTATCATCATATGTGGGTCGTCAGCATTGGAAACTATCGCAGCAACTGAAGCAGCGATATGCTCGGCAGACAGCATCCTATCGGCAAATTTACTGAGAGACTCTGAGTCCCATATCTCTGTGCTAGTGGCGCCCACGATCAGGTCAACAACTTTCACACCAGCAGAGCGAACATCCTGACGCAAGCTGCGCGTGTATGCAAGCATACCAGCCTTCGAGGCTGAGTAGGCCGCCGCCCCGCTAAACACCGTTGTGGCCGCTACTGAGTTGATCGTGATGATCAATCCAGAACCGCGCTCCACCATGCCAGGAACCACATGCGAGAGTAGATCGATAGGACCTATCAGATTGGTCTCGAGTTGACGTCGCGAGGTGTCAAACTGCATTTCAACCGCGCTGCCAAAGTGCGCAATACCAGCATTATTGATCAAAACATCAACTTCTCCCAGCATTGAGCAGGCTCGTTCGATCGACACATGTGAGCATATGTCACATTCAACGATCCGAACGTGTTCCTGAGGAGCATCCGAGACAACGTCTTGCATAGCCTTAAGGTCGCGAGCAAGCAGCGTTACATTATGATCGCGAGCAAGAATGCGACTGATCGCGGCACCAATTCCGCGGCTAGCGCCTGTGATGGCGATGTTTAGCTTACGCATGATCGAAACGACTTTCAGAGATACGTCGAAGCAAATGTTCTTCGGCCTGCGATAGATCTACGTTGCGTCGTGCCATAACCGTCCGTGCAGTACTGATGGCCTTGCTAAACTCATATGTTGCCTCATCCCACGAAAACGAGGGGATATAGGAAGGGGCTGGCGACGTTTGAAAGATCGCTGTGCAAGCCCCGTAGACGGAGCCTGTTGGCAACATTGCGCCAATTGCTGTGCGCGTGTAATCTCCAATGAGCGACCCCAGAAACATTCTCTGTGAATCTTCTCGGCCCCATGGAAATGTGGGGCGCACATGCGAGTAGGTGTTCTTAAGATTTGATGTGGTAGTGCCAGCGCCCAGGTTTACCCAGGATCCTATGTAGCTGTGTCCCACAAAACCGCTGTGCTGCTTATTGCTGTAACTGTGAAAGACAGAATCTGAAATCTCGCCGGAAACCCGGCAATGCTCACCAAACACAGAAGCGTGAATATGTGAATGGGGCTTTACAATGCTGTCATCACCGATGACTGCCGGACCTTGCACAATGCAGAATGCCCCGATCTGCGACCTATGCCCAAGGATAACGGGTCCGCGAGATTCGTCAATGACAGCACTTGGGTGAACAACAGCAGAATCAACAGTCTTCTTTCCAAGCAACGCTGCATCCCAATGAACACAGTCACCGATTCTGTCTAGTACCTGCCATAGTCTGGTGATGACGTGCCCAGCCACCTGCACATGCTCGATACCGCCATCATCGACAGCGTCGATCGATGCAGAGATCTCCTCGAGACTGCCTTCGTGTTGCGCAACAAATACACCGGCAGTCTGGCCATCTATCATGATGTGCAAAGGCCCTTGTGCTGCCGAACAGTGATCTACGATCTGCTGCATGACAAACGGGGAGAGCATAACGTTGGCCAACATGACTAGCGTAGGGCCGCCATCGTACTCATCGGGCGAATCCTTCTGCCGAGCATGATAGGCGCTTAGGACATCCGCACGCTCCGTATGCACATGAACTCTGCAGCTCGAAGCAGCCATACGCCAACGGTCCACAATGCGATAATACCCAGCCCGAAGCTCCCAAGCCGCATGAGTAAGGGCAAAAGGATAGAGCAATTCTGCTTCATCGTGTTCGATCAGTACTACGTGCATGTGAGCAGTTACATGTTTTCTAAATGAAGCTGAAGAGCCGCCTTGATAAAGGCAACAAATAGCGGATGCCCGGTTACAGCACGAGACTTTAGCTCGGGGTGAAACTGCACACCTACAAACCAGCGATGACTCGGTATCTCGACGATCTCAACGAGTCGGCCATCAGGCGAGGTGCCGCTAATGAGCATACCCTTTGACTGCAGTGCATCGCGGAACTCGTTGTTGAACTCATATCGGTGGCGATGTCGTTCGTCGATATGCTGCGACTTGTAGGCCGAGTAGGCCTTGGACTTCTTTGCAAGCTGGCAGGGGTAGGAGCCCAGTCGCATTGTTCCACCTTTATCTGTGATCGTGCGCTGTTCAGGTAACAAATCGATCACGCTGAACTTATTCTTCTTGAACTCCGAGGAATTCGCCATTGGCATCATGGCTACATTTCTGGCAAACTCTATAACTGAGCATTGCATACCAAGACAGATACCGAAAAACGGTACACCATGTGTGCGGGCATACTCGATAGAGGCAACCTTACCTTCGATTCCTCGAGAGCCAAAACCAGGAGCAACAAGCATCCCCTCAACACCCTCAAGCATTGACGCTGCATTATCACGAGTGACTGATTCTGCGTCAATCCACCGAATCTTGACCTTCGCGTTGTTGATAGCACCAGCATGAATCAGAGCTTCGAGTATTGATTTGTAGCTGTCGGGGTACTTGTTATACTTGCCGACAAATGCGATCTCTACACTATGCTTTGGTGATTTGATGCGATGCACAAATCGGGACCACGTTTCTAGATCACGCTTTGATCGTTTCAGGCTAAGCTTTTCACAAACAATGTTATCGAGCTCGTGCTTTGCAAACAGCATAGGAACTTCGTAGATCGTCTCTGCATCAAGAGCTTCGATAACGCTCCGCTCTTCAACGTTACAAAAGAGGGCAATCTTCTGACGAATGTCCTTCCCAAGCTTTACTTCCGCTCGACAGAGAAGGATATCGGGCGTAATACCAGATTCCATCAGTGTCTTGACGCTATGCTGAGTAGGCTTTGTCTTGAGTTCGCCTGCACTCTTGATGTAGGGCACATAGGTAAGGTGAACATCAAGTGCGTTGCCTCTGCCTACTTCAAGTCGCAGCTGTCGGCATGCCTCAAGAAACGGTAGGGACTCGATATCACCGACGGTTCCGCCGATCTCAATGATCACCACATCGTACTTGCCGTCGAAGGCTCGCATTCGACGCTTGATCTCGTCGGTAATGTGCGGCACAACCTGCACGGTCTTACCGAGATATTCACCCTGACGCTCCCGCGTTATGACATCAAAGTATACCTGCCCAGCTGAAGCAGTATTCGCCTTTGACATGTTAACGTCGAGGTACCGCTCGTAGTGACCAAGATCGAGATCTGTTTCAGCCCCGTCATCAGTGACGTACACTTCGCCATGCTGATACGGATTCATCGTACCAGGGTCGACGTTTATGTAGGGGTCGAGCTTCTGAATGGTTACCGTAAAGCCGCGCTGACGCAGCAATAAACCTATGGAGGATGAAGCAATTCCCTTTCCCAACGAGGAAAGCACTCCGCCCGTAATGAAGATGTACTTTGACGTCTTCGGCACGCAACACCTGAGGATAATCAGAGAGGTAATGGACGGGCTCAAAACTACGCAGAGTTAGTGGAAATCGGTACTCCAATTCGTAGCTTGCCGGTGATTATGATGCTCTTTCGCACGCACCTGCTTGCCATCGTTACCGGAATCTCGGTTATTGTTCTAAGCTGCCAGAATCAGCAGCACGAGTCGGCCGGTCCGCCGGCGCACATAAGCGTCCGCTATCTGCGATCCGGCACCATGTTCGATGCGTTTATCGACAGCACTGTTAACGCATTTGGAACGCAGGCTGGCATAACGGCATCAACTAAATCGTGCAGTTTGTTGGAATTGTTAGAGCTTGCAAGTCATCCAGCAGGAGTGCATGGACCTGATGTGCTTATCGTTCCGTATCAGTATCTGCCCCTTCTAGCCTCAAAGTCACTCATTTTGGCCTACAGTTCTGCTCGATCTGACGATGCTCCGGGAGCAATCGCGGCTTGTACATGGCGGGGTGTTCGTTACGGAGTAATGCTTTTTTGTCAACCCCCTGTGCTGCATATCAACAAGAGCGTAGTCCCAAACAATATCGATTTGGATAAGGGGCTTTCACTTTTTGATATCCAACAACTCGCCGATGCTGCACCCTTCAGCGGCCAAACCTGGGGGGTACATGGCCAGGATGCGGGGCATCAGGCCCAGACAATGATCTCGTGGTTTACCTTGTTTGGTGGTGCGCTTGTGGACACCGCAGGTTTGCCTACCGTAAACTCAGCCAAGAACGTCCTGGCTCTTGATTCGTACGCCGAACTTGCAAAAGGCAATGCCATGGAAACCAGCCGTCAGCTCGATGCATTAGGTAGACTAGGCAAACTCGCGATTTGGTATACCCATGCGCATGGGCGTGAGTTCACATCCGCATCGCACCAGGGAGGTCGGTATGACTTCACATTCATCACGACGAATGAACAACCTAACTGCACTGGAACGTTTGTCGGTATGGCGGCCTCTATTCCTCGATCAGCTCACGATAGCCAACTAAGCAGCAAACTTGTTGACTACATACGTGAGGCTATTGTAGACCGTGCGGAAATCGGATATCCCTCGACGAATGCCTATTGGGATGCACAGGTACGCTCTGCGGAGCAGGAGAATCGAATCAAAGGCATATTCGTCAATAGCAAGCCAGTGCCATCATCTGTTTCCTGGCCTCTGATTGAACAGACATTGGAAGAAGCTGTTCTGCGCGTTCTCTATGGTCAGACAACCTCTCGCGAGGCGCTCGATCAGGCGCAGCGCGATCTGCAGGATCTTACTCGATGATCTTCCGTCTCATTGTGATAGCGCTGCTCACGACCTGCTCTCTTGCTGGGGCTGTATACCAGCAGGACCCAGTAGTGATATCTGGAACTATAACCGCATCGGGCACTCAAGAGAAGCTAGGATTTGTGCGAGTTCGCGAACCTAACACACGGTTATCTGTCTTATCGGACCGTAAGGGGCGATTTGAGCTGCTTTTACCTGCTACCTCCGACAGTGTTGTTCGTATCACGTTTACACTTCTCGGATATGCTACAGATACACTCGTTATTGCAACGCGTGATACGAACATCAACATCAGTCTCACGGAGCGTGCTTTGCGGGGCGCCGAAGTGTTTGTGCGAGCCGAAGATCCGGCGCGCCAGATTATGCGCCGTGTGATCATGCGCAGAGAGCAGCAGGAAAGCAATCTTCGAAGTTACACCTATATGCTCTATACCAAGTTTGTTGCAACGACCGATACAACAACGGCCCTAAGAAGCACGAGTAGAGGGGATTCAACGATTGTGAGCATTCTCGAATCCTTTTCCAAGGGATACTACAAATATCCCGACAACTATTACAATGAGATCATCCAGCGCAGGCAGACCGTCAACGTTCCTAGTCAGGCCAACACTGTTTCGTTTGGAACCAATCTTAATGTCTACAGCAATACATTGCAGATTCTGGGTGAGGATATTGATTCTCCCTTCAGCACTGATGCATTAGATATCTATGATTTTTCACTGGCCTCATCATCAGATGATGATACAGTAAAGATCGATGTTAAGCCTAAGAGTCCGCTGCGACGTGCGTTCTCCGGCTCGATATTCATCGACCAGGTCCATAATGTTCCAATCGAGGTTGTACTGCGCGCAACTGAAGCTGTGAACCTGCCATTCAACGCTGACTTATCGTATCGTCAGAACTTCTTGGTCGTAGACAGTATGGTTATGCCTGAGGCGCTCGCGATTGAATCTTCATTAAATGCCTCATTGTTCTGGGTTATCTCGTCGCGACTCGACATCGACATAGAATCATACTGTTATGAGTACAGCATCAATTCAGCTATAGCTGACTATGTTTTTGACCAACGCCGGGTGGAAATCCTACCTGAGGCCAATACATACGATCCTTCATACTGGAAGGTGCATGCGAAGCTTCCACTTCGCCCTGAGGAGGAGCTTGCGTATCAGGAGATCAACTCATTTATCAACAATCCGGACAGTATCGAAAGCTCGATCCTAAACAAGTACTTCGCCCCTATACGTCAGGGTCTTGCCATACTTCGCAGACCTCCATTTACTGGCTTCGACGATATTGTCAAATACAATAGCATCTACGGACCGTACCTCGGTATTGGTCTGCAGCACAACATAGCCGGTGTGTTTGAGACACGGCTCACAGGCGGATATGGATTTAACGATAAGCATTGGTACTATACGTCAAACGTATCGATACCAATTGATCGACTTGAAAAGTGCAAGGTCGGACTCGGTTACAACAGAGAACTTCTACGACGTGATAATGCCAGTGCGTTTCGACAAAACCTTATAACTGTTACATCGTTGATCTTCGGCAATGACTACGGCGACTACTATTACAACACAGGGCTAACACTGGAATCATCATACAGTTGGGGACAGCTGCGTTTTCTCGGTCGTGAACAGTTTATACGACCCAGCAGCCTTACTCTTCGATATGCCTCAGCAGATCAACAAAGCGCCGCCACGTCGAACTACTTTCATCTGTTTCCACGCAGAGATACACAACGAATAAATCCTGCCATAAGCCCCGGCCGTATGAACTCGATAACTGGGGAATTGCTGCTCGACTACTCACCACTTCGGCGCATTTCACGGCGGGGATTGCAACTTGTGTACGAGATAGCTGACAGCGACGTACTCGGTGGTGACTTCTCGTTCGGTCTTCTAAGCTGGCAGGGATTTGTGCGCATGCCTACGCTACCACTCTGGACACTCGACCTATCCGTCTCTGGAACATGGTCCTGGGGCGCCGTTCCACCCCAGCGTTTTATGAGCACAGAGACCAGTCTGAACGGTATTGCTGTTGGCAATGCCTTTCGCGGTATGAACGTCAAGGAATTCTACGGAGACCGCTCATTTGCCATGACGCTGAGTCACAATTTTGGCGAAGTAGTACCCGGCGTCTTAAGAATTCCCAACGTAGCGTCATTCGGATTAGAATTGATTCTCTTTGGCGGGATAGCTTGGACCTCATTTTCAGAGGCCACGTCGCAGGCATACAAGCCTCTGCTCAAGACCACTGCCGAAACAGCCGATACGTTCTACTACGATGTGGGACTAAGTATTAACCGAGTCTTGATATTTCTACGCGTTGACGTGATAGCCCGTCTATCACAACGCGATGTGCCAGAGATCAGGTTTACGGTCTCGAACGCCTTGTTCTGATCACCAAGAGCCCCTTGCATCGATATCTACAGTTAGTCGCACATCGCGATGGGCATGCTTGGCATAATACAGGTTAAGCAACGTGCGCAGATAGCCGCGACATATCTGACCTGAGGCATCATGAACCTTGTCGTTCTTGATCACGATGATCCTTCGGTAAATGTTGCGCAAGCGAGCAACGGCAGGGGGCAGCGGCGGATATGCAGACAGTGACGATTCATCCTTAGGCAACATGGCCCAGACAATCTCTGCATGGTGTTGAACAAGCTCTTCAGAAAATGACTGCAGCTCAATTGTGATAAAACGCACGTACGGTGGGTACAAGGTCTCTGAACGGCTCGAGCGTTCCTCTATGTACCAGTCTGCAAGTTGGTTCTGGTGGGACTCCCCCAGAAGACACATGCGCATTGTCGGATGCTCAGGGGTAGACGTTTGCAATAGCACAAGTCCGGGCTTTTCGGCTCTGCGGCCTGCTCTGCCACTTACCTGCATCAACAGTTGCAACGTGCGCTCGCTGGCTCGAAAATCACCCTGGTAGAGAGACTGATCAGCATTGACAACAACTACAAGTGTACACCGGTCAATATCAAGCCCCTTTGCTATCATCTGCGTACCGACAAGCACATCAATCGTACCATCACTGAACTGCTGTAGGAGCTTTCTGTGCTGTCCCTTTCGAGCCGTGGTATCTGCATCCATGCGGCCCACCTGGATGGGCCTGTCGATGTAGGATGCCAGACTGCTGACGAGTTCCTCTTCGATACGCTGTGTGCCTGAGCCAAGTTCTGACAATTCCGTTCCGCCACAGGTTGTGCAGGCATTGTAGAACGGAGTACCGTACCCGCAGTAATGACATTTCATCACTCCCGGATACTTGTGATAGGTAAGCGCAATATCACAGTTGCCGCACATCGGGACACCACCGCAGTCGCTGCACTGAATCTGTGAAGCAAATCCACGTCTGTTCAGAAACACGAGCACTCCCTCATGCGCTCGTAGTCTTTGGGCAATCTCTACGAGTGTCTCAACAGCAAACGAGCCGGTGAGCTGTCTCATCTTACGGGCCTGTCGGACATCAACCAGACGCACCTTCGGAAACGACGCACCATCTGCTCGTTCCGGCATGAGATGCCGAGTGTAACGTCCAACATTAGCGTGATGAAAGGTTTCAAGCGAAGGTGTTGCCGACCCAAGAACTATGGGGCATTTTGAGATCTGTGCCCGCATAATTGCAACGTCGCGTCCATTGTATCTGGGTGCAGGATCATCTTGTTTGTACGACGGCTCATGTTCTTCGTCTACGATCACGATGCCTAGATTGGGTACGTCCACAAACACCGCAGAACGTGGACCAATCACAACATTTACTTGTCCACGCGATACGCGATTCCAGATCTGTACCCGTTCGCCCATCGACAGACGAGAATGTAAAACGGCAACATCATCTCCGTACAGTGCACGAAACCTGTCGCCTAATTGGGGAGTCAAAGCAATCTCCGGTACAAGTATCAGCGAGCCCCTTCCTAACTGCTTTGCCTGGTCTATCAAGCGTTGGTATACGAGTGTCTTGCCAGACCCAGTTACTCCCTGGAGAAGATGCACATGGAACTCGTTGGCAGCCATGCTGCGCGACACTGCATCTACTGCCGTGTGCTGCTGCTGAGACAGCAAAAGACCCCGTTCATTGCGCTGCGTAAGCTGCGGATGATCGTCACCATAGACATAGTCTTTGAAGACCACTTCAAGAAGCCCCTTTTCGATAAGCGTATCGATTGAGGCAACCGAGACACCTGTACTATCGCTAACAGAGGCCACAGTTGGTAGACCGCTCTGCCGGTGCAGATAGATATAGGCAAGTGCTAATGATTGCTTCGGAGCCCGTCTGTCAAGCTCGTCAAACGTCGATCGCAGGACCGATTCATCATTGAGAAGATGCTCACTCAGGCGCACGCACCGCACAGTTCGTGATACAGTTTGTCGTTGCAGGTCATACACGATGCTGATCCATCCATCACGTAAGAGCGCCTGAAGTTGATCTGCCACGTAGCTGGACTTCATCAACTTCTGCAGGTAGGCAAGCGTAAGCTCTCCCGACGACTCATCCAGAATACTCAACAGTTTGGCACGTTTTGGCGCTTTCCGCTTGATAGACTCGTACTCGGAGGTAGATAGGGGGCGTTCTATCCGCACCCGCATCACAGCATTGGGCTGCATTCCTCCCGGCATCGCCGCATGAAGGACTTCGCCCCACGAACAGAGATAGTACTCGGCAACTCGCTTTGTGAGCTCGAGAAGTTCGGCAGAAAACGTTGGGCGCTCGTCGAGGACCTCGACAATACTCTTGACGTTGTTAACCGACGGCACGTCAATATCAACGATAGTACCAGTCAACATCCTTTTGCCAAGGGGCACTATCACACGACTGCCGACGCCAACAGGGGTATCGTCATCAATCTGATAAGTCAGTGGCTCGAGACGGGGAACAGGTAATGCAACTCGGATGAACATCAGGACGAAGATACCTCGAGCGAAGGCAATAATTTTGCCTCCAAATCGACGATTGACCTTATGAAACGAATCCTTCGACATCCATTTATCGCATCTGTGCTTTTGAGCCTAGCCTGGCATCCTATGAGCGTGGTTGCAAGCACCGTGCAGACGTATCAGAATGCCCAAAGGGTTGATGACGTAACCAGCAGCCGCAAGAATGCCATAACGCGGGCTGTGCAGCGCTGTTCACCCGCTATTGTTGGAATCAACGTTACAGAGACTCGTTCGCAGTACTATCGCGACCCAATTGATGATTTCTTTCGTGATCCATTTCTTGAGCAGTTCTTCGGACGTCGCTCCAGGACCTATAAGCAGGATTATGAAGTGCGCTCTCTGGGTTCAGGTTTTCTGATCAGTGCTGATGGCTACATTCTTACCAATGACCACGTTGCCGGTAATGCATCAAAGATCGTCGTCACACTCACGAATGGGGCAAAGCATGATGCAAAGATCATCGGTTCGGATCCGACCACAGACATCACGCTCTTGAAGATCGAGGGCTCGGGCTTTCCGTCACTCAAGATGATCAGCAGCTCCGAGGTGGAAGTAGGAGAATGGGCCATTGCGTTCGGCAACCCATTTGGTCTGTTCGACAACAACGCAAAGCCGACTGTAACAGTTGGCGTTGTGTCGAACACAGGTGTGAGCTTTTCGCAGTCTGATGCCCCCGATGTTGAACGTGTCTATCGAAACATGATACAGACTGATGCTGCAATTTCATCGGGCAACTCAGGAGGCCCGCTCGTAAATGCGCTCGGTGAGGTGATCGGTATGAATACGGTGATCTATTCGACAGCTACAAGTTCACGCGGTGCAGGCAGCATAGGTATTGGTTTTGCAATCCCAAGTGATCGAATCATGAACATTGCGGAGAAACTGAAGACCAAAGGAAGTATCGATCGGGATTTTTGGACGGGCATGAAGGTAACCGGAGTTACCGAAGAGGTGCGTGAATACTACAGGCTTACCACAGAGCAGGGAATTCTTGTTAATCAAGTCCTTGCCGAGAGCCCTGCCGAAACTGCTGGAATTGAACCCGGAGATGTTATCATTGCTGTTGACGGAGTTCCAACCCTTCGGGATGATGATCTCAACATTGCAATTCTGGATGCTGAAACGAATCAAACACTGAAGGTTACGGTTCTTCGTGACGGCAAGGAAAAGACGGTTTCCCTGCAACTCAAGAAACGAGCACGGAGTGGTGGTGTCCGCTACTGATCATAAGAGCATTCTGCGAGCAGAAGGTCTGCGCAAGGTATACAAGAAACGTGTCGTTGTGCAAGGCAGCACACTCTATGTGCAGCAGGGGGAGTGCGTCGGACTCCTTGGGCCCAATGGCGCAGGTAAAACGACCACGTTCTACATGATCACCGGCATGGTGCCGCCGGAAGCAGGCAAGGTCTACCTTGATGACGAAGAAATCACAACGATGGCCATGTATAGACGCGCACGACGCGGTTTGGCCTACCTTCCTCAGGAACCTTCGGTGTTTCGTCGTATGTCCGTTGAAGACAACATCATGGCCATACTTGAGCTGCGTGACATGTCAACCGAGGCACGGAAACAACGACTAGAACAGCTTCTCGAAGACTTTCGCATTACGCATATACGCAAAAGCAAAGGCTACATGCTTTCAGGGGGCGAGCGGCGCCGATGTGAGATTGCCAGGGCCATTGCAACAGACCCAAAGTTCATACTCTTGGACGAACCCTTTGCAGGAATTGATCCAATTGCTGTCGAAGACATAATGGAGATCGTTCAAGAGTTGAAGCACAAAGGTATCGGTGTGCTCATTACAGACCACAATGTGCACGAGACGCTCAGTATTACCGACCGAGCCTACATTCTCATTGATGGCGCTATATACGTTTCCGGAAGCGCGCAGGAGATTGCGGAGAACGAAGAAGTACGCCGCAGGTATCTCGGCGAGAGTTTCTCGCTTCAGCGATACTGATTTGCACGCTCAGCGGTACTCAAGCTGAAGCATTATAGAACGCGTTGGACCAAGGTTGCCAACTGCCTCGACGTAGGCGTAATTGGTAATGTTTCGTCCTATCAGTCCTAGTCGCCACGTCCGGTCTATCTTGGCAAACACCCGAGCATCGAGCACATGAACGGGCACGCGAACATCGGCATCGGTGATGAACAAAGCCAGTCGATCATTGATCTGCGAGATGCGATCCTGATAGCGGTACTCTGCTTGGATTTCAAGCCAAGGAAGCAACGTCCATGAAGCTCTGGAAAACCAGAGCATCTTGTTCCGGAAGATCAAAGTGGTACCCAGAGTCATGTCTCTCGGGTCCATAAGCGTCAGTCCTGTCTCGGCCAAAAGTCCAGCGCCAAAGGCCATTCTGGCGGTTATCTCCGTACCTATGATACGCGCCCGAGTCAGGTTTGTAAAGATGATCGGTATCTCTGGCGAGGATAGATCGAATGTTGGTTCGATGAGACTAAAGAGTTCGTTATCGAACACCGCTACATCGATCTCAATTGGCAAGACTTCACGCGATTTCCAGTTAACTCCGATCTCGCTTGACCAAGAGTATTCTGCCTGTACACTGGGATTGGGCTTAACCTTAAATGGACCGTACTGAACATTTGCATAACGCTCAGCAACCGTAGGCGCTCGAAAACCGCGCCCTGTAGAGGCACGAATTGAAAGATCATCGGAAACGGGCCACGACATACCGAGCTTTGGCGAGAGCACAACATGCGGAGTCAGCGTGGAGGTCTCTTCTCTGTCAAGTCGCATACCAAGGGTAAACACCGGACCCGCCTCGGACTTGTACTCAGCCTGTGAGAACAAACTCACGATGTGCTGCATTGTCTGCCCATAGATTGCACTTCGAACCGTGTTCAGTCTTGCCGACAAGCCAGACGTAAGCTGCATGGCGTCCGTAAGCGAACCGTTATGCTGAAGATCAACAGTATGGGCATTTGCTATCGAATAGTCGGGTGGTAACGACGAGCTGCTGTAGATGTATCCCAGGCCCGTACGAAAGAATCCATATCGCGCGATGAGCGTGTTTTGATCATCAAGTACGTTGTTGTACTCAATGCCAGCCGCTGTTTTGTTCGTCAGCAGGTATTCATCAAGGATCTGGTTAGCAGAAGGTAGTGTTGCGTTCTTAAGGTCTTTCCAATAAAGGTAATTCTGCCGCTCGTCTTCAGCGTGAAAGATGTTGAGCTTAAGACTTTGCTGCTTATCGATGTCATAGGATGCTTTCGCAAAACCAAATCCTCGCAGTGCACCATCAAATGCACGGTAACCTTGATCGTTCCGAACGCCAGCACTTACTGAGTATTCAAAATCACCTACACGCTGGGCAACCCGGACATCAGCACCGGAAAGGGATGTGTAGCCGCTGCTCAGGTAGTTCCAACGCTCATAGGGCGCACCTGTATAGATGCCGCCATAGCTTCGAGCCACAACGGTGAGGTCCTTTGTGGGTCTCTTGGTCTGTATGCTCACAACGCCTCCCAAAGCACCAGTGCCGTAGAGCGCCGATCCAGCCCCCTTGATGATCTCCACCCGCTCGATGTCCATCACGGGAAGGATGTCAAACTTGATGTCTCCGTTGTCGCCGGAGAGTAGCGAGAACCCATCGAGAAGAACGGCTGTGCGAGAACCAACGCCAAGGGCAAACCCGGAAGCACCACGAATGTTGACCTGATCTTTGACCACCGTGATGCCACTGACGTACCGAAGTGCATCGTCGAGTCTGACAACACCGCGCTGCTGGATATCTTCCGATTTCATGATTGAAACACTAATCGGAACATCCTGCACTGCCTGCACGCGCTTGCTGGCCGAGACGATCACTTCGTCGCGCATGAGTGTAGAAGGCGTCAATGAAACGATAAGTTGATCTGATGATGACGTAGTTCGTTGGTTGATATCAATCGTATCGGTCGTATACCCAATGGCTGATACCACTATGAATAGTGACGTGGTCTGGCTAGGTGTTGCCGGCGGGACCTGAATTGCAAACTCGCCCTTTGCCGAGGTGTAGGTTCCGGACTTTTGTCCGCTGATTTTAACCGCAGCTCCACGAATTGGATCCGACGTCAAACCATCGACTACTACACCCGAAACTCTCTTTGCGTACTGCGCCCCTGCCTCCGGTGCAAGTAACAACCATAGACACAGAGCCGACAATATCGTGCTGTACATCTTCATGGAAATGGCTGGGGTGGCAGGTTAGAGAAATCGACCGTAAAGTTTACCGGTACTGTTCCTCCCGAAGGCACAATGATCCTTGTAGGATCCGAAGGATCGCCGCTCTTCGAGTAGACATCCAGCATCAACCAATCCTTGAGAAAGTCTGGACCATTCTGCATTGCCACCACGACGTACTCGAAGGAACGCGGCGTTAACAATACATCAAGCACATATGGTGTTGAATCAACGCGAACTGGCAACATCACAGGTGAGTAGGCGGCAGTCTGAGCCGCCAAAGACAGAAGTACCTGGTTGCGCTCTGTGGGCTTCTTCTCAAATGCCACAACTCGCAGATCATAGATCGTGTCGGTAGGCCAAGCTGCAGGACCACCAACGTAGGTGATCGTACCACGCAATCCACTAAATGGTCTTACGATCTCGGGGTCTAATCCACCGCAGGCGACCATAAACATTGCTGCTGCGAAGAATAGTAAGCTGCGTAGATAACAGATCATACGCCAAACATCACACTTCGCATCGTCTTCTCCAAGTGAAACACAAAACTATCTCTTCACAACAACTGAGATCGCAATCTGCTGATCGTTACAGCGCAATGCAACCAGATAGCTGCCCTGTGCAAGCGTACGTGCATCAATGGCCAACGTTGATATCCCTCCAGGCACGGGCACATCTTGCTCAACGACACGCTCTCCGGCAGTTGTTATCACATACACCGTTGCAGAACAATCAGCCATTGCATGAAGTGTCAACGACAATGTCGATGATACAGGCACCGGACCAAACGACATAAGCTTGATCATCTGCTCAAGGGGCTCATCACGTCCGGAGCTTAACTGTGTCGACGGGGGGTCGAAGGGTGCCGGCAGATCCTGTTTTTGCTTACCCGGTGCCGGAGATGCAGACTGCTTGGCTCTTGCTGTGCCCTGGTTTACAACGTAGCCCCGCGCCCACGATTCTTCGGTACTTCTTGTTGTGATACTTTTCATGAAGAACCAGTCAGCCTGGGCCCGATAAGGCGTGATATCAATGATCTGATACCCGTGGTTGACAATATCGCTCCAAAGCACGTGTTTGTTCAACCCGTAGAGTGTTGTATCGATTGTGGCCAGCAACGGACTAAGTATCGGACGTAGGAAGGCCTGCGAGCCGAGATTTTCATCAAAGTTCGGTGATGTAACAGAGGGGGTCACAAACTCAACAGCAACAGATGTGGAGTCGTCCTTCCAAGTTTGCTCAACATCTGTTGCGAAGGAACAATGAAAGTCGCCCGTGGAGATAACAACGTTCTTAACCTTTGCCTGCATCAACGCATCGCATAGTGTCTTCCGTTGAGCAGGATAATTGGACCATACATCACCATAAAAGGCTGACTCGATCAAGTTTTGTAGTGCAGGTACTTGTGGACGCAGAAACGCTGCGTAAATGGGACCAACCGCTTTGAACATATAGGCGGTATCAATGCTCTCCACATTGAATTGGGTAAACAGCACCTGATTGCCGATCAGGTGCCATCTGGTCTCACTGGAGGCTAACCCGGCGACTAACCAGTCGAACTGGGCATCTGAAATCAGTTTTCTTGTAGGACTTTCTAACTCAGCCTTCGCAGATGCGGAAGCATCCTTGCCCAGATCCTCTATCTGCTTATCGCGTCCATCCAATCTGGTATCCAGCATCGTGATATCAACAAGCTCGCCATACAGCAGCCTGCGATAGACTCGCATGCCAGCAAGCTCACGTGTGGGCATCCACTCCTGACACGCGCGCAATGAAAGCCCCTTACGTATCTGCCAATCTCCTTCACTTGCCTGATGATTTTCAGCACCATTGGTGTAGCTGTCGTTTGCAGATTCATGATCATCGTAGATATGAACAACCGGATGTTGCTGGTGCAAGGCGCGCAGATCTGGATCCAGTCTGTATTGATTGTAGCGCGCCCTATAATCAGCAAGCGAGACGATTTCGTTTTCCGGCGAATGCATTCTTCCGAGCTGTTTGCCAGTTGCTCCTGCATACGAGGAAGAGTCGGCGCCGTACTCGTAGATATAATCGCCTAAGTGCAAAACAACATCAATATCATTTCGCTTGGCAATTGCACCATAGGCGTTGAAGTAGCCGGCAGGATAATTCGAACATGACACCACGGCCACCCTGGCATGCTCCGCACCGCTTAGGGGGAACGTGCGGGTGCGACCAATCAGTGAGACCTTATCGTATGCCTGGAATGCATAGTAGTAGACGTTGTTTGACTGCAGGCCCGCGAGATCGATCTTCACCGTGTAGTCCTTCTCCAGAGCTGCAACAGCCGAGCCCTGCTTGACTGGTTGCGTTAACCCCGTATCGAGTGCAATCACCCAGCGGACAGGAATCGAAACGTCTGCATTTCGCGGCGTTACTCGTGTCCAGATCACAACCCCATCCGCTGTTGGATCTCCGCTTGCTACACCATGATAAAATGGTTCGAGTCTCTCTTCAAGCGCAGTTGTATGTGCACGTCGAGAATTGCCCGTCTCAAAGTGTCCCAGCCTCATGTGAGATTGAGCTTGGGCATTATGCTGTGCCAGTGCGGTGCCTGCGGCTGTCATCATGACAGCAAACAGTATCATCTTGACCACGGTATCTGTTCCTACGAGTAGTTCTGGTCACAAATCTGCAACGCAAAAACAACAATTCATCTATACTTGCAGCGTGGAAATGCTGCTCAAACCTGCTGACGTATCGGCCATCGATGCAGAGATGGTTCATGCGCATGGTATTGATACCTTCATGCTTATGGAGCAGGCATCAGAGGCTGCACACAGTGCGCTGCTGACGATCATCGATGATCAGTACCGGCATGCAAGAAGTATCTGTGTTGTTTGCGGCAACGGGAACAACGGCGGCGATGGGCTCTGCCTTGCGCGCATGCTGTCCAAACGGTTTAACGTCTCGGTCATCTGGTCTGGTTCGGCAGAGACTCTTAGCCAGGCTGCACGCTATAATCTTGCGCGGCTTCCCGATGCGATCGTACTGCTAACGCCTGCGCAGGCCGAACATCTGCGTGCCGACATTGTCATCGACGCCGTGCTAGGTGTAGGCGGGCGCCTACCACTGCGGCAGACAGCGATAGAACTGATCAAAGCGGTAAATGCAATGCAAGCCCCAGTGATCGCCATTGATCTACCTTCAGGCCTTGATGCCCAAACAGGGGAGTGCTCGGGATATACGAAGCCGGCTGCACATACTATAACGATGCAGGCTCGAAAAGTAGGGATGCTCCTGGGCAAGGGGCCTGAGGTATGCGGAACAATTCACGCGGTCGATATTGGCGTTCCGTTTACGATGCTAACAACGAGGTGCAACAATCACGTGCTGAGTGAGCGCGAGGTTGCATCGCGTTTCCGGCCACGTTTGAAACATACGTCAAAGTTTGACTACGGACGTCTGGTCGTTATCGGAGGCACACGTAGCATGCCCGGCGCCCCGTCTCTCACTGCGCATGCAGCGATAGCCATTGGAGCAGGTATCGTAGACCTCGCAGCGCCTGCCATACATCCGCTGACGCCCCGTGAGATCATGACCCATGCGCTGCCAAGCAACGCTAACGGAAACATCGATACCTCTGCCGAAGACGTACTTGCACACATGTTATCGCGCGTAACTGCTGTGGCCGTTGGCCCCGGACTAGGCAGCAATGAGCAGACCATAGAGATGATCGCTCGCTTGCTGTGCCGACTCGACAGCAGTGTACCTATTGTCCTTGATGCCGATGGACTTCGTTGCCTGCCGCATCTTCCGCATGGCCGCAGCATTGTGATAACACCACATATGGGTGAGTTCGCAAGAATCCTGCAGACCGATCGCAGCATGATAGAGCACACCTACGTGGAGCGCGCTCAGAACTATGCGCGCAAGCACAGCATTGTGGTGCATGTCAAGAATGTACCCTCGATTACGACAGACGGACGCCAGAGCACATTTCTTTCCCGGGGCACGCCAGCAATGGCAACGGCCGGCTCCGGCGATGTGCTCACTGGTCTGATCGCAGGGCTGTTGGCCCAAAAACTGCCTCTATTCGAAGCCGCCCGTTGCGGAGCTTGGCTGCATGCAGCAGGGGGCGAGCATCTTGTTCAAACGACCGGACGTAGATCATTGATGGCACATGAACTTATCGGCGCCTCTCGAGAGGTTCTGGCAGCCATTACTGGCCAGAACCTGCCGGATCAATAGAGTCCTCATCAATAATGCTCTGCTGGATCACTGGCATCGGTCCATTGCCCGCAGCACTGCGCGAAAATGAGGCAAGAATCAAGGCGGCCATATCCTCGGTGTATTTGTAGGAAGAAACGCTGTTTCCGTTGCTGATGAATGAGAAAGCAAGGGGCTCTCCATCGCGTGTAACGACGTAGCCGGCCAATGCGCTCACATTGCGCAATGTTCCCGTCTTTGCATGGACGTTATTGGCCGCATAGGTACCGGTTAGACGTCTTCGTATGGTACCGTCGGAGCCGGCAATTGCAAGGGTTGACTTGAACTCCTGAGCCCACGGCTGCAGGGCTATGCTTTTGAGCAACGACACCTGTGTGGTTGCAGAAACCTGATTACGACGGGACAGCCCGCTGCCATCATTAAACACACAGCCGACCTTCGGAACGCCCATAGAATCGAGAGCTCGTGCAACACATTGCTGCGCGGCCGAAGCATTTGATGGTCTGGCACCATATGCAGCGCCGCACATCTTGAAGACGTGTTCCGCAAGATAATTGTCACTCTTTTTGTTGACGATCGAGGCAAACTCTGAAAGCGGACGGCTGACCTTGGCAATCGAAGTGCTTGATTCCGGATGCTGCCGCTCTGACAAAGCACCCTGTATGGTTATACCGCGCGTGCGGAGTCTCTGCTTGAGAACACCTGCTGTAACCAAAGCCGGCTTTGTAAACGAAGTGTATACTGTGGTGCTGGTTCCCGGTGAAATGCGACCAGATACCACAATACGCTGTATGCCTTGGGCATTGATCGATGACGAAGCAGATATTCGCGCAATCGAGCGCACGCGGCCTCTGCTTGATTGAGCCCGCCTTCGATTCCGAGGTGCGTCGCCAACTCGGTCCATAACGCTGGTCTCATCAAACGTCTCAATCTGCGCTCTCCTGCGACCACGGCCCAGTGTGCGCTTGTTCTGGCGAGGCTTGGGGGCGTTTCGTGAACGTTTGGAGACTGCTGCCTTGCTGGCGCGCTGACGGCGAGCCCCAACGGAGACGTTGTTAATGATATCGATCCCATCACTTGCCGGTATCGGCTGCACGCTTAGGCTACCAGATCTGCTGGCACTTACAACGATGGCTAAGCTGCCGCGCTGAAGTGAAAGGGCAGTAATAGGAGGCAGTGGCTCTACAGCCTCATTGTCACCTGAATACCGAGCTCGATCAACGTTGCCGTCAAACAGTGAACCATCACCAAAGATGCTGCCTGTAACACGCTTGATCCCAAGACGTTCAATCTGATCTGCCAACATATCGATGTCTGACATCGACAAAAGGGCATCACCGCAGCCAACGATATACATGTCGCCGTGCAGCGTACCGGCCTGGTCGATAGTTCCTGTTACACGCACGTCAGTTACAAGTTCTGCACCAGCGCCTCGCATCGTGTACAGTGTTGCTGTTGAGAACAACTTCGTTGTCGATGCAGGCACCAGCGGCTTGTCTGCATTTCGTTCATAGAGCGTCTCACCTGATCGCAGCGAGATAACCTTGGCGCTTATCTGGGAGTTTCGATACGGGGCAGAGGCATACAGTTTATCAAGTTTCACGCGCAGGTCTCTAAGCGCTGTGCTGGTATCGATAACTGCGGCTACAGCTCCATTGACGCTGAACAGCGCTGCAAGCATCACGACTACTGCATATCGAACCCTAGATACCATCTGCGGAATTCCTTGTTTGATGTTGTTGTAATATATCCAAAGCGCACTCTTGTTCTGTGCCGGAGATCCAGCGGTATCGCTGATCTTTTCGCAGCCATGTTCGCTGACGTTTAGCGTACTGCCATGTTGCATGGATCATATCCTGTTGTGCTGCCTGCAAGGACATGCGCCCAGCCAGCACATCAAGTGCTTGTTTGTAACCTACAGTCTGCATGCTTTGGGACGTTTCTTCGAGTCCACTCTCGAGCAGTAACTGCGTTTCATGAAGCAGACCCACGTTCCACATGGCATGGCAGCGATCTTCAATGCGCTTGCGAAGCGTTACATTGTCGAGCTCGCGAGCAAGAAATATGGCCTCATACGAAGCCGCATCCCGTGGTGCATTCCATGTATCGGAGAGTCGATTTCCAGTTGCGCGATGATACTCGAGTGCTCGTTGAATTCGTCGTGGATTCTTGTCTGCGTAGAGTCTTGCCGCCGGGGGATCTACGTCAACTAGGCGCTCATACATAACATCGCGTCCAAGAGTATCAAACTCCTTCTGAATCTCTTCACGGACCTGTGGGTCAACATCAGCCCCTTCTGAAGAAAGGCCATCGATCAATGCCTGAATGTAGAAGCCGGATCCGCCCACGATTACCGGTATGCTATGCTGTGCAATCGACTCTATGGCCCGACGTGCACCCAGTGCGAAATCCCTTGCTGAAAAGGCATCCGAAGGTTCAATGATGTCTATGCAGTGATGTCGAACAGCTATTTGATCCTGCTTCGATGGCTTGGCCGTGCCTATATCCAGTCCGCGGTAAATCGTGCGAGCATCGGCACAGACAATCTCGATGTTGGTAAGCTGCGCCAGATGCATTGCAATGGCGGACTTGCCGGATGCCGTCGGACCGGCAATAACGATTACAGGACGCATAACTGGGCCCGTCTTACTCATCCCATCCAGATCTGCCGATCAGAGGAACAAACTTGGCAGGTCCTACATCTTGAGCTTTCCATGTTTCATCACCCGTGCGCACAACAGAATAGAGCCGTTGCTCTTCGAGCGTGCCAATCGGGATGATCATACGTCCGCCAATAGCTAACTGCTTTGCAAGAGGCTCTGGCACATCAGGTGCACCGGCTGTGATGATGATGCCATCATACGGCCCGCCTTCACGAAACCCTATCGTTCCGTCTCCAATACGGCATGTAACATTGTACCCAAGTCGGCTTAGCACAGTTCGCGCCTTTTGCGATAGCAACGCATGGCGTTCAATCGAGACCACGTCTGCCCCCAGGTGGGCCAGCACAGCGGCCTGATAGCCGCTGCCCGTGCCGATTTCCAAGATCTTCTTGCTGGGCTCTACGCCAAGCAATTGAGTCATCAGCGCAACTGTATAGGGCTGCGATATCGTCTGTCTGTTATCGATCGGCAGCGCAGAGTCTTCGTAGGCACGCACATAGAGTGCAGGAGGCACAAACTCTTCTCGTGGTATCGCTGAGATAGCTTCCAGCACCTTCGTATCGTGTATCCCGCGCGAGGCAAGAAGCGAGACAAGTTGTTGACGTTGGAGTTCGAAAGATGAATACTGACGGGCAGGTCGTGTAGACATGTTCAATTACGCTTGAGCTACCATGGTCAGCCGCTGCTGAAGCGTCTGACTCAGGATGTTTAGTGGAATATCAAGCTCAATTTCGCCACTGTAAGCCAAACTCACACTGCCTCGCTCTTCAGAAACTATCAACACCAACGCATCAGCCTGCTCAGAGAGACCGAGACCTGCTCGGTGCCTGGTTCCTAGTGATCGCGCGCCGAGTTTCTGTGTATTGCTCAAAGGCAGAACGCAGCGCGCTGCTACAAGGCGCTGACCATCCAGAACAACGGCACCATCATGTAGGGGGCTTCTTGGGTTAAATATCGATACAAGAAGTTCTGATGAGACAGCTGCATTGATCTCAACACCAGTGTCGACAGTAACCTTGATGTGATCGGCCTTCGAGAAGACGATCAACGCACCAACGTGCTTCTGAGTAAGCTCGGCAACAGCTTCCATCACTGGCTGGATCACCTCGGATGAATTCGAACGCACGAACATCCGGAAAATCCTTGTCTGGGTCAGCACCAAAATGATGCGTCGAAGTTCAGGCTGAAACAGCACGACAAAAGCAATCAATCCAACATCACCAATGCGCCGCAGGATCCAGTTGGTGGTATTCATTCCCAAGGCATCGGTAATAAAGCTCAACACAAGCAGTATTCCGAGTATAAACAGCACCTGGAGTGCAAGGGTATTTCGAAGTGTTGTATAGAGTGCAAAGAACAACACCGATATCAACACCATGTCGATGATATCGATCCAGTTAACAGACAGGAATCCTATTTCAAACAGGTCGTTCATGTGTACTGTATTGTTTCAGCTTCTGACTTCCGTTGTGCATCGCGCTCGTAGGCTTCCACGATCTCTGCTACGAGTCTGTGACGTACAACATCAGATTTTTCGAACTCTACAAACTCAATGCCCTTGATCTCTTTGAACAAGCGGAACACATCAAGTAAACCAGAATCGTGTTTCTTAGGTAGGTCTACCTGTGTCGAATCACCTGTTACGATAGCCTTTGAATTGCGTCCCAGACGTGTAAGGAACATCTTCATCTGCGTCTTGGTAGCATTCTGCGCTTCGTCCAAAATGATGAACGATGTATTAAGCGTGCGACCACGCATATAGGCCAGCGGAACGATCTCTACGACGCGCTTTTCGAGCATGCTCTTGAGCTTGTCTGGCGTGACCATGTCGCTTAGTGCGTCAAGCAGGGGACGTAGGTATGGATCGACCTTTTCCGAAATATCACCGGGCAGAAAACCGAGTGATTCTCCAGCCTCGACAGCTGGCCGAGATAAAATGATGCGCGTAACCTCGTTGGCCCGGAGTGCGGCAACGGCCATAGCGACAGCCAGATACGTTTTGCCCGTTCCAGCTGGACCGATACAAAACACAAGGTCGTTCTCTCGCACCTTCTTGTAGTACTCCAATTGCCGGGGCGTGCGGGCACGGATCATCTCACGCTTACCCCAGAGAATCACTGAGTCGAGTTCTTCCGACGACATCGAACTTGGCGGCGTACCGGCAGCACGGCCCCCATCAACGAGGTCAACAATCATTGCAACGTCAGCTAGCTGGAGCCTGCCGGTGCGTTTGATCGTATGAATGAGTTCGAGAAAGATCTGCTCAATCTTACGGACCTCGGCGGTCTCGCCTCGTATGATCACTTGATCACCGCGAACGGTGATCGAGGATTCGAACTTGTTTTCGATAAGTTGAAGATGCGTCTCATACGGACCCAGGAGCTCGTAGAGATCAACATCTGTTAGCTTCACCTTTTTCTCAATGATGTGCATTCGTACTCGTAAGCTAAATCAGGTATGGTGGAAAATACAACGGGCCAACCCTCATCAGGTTAGCCCGTTTCATTATCGAATATCGGCTACAGACACTTACTTCGTCGTGCCTGAGTTGGTAGCACCAGCCTCTGTTGATTCTTGGGCTGCGCGTTTTTTGCGGTAGTACTGACGCTCTGCCTTCATCTCATCAGAAGTCTTTGGTCCTGCAGGAGGCACAGAAAGCACCCAACCTGGTTGGATAACATCTGGATTCTTGATCTTGTCCGTGTTTGCCTGCCAAATCTTTGGCCACTGAAACGGATCGGCATAGATCTCCGTGCGACCTGCGATGTTCCACAGACAGTCACGGTTCTCAGCCCACGTGCCAACTGTATATCCCTTGATGCGCTTCTCGCGATAGAGCCCCTTGATGTCGCGGTTGAGGTTCGTAAGACGTTCAAAGAATTCAGGGATCATCGCCATCTGCATGCGAGCAAGCTCGTTAAGCGTGCTGCGAAGCCCCTTGACGTCGTCTTGACGATCTGCAAGGGCATCGTCGCCCATGCGCTGCATTTCACGAACCTTGCCCTCGAGCTGTCCGATACGCTGGCGATATGAGTTAACGTCTGCATCGGTTGCGCCCACGAGAGCATAGATCTCATCGTTACACTTCTTGAGTGCGTCGATCGCGTTAGCAAGATCTGTCTCTGACTTCGATACATCTGATTTTACGCCGTCAAGCTTTTTCTTGGCAGCATCTACATCACCCTTCATCTGCTTTATGCGCGCTTCGGCCTCGTCGCAGGTAAGCAGCTCATCGGCCTTGGTGATTGGTGGTGGTGGTACTTCGTCCTGTGCAAGAGCTGGAAGCATCATGCCACAGAACAGTGCGAGTGCAAGCAATGTTTTCATTGGTGTTCTCCTTGTGGCAAATACTTACTTCTTTTTCTTCGGTTCTGGTGCTGGTGTTTCTGCAGGTGCCTCTGGCGCGTTCGGGTCCCAATCTTGGAACACGTTCGGCCATTGAGCCTTTTTCTGCTGCACAAACGAGAGCCGTTGGTTGCATTGACGAACATCGCCCTGGCGCGAAGCAAGCTCCTTCTGCACGCGGGACTTTTCCGTCTCGGCTTTTTGGATGTCTGCGGCCGTTTGCTTGTCTTCTGTCCGTAGCTGACGTATTTGGCTCATCTGCTCTTCTTTGATCTTGCATGTGCAGGATGCCAAAACGAGTGCTACACCCAAAAGAACCACAGGCATGGTCGCCGTAAATTTCTTGGTCATAGGAAACTCCTCTTCTGTAATTGCGATACAAGTAGCTCAAATATAACTGCTAATTGCTCAGCAGGTACTCTACGAATCACGAACGTACGAACATACATGCGGCCGGGGCAGTTATCTTTGCAAAATGTCAACTGCATTAGAAAAATCGTATTCGGCCTCAGCTGTCGAGAGTCACTGGTACCAACAATGGCAAAACCTGGGTATCTACAGCTCGGCGCCCTCGGCAAAAACTTCATATTCTGTCCTGATGCCGCCGCCCAATGTAACGGGTATTCTGCATTTCGGGCACATCCTGAATAACACCATTCAGGATATCTATATCCGCTGGGCACGCCAGAACGGACAGGAAGCGTGTTGGTTTCCGGGCATCGACCATGCCGGAATTGCAACACAGACCAAGGTCGAGCAGGAACTCAAAAAGGAAGGGCTCTCGCGCCACGACCTTGGACGAGATGCATTTATCGACAATGTCTGGCAATGGAAGGAACGCTACGGCGGTATCATCCTGCAGCAGCTTCGTACGCTTGGTGTGTCTGCAGATTGGAACCGAACACTCTTTACAATGGACGAAAGCGCCAGCCAGGCAGTTCGGGATGTGTTTATCAGTCTTTATGACGAAGGTCTGATCTACCGGGGCAAGCGCATCATCAACTGGTCTCCGGTTGCACAGAGCGCCTTGTCGGATGAAGAAGTCATCTTCAAAGAGGTCAAGGAGCACATATATACACTTCGGTACAATCTTGCCGATGGGTCAGGATCACTCCTTGTGGCTACTGTGCGTCCCGAGACAATCTTTGCAGACGTCGCCGTTGCGGTTAATCCCAACGACGAACGGTACAAGCACCTGATCGGGCAGAATGTGATCGTTCCGCTGTCCGGGCAGAGCGTTCCAATCATTGGCGACGACTATGCCGACCCAACTTTCGGCACCGGCTGCGTGAAGATCACTCCTGCTCACGACCCGAACGACTTCGAGATTGGCAAGCGCCACGAGCTGGAGATGCCTTCATGCATCAATGCCGATGCCACACTCAACGAGCTTGCAGGCCAATTCAAGGGGCTCGACAGGTTCGTAGCCCGACGAAAGGTTGTTGCCGCGCTGGAAGCAGCCGAACTGCTCGAAAAGAAGGAAGACTACACACACAACGTCGGGTTTAGTGAGCGTGGTGGCGAGGCTGTTGAGCCTTATCTGAGCGATCAATGGTTTGTAAAGATGGAGCCCCTTGCCAAGCCCGCCTTAGAGGTTGTCGTCAACGGAGATGTCAAGTTCTATCCGGAACATTGGGTGCGCACGTACGAGCACTGGATGGGCAACATCAGGGACTGGTGTATATCGCGTCAGCTCTGGTGGGGACATCGAATACCTGTGTATTACACACCAGATGGACGCCAAGTTGCGGCACGCAGCATGGACGAAGCGCGTGTAAAGCTGGGAGTTGATGACTCGCTAGAATTGCGTCAAGATGCTGATGTCCTTGATACATGGTTTTCATCGTGGCTCTGGCCTATGACCACAATGGGTTGGCGGGGTCCACTCGAAGCACAGGACGAGCTCACGCAGCAGCAACTCGACTATTACCTGCCCTCCAACCTGCTTGTGACGGGACCAGATATCATCTTCTTTTGGGTTGCCCGGATGATCATGGCCACGGTTAAGTTCCGCGGCACGGTGCCGTTTCGTGACGTCTACTTTACCTCGATCATACGTGATGCCAAGGGGCGTAAGCTTTCGAAGTCGTTGGGTAATTCACCAGATCCGCTGAACATCATCAGTCAGTATGGCTCGGATGCGATTCGCTTTACGATGATCTACCTGGCCCCGCTGGGCTCGGATGTTCGTCTTGATATCGATGAAAAGACCCAGGACATTCCATCGATGGAACTTGGTCGCAACTTTGCGAACAAGGTCTGGAATGCCTGCAGGTTCCTGCAGATGAAAGAGCAGGAAATCGATGATACTGTGGCAGCCAGTGAAGATTATCAGCTCACAACAGCCGACAGGTGGATCCGCTCGCGCTACGCCACCACCGTGCAGACTGCCCGGCAACACCTGAGTGCCTACAGGATCACTGAGTACTCGAAGTGTTTGTACGACTTTATTTGGCGCGACTTCTGTGATTGGTATGTGGAGATCGTCAAGGTTCAGACAGCGAGGGCATCGTCCGATGCCGACAAACGCGCTGTTCTTGCCAATGCATTCAGCATCATAGAAGGCACGCTCAAGCTTCTTCATCCGGTGATGCCGTTTCTCACCGAAGAACTCTGGCACGGTTTGTATGGTCACGCAACTGACGTATCAATATCTACGCAGCCTGCACCAATTGCAGACACTGCGCACGTCGAGCCCGCTGCCGAGCAGCGATTCGAGACGCTTCAGCTCGTGGTCGAGGCCATGCGCAGACAACGCGCAGAGATGGGGATTCCCCCAAGTGAGAAGCTCGATGTTGTGATGCGGGTAGACGCTGAAAACGTGGACTTTTTTACCGAACAGCAGGCTATCATCACTTCGCTTGCACGTTGTGCATCGCTGACGATCTCATCCGAAGCACCAAAACCAGCCGGGTCGGTTGCCGACGTAGTGCGCGGCAACGAGATCTTCATGGTCGTTGCCGGCAAGGTAGATCTCGAGAAAGAGCGTGCGCGCATGCAAAAAGAGATCACTCGTCTGCAGGGGGCTATATATGGCGTTGAGAAAAAACTTGGTAATGCGTCGTTCGTTCAGAACGCAAAACCCGAAGTTGTCGAAACAGAGCGTCAGAAAATGCGCGACTGGACAGATGCACTCGAGAAACTGAACAAGAATCTGGCAGCACTGTAAACTCACTTAACAGCAACATCATGGCATACATCATCGATCCCATTCGCACAGCAGTAGGTAAGTATGGCGGAGCCCTGAGTTCGGTGCGTCCGGACGACATGGCAGGTGGGGTACTTCGCGCGCTCGTGACTCGCACGGGTATCGATCCATCACTTGTTGACGACGTTATCATAGGTTGCGCAAATCAAGCAGGGGAAGACAATCGAAATGTTGCCCGCATGGCAGCGCTTCTAGGCGGTTTGCCTCAATCAGTCCCTGCTGTTACTGTCAATAGACTCTGCGCTTCGTCGCTCGAAGCTGTCATCCAGGGCATGCGCGCGATTCGCTCAAACGAAGCAAATCTGATCATTGCCGGCGGCGTCGAGAGTATGTCGCGAGCCCCCTACAGCATGCCGAAGAATGTCTCCGGAAAAGCAACATTCGGCAACCTTACCGTATACGACACAGCGCTTGGTTGGCGGTATCCGAACCCTGCCATGGAAACGATGTTTCCACTTGAATCGATGGGTGAAACTGCCGAGAACATTGCAGAGCGTTGGGGTATATCGCGGGAAGATCAAGATGCGTTTGCCATGCAGTCGCACCAACGAGCCTGTGCTGCAAGATCAAGCGGTGTGCTACGTGATGAGATCATCCCGTATGCGATTCCCAATCGCAAAGGCGACCCCACCATCATTTCTGCAGACGAGCAGCCGCGGCCTGAGACGTCGATTGAGAGTATGTCTGCACTCAAGCCTGCATTCCGCAAGGGGGGCTCGGTAACGGCCGGTAACTCATCCTCCCTTAACGACGGTGCGGCGGCGATGCTTCTTGCCAGTGAGTCGATGTTGGAACAGCATCCGGAACTTCGTGGGCATGCTATTGCTAAGATCATCAGCAGCGGGGCAGTGGGCGTAGACCCACGTGTTATGGGAATTGGTCCGGTGGGCGCGATCCAGCTTGCATGCAAACGCGCAGGTATAGGCGTCAGCGATCTGGAACTTGTAGAAATTAACGAGGCATTTGCTGCTCAGAGTTTGGCATGTATACGCGAACTCCACCTTGATAACGACCGGGTAAATGTCAATGGTGGCGCTATCGCCATCGGACATCCCTTGGGTATGAGTGGGGGACGCATTCTAGGACATCTTGCCCGGGAAATGCGCAGACGCGGACTCCGCTATGGTGCGGCTGCACTTTGCATTGGCGTTGGCCAGGGGCTGGCTGTTGTTATTGAGTCCTGCGACTAATGTTTCGCAGTTATATTTGCCTGTCGTAACGAACGTATTTCACGAAGGACACTTCATGTATTCGGCACCACATCTCGTACTCCCGCAGATCAAGGATCTCCACAAGGCTGACGTCTTCATGGCCAATGGTGGCTATGGGGCTTATAAAAAGGCCATCGGCATGTCACCAGATGCCGTCATCGACGAGGTCAAAAAGTCGGGTCTGCGCGGCCGTGGCGGTGCATGTTTCCCAACTGGACTGAAGTGGTCGTTCATGCCGAAGGGTAACGAAAAGCCAAAGTATCTGGCCATCAACGGCGATGAATCGGAGCCAGGCTCGTTCAAAGACCGTCAAATCTTCGAATTCAATCCGCACGGCCTTATCGAAGGCATCATGATCGCGGGCTATGCAATGGGCATCAAGACGGCGTTCATCTATATCCGCGGCGAGTATCACAAGTGGGTTGATCTTATGCAGGATGCTGTCGACGAAGCATATGCTAAGGGGCTCATCGGTGATGCGATGAAGAAGACATTTGGTGGTGACTACTCTATCGACATCGTAGTGCACAAGGGTGCTGGAGCCTACATCTGCGGTGAAGAAACCTCACTCATGAACTCGCTGGAAGGCGACCGCGCCTATCCGCGTTACAAGCCGCCATTCCCAGCGAACAAGGGGCTTTGGGGAATGCCTACAACGATCAACAATGTTGAGACACTCGCAACTGTCCCGGCTATCATGACAATGGGGGCTGATGCCTTCGCAGCCATCGGAGCACCTGGTCATACCGGAACGCTTCTCTACGGTGTTAGCGGACACGTCAACAAGCCGGGTGTATACGAGCTTCCAACTGGCGTCAAGCTCACAGACATCATCTATGACATTTGTGGAGGCGTGCCTGGCAACAAGAAGGTCAAGGCCGTCATCCCTGGTGGTTCGTCTATGCCGCCGCTCCGCGGTGATGAGATCGAAGGAATCTGCATGGATGAAGAGTACCTCAAGAAAATCGGTACGCATATCGGCACAGCCGGTATCATGGTTATGGATGAAGACACAGACATCGTAGCAGTTACGCTTCGCATTGCACGCTTCTACCATCACGAATCATGCGGACAATGCACTCCTTGCCGTGAAGGCTGTGGATGGATGGAAAAGGTTCTGCACCGCCTCGATCATGGTGATGCCACGAGCTCAGACATCGATCTACTCTACAGCGTCGCATCAAACATCGAAGGCAACACGATCTGCGCTCTCGGAGATGCAGCTGCATGGCCTGTGAAGGGCTTCATTGAGAAGTTCCGTGAAGAGTTCGAAGCACGCGTCAAGCAAAACCGCTCGTTTGTTTCACTGAACGTCGTCCACGGACGCCGTGCAACAGCATCGACCCTGGTTACGACGAACGTCTAATGGATGTACATGCATTGGGGTACGCCTTTGCACTGACGCTACTGGCAGGCCTTGCCACCGGCGTCGGCTCGGCGATGGCCTTCTTTGCGAAAAAGACATCAACGAAGTTTTTATCGCTCTCACTCGGCTTTTCGGCTGGAGTGATGATCTATGTCTCGTTTGTAGAGATTCTTGCGAAAAGCAACTCTGCGCTAACTCAGGTATACGGTCCTCAGGGCGGACGATGGTATTCCGTGCTTTCGTTTTTTGCCGGCATTGCCCTGATTGCAATAATCGACAAGCTTGTACCGAGTCACGAGAACCCTCATGAAAACATGAGCATCGAAGCCCTCGATGATGAAGAAAAGAAAGAAGAGTACACGCGCAAACATCGACTCCTGCGAGTTGGTGTGATGACAGCGCTAGCTATCGGCATACACAACTTTCCTGAGGGCCTCGCCACGTTTGTGAGCGCCCTGCACGATCCTAGTCTGGGTCTTGCTATTGCCGTTGCAATTGCCATCCACAACATACCCGAGGGAATCGCGGTTAGTGTACCAGTCTATTATGCTACGCAAGACCGCAAAAAGGCATTCCTGTATTCGTTTTTATCAGGTTTAGCTGAACCAGTCGGCGCAGTTATTGGTTATCTCGTTTTGCTCCCGTTCATGAGTCCCGTGGTCATGGGAGTGGTGTTCGGTCTGGTTGCCGGCATTATGGTGTTCATCTCTATCGACGAACTTCTGCCTGCTGCCCGGGAATACGGAGAGCACCACCTCAGTATCTATGGACTTGTTGCAGGAATGGCCGTGATGGCCGTATCGCTGCTCTTGTTACTCTAAATCATCACGCTCACATGTCTTCACCAGCCCAACGCATCGGTATCATTGGTGGGTCGTTCAACCCAATCCATGTTGCACACCTGATCATTGCAGACAGGTTCGTAGACCAACTGCATCTTGATGCTTGTTACTTCGTACCCGCCTACCAGTCCCCATTTAAAGTTGGCGACAAGGGGCTGGCATCACCCGCAGACCGAGTTGCGATGGTCGCGTTGGCCACCGAACAGCATCCAATGTTTCATGTTAGCACCGCAGAAGTAGACCGTCAAGGTGTTTCGTTTACGATTGATACGCTTCGGACCATGTTCGAGCAGCACCCGGGAGCTTCGTTGCATCTGCTGATAGGCAGCGACCAGGCAGTCGAGTTTGTCCGTTGGAAAGAATGGCAGGACATCTGCCGTATCGCCCAACTCTGTATTGTTCGACGTCCGTTCCTTCTAACTCCAGAGCAAGAACAACGTATGACGGAACAACTAACCGTCGATAACCGCCCACCAGTATGGATTCAAGCCCCCTTGCTTGAGATTTCATCAACGGATATACGTAATCGCGTAGCCGACGGCAAAAGTATCAACTACCAAACCGTCAAAGCCGTCCGGGATTATATTGATGAGAAGACGTTGTATCGAAGGTGATTACGAATTACCAATTACGAGTTACCAATTACGAATTACCAATTACGAATTACCAATTACGAATTACCAATTACGAATTACCAATTACGAATTACCAATTACGAATTACGAATTACGAATTACGAATTACCAATTACGAGTTGCCAGTTACGATGTCAGTCATTCGTCATTAGTCATTAGTCATTAGTCATTAGTCATTAGTCATTAGTCATTCGTCATTCGTCATTCGTCATTTATCTTTCCCGATATGGACCATCAAGAACTTAAACTCCTCGCCTCGATGATTGCCAATGAACTCGAGAAGCGTCATAATGCACCGATGGCTTCCAAATGGCAGCATGGTACGATGATCTTCAAACCAGCGGATGACTCGCTGAAGCAGCACGAGATGTCGATTGAGCGCTTTATGCAGAAGATCGTGATGATGCGAGATAATGTGCGTGTCATGGAGCAGCAGATCAACGCAAACGCAAATCTCAGCCTTGCTGAGAAGGTCAAGCTGCAGGGCTACATCACAAAGATCTATGGCTCTATGACCTCGTTTAACATCCTCTTTGCAGATGAAGAAGATAAGTTCCGTGGTGCTGGAGGAGGGGAATGACCAATGACCAATGACGAATGACCAATGACCAATGACCAATGAACAATGAACAATGACCAATGACGAATGAACAATGAACAATGACCAATGACGAATGACAGATTACTTCGTAGGGTCACTGTAGGGTCGGGGTGGGTTGTGACCCAAGCAATAAAAAAAACGTCCGACTGCGTAGTGCAATCGGACGTTTGTTGTTCGGGAGCGGGACCGACGGGGCTCGAACCCGCGACCTCCGCCTTGACAGGGCGGCGCTCTAACCAAGCTGAGCTACGATCCCGTAACCGTTACGCTGGTGGACCCAAGCGGGATCGAACCGCTGACCTCTTCAATGCCATTGAAGCGCTCTCCCAGCTGAGCTATGGGCCCGTTTCACGTAGAAAACGGAGTGCAAATATAGGGGTATATGGCGCAATTGCAAATGAGATTATCGAATGAACTGCAAGTCGCACCATCGCTGATAGATTCCGCCCTTATCAAGCAGCATCTCATGTGTCCCAGATTCGACTATACTACCGTGGGAAAACACGTAAATCACATCACAGGTACGCACGGTGCTGAGTCTGTGGGCAATGATAACCGATGTGCGGTTGGCCATCAGACGCTCGAGTGCATCCTGGATGAGATGCTCACTTTCTGCATCCAGCGAGCTTGTGGCCTCGTCCAAGAGCAGAATAGGCGGATTCTTCAGTAAGGCTCTGGCGATTGCTACACGTTGGCGTTGACCGCCACTGAGCTTCATACCCCGCTCGCCAACAAGAGTAGCGAAACCTTCTGGAAACTCTTCGATAAACTCAAGTGCATTAGCACCTCGGGCTGCCTGCCGAACTTCTTCTTGCGTCGCATTTGGACGTCCGTACCTGATGTTCTCCTCGATCGTACCTCCAAAGAGCACAATATCCTGCGGCACAACGCCGATGTTGCGTCGAATCTGCGCAAGTGAGTACTCTGAGGCCGGCTTACCGTCGTAGCTGATCGTGCCGGAACTTGGCTCGTAGAGTCGTTGAATCAATGCCGCTGTGGTTGACTTTCCAGAACCGCTTTCGCCGATAAAGGCAATCCTCTGTCCAGGAAGAACAGATAGTGACAACTGCTCTACGGCCATGCGATCCTGACGGTCTGGATACGTAAACGACACGTCCCGCAGCTCTATGCCACGAATTGCTACTGCTGATGAATCTTCACCAACATGCTCACGTGTCTCTTCCATGAGTTCCTGGATACGGACAGCCGCGCCAAGTGACTTTTGAATCTGACCAAAGAGCTCTGCGAATGATCCAAGTGCACCGCCAACAAACATCGCATACATGAGGAACGAAAGCAGTTCTCCCATGGAAACATCGCCAGCCTGCACCAGGCGAGCCCCATACAAGATTACAGCCGCTATACCACCGAAAATGGTGAAGATGATGAACGTTACGAACCCCGCACGCAAACGGGCTCCCTTGATCGCTAAGGAGACATTCTCGTCCAGAGCAGACTTGTATCGTGCTATCTCATGCTGCTCCTGAACATACGACTTCACCGACTGAAGGCTTTGAAGAGTTTCCTCGACAATGGTGGACGTTGTGGCCAATGCATCCTGCGTTTTGGTCGAGAGTTTGCGCAGCCTTCGTCCAATAAGTACGGCCGCACCTACGATAAGTGGCATACCTATGAGAATTGGAATCGTGAGCTGCACGCTGCGGGTAAGGATCAATACGATAGATCCAACAAGGAATATTGACTGTCGAACAAGCTGCAGAAGTGAGAACGAGAACGTCTCCTGAATTTGCGTCAGGTCACTCGAGATCCTGCTCGATAGCTCACCAATCCGATGTTTTGACAGCGTGGCAAGAGGCAGTTTAACGATGTGCTGAAACAGATTTGAGCGCAGCGAGGCAATCACTTGCTCAGTTGTTCGAGACATTGTGATCGAGACCGCATACCCGATAACAGCCTGAACGGTAAGTAGTCCAAGGAACAATCCACCTGTTTGATACAGACTCGACGGATCGTTCGTTGTTAGGATCTGGTCTATGATTGTGCCAGTCATTGCCGGGAACACGAGACTGATACCGCTGCTTGGGATCATAAACACCAATGCAATGATCATTTTCCAAGCATGGGGCTTGTAGTGCGACAGCAGAAAGGAGAAGGAATTACGGTTTGACATTGTCTTAGTTGACAGCAAATGGAACTGAACTCATGCCACTACTGTGGCTAACTGCTATCACATAGACACCGCGAGCAAGTGGTAGCCGGGGAACGACGTGCAGCCTGTTGCCTTCGTGTTGATATGTAACATCCATCTCCCTGCCATCCATGGTAAAGAGCCTCGTCGAGAATACCTGGGTATCGGCAGATCCCAAGGCTAACAAGACAGCATCTGCACCTGCTGCAACAGGTTGGTCGAGCACCGCCATTTCAGCCATGGTTGAAGTAGCGGCAACGCTCGTGATTGTTGTAGGCAGCCGCACCGCACACGGTACATCCACGTTACCACGCGCAACTCGAAACGTTGCGAAATCGCCGGGGTAGGATCTGACACGTCCCCGGGTTGAATCGGTGGCGGTGATATGAACCTCTATAGTATCACCACCGACGAAGACTTCATCCGGGAACTGTAGGAAGTACCAAACACCCTCAATCGGACTACCCGTGATTTTCTGTCGTTGACCTGTAGTAGCATTTGTAACCACAGCTTCTACGGCTGTAGGATTCGAGCAGAACACAGGTATGAACATCGCAGTTAGGGGGCTTACGATTACCACGCTCGGGCGTCCAATGCCCGGACCTAAATCCTTCGCTGCGGCAAGAGTGTTTGCCACACCATGCCCCATCGCTTCATCACGTTGATTTGGGAACATGGAATGGGCATACAGCGCATTGCGAAGTTCATAGAGCTGCACATCCGGATACAGACCGCGAAGAAGAGCTAGCTGTCCGGCCACCATTGGCGTGGCAAGCGACGTGCCTGAAGATCGAACCATCGTGCCATTTGGCGTCTGACAATTTACGCCCATGCCCTGGGCAGTGATCTCTGGCTTCTGACGTCCATCGGCTGTGGGGCCTCTGCTCGAGTATGCCCACAATGTATCGGCTCCTACAGCCATTGCGCCCACAGTGATAGCGCTGTCGGCATCTGCAGGAGTGATTAATGTCCGAGGTCTGCCGTAGTTACCTGCAGCTGTTACACAGAGCATCCCTCGGCGTGCTGCCAGATTGATCGCTCTTGCCGCGAATGTTGTCTTGCCATCGAGCAGATCATATGGCGTTGATGCGTCTGTTGAATCGAAGGTCAAATAGCCCAGCGACGAAGACGCTATGTCGGCACCGTTGCGCTCCAGCCAATACATAGCTTCTACGTAGAGTTCTTCCTCGATCCTGCGTTCATAGCGCATGTCTTCTGACTTTGCCAGAAGGTAGGTTGCAAAGGGGGCCACACCGGTTACAGAGTCATGACTCCATCCGCCAACCACGGAGAAAATGCTGCTTCCATGAGCATCCTGCACATCAACGTCGCCAGACTCGTTGGCAGTTATAGAGTCCCGAAAGATGAAGTCGTACTCCCGCTCAACCTGCGCATGGCGCAGAGTCGACATTTCCCTCCATCGAAAACCGTTATCGATGATACCTATGCGAGCCCCTTGTCCAAACAAACCTGCATCGTGGAGCTGTTGAATCTGCAGAACCGACAGTTGCTGACCTGACGGACCATATGCTGCCGGGGAGCAGTCGATGTCAAGCAGCTGCGTGTAGGAAAGACTCGAGGTCGCTGTAACAGAGAGCACGAACGGTAGCTCGGCTATTTCAGCCTGTTCAGCACTGTCAAGACCCACAATGATAGCATTCAACCAAACCAATTCGGAAAGTAAGGAGTCGCTTACAGCCAGAACATCATTCACATAGGGCCCGAACAATGGCTTGTCTTCCTGGGTCAGCAGGGGGTTGAGACCTATCCTGCTTCTTCGTTCAATTGCTCTTGGGTGATAACTCTTGAGGGTCTGATCATACAGCGTCGCGCCCGGCTCAAAGAGCTCTGGCCCTTTGTCACGAAACACCACCCTGCACGGCACGCGCTCCAGAGCGCACACCGGCACGGTAACAGACATAAGAAGTAAGAGGAAGAGTAACCTCATGGAACGCTTTTCGTAGGTTTGAATTCTCAACACAACACAGAACATGCAAACTTCTCAAATTTCTGCCGCATCAGTAGTAGCAGCGCGAACATCAGCTGCCTGGTGCGACCGTTCATCCTGGACAATTCTCAAGCTGACGGGGTCAGACCGCATCGATCTTCTCCATAGGCTAACAACAGCTGATCTGCGCGATGTCCGTCCCGGATATGGCAAGCACACTGTGCTTCTGACTGACAAAGCCCGCATCATCGATGTTCTGGGCATTCTTCACGACGCCGATTCGTCCTATCTGTTGTGTTCACCGGGCCAAAATGCAGCTATCGTGCAGTGGCTTCGTAAGTATGTTATCATGGATGATGTCAAACTCCATGATGAATCGACTCTTCATGAAATGCTCGAGATCTGTGGTCCGCGATCTGCAGAAGTCGTCGAACAGCTTTGTGGAACATCCGTCGGTGGTTTCGCGCTTGACCAATGGTGCGCGGTAGAACTCGACGATACGAGCGTGATCATCACGCGTCAACCATCGCCGTGCGAAGTCTCATACTGGATTATCGCTCCGAAAAAGACGGCCGAAGCCATTCGTGCGGGATTGCGCGAGCACCAGGACGTCCTACCCGAGCTTGCGCCCTTGGAGGTCGAATATGTGCGCATCCTGGCCGGAATGGGCAAGCACGGTAATGAATGGACAGATGCCTACAATCCACTCGAAGCTGGACTCTTGCACCTAACGTCGTTTGCCAAGGGCTGCTACATCGGACAGGAAGTGGTGGCACGTCTTGACAGCTACAACAAGGTCAAACAACGTGTCATGGGGCTGACATCCACCCAACAGGTATCGGTAGGCGCAAGGCTTCTTGTAGATGGTGCTGACATTGGCGTCGTTACAAGTGTCACCCCGTCCTGCTCAGGAGCATCATGGTATGCACTCGGCTACGTGCGCGGTGAGCATGCCCACCCTAATGCGCCGCTGCAGGCGCAGGAAGGCGACGTTCTTGTCTCGGTGACACAGCATCAACTGCCGATGGAAGACCCGTCATGCCGTTAGCATTCGTCATCGGGGGCGCAAGGCGGCTGGGTAGGTCGATCTCATTACGGCTGGCCTCGGCCGGATACGACATTGGTGTTACCTATCACACCTCGGAGCAGCATGCGCAGTCGTTAGAGACAGAGATAACGCAGATAGGCCTTCAGTACAAAGCTTCATGTTGTGATCTGCGTGATGAACAATCGTTGCGGTCCTCCTGGGATACAATGGTGTCTGAACTTGGTGTTCCAGACCTGGTAGTTGTTGCTGCCGGAGTGTTTCCGGATGCGCAAGATCCTATCAACCTTACATCCGAGCAGTTCATCAACGCCATGCGTGTAAACGCGCTACCACTTCTGGTCTTGGCCGGATGGTACGCAAGCTTGTGCGCCAGCTCGCAACAGGCAGGCCGCATTGTTTCAATTGGTTCACTCGGAGCAACAGAGATCTGGAAGGACCGTCTGTTATACAACTCCAGCAAGGCTGCAGCTCGTACAGCAGCATTATCTCTTGCTCGAAGTCTTGCTCCACGTATCAGTGTGAACATCGTGGCGCCCGGTGCTATTGCACAACCCAATGATACGACCGACGCTGACAAAGGACTCATTCCAACAGAACGGATACCGATGCAGCGTCACGGCACAGACGTCGATGTGTGCGATGCAGTGATGTTTTTTGCCACCTCGTCAAACTATATCACCGGGCAGACCATCTATGTTGATGGAGGCTACGGTCTAACGCGGTAATTTCGTCGTCCACTGTTCTTTCATCGATACCATTAAGCACCTATGCGCCTCGTTGTTCAGTTCGCTGTTGTTGCATGTTGTTTGCGCTTTGCCGCATTGACCTCTGCTGGTACACTCGTATCGCTTCCATTAAGCCCAAAGCTTGGCGAGCAGATACAGCTCGAATACTCGCCAATGGATCCCGACAAGGCAATGATGAATCGCAAGAACATTCACGCCGTCGTTTATACGTTTACACCTGCGGCTGAGCTTCCTTTGGCTATCGAGATTCCACTTGAGCGTTCTTCCGGACGCTGGACGGGAACGTTGACGCTACCCAAGGATGCGGTGTACGCAATCGTCAAGGTAGGCAATGGCCTTGTCTACGATACCAACAAGGAATTGTTCTGGGAGATTCTTGTCCACAACACAAAGGGTCAGCCTGTTGAAGGTGCAAATTTGAAGGCCGCGATGGCCAGATACGGACAGCTCCCGCAGCCGTGCCGCATGAAGGATGACTTTACCGAAGCCCTTGAGTATCTCAACAAGGAAACCAGGTCATATCCCCGAAATATCGTCGCCCAGTTCAACTACATCATGATCGCCAAGAACACCGGTGATTTAACCGAGGACGAGGCGAAAGGGAAGTACCGTGAACTCACTTCGCAGGTTACCCAGATACAGGGACCGCTCGAGGCCATTGCCATCGCACAGGCATACGCCGAGCAACAGAAGCAGGAAGAATCTGAGCGCATTATGACAGATGCCGCAAGGCGATTTCCCACATCTACGGTTGCAGAGCAAGCTCAGCTTCAGGAGCTCGGAGCATCAAAGTCACTCGACGAGTTTGTAGGCCGTGCGGCGGAGCATATTGGCAAGTGGGCATCTTCACCTGCTAGACAGAATATTATCGACGCTGTTCTTAACGCAACAACGCAGCAGAATGCCATGCCACTGCTTGCAGCATTTGTAACGCGCACGCAGGGATTATCAGCACGCTCGATCCACCAGGCCGTAAACTTCATCGGTTCCATTGATTCGCTGCGTCCACAGGCTTTGACGTTTATCGACATGGGACTCAATGCCGCCAATGATGAGTCTCGCAGGCCTCAGAACATGGGTGCCTCTGAATGGAAAGAGGAGCAGCGTCTTGCGAGTTCGCAGTTACGTTTTGTGCAGGGGGCTATCCTACGCGCTATGGGACGTGAGCAAGAGGCAATGACGGCACTTGAAAAGAGCATCGAGATCGGTGGAGACGACCTCGAGAAGGGTTGTGTGGAGATGCTCGTGGAGATGCGCGCAACGAACGGACAAAAGAAGGGTGCTCTTGAGCTTGCAGAACGAGCCATCGCATTGGGCGCAGCAACACCTAAGGTGGTAGATACGTTCCGTGCCTTGCTCAAGCAAGACGGAGACGACAGTTCAGAAGTTGCCGAGCGCGAACAGGAACTTCGCGCCAAAGGACGCAGGCGCATGGCGCAGCGCGTTGTGCAGGACATGCTCAATCAGCAGCCAATCGAGGGAACCTTTACAACCTTGGATGGTAAGCCTGTAAAGATTTCAGATTGGAAAGGCAAAGTCGTTATCATCGACTACTGGGCCACATGGTGCGGGCCATGCAGACAGTCGTTCCCATCGCTCAACAAACTCTACCTGCGATACAAAGACAACCCAAACGTTGTGTTTGCTATCGTAAATGTATGGGAACGCACCGACGACCGAGTAAAGACCGTGAACGACTTTATGGCCAAGAACACGTCTCTTTCCTTCCCAATGTACCTTGATAAGGATGATAGTGTGGTCGGGAAGTTCGGCGTAACTGGTATCCCAACAAAGTTCTATCTCGGCAAAGATGGTCGCATCCAGTTCAAGGAAGTAGGCTTGCACCCAGAAGAGCAGTTCTTGGATGAGGCAACAAACCGCATCGAAGCCTTGCTCGCACAGTAAGCCAATTGTTGTTGATCATTCAACAAACACGCACCCAGAACTACCCGTCCACGGTGCAGTGTTATAGCGGGCCCCCATCATGGGGCCGCGCCCAGTCCTGGCAAGCGACATCACAGGTCGTGGTCCGTCTGCACCATCATTCCATATGAGCATCACGCGAATCTCTACGAAGTTATCTCCGTAAGGTGTTGCAACACATGGTGCGTATTGAACCTTCTCCTGCAGAATCCATCCATTGCGTTCCTCGATTGGGATAGCTAAGACGTCTGCATGCGTCGGCGCAACATTGACGCCTTTGCCCGCGAAGGCAAAGAGCGGTTTCAGCACAAAGCGTTCAATATCATCGGGAAGGCTGCCAAGGTCTGCTACAACATATGCCTTGGGTACGGTCGGATGATCCAGATACGGCAGCAGGTACTTACTAATGCGGAAGTACCAATTCGGGTGGCCGGCCCATTCGACATCGATGTTATCGGACCAGGCAAAACCAAGCTCGACACCAAGGTCATCGAGTTCATCGACAATGGCTCGGTTAAAGATCCTCCGAAGCTCTTGCAGCGTACCATCGCTGCGACGGAATGCAAGCCCCTTACCATGAGGAACGACATTGCGGATGTTGATCGTCTGCAGACCTATCAGCTTCTCCATGGCAACAAAATCGGGACGTGTCTTTTGCAGATGTGGGTCGATCTCCACAAGAGCAACTTCCTGCGGGTCATGTCCACCAAAAATGGCATCAGTCAACAAACCTTTGTATTGATCTGCATCGATGCCACCGAAGAACGGGGTGCAGCCGTCGAGCTGATATGTGTCGATCATACGCGAGGCGAACTCGTATTGGTACCCGAAGAGCGATGGGAACCCCTGCAGTTCAATCAGCCTGGGTCTATAGACCCCATTTGCATCCTGCGTGATGGCAAAATCGACAACGGAGAAGAGTGGAACCTCATGTTCATGTGGCACCGTGTAGCGAGGTTCTAGGGTAGCTCGTGAACGTTCGCGATTGGTTGGTGTTACACACTGTCGTATGATGTCAACAGCGGCCGACTCGAGTTGCTGACGCATTTCGGCTGAGACGAAGATTGGCATCTCACAGATGCGGAACTCGATCTCTAGTCCAAGATCATGCTCAAGATCGCGCCGAAAGGCGTTGTATGTATCTTCTGTAACACGCGTTACAAACTGCTGCTGTAGATCAGGTCGCATGACGCGAATATCTGCAAACCCCGGCAGTAAAGGTTGCAAGAATCGTCGTCGTCGTAATATCCTCTGCCTTGCATGTTAAGAGGTCTCTGTCGACCACCGTAAAGTCGGCGTCAAAGCCAACCTCCAGGCGTCCTCTACGATACTCCATACCAACCGTTTTATGAGCCCCTTCTGTGAATGCCTGCAATGCCTCCTGCTGCGAGATACATTCATGATCTAGCCATGAGGCTTGCATGCCGCGAGGAATTCGACGGACAAACGCATCAATACCTGCCAGTACAGAAGGGTCTTCGATAGGGAAGTCTGAACCTGCCCCGATGTGCACACCGGAGTCGACCAACGTTCTCCACCTATACGACCAGCTCAAACGGTCGGTGCCTAATCGCTTCACGGCCATAACGGCATCACTGATGCAGTGTGTCGGCTGAACGCATGCTATGATATTGAGCTTGGACATACGGGCTAGATCTTCTGGACGAACATGTTGCGCATGTTCAATGCGCAGAACCAGCTCCTGCGCATCGTCGCGTCTGCGTATCTGCTCGTAAACGTCGATCACGTTGCTAACAGCCTGATCTCCGATGGCATGAATTGCGATGGCCTGCCAGCCTGCGTCTACGGCCGCATTACACTCTGCCAGCATATGATCAACAGAAACAACCTCGATGCCGCAGTTTGCCGTGTCATCTGAGTACGGGGCCGACAGAAGAGCTCCACGAGATCCAAGTGCGCCATCTGCAAAGAGCTTTACACCAGCCATCCGGTGAAACTCGCCTCCTGCCGGAAGCAGCCCATGCACTGACCATTCACCGTTTTGGGCACGAACAAACGACTGAACGCGAATCGGGAGACGTCCGGACTCTGCCAGCTCTCGTGTGATACGCGCTGCTGCCTCCGAGACATCCATGTCGTGAACTTCAGTAATACCATGCTCGCTGCAGAGTGTTGCTGCACGCATGATGAACTCTCTCATCGTCTCGTCAGAGTATTCCGGCATGACGTTCATGACCGGCAGCATGTCATCATCGATGAGAAGTCCGCTATGTCCAGATGGATCAATGCCAGCTTGCTCGAGTGCAACACAATTAACCCATGCGCAGTGGCCATCAATGCGGGTTGCGTATACAGGCACGTCCGGGAATGCTTCGTCCAGTGTTGTCCGCGAGGGCAGCGTTGCATCCGACCATAACTCATGATTCCATCCGCGAGCTCTGACCCAGCCATCGCGTGGCTCCGCATCACGAAGTATGCGTACAGCCTCGGCCTGGCTTGTTGCGGCATCAAGCCGCGTGTTGCTTACGAACTCTCCAAGCCCCATAATGTGGGCGTGATTATCAACGAAACCCGGATAGAGGCTGCATCCAGGGAACTCATACGATGTCGTTTCCGTGCGTATGATCGAACCCGTGGTGCAGGGTAGCACCGCTCTAATGCGACCACGTTCTACATGAACCTCTACGAACATCTCAATTGCGCAGACGAATCGTGTCTACTGTATCGAGGTAGTCTTTCTTCGTGAGGAGCTGCTGTTCTGACTCAACATTATTTGGATCTGGCAAACAACAGTCTACCGGGCAGACAGCTGCGCACTGTGGTTCATCGTGGAAACCTTTACATTCAGTGCACTTGTCAGGCACGATGTAGTAGAACTCACCTGAGAAGAACTCACCGTTGAAGCCACCGGGCGATGTAGAATCATGGAACTTGTTTTCACCAAGTGACCACTCGGCACCGGCCTCATAAATCGCCGTGTTCGGACACTCGGGCTCGCATGCCCCGCAGTTGATGCAGTCGCTTGTAATGTAGATTGCCATAGCTCTTTGTAGTTGTACTGAGACACAAAACTACGTCAAGAAACTATTTCGATACGAATTTCGTTCCTGTGCTATCGTTTCATGAACTTTTACGTAGAGCATCTGCACCGTGTCAATACGCCTATTTGCGTCCGTGTTAGGACTGTTACTGAGTTACGTTTCATCGCAGGCCCTGCAGAGTTCCGCTGCATCAGTAAACGGATTTGTTGAAGACAGCATCACCAAGGAGACATTGGTTGGTGCCACGGCAAAGATCAAAGGCACCAAGTTTGGAGCCTATACCAACAAAAGCGGCTACTTTACCATTGGCTCTATTCCAGCGGGCTCGTACACGCTCGTTGTATCGGCTGTCGGATACCAGACACGCGAGGTGCAGCTAACGTTTCAGGCTGGTAAACCGCAAAAGCTGCGTGTGCAGTTACAGCAGGCCATAACCAAAGGCGATGCTGTTGTTGTTACAGCCGAGCGCGAAGAAGACAAACGTCAGATATCAATCTCACGTGTGAACATTCCCATGGAACAACTCTCCCAGATACGTATCGGTGGAGAGGCAGACGTGTTTCGTGCGCTGCAGATGCTTCCAGGAGTACTGACCTCGTCGCAGATATCTTCTGGACTTTTCATTCGAGGGGGCTCGCCAGATCAAAATCTGGTGCTCCTCGACGGCATGACAGTTTACAATCCTACACACTTGTTTGGATTTATCTCGGCATTCAATAACGACGCGATCAAAGACGTTGACCTCGTTAAGGGAGGCTTTCCAGCAGAGTTCGGTGGACGCATGTCGGCAGTGCTGAACATCACGCAAAAAGATGGTAATCGTGATCACGTAGAGGGGCTTGTAGGACTCGGACTGATCTCCTCGAGATTCTCACTACAGGGTCCGATGGGGAATGGATCGTTCTTTGTAGGCGGTCGTCGTACCTATTTGGACCTGGTTACAGGTCTGTTTCCTGAAGATCCGCAATCGCCCCTTCCATCCTTCAACTTTTACGATGTCAATGTAAAGCTCACGCAGAACTTAGGTGATGATGACAAGGTTTCAGCTAGCGGCTTTCTTACCCGCGATAACCTTACGTTCTCTCAACCAGGTTTAGATTTTGGTGTGCGCATTGGTAACCGCGCAACAGCTGCCCGATGGTCTCATGTGTACTCTCCGGAGCTATTCTCGATTGTGAACGTTAGCGCAAGCCGCTACGACAACGGATTTACCGGCGATAATTCTGGTCTTAAATTCGACGTCAACAACTCGATCATTGATTACACTATCAAATCGGAGTTTGAGTGGTTTACGGCCGAGAATTTCACTGTCAAGTCCGGCTATGAAGGATCGATCTACAACTTTACCTACACGCAGATCTTCGAGCAGTCTCTGGCAGGCAACGACAAACAGGTAGATACAAACGAGCTCAACATTTGGGATAATGTTCACGCTGCATTCGCGCAGTTTAACTGGAACGTAACGGATCTCTTGTCGTTGCAAGGGGGCCTGCGCGCCAACTACTGGACCAAGTCCGACCGCATGCTCTTCGATCCACGTCTTGCTGCGCGTTGGCAGGTTCTTGATGGAGTCGCTGTTAAGGCAGCATGGGGCGTATACCATCAGTACCTGCGTCTTGCATCCTCGCCCGACTTCTCGTTCTTTGATACATGGCTTCCTACCGATCAATCCGCCCCAACAGGTCGAGCTGAGCACTATATCGCGGCCGTAGAAACCAAACCATGGGAAGGATACGATCTGAACGTTGACGTTTACTACAAGACGCTTCAGAATATCAATGAACTTCAACAGGGGAACAGGCGCTCGATAGCTGTATCCGACATTTTCTACTTCGGCAATGGCCATACGTATGGGGCCGAGGTGTTTCTTCAGAAAAAGACGGGGCGCTTGACGGGTTGGATCGGCTACGCTCTCGGATATGTGTTCTCACAATTCGATAGCGTCAACCAAGGACGCGAGTTCCGACCAAAGTTCGACAGACGTCACGACTTGAAGATCACCGCACTGTACAATCTGAATGAGAAGTGGGAGATCGGAGCCTCGTTCATGTTTCAATCGGGTCAGTCGTATACAGGGGCCACCTCCACACTTGGCGGACGTATGCCGGGATGGGATGGTGGCATTGTGATGATCAACCCGTCGCAGCGGTGGGGCCTGCGTTTACCAAACTCACACCAGCTTAACCTGAATGTGAACTACAACACAACTCTGTTTGATCTGCCTTGCCGACTGTTCTTGGATGTTTACAATGTGTATTCACGTCGTGACATCTGGTTCCGTTTCTACCGCACTAATGAAGGTTTCCCCGAAGTAACGGACGTGCGCCTGCTTCCTATACTACCGACGATCTCTATGGAGGTGAAGTTCTAATGACTACTCCCATGATCAATACCATGCGACTATTACTTACAGTCCTGACGATTGCGCTTTTGTCTACGTCATGCGAAGACCCAATTCCATCGGACTATACAGAAGAACTCGTGATCGAGGGCTTTGCCGTTGTTGATGAGCCCCTTGCCAACATCCGCGTAATGCGGACACTTCCCATTAGTGATACGTTCTCTTTTGCTAAGGCTGGTCTTTCGGACGCAACTGTTCGGGTCTATGCAAACGACGTCGAGATCGTTATGGAGTATGTTTCAGATACGCTCGGAGGCTCGTACAGAGCGCGCGATACGTCGTACCGGGTCTTACCCAGCACGACGTACCTCATTCGAGTAGAAGCACTCGGAAAGACGCTCGAAGCCACGACAACAACGCCTGTGCAACTTGAATGGATACTGCGTGGACCTCGTCTTGTGCAGTTCCCACACCCCGACTCGTTACTCTTTCCAGGAGGCGATTCCCTGGTCATATCATGGAAACCAGTGCCCAAAACTGAGTTTTACATTATTGCACTAGAATGCAAAGACACGCTTGGATACGGACAGTATCTTGTTCCTGCAACGTCTGATACGAACTCCCGCACACCGCGTCCAAAGCCAGACTTCTTTAACCGCGATGGCACCCTTGTAGCAAATGAACGCATCATCTTCGGCGGTACACTCTTTACGGCAAGCCAAACCGTATGGGGAGCAACTCGCTGGCATGGATCACATGATCTCAAAGTCTATGCACCCAACAAAGAGTTTTTAGAGTGGTTCTACCAGGTTGGTAGCGGGCGACGTAACTCGTACGATTATCGCCTCAGCAACATCAAAGGAGGCCTCGGTGTATGGGGCGCAGCATCCATGATCAAGACTGAGAAGTTTATTCTGAAGTACAACAGGTAGCGACGTGTGCCGAATGGGTACGGGGCTAGCTCGATACCTGATGAAACATATCAAGAGCCTCTATGCCGGCACACTCAAGGATAGCATCTGCGCACACCTGGAGCTGTTGTGGCGTTGCGCTCAGGTTTCGCGCGCCGCGCACATGTGAATACAACTGCGAGCGGCGTCCAAGCGTTGCGAGAATGCATACGATGGCACATTCGCGCATAATGCCATCAAGGCCTGGACGCGACAATATCTTGCCGTACCCTTCAACTATGGTGTACAAGGTTATCTCTGGTGAAATAGCAGTAAATCGCTGCATCATCTTTTCATACACGCTGCCATAGACGGTTGAGCAGAGCTCTTTGCCTCGGACCTGAAACACGGAGACGTCATATGGCTCAACATCCATCGTTGCCGAGGCTAATCCTCGCTGTTGCAGCAGTGCATCAAGCACAGATAAAGACTCAAGGCCGATTGGGAAGCCAGCGAAGAGATACGTCTGCAGCATCGCCTCGTAGGCGGCTGTTGCCGATTCCCCATCGACAACCCAATGCTCCAAAACACGTCGAAGGTTTCCAAACTCGCCCTTGGCCGCATAGATCGATGCACGGCACACTCCATCAAGCATTGTCATAAAGGGGGCTTGTGGATGCAAACTGTCGTTGTCGAGTTCCTTGATCATGGCCGCTAGCTTTCGCGCTGCCTGCGAGCGATGACTGGTTGCATCTTTGACGGACTGCGGAAGATCGCCATACGACTGGTCGTAATTGTTGGGGATGAACATTGGATCATAGCCAAAGCCCCCTTGACCAGAACACGTTGCCGTTACAGTTCCCTCTATGTGTCCGTCTGCAAGTATTGATCTCTGTGAATCGATGTAGCACAACACGCAGGAAAATCGGCCTGCTGATACATCAAGACCGCGAGCAACAAGTTTGCGGGTAACCACATCACGGTTATCGGCATCGGTCGCGCCGGCGCCTGCATATCGAGCTGAGAACACGCCAGGCTCACCATCAAGGGCATCGATAATCAGGCCGCTATCGTCTGCAATTACAGCAAGTCCTGTAAGAGCGTGGATATGTGAGGCCTTGATATAGGCATTCTCTTCAAACGTCGCACCTGTTTCGTCGATGTCGATCTTGCCCACGACATCACTCATGGGTACCAGGTCCACATCAATTGATTCGCGTAGGAGCGTTTGGAGCTCGGAGATCTTATGTGCGTTGCCTGATGCAACAATGATGGTTTGCTTCACAACGTGTTGATCTCCGGCAGAATGCTGTCGATAGCAAAGAGTAGATCATTCATGTCGTTCATGGTGTAGGGGCCGCATGTTCCGAGGCGCAAGATCTTACCGCGCATATGGTCTTGTCCGCCTGCTACAACAAATCCGAACCGCTGATGAAGTATGCTGCGTATCTGCTCCGACATAGGATGGGAGACTACGACAACACCATGTGATGAGCCGTCTCCGTATGCACCAAAGCCACGCGACAAAAGTTCAGAGCGTATAAAACGAGATGTTGCCGTGTGACGCTGAAGGACATTATCGAGTCCCTCTTCCAGCATCATACGCAAGGCCTCGAGCAGACCGCACACAAGGGTTACTGGAGGGGTCCAAACCATTTTTCGTTCCTGCATTGCATCTAGGTACGATGCTAGATCCAGAGTATAAGTTCCTCTGTCAGACCCGCGACGCAAGGCCGACTGCATTCGTGCACTTACAGATACGCAGGCCAGCCCGGGTGGCGTCATAAGCCCCTTCTGCACGCCTATAGCGACAGCATCAACATCCCATTCGTCGGGCAATACCTGCTGCACGCCAACACTTGTTACACCGTCCACAAACAACAATGTCTCGGGTACAATCTCGCGCACGACCGAGCTGATCGATGCCATATCGAGGGCAACACCGGTTGATGTTTCGCTATGCACGAACCAGACTGCCTTGATACTGCCGTGCTCACGATCGCTGCGCAGACATTCACGTACGCGATCTGCCGTCCATGTTTGGCCCCATGCAACTTCATGAACTGTTACCTGGGCGCCATGGATCTCATTGATGCGAACAAGTCGCATACCGAAGCGTCCGTGATGGAACACAACAACACGATCTTCGTGATGCACCGTCGAAGCAACGCATGCTTCCATTCCCGACATACCACTGCCTGGCATCAACAGCACAGGGTTTGCAGTTGAGAAGACGGTCTGCAGATGAGACCATGTCTCATCAAGTACTTGCGAGAAGTCTTCTCCGTGATGGAACAAAACCCCAGATGCACAAGCATCGAGCACACGCTTTGGAGAGGGGACCGGGCCGGGTGTGAAGAGTCTCATGGACGCGCAAGTTCGTATAACAGAATGGCTGTTGCCACCGAAGCGTTCAAGGACTCGCCTGCGCCCTGTGCAGCAGGTATGCTAACACGCTGCGAGACCACGGACAACACTGCCGACGAAACACCATGTGCCTCGGAACCAACGACAACAACGAAATCCTGTAAACCACCGACGTTGTATGATGGTTCGCCACCAGCAACAACGGCTGCAATTATTGGTCGGTCCTTGATGCGATGAAGCTCGGCAATCAATTCACAATGACGTCGAACATTAACATGGGCCAGGCTGCCTGCTGTAGAACGAACAACCTTTGGATTATAAACATCGGCGCAGCCGCTTCCAAGAAGCACGTCTGTGCAGCCAAACCACGCGGCACTGCGAATGATTGTGCCAACGTTGCCTGGATCGTTCACCCCGTCAAGCGCAAGAATTCGGCGTCCAAGAGTAGGTGATTCTTCCAACATGTCGAACACGGCCAGCAGCCCCTGCGGCGCTTTTGTGGTGCACATAAGCCCCATGTCTTTGTTACCGCATGCAAGCGCATGCAAACCACGCTCGAGTGCTATTGACAACACCTGACAGGAATGCGCATCGGCATCATCAGCTATAACAAGGAGCACGGGGTCAATACCTGCATGCATCAATTCAGAGACGGCATGCGGACCTTCGGCGATGAACTGACGGCGTTGTTCGCGGTCTCGGGCAGAATGCAATGCTCGTACGTCATTTCGTAGATTGTGCGAACATCGATCTAGGGTATTGATCATTCTGCGAAACTATGAAGTCTGCTAAAGAACTCTTACGTGAGAAACGCGACGGACGCGAATGGACTGCTGATGAGGTGGCCTGGTTTGTGGACGGACTTGTAGACCAATCGGTCTCTGCACCGCAGGTGGCAGCCTTTCTTATGGCTGCCTGCACGCGTGGGCTTACCCCGCAGGAAACCACTGCGCTAACGATCTCAATGGCGCGATCCGGCGATATGCTGCCCAAGGGGCTTACAGATCGCCCCATGATCGATAAGCACTCAACAGGCGGTGTAGGCGACAAAACCTCACTTCTGCTGGCACCGCTGGCGAAGGTGTGTGGTCTGGCAGTTCCCATGATAAGCGGCAGGGGGCTTGGCCACACAGGGGGTACTCTTGATAAGCTCGAGAGCGTGATTGGTTTCAACGTGAACCTCTCGCTGGACCACATGTCGGAGCTCCTGCAAGACCATCATGTCTTCATGGCCGGACAAACACCAAATCTTGTTCCGGCAGATCGCATAACATACGCGCTGCGTGATGTAACGGGCACGGTTGAGAGCATAAGCTTGATGACGGCCTCGATCTTGAGCAAAAAACTTGCTGAAAACCTTGATGGTTTGGTAATGAACATGACGGTTGGAAGGGGCGCTTTTCTTACCACACTCGAAGCGTCGAAGAAGCTTGCTGAGTCCATGCAGGGCATTTGTCGACTAGTAGGTCTGCCAGCCACTTTTGTATTCTCCCGCATGGATAGACCACTCGGTCGTTCCGTGGGTAACTGGCTCGAAATGGTCGAAGCAGAAGCAGCACTTGCAGGGATCGGTTCCAGGGATTTAGTATCTGTTACTAGCGAGCTTACAAAGCACATGCTGATGCTATCAGACCCTACCGTATCAGAGATCGATGCCCGCGAGCGTGTAGCCCATGCCTGGCGAAGCGGGCAGGCCCACCAAGAGTTTCACGCCATGATCTCGCGTCAGGGCGGTGATTGGACCGCTAGCATGTCGAAGTATGCCGAATGTCCTTACGTTGATGTTACGAGTTCGCACAAGGGCTATCTCGCAGACATACATGCACGTGATGTGGCAATCGCTGCCATGGAGGCCGGTGCAGGACGCATGATCGAGACTGATATGATCGATCATGCAGCAGGGGTTGTCTTCTTTGTCGAGCCCGGCCAGGCGATAGAATCTGGCCAGCCCCTTGCCAGAGTCTATGCCAGCACCCAAGAAAAGCTTGCGACCTTAGCACAGAATATCTCGCAGGCCCTACAAATAGCAACGGCCCCTGTAGAACAGGAGCCGCCGGTAATTATCGAGATTTGGCACGATTAGGCAACTATAGCCGGAGACCTTACAATCCAGCCTTTTGCAATGCTGCTACAAAGGCTTCCTTGGACTGTGAACCAACGATCTTTTGGACAATGTTGCCCTGACGGTCGATGATGAACGTTGTTGGGATCGACTGAATCCCGCCGTAGGCCTCAGCTATCTGATTAGAAGCATTGTCTACGATGTTGACATAACCCATGTTGTTCTTTTCTGCAAACGTCTTGACGCTAGCCACGGGATCGCCTTTTTGATCCAGCGAAACACCGAAAACAACAACACCCTTTGCCGCCAACTCATTTGAGATTGCAACCAAATCCGGGATTTCGCGGCGGCACGGTGGACACCACGTGGCCCATATGTTCAGGAGAACAACCTTGCCGGCTGTGGCCTCAAAGAACGATACCTTCTTGCCGTTTTCCGTCCAGGCAAAATCTACTGACTTGTTCTCCGATTTTGACCCGACAGATTGGACCGCGAACACTCGTGGTGTTACACCCGAACTGGCAGGGCCGTTGGCGCAATGCATTGTAACAACGCTAACAAACAATGCAAGTCCGACGAGCGATAGCATTTTCATTTACAAGGCCTCAAGTCTGAATAGTGATGATACTTCGTCGATCTGTAGGTCAGAGACGACAGTACACATGATACTATTGCTTTTCCAGACAAACAACGTTCCGTTATCGGCTGTCGATGCCCAGTGCCACTTGCTATGTGCAACGTCTTCAGCAACAACAGGATGCAGCTCGACGCGCTTAGACGCAAGCGCTTTTTCGTCAACCTGAAGCAGGGCAATCGTGTGTCCCGCAGCCTTGTAGACTATTTCGGCACATGGCAAGCCGTTGACTGAGAATACGTTAGCGCCAACCAGCTCAGCTTCTACTTCAGGGTAAAAGATCTCATGCTCAACACCGTGCTCTGCCAGATAGGCCGACAGCGTGCCTCTATCCGAGGTCGTAACATCAAGCTTGGTGCTGCCAGAGTGGACGCCTGGGAATGCCATGAGAGCTGCATCTGTGATCTCAGAAGGCAGTGATTCCGGCTTTTGTGATATGAACACCAGGCCTACAACGATCATCAATGTAGCTGCTGCCATACCGAATGAAACGGCTGGACGTCGCAGCCAGTTCAACGCATCGGCGTACCAAGACTGATTCTTTGCAGAAGCCGCCTCACCGAGAGCAATCCGAATGGAGCGCTCAAGATCAACCGGAACTTGCAGTCGCAATGCATCACGGCGCCGCGAAAGAGTGTTGCTCACGGCTTGAACAATACGTTCTTCGCGCTCTAGCTGGCGCGGATCAAGATCTGTTGGCATAAACTCACTGTTCATCGTTCAAACTCCTTTCAGGAATTGCTAACTCCGGCGTTTTGTCATCTCCTGGAAGCTCGAACCCGCGTTTGCGGGCATATTCGGCCAAACTTCCAGCCAGAAGCTTTCGTGCACGGTGCAGGCGTGAACGGACCGTCCCAATGGGACAATCAATGAACTCGGCAATCTCTTCGTACGTAAAACTCTCGATGTCGCAAAGAATGATAACTGTCCGAAACTCCTCTGGAAGCGCTTCAATGGCTTTCGCCACTTCGTCGTCCAGTGCATTGTCGATAACCTGCTCTTCTAGAACAGACGTCTCAACGCTGCTATCCCGAATTGTCTCGTAGAACTCTTCAATTGCGTCGTATTCGACCGTATCCGGAGCCTTCGAGGATTTCCGGAATTTGTTGATATACGAATTCTTCAAAATTCGGAACAACCATGCCTTGCAGTTAGTTCCGCGCTCGAATTTGTCAAAAAAACGGAATGCTTTGAGGTATGTTTCCTGGACCAGATCGGCGGCATCGTCGCGATCACGCGTAAGCCGAACGGCAAAAGAGAACAGTGCCGACATATGCGGCAATGCCTCTTGTTCAAACTCTTTACGCAAATCATCCATGACGTTGTTTCCTATTGCCCGGGCCTAGGCCACCACTCTCCACTCTCCACTCTCCACTCGCAATCACCAATTCCGGAGCATTTCCGTCAGCAAACGCACGCCAACGCCAGATCCGCCACGTGGGGTGTAGTGTGACGGCTTGGATTTGATTCCAGTGCCTGCGATGTCAAGGTGTACCCATGGATATGTAACGAAGTGCTTTAGGAAGAGGGCTGCCGTTATCGAGCCCGCCTCGCGGCCTCCTGAGTTCTTGATGTCTGCATAGTCACTTGAGATCAGATCCTCGTACTCTTCGTAGAGTGGGAGCTCGCATACGTACTCGTTAGTCTTGTCGGCAGCAGCCTTTAGACGCGCCTTCGTCTTGGTATCTGTACCCATCATTCCTGTGGTTAGTGTACCCAAGGCAATAACAACCGCACCAGTTAACGTTGCAAGGTCTATCACTGCGCTTGGATTGTAGCGATCGGCATAGCACAATGCGTCGGCCAGGATCAATCGTCCTTCAGCATCGGTGTTATCGATCTCGGCCGTCTTGCCATTCATGAAGGTCAGGATGTCGCCTGGAACAAGTGCTGTTCCACTCGGCATGTTTTCTGTTGAAGGAACAAGGGCAACAACATTTCTCTTAAGTCCCAGCTTGGCAATTGTGCACATCGTGCCGATCACAGACGCAGCGCCGTGCATATCACTCTTCATATCGCTCATACCTGCGGCTGGCTTGATGGAGATACCGCCGGTATCAAAGGTGATACCTTTACCTACAAGGACAAGGGGCTTTTCTGACTTCGGGCCCTTCATATATTCCATCACAATAAAGACCGGTGGTCGCACACTTCCCTGGTTTACGCCAAGGAGTCCGCCCATCTTTAGTTCTTCGATCTTCTTTTTGTCGAGCACCGTGGTCTTGAATCCAACCTTGCGCCCAACATCCTGTACCTTCTTTGCAAGCGTCTCAGGGTAGATCTCGTTGTTTGGTGCATTTGCAAGGTCGCGTGCCAGGGTAACACCTTCGACGATTGCCAAGCCGGCATCAACGCCCTTGGTCACAGCTTTTTGGTGTGGCTTGTCGGTGATGAGGGTAACCTTATTGACCTTGCCGCCATTGCCGTTCTTCTTGATCGTCTTGTACTTATCGAATGCGTACTGACTCAGAAGCGAGCCCTCGGTAATTGCCTGAGCCATTGTCTGAGCATCAAGTCCGTTCACCGTTGAAGCATCAACAGCAATATGTGTGCAGCCCGAAGCAGCTGCACGTTTGGCAGCCGCAGCAGCCGCGCGGCGGATCGTTTCGGCCTTGACGGTATTCGTCTCACCGAGGCCAACGAGAATGATACGCGGAGCCGCCATAGACGAACCGCAGTAGGCAAGCGTTGTCTGCAGTGACTTGCCAGTAAAGTCGTTTGATGCAAACACCGGCAACAAGTGCGGTATGTCGCTCACAAGTGCCTTCTCAGCCACTTTGAAATGGCGCTCTGTCTGCGCTACAAAGACTACAATTGCGTCGGCCTTGACGGTGCGACGTGCAGCTACGGAAACGTTTGCTGACATATCAATCTCGAAGAGTAAGAGTTACAAAAAAACTGTTGCGCAAAATACGCATTGCGTCCTAACGGGGAGTGAATACGTGGTAGAGTTGGAACGATACATCTGCCGTAGGCTTGATTGGAACTTTGACATAGCCCCCCTTGAGCCAGAGCTGCATTTGGTCGCTGTAATGTCTGTTCAGCGGCTGACCTGAAGAGCCTCCAGGTACGACGACATATTGCACAGAATCACCAACATGGGATATCACCCGCATACTTGGGGCAACACGAGTGGGCAAAAAGACCTCGGCTGAATCTTCTGTTGCTACATCCCATTCCGAGTTGTTGAGCGTTGTCTGCGATCCTCCGACACCGAATGGACCCAGGTTCATGACCGGCTGCATGAGTGGATTTCGTCCAAAAACATGTGGGAAGGCTATCGTATGCAGCTTGCCCCATTGCCAGGCGTCAGCATTGACGTCGTTGTCGGGTCCTAGCTCTACTTCGAGGTCTCTTACCGCGTACATAAATGCGCGAATGACGATCCAGTTCATCTGCTCGCGGCTGCGCGTTCGCACATCGTCCCACAATGTATCGGCTGGCTGTTCAATGAGCTCCTCGATTCGGCGCAAGGGCAAGTTCGATAAATGAACATAGTCGTAGTAGAGCGGCTTACCAAGCTCATCAACGAATGTCGACCATATAAGCCGCTGAAGAAACACTGCATATATCGATGCTGCTTTGTCGATAGGGGAAAATGTTCCGTCCCATTTCTGCAACTGTGATAATGCCCGCTTTTGCTCCGGCGTATACTTCTTATAGTAGCTCTCCAAAGCAGGCAGAATCTTGCGCAGCATGTTCTTTGCATAGGGCGACTGTAGATCCTGCTGCACCATCTGAATATCGCGCACACTTGGATTCTTGTACACAGACATCAGTTCTTTCAAACGCACAATGCGCGAATTGGGTTCGTAGAGCGACGTGATGTACGGGGCTGTTGAGGACGTAACGTTGTTTGCGGTTCCTACCCAACCCTGACGCGGGTTTTCCAGCGTACCAAGACTTGTAAGCTGCCATACACCAGACCAGTCACCGCCGTTGTATACGTTCGTGATGGGCACGTGTGGATCGCTGCTGCCGCGTTTAGGTGCATATCCAGCTGCAACATTTACAACTGTTCCCGTGCGCGTTCCCACCGTAAAATTCAATGCAGGAGATCCCCACGAAGACAGCGCCGAGATGACCTTTGAGGATGTCGATGCAGTATTGATCAAATACATCGCCAAGACTTCATCACTTGCATACTGTGCCGTCCACCGGAACGTTAAGCATGTCGGATTCGACTTGCGTTGCTCACCACGAAGGTATCCCGTAGACGAGGGCCTATCAAAGCCGGTGATAATTTCTGGCTGCCTACTCAAATGATGATCCGATAACACACTTGAGATACTTGTGTAACGAATCGCTATGATGGTATCTGCTCTACCTTTGACCTTGATCGTATCGTCTTTGTAGGAAAACTTCTTCCGCGTGCCGTTGCCATCGAGGTAATAATTCACAGGATCTTTGGCATCGAGGCGTTGTATCACATAATCCATGTCGTCTGCCATCACATTTGTGAAGCCCCATGCCAGTTGGTCGTTACGTCCGGAAAACACGAGTGGCAACCCTGGAATGCTGAGTCCGACCACATTAAGCTTTGGCGCGCTAAGATGAATCTGGTACCATTTTGCCGGCACCGAAACAGACATATGTGGATCGTTTGCAACGATGGCCGAGCCATCTGCTGACCGCACAGCCCAACAATTGCTGCCGTAGCCCGATCCCTGGAGTCCAAGCATGGTGCGCACAGACTGCAGCGTGGCTAACAAGGATGACATGTGCTCTGCATGCATCACTGACCCGCCATGTGCCTGGTTGACAACAGATGCCGACGATGTTGTGTCTCGCGGCACCGCTGACTGCGTCGTATCAAGGATGAATGGACCACGATTACTGCGAGGTACGTACCGTTTATACGCACCCTGGCCCTTTGCATAATCGATCTGCGCAAAAGCAAGGTCGGTCCAGAAGGCAAGACTCAGTTCAAACGACAACACACGTCCAACGATCAGACAATCCTCGATCGTCCATGGCTCTGGCTTGTAATCCAGAGCATCGAACTCAAATGGAAGATCCTCGTTGTTCTCGTCAATGTAGGCATTGACACCGTCTGCATACGCCTGCAGGATCTCACGTGAGCGCTTGCTGATCGACTTTACCTGTCGTGCCGCTATCGATCGTATCTCAAGCGACCGCAGGAAGGCATCGATTGCAACACCTTCCTTACCAAAGATCTCTGCAGTGCGCCCTCTGCCAGTTCGGCGCCAGAGATCCATTTGCCATAATCTGTCCTGTGCATGGACATAACCCTGAGCAAAGAACACATCATGATTGTTGTTGCCAATGATATGCGGTATGCCGAAGGCATTCCGATACACACGCGTAGAATCGAGAACTAACGCCGTGGTCTCACTAAATGGCTCTGGGTGACTTCTTGTGGCAATTCGAAGCGCGAAGTACACAAAGCAGAGCAGCAGAACAACTAGGGTAACAATTATGCCTGTTACACGCGTCCAGAATCTTCTTACAGCCACTTGTGCTCCCGATACCACTGTACCGTTTCGCGGATACCGTCTTCAAGTGAGACCTGTTGTCTATACCCCAACTCTGTGCGTGCCTTCTGGGATGAGCAAATCCAAAACGGCTGTATCAGGTCAAGTCCCTTCTCATAATCAAGCACAGGGGGCTTACCTGATAGCTTACCGAAGAACCCTACTGTTCCTGCAATAGCGAGCACAAGAACATGGGGTAACCGAATTGGCAGCACGTAGCGCTTGCCCATGGCAGTTTTTGTAACGTCGATAATCTCAGGCCAAGAATACACGTCTTCCGAGGTAATAAAATACGTCTGATGCACAGCAACAGGTTGTTCCATGGCCAGAACGATTCCACGAGCGAGATCTTTGGCATGAACAAGACTTACGCGACTTTCACCAAACCCGATAAGTGTGGCAAGCCCCTTGCTCACAGCTTGAAAAAACGATAGGATAGCCGAGTCTCTCGGACCATAGACGGCGGGTGGCCGAACGATGGTCCATGGAATGTCGTCAGCAGCGCGCACAGCATCTTCTGCCAATCGTTTTGTTCTGCCATAGGCGGTAAGTGGTCGCAGCTCGGGTTGATCCTCTGTGATGGGGAGCTCGATTGAAGCAGCCGGCCCGCAAACAGTCAACGAGCTAATATGCACGAATCGCTTGATAGCAGGATTGTATGCACGAACTGCATCGATCAGGTTTTGTGTTGCGTCTAGATTACCTCGCCGAAACTCGGCTTCGTTCTTCGCTGCTGTTAAACCGGCAACATGCACCAATGCATCCATTCCCGTAACAGCCTGGTGCAGAGACTCGACATCAAACAACGAGCCTTCAACACGGGTTACGTTCTTGCCCTCCAACCATCTCATGTTGGAGGTAGATCGGGCAATGAAGAATACTTGGTGTCCGTGTTCGAGAAGAACATCAACGACATGGCTGCCAACAAAACCGGTGGCACCCGTGATGAGGACCTTCAAAGCTCTACCTCGAAATGATGAATGTGGATGTCCGCATGTGCCTTCCGTTTCGGAATACTACGGAATAGGCACCAGATTCGAAATGTCCTACCGGTACATGTACCTCGTGCAGTCCTGGTCGCACAGACGGCAGATCAATTGCAAGTGTTCTGCCCGAAAGATCTACGATGCACAGCGTTGTCTGTTCATCCGTCAGTATCGAGTAGGTGATATGGAGAAGGTCATTGCGCTCGGTAGCAAGGCGGAGGATGATCGGACGACCTATACCTGCTGTCGTTGCATCGATATCACAATCAGGCACCACCGTGAGCTTTCCATTACGTCCGCTTATCATAACGCCCGAGGCATATGCGGTATCGATCACAATAGGTGTGCTTCGAGTTGGACCAACATATGTCGAGCCCCTTAGTGTAAGCAGGGGATTTGAGGCAAGAAGTGGATTCGAAGATGATATCTGGATCGTGACGTTACCTGGTGCTGTTTCATTGGCTGAGATCTGACTCGAAGAAGGCGACTGCGGCACAGATACCAACTTGAACAATTGCGGATCATACGACATCTTGATTGTCATCGAATAAATGCCTGCCGAATCCAGTGGCTGCGGCGACGCAAGTTGCAGGGGAATGTCTGCATCATCGCCGGCCCTGACGACAACCTCCTGGGGAGCGATGATCTCCAAACCACGAAGTGTGTCCTTAGGCGTTGTCCATCCGATTAACTGCAACTGCGTGGTATCAGCGCAAGGGGCTCCTGTATACACGCGCACTGCGATCGTATCCTTTCTTGCATACCCCTGAAATGTATACCGCACCGTTATGCTTGCCTTCCCACCAGGTTGCAGCGTAACGGGCAGGACGCATGTCGACGATAGGATGGAAAATGGCGCTGGAACTCCGGACATACCCAACACCACAATGGGCGCACTTCCGCTGTTCGTTATCGTGATCTGCTCATCACGGAATTGTCCAGGAGGAAGTATGCCGTAGTAGGTAGCTGTTGCTGTTACTGTGCTGCTCTTTGTGGCGCAAGAACCTGTGACGATCACATCAACCAGAGTACTGCATGGGCCCAGAGCCAGCCTCAGCGTGTCGGTAAACTGCCCAATAGCCGCAGGTGTGAAGTTGATTGCAAAAGCCACGGTATCACCGAATGACGAGCCTGCAACGATATCCGTGGTAAACGGGGCTCCAAGGTCCACTGACTGAATTCTGGACCGCAGACCCAAGAGTCCGCGCGCAGCAACTGCAATACTGCGAGACACCGAACGCGATGAATCACAAAGCAGAATCGTACCGAAATCAACTACTGGTAACGTTGACGTGTATTGCGGTCTAAGCAGTGTTCCCGTCAATGTGACTGAATCTGAGGCCCCACATGGACCATACAGAACTCTGGCGCTAAGAGAGAACGGACCGCTCACTCCACTCGGTGCAATTGTTATCCGAAGCTGTTTTGATGACTTAGGTTCGATAACGACACTTCCACCGGAATAGGTTATACCCGAGCCTACAACACCTGTTACAGTTGCTGAAACCAGCGATGTGTTAACCACATCAATAACAGTGTCGACTGATGCTGCGCAATCAAGTACAACACCAAGATCGATATCTGTCGGATCGAGCTTTACTCTCGGCACATAGCTGGCAGCCTGCACCTGTGCCCTTAGAGTGTCGCTGCAAGAGCGTGAAGTATATGGGAAGGCAATCTGCTGGATCACTCCACGGTCGCGGTCTCCACCTAGCGGACGATACTGGATCTGGATTGCAAGGTCTTGGTTTGGAGCAAGTACCTTTGGTCCGGTAAACGATGTGAGCAGGTAAAACGGCGGATCAACGCGAGGAACACGCACGTTGATCGTGTCGTTGCCACTGTTGCGAATGCGGAACGTCGAATCGACCCGAATGTCTGAGGTAGGGCATGTTGCGAAAACACCGAAATCAACTTGTGAGCGATCAACAGCAACGGATATCGAGCTGCGCTCTCCGCGAACCGAACAAGAGGTGGAAGCACCACATGGTTGAGCAGAAAATGCGACGCTGCCTGTGAAGTTTCCTGCGCCAGAAGGACTAAAGGCAAGCCTGACTGTTTGCGATGCAGCTGCTGCGATCTGAAAGCCCGGAGGTGGGGAAACTAAGCCGAAACCTACAGGTAGCGTGATGTTGGTAACATTAACGTTTGATGTCCCGTCGTTGTGTACTTCTAACGTGAGCGTCGTATCGGATTTGCATTGTCCAAGTGTACCAAAGTTCAATGCAGCTGGCACGGTTCGCAGCTTCACATCGTACATACGCACGCGAACTGTTGAAGATATTCCCGGGCATCCGGCAGCCGTGGCAATGCGCACCTGATAATCCCCAGCCTGACGGACAACGAATCTACTCGTGGTTGCACCCGGCAGGATAAATCCATTTCTCATCCACTCATATGTTGCAGCGGGGGTCGACGTAACAAGTACGATCGAGTCACCCATGCAAATCGTTACCGGTCCAGCAGGAGTAATATCTACCGACGGCGCCGGCAACAGCGAGACAGTGATCTCATCAGAAAGTGCTGCGCAGCCCCCTTGATAAATCTTCAGGCGATATGTACCAGACTCTCGAACAACAACGCGTGTTGTGCCGCCCACGGACAATGCAATACCGTCACGTGTCCATTCGTACCGATCGCCAATGCCTGTTGTCGTGAGCGTGAGTGTATCACCCGGACATATCTCGACCTTCGAGGCGGCAATGAGTGGCTTAGCAGGTCGCGTTCGCGTGATCTGCGCCGACTGCGCGTAACGAAGCTCTGTGTACTGTCTGCCTCGCGCCGTTGTATCGTCTGTCGTGGCAAGTATGTCGTCTTTTCTATATCGGTATCCATAAATGCGGTACGTGTAGTTGGTTCCGCATGTGATGTTGTTCGAGTCCGTGAAACGATTGCCTGCAATTGTCGGCAGCACATCAAGGACAACTGCAGATCCAAACTTCGCACCCTTAGTGATGATCATCCCGTCGATGATGCTTCCTGATGGTATCGACGAGAAGTTCAGCGTATCACGCAAGATGAGATAGCCGGTCGTGGAGTCTTGCTGATAGGTATCCTCGAGAGCCGTCCACTCAATGGTAATCGACGTTTCATTTTGACTAAACACAGAGACCGATGGAGTAGATGTCCACTTGGGCTCGCGTGTTTCGCGCCAAAACCAATGGTTGATATTCTTGACGCCAAGATTTGTACGCGCTAGGTCGAACCTATTTGGCAGACCACGCGAATCATTAAAACCTGCAACGACAGAGTCTTTTGTAATCCCAATTCCATAGGAACCAAGAGTGCGTCCCGTTACTCTATTTGATCTGGATGCACCGACATTGCCTGAATCGAAATTTGCCTTCGGTGCTGGAATCGCATTGTACGCCGCTCCTGTGGGCTTGTTATGGCCCAGAGCGTGCACATGTGCTTGGCTGGCATCTACGATCTCGAGCACATCGCCGGCATCAGCAAGATTTAATGCAGAGATCTCGCCTGCGGCCGTAGGGAACAGGTAGATCGTAAAGAGCTCTGTATCTCTGCTGGAGACTTCAAGGTAGCCGTCTCGCGGATCAATATCTCGCTTGATTCCAGCAGGAATATCACGATGCCAGACAACAATAATCGTACCCGCACGAAGGTGGCGCCAAAGAGGAATATCCTTGAACTTTGGTCCGCCCATCCGAAGTACCTGCCCTGTGTTGGCATCAGTAAGAACATAGTCAACTGCATTAAGGTCGTCCTTGACCACTACCAACTCTGTCCACTCACCATTGACGTCCTGAATGTTGTAGTACTCGCTGATCACCATATCCTGCGCTTGCAGAGATAGCGTGCAAAGCACTGCAGTAACAACGAAAACGATGGTGCGTGTGATCATAGCTGGCATTGCAATTGGATAAAGCAGGCGTTTTACGAAAAAAGGGGGCATGCAAGCACACCCCCTTCTTCTCAGAGTCAACGTGATGTCGTCAGGGGAATCACTTCACGATTGCAACTGGCTGCACGAGTGTTACAGAGCCAACGTGTGCTACCAGACGATAGATACCTGTTGCATACTGTGATGCATCGAAACCAAAGGCATGGCTTCCTGCGCCGAGGTTAACAGCTGCAATTGTGGCTACCGACGAGCCGGTAGCATCAAAAAGCTGAACAGTAACGCGTGATGGCTGAGCAATCGTAAGCTGCACAGTTGCACCGTTTGAAGCTGGATTTGGATTGACCGTACCGAGGATATTTCCAGCAATTGCTGTTTCCTCGTCAACACTTACTACACCAGGCTTTGTTGTGACCTTTGTGGTATCAGAAGTAACCTCGCCGCACTCAGAGCGAACAACGCACCAATATGAGCCTTCGTCAGCAACGGCATATGCAGCCTTTGTGAACGTTGGTGCAACTTCGCCTGCGATCTGCGTGCCGTCCTTGACCCACTGATACTGAACTGTTCCAGAACCAGAAGCTGTAAGAGAGATTGTCAACGGTTGACCAACCGTAACACTTACTGTAGCTGGCGGCTGCTGCGTAATCGTTGTTGCTGGACGAACAGTTACGGTAGCAGACGAGGACGTTACCGATCCGCAATCTGTGGAAACTGTTACCGTGTAGACACCAGCAAGAGCTGGGTTTGCATTTGCGATTGTGAAGCTTGAACCGCTCGAGCCTGGGATAGGGGAGCCGTCCTTTGACCATGTGTAACGAAGCGTACCTTGACCTGATGCCGTAACCGACAACGTCACAGAAGCACCGTCACAGGCATCTGCATTCTGTGGCTGTGCTGTGATCGTTGGGGCCGATGCGATAACGAGTGAAATGTCTGCCTGATCGCTGAGCGAGCCAAGCGTTGCACGAAGAACATACGAACCGATATCTTCTGGTGTTACTGGTTCAATGGTCAGGGAAGTCGTGCCAGTTCCCGAGAAACGTCCGCCATCTGAAAGTGGTGATCCCTTATACCACCAACGAACGTCTACATCGGCCGATGCTGGATTTGCATATGCGCTTCCCTTGATCGTAACCTTTGAGCCTTCGCACGTGGCCACCGTATTTGATGCGAACTCAACGTAGACACCGTTTGTGAATACGCGAACAGGCTTTGTTGTTGCTGTTCCGCAAACACCAACGACTACGCATGTATACTCGTTGCTGACGTCTGATGCCTGAACCTTGCCAATCGTGAGATGGTTCGACGTTGAGCCTTGAATGCGCCCATTATCAACGACAGCGTCTTGCCCCTTGTACCACTGATACGAGAGCACCTCATTCGGATACTCGGCTTCAAGCGTCAGGTGAGCCGTTCCACCGATAACCGTTGGAGCATTGCGTGTCTGATTTACGATAATCGTTGGACGCGCAACACGGATGTGAGCGTCCTGGCTGCGCGAGTTGCCGCATGTACCAAAGCCCCATATATCGCAGCTGTAAACGCCTGATGTGTTGAACTGTGCGTTATTGATGCGGAACATCGGTCCGGTTGCACCAGGGATGGCAACGCCGTCCTTGTACCACTGGTAGGCACGGACAGCACCACTTGTGAGTGTGATCAAGTCGTAGTTGTCACCAACGCAAAGATTCTTCGAGACTGGCTCTGTTGTTACAACTACCTTTGATGCGACGGCAAACGACTGAGACGTACCGCTGATGTCTGCGCGCTCAACACCCGTTACACGGATGCGGCATGCACCTGCATATTCGATTGCTGGTACTATCCATGATGCTGTGCCTGCAGCGGCTGTCGCTGTTGCAGCAACATCCCATGAAGCACCGTTATTTGATGAGAACTCAACGGTGACGTTGTTCATACCGCGAGCAACGTACGTGACGCTTGCTGGCTGACCGGCACAAAGTGTGTCACCAGTCTTCGGATTCGAAACCGTGATGCGTGGTGTCTGAAGAACAATAGGTGCAGCAAATCCACCTGGTCCACCAGGGTAGGCTACAAGATCTGAAGGATTTGTCTGGACACCGTTCCAAACACCATCTACAGATGTTACTGCATAGACGACTGCATTTGTACGAGCATCGCGCTCTTCAATGCGGCGGACACCGGTGAGCAGTGAATTTGGAATCAGTGTTGCCCAAGCACCGGCACGGTTTTCTCTCGATGCATACCATGTTTCCGTACGCTGAGCGATCGTTGTGCCCTGCGCCTGTACAAGTGCTACGGTGATCGGACGTCCAACACCTGCCGCGTTGTCATAGAGAAGCACATAGTTCTTGGCTGTTAGCTGAGAAGCATCATCGACAATACCTGTTGCTTGATTAGCAGCCGTGCCTGTGCGAATTGCACTCGATGTATTGGCTAGCTGATAGCGACTGATCAGATTTCCGTTTGCATCTCCGAGGGCAACACGCCAGAAAATCGTATTGCCTTCCTTAAAGGCAATGTTTGTTGACGTGATAAGGTTTACCCATACCGACTTTGACGTTTCACCTGGAAGCGTGGAGAACTGTGAATACTCACCGCTTGCCGTTAACGACTTGCCAGCAGAATAGAAATAGCTGTTTTCGTTTGCATTGTAATGCAGGTTGAATCCACCACCGGTAGATGTCAGGACTTGATCCGTTGCCAGACCAGCGTTCAGACGATACGTTGTGTTTGGAGTAAGATTCGTAAACGTAACAAGAGCAAATGATGGGAGCGACCATGGACTTGTGATCGTAACGCAGCCAGCTGTGTTTGTAATCGATGGCGCGGCAGCAATGTATTGCGGAACGATATTCGTTGCCATTGCCGGTACAGCATAGGCTGTTGTGAACGGCAATGTCTGCACGCCAAGACCTGGGATAGTAACCTGGAGTGTGTAATCACCAGGCGCACTAACGCTAATGTTATCAAACGTAGCAAGACCATTAAGAGCTGCTACTGATGCTGTGCCAGTTACCACGCCTGGGCCGCTGATCTTCGTGACAGTGATCACCGAAGAGTAGTTGCCGTCGATAGCATTGTCTGCACGATACACATTAACCGTGAACGGCGTTAAAGGGGCACCTGCATATGCAAACTGTGTTGCACCAGTGATTGTAGCATAGGCCGCCGGTGCCTGGAAGGTAAGAGTCGCGCTAAGTCCTTGGTTGAGGAACTGTCCGCCAGCCCACACTGCTCTTAGAACAACGCCTGCTTCAGCATTACTGTAGACAACATTGGTAAGATCAACGAAACTGCTGCCAGCTGGGATAACACCCGTTAGAGAGCCCGAAACAAATCCCGTTCCTGTGTTTAGCTGTACCTGAACCGTTGTTGGTGTGGTCACATTCTTTGCCGCACCGAACGCATCGACTGAACGAACACGCAGAGCAAACCCTGTGTTCTGTGCAGGAGATGCTGGAGAGACCGCTTCGATAGCAAGCTGAGTAGCCGTGCCGATCGTCGAGTTTGATGTTACCGAGATGTCGTCAACCTGAATCTGCGGACGTGAACCACTTGAGAACACTGGACGCTGATAGTAGACCCAACGCAACTGAACAAGCGGTTTGTTCTCACAAACTGTTGGCAGCCCAGCGGTGATCGTGCGGGTTGTAGCAACGCCACTCGTGTTGAGCGGGGCCATGTATTCAACAACCTGTCCAGCGCTTACCACGTCTGTCCATGAACCGGTTGAACCGATTCGGTACTGAAGGCGAACGCCATACGGACGCTGTCCAGAACCTGTTGTTTGGCTTGTCCAACCAACGTTGATCTGTGCACGATTGGTCGTGTTCAACGCAAGCACGGCGCTTCCAACATACGAGCAGTTACAAACCAGTGTACCTGTGTTGATGAATGCAAAACCACTGGCATCTCGGCCGAAGATTCGTGCACCACCAGTCGATCCGCCAACTACTCCTGTGTAAGCACAGTTGAAGTCTCCCGTAGAGACCTGATTGGCGTCCTCGTCAATGTTCGCAACCATATGGAAAACCATATTGGCAGGATACGTACCGGCTAGCGACGAGGCTGGCCAGTTCGTCATGGAATATGATCCCAAGTTGAGATCGAACGGTGTAGGATTGCTTTGCGCACCTAGCTGTGTAAATGATGCCGTAAGACACACCACTACAGCCAGTGACCAAATGGTAAACTTTTTCATGGACGTTGCCATTGAAATTGATACAGAATGTGATTAGCAGATTGACTGCGCAAAATACGCAAAATCCAACCTGTTTACAGTCATTTTTCGACCATTCACATACGTACGTAAACGAATGACAACATCGTCGCTGGCAATTGCAGGTTATGCCAGTCTGTCTGGATACCTCGTCTGAAGGGTATCGTAGGCATAATCAACTATATCCTTGAGGCACCCATCAACGAATGGCGAGGTAAGCCTGCCGTGCTCAACAATGCCCAAAAATGGCTTTGATCCACCTATGCCGCATATCGACAAATAGGAGTCAAATGCGTCGCTACGGTCCAATTCAGACCACTTCCAATATTGCAGGGCACACGTCTGGGCCAAGGCATAATCGATATAATAAAACGGCGACTCGTAGATATGTCGCTGGAACTGCCACTGACGTCCTCTGTCGTAGGCCTCAATACCTGCATGTGAGCGCCATGGCATATACATGCGCTCCATTTCCTTCCAGGCATCAAGGCGCTGCTCAGACGTTGCCTCTGGGTTGGCATAGATCCAATGCTGGAAGTGATCTACGGCACAACCATACGGGAGGAACAGGATAGCCCCCTGCAGGTGATAGAACTTAAACTTCTCGGTCTGGTCGCCGAAAAAGAGGTCCATCCACGGCCACGTCAAGAACTCCATACCCATCGAATGGATCTCGCAGGCCTCTGCTGTTGGCCAAAAGTACTCGGGAACAATCTGGTTACGACTCTGATAGGCTTGGAATGCATGACCTGCCTCATGTGTAAGTACTTCAATGTCATGCGTGGTTTTATTGAAGTTGGCAAAGATGAATGGCAGACCGTATTGCGGGAAGCTGGTGCAGTATCCGCCAGTTGCCTTGTTATCTCGGCTCTTGAGGTCCATAAGCTGCGAATCGAGCATCAGGCTGAAGAACTCATGCGTTTCGGGACTGAGTTCTTTGTACATGGTCGAGGCGCGCTCAACGATCCAATCATGATCACCGGAGGCCACCGGATTTCCGTCTAGGAAGTGCAGTTTTTCGTCGGCAACGGTAAGCTGGTCTATCCCAAGTCTACGCTGCTGAGCCTGACGGAGTTTCATGGCAAGGGGCACTACATATTCACGGACCTGGGCTCGGAACTTCTCAACATCGTCGGCATTGTAATCAACGCGACCAAACTCAACGTATCGGAACTCCGTGTACGAGGGATACCCTAGCGTATGGGCCTTGGTTGTCCTGAGCTTTACGAGTTTGTCATAGATGCTGTCGAGTTCCTCGGCATTATCCGCCAGGAACTGGTACATAGCAGCGGTTGCAGTTCTACGCACAGTGCGATCAGGATCAATGAGCAGTTTTCCGATCGTGCTCAGGTTGTAGGTCGAGCCATCAACATCGATTCTGGCGGATGCTGTAAGTTCATTGTATCGTGTGTTAAGCTCAGACTCTTGCACCAGCATGTCCTTGATGGACGGCTCGAAGGTGAGCGTGGAATTCTTCAACCTCAGAAGGAAGAGCTCTCCAAACTCCAATGCAATCTCAGACCGGAACGCCGAGGCAAGAATCAGCTTGGCCATGTCTGTATCGAGCTCTGCTATCGACGGATAGTTTTCATCGAAAAAGAGCTTTTCGGCCTTCGCTTCCTCTGATGCAACGTTTTGCGTAAACTTTACTTCGGCGAGAGAGGCCATTGTGCTTGTTGCGATGCGCGAGGTATTCCATAGCCGAATCGCGTCTATTGCTTCCGCGGCTTGAGCCGCATGAGTCAATTGTGTCGAGATACCGCTATATGTTTGGCGCAGTGCAGATAGGTCTGGACGGCTGTAGGGAAGCTGCTCGAAGGTCATTGCAGACATGGAAGGATCCTGATTGAGTGTGTACATGGTTTGCCATACGTGCTCTTATGCATCTCCGCGAAGCCTTCGAATGCGTTCTCTAGCATCAGAGATAAGAATAGAGCGGGGATAATATACGAGGAGAGATTCCAGGTACTGCATGGCAGCATTGACATCGTTCTTTCGCTCGCTTACGGTTGCCAGCAGCCAGAGGGCCTGATCGCCATAGATCGACTCCGGCACATGTTGAAGGATAGACAGCAGAAACGGTTCGGCACGCAGTGTGTCTCCTGATGCAACTGATGCCTTAGCTGCCAGAAATGCGCCTCTGTCTTTAAGGTCATTATCACGAACGGTCTCAAGCTTTGTCGCCAGAAGGTCGGCGGCAGCAATAAATCGACGACGAATCATCAACTCCTCGGCTTTGATGATCGCAGCAACTGCTAACGAGTCATCCTGACGCAACTGCAGGAGTAAGGATCTATCTATTGCGTCGTTTGCGGCAACCGATCCGGGGTTTTCAGCGATCTGCGCATAGATGGCAAGTGCCGCCGAGTCATTCCCGTTCCATAGCTGTAGGTCTGCAAGACGCAGCCTTGCTAGGTCCGTCTTCTCATTCACACCTCGCATGTCCAAGACAATCTGCAATTGCTCGCGCGCCGAAGAGTCGAGGTCCTGTGAAAGATAGATATCGGCAAGACGCATAGCTGCATCGGTTGTCACCGAAGCCCCTTTCCAAAAGCTCGTCAATCGGAGCAGTCTTCTCTGCGCATCATCCAGATCATGCAGCACGTCATCAAGTATGAGTGCCGAGTAATAAAGCGCATCAGCTGCTAGAGGGTGCTGACCGAATCGACGGATCACGTCGTCATATGCGTCAACAACAGCTCGGGCGTCATCGGCACGCATACCTGTGGAAGCCCGAAGCTTCTGCTCAAGAGCACGCACAGCACCGTATGCGGCCGAAGTTTGTAGGCGCTGATCCTTCGTTCGCTCCATCACGCGCCGATAACCATCAATGGCCGCATCAAACTGGTCGTCTGAACGTGCACCATCAGCATATGAGAGTAGTTCCGAACCGGGTGCATTGGATGATTCGTCCAATTGCATGGCAACACGCAGGGCCTTGTCCCACAACTTTTGCAGTCTGTAGAACCACAGCGACAAACGGAGAATGGGGCCTGTCTGCTCCATCGACAAGAACTGTGCTTCGAGCAGTTTGGCAGTGCCTTCGTTTGCGAGAACCACATTTAGTCGCTTTACGATAAGCGGTAGATCCTGCTCATCTGTGTAGTCGGTCAAAATCTCTCGAACAGCCTGCTCATATCCACCGGTTGAGACCAGACATAGAACAACTTCGTCGCTGTATGCAGTGGCAGAACCGTTCTGCTTTCGCGCCTCGAGAAAGGTCTTGAGTGCTTCTTTGAACAGAAATGCCTGCGTTTGCGCTTTTCCCAGTTGGACTAGTGTCGACTCTTCGCTGCCGCTAATCTCACGGACCTGCTGCCAATGCTCATCACGCTCGGCCGTCTTGCCAAGTTTGGCAGCTAGAGATCCGGCAAGGATGTAGGCGTACACATTGCGGGTGCGCTTTGCATGCGTAACAACAATTGGGTAGAGCCCAGGAACTTGATCAAGCGCTTGGAGCGTGCGAACGACGCCACCAAAGTACATCTCGTTTTGCGGGGAGATAGCATAGAGCTCCTGGTATAGCCGTGCAGCGTTGCGCAAATCACCCGATCGCTCATATGCTTGTGCCATCCGAACTTGATCGCGTTCGTTGGACTGAGCTCCAGCTCTATAAAGCAGGATCGTGCTGAGTAGCATTACACGTACGAGGTTCTTCATGCGCGCCAAGCTGGAGAAAACAGTGGCAATATCTGCTGTTGAATTGGCTCTGTTGGGATGATCGCGTTACCATCGTGATCTATGATCACATCTATCTCTGTCCTAAGGCCTAAAGTATCCGGAATGTACACGCCCGGCTCAATGGAGAACGATGTTCCCGGAAGGATCTTACGGGTATCGTGCGTTTCAAAGTCGTCCATATTAGCTCCCGGACCATGTACCTCGGTGCCTATGTTGTGTCCTGTGCGATGTATGAACGCATCACCCATCCCAGCCGAATCAATAACGTTGCGGCACGCCCGGTCTACTTCCCATCCATAGATCGGCTCCTTGCGCGCGCAGCGTTGCTTGATGAGCTCTACTGCGGCATCACGCCCGTTGCAGATGATACCGAAGCTTGCTGCAACATCTGCTGGGACTACCTCTCCGGTGTAACCAACCCAGGTAATGTCTGCAAAGACTGCACCGGGAGAGTTATGCTTGCACCACGCATCGATTAGCACAACGCAATCACGAGTTATCGTATCTGTTTCCAGCAGTGAAGGGGCGTAGTGTGGAGAGGCCGCATTGGGTCCGATGGCAACGATAGGCGATGAATCCGTAACAAGGTGCTTCTTCGCAAACTCATGCAGGATGAACTGTTGCACAGCATACTCAGTAACACTGCCGTGGTCGTTGAGATTGTCGACTACAAATGAAAACGCATCCATAACTGTTTCACGGAGCATACCTGCAGTTAGGATGGCACCAGCGATCTGCTCCTCGGACAGAACAGCAGTAAATGCCTGCAACATGTCTGCCGAGGAAACAATCGTCTTGCCCAAAGAGCGCAGCAGTTCGACAATTCCTGCATCGACCTTGCTGACAACCGGAATTGCACCCATAGGGGAGTATTCCATTGCTATGGTCGAATATCCCTTTGTTGCATGCTCGAGCGTTTCCACCCATGACTGACGTGTATCGTAGAGAAGAGAGTCAATCTCTACATGACGCAGAGGATCTTGCTCCATGCGGTGTACAATCTTTACCGGACGTCCCTTTGCCGGAACGATTACCGCCCAGCGTCGGGTGCAGTGGGCATCTGGTGCAACATCAAGCATGTGCCAAGCAAGGTCGTTGCTGCCTCGCATGTCGTACATCATCCATGCGTCGATACCTTGTTTGATAAGCTCTTCCTGGAAGGCGGCTGTTGGGAATCTCATGTCTGCTCCGATATCGAAAGTTTCAGATGGCTAAGCAGACGATGAACGGCCACAGTTGGTGGAAGCTCTCCAGTTATCGACTTGGAACGCACATCAGAGAGTATTGTCGTGGTGCGCGTCTGCCGTTGCAGCATCTCAAGCAACTCGTGATGCAGAGCTGTATCGAACCAATGTCTGCGTTGTTCAGCTCTTGCCCGAGAGACAACTTCGCTGCGAGACGCGTCAAAGAACTCATCGACCATACGGACCGTATCGTCTACACCTTTGTTCGCAACAACGCTAACAGGACAGATAGGAACAGTCCATTGCTCCGCCGACGGAACCATGAACTGCAAAGAGCTCCTGAGAACTGCATGGGCGCGCTGTGTTGCACTATCGTCGATATCAGACTTGGTCACCAATATTGCATGTGCCATTTCCATGATACCGCGCTTGATTCCCTGCACTTCATCACCAGCAGTAGGCAAGACCAGCAGCATGAACATATCCACCATCGATGCCACTTCGATCTCACTTTGTCCGACACCTACGGTCTCGATAAGAATAGTGTCGTAACCAGCCTCTTCGCAGAGCAGAATTGCATCGCGTGTGGTTGGTGTAACGCCCCCTAAACAAGCGCGTGACGGAGACGGACGCACAAATGCTCGCTCATCGAGCGAAAGCTGCGGCATGCGAACTTTATCGCCAAGGATACTGCCGCCCGTGCGCGTACTCGACGGATCTACCGCAAGCACGGCAACTCTGCGGCCTTTGCCTAAAAGGGTCTGACCAAAGACTTCGAGAAACGAACTTTTTCCAACACCCGGCGGGCCTGTAATCCCGATTCGCCATGAATGTTGATGGGGCTTACATTCTGCCAGCATGGCATACGCCAGTTCGCGGTCCTGCGTGCGCGTGCTCTCGAGTACAGACAGACTCTTGGAGAGCGCTCGGCGCGAACCAGAGCGAACGTCTTCCAGAAGTTGTAGGGCAGCAGACATAGTGCAACGAATTTACGACATAGTGGATATGGGCACACAGTGCCAGGGGCCTCGCTGCTCGCTGTTCGCTGCTCGCTACTCCACCGTAACGCTTTTCGCCAGATTTCTCGGCATATCAACGTTGCAACCGCGTTCGACGGCTATGTAGTATGCCAGGAGCTGCAGTGGTATTGAGGCCAGAATAGGCGTGAGCATCGGGATGGTGCGGGGCACGCGGATGACGTGATTGGCTACACGTGCGATGTGTTCGTCGTCGTCGTCAGCAATAGCGATAACACGTCCATTGCGAGCGCGCACTTCTTCGATGTTCGAGATAATCTTGTCGTAGATCTCATCCTTGGGCGCGATGAAGACAACAGGCATGTTCTCATCGATCAGTGCGATCGGACCATGCTTCATCTCTGCAGCTGGATAACCTTCTGCATGGATATAGGATATCTCTTTCAGCTTGAGAGCACCTTCAAGTGCAGCAGGGAAGTTATATCCGCGTCCGAGATAGAGGAAGTTGCTTACGTGAGCAAACTCGTGTGCGATCTTCTTGATTGGCTCCGCGTTGTCAAGGATGCGCGTTATCTGCTCGGGGATTTGCTCAAGCGCATCTGCTAGCTCTTTGCCTTGCTGGGCAGAGACGGCCTTCATACGACCGAGGAACAGCGCGAACTGCGTAAGAACACAAAGCTGAGATGTAAAGGCCTTCGTCGATGCAACACCGATCTCGGGTCCAGCATGCAAGTATACACCTGCATCTGTCTCACGTGCGATGGTACTACCGACAACGTTGACCATACCGATAACAGTGGCCCCCTTGAGCTTTGCTTCACGAATGGCCGCAAGGGTATCTGCTGTTTCACCGCTCTGAGAGATAGCGATAACGATGTCGTCGTGATTGATGATCGGATTACGATAACGGAACTCGCTCGCATATTCCACTTCAACAGGAATTCGTGCCAGCTGTTCGATGAGGTACTCGCCAACGAGGGCAGCATGCCATGATGTGCCGCATGCTGTGATGATAATGCGCTTTGCCTGACGCAATTGGTCGCTAACAGGACTTAGGCCGCCAAGTCGGACAGAGCCCTCTTCTGCGTTGAGACGCCCACGGAAACCATCACGGAAGGTGATAGGCTGCTCGTAGATCTCTTTGAGCATAAAATGATCAAAACCACCGCGCTCGATCTGTTCCAGTTCGAAGGCAATCTCTTCGACAACGCTGCGTGTGTCGACATTTTCAATGGTCTTGGTCGAGAATCCATCCCGAGTAAGGATGGCCATCTCGTTTTCCTGCAGATAGACAACCTGACGGGTATGTGCAATCACCGCAGAAGCGTCTGATGCTACGAGATACTCTCCATTGCCGATACCAAGGATAAGGGGGCTACCTCTGCGTGCGGCAATGATCATCCCAGGCTCGTGGATGCTCACGACCACTATACCAAAGGTTCCCTCGACCTCTGCAAGTGCTGTGCGCACTGCAAGCTCGAGATCTCCCAATGTTTTGTAGAGCATGCCGATAAACACGGCCAATACCTCTGAATCGGTATCCGAGCGGAACGTATAACCTGCGCTTTCGAGCTTCTTTTTAATCGTCAGATAGTTCTCGATGATGCCATTGTGCACCAGCGCGATACTCCCGTCCTGGTCCGTGTGCGGATGCGCGTTGGCATCGTTCGGAACGCCGTGCGTAGCCCATCGCGTGTGACCAACACCCACGGTGCCGGCGATCGACGAGATGTCAACGATACCTTCGAGGTCCTTGACGCGCCCGGCACGCTTTTCGATGCGCATACCGTCCTGCGACAGAACGCACACTCCGGCGGAGTCATACCCTCGATATTCAAGACGCTTTAGACCGCTTACGATTAGCGGTGCTGCAGCTTGGTTTCCGATATATCCAACGATTCCACACATAGGCCACGAAAATACGCAGTCAGACTACCGATACAGCGGCGTGGACTGCTTTGGGATGACTAAATCTTTGAGCTGCTGGGCGCTGGCGCCAAATCGGAGGAAGAATCCCTTGTTAAATCCTATTGGAACCCAGTTAAGCGAAAGGTACCAGCAATGAATCTGCTTTTGAATGTCGATGATAGGGTTTAGCATCTCTCTGTTGAGCACATCATAGCTTCCTGTTAGGTTCATCCTCATTGTTGGGGTGATGGCCACTGAGCCGCGAAAGCTCAGATAGAGTGATTGGGTGATGAGCTCTGGATTGGGCTGCTGTAGGCTGTAGAGAACGTTGGCAGACAAATCCCACGGCATGTCAAACTCGCTCCATCCGGGAGAGTTGTCGCCAAAGATGTCATGTTGTCTTTCAATCGTATTCAAACGCTGGTCAAAGCGCTGCTCGAGCTCTTTGAGCGAACTTACTGACGTGTCGGAAGATCTGGACTGAGCAGAGCTTGCCTGGCCACCATTAACGCGCGTGCCGAATTGCACATTCAAACTGGTAAGTCTTGCAAGCCCCTTGCCAGCGGAGACCAAACTTTGGTCGATGTCTCTCCACTGCGGGCGTCCAGTGGCAGGATTGGTTGCCAGCACCTGGTTATATGTAGAGAACACGCCATTGAGGTTGAAGTCAAAAGCATCAAGTGCAGGCGTGCGCAGGTTAAATGAAATGGGACTAAGACGCAGAGAGTCCGCTGCCAAATTATATGAGGTGGAAGCTGTAAGTGTAAACAGATCAATGGGCTTATCAAGGGTATCGCCCGAGTTAACCTTTATAGCGACACGGTTAAGAAACGACCCCGTGATCAGCGCCTGGGTACGCTGCGAGGCCAACTGTCCGCCAGAACCAAAGCGTCCATACCGCACATCTTGACCGGTTACGGGGCTACGGTAGCCGCCATAAAATCCTAGAGATGGATCCGACTGATCGGGTATGTACTGAAATCCGACTGACGGCTGGAATGTGTGCCGAATAGCCTTCCAACCTAGGATGTCTGGCTTTGCCATTCCATAGAGGAACGTGCTGGCGGCAATTCCAACCCCGTAGGTATACTCACGAAAGAACCCGGTCTCCTTGGTGGTAACAAGCGTGGAATCCGAGGCATTCACCGACTGTGAAAAGCGCTGGAAGTACCAGTTTTCTGAAAACGTCAGCGATGGCGAGATCTGCACGTTGCCCAACCTTGGTGTCACGATAAGCGATGGACGATGCTCGACCACGGATGACTCGTTAGTGAGAAACGAGCCTGTATCTGCCTGACGGAATGTCGAATGACTGTAGCGGCCTGTTGCTCGATAGGAGAACTGGATATCGTTTACCCAAGAACCAGGTGTGGCAAACCCTTTGAATGGCTGGAGTTGGGGTATGCCGAAGCTGACGCTCGGATTCTGGGACACCGACCCAGTGAGCATGTTTTGATCTCGCGTGTATCCTGTGTTCAGGGTCATGCCGTTATAAAACGTGCGCTGGTATGACACATTACTTCTGGCATTCTGCCGAAGACGGTCCAGTGGATTGAATGACGTGTTCTGGAACAGCTTCTGCGTTGTGTACAGCACGTCAGCAACCACGGACTCTCCGGGACGAAGCTGTTGGGAATGGGCCGCCTGAACACCGATGTTCATCGAAAATGGATCGAGGACATTAAATCGTGTGTAACCGAATCGCAATTCGGCATTGCCTCGCAGATTGCTTCCCACGACATATTGTCCACGTCCGTAGAGCGTAAACCCACCTTTAGACGTCAGGTCTGTCGTGATCTCGGCGTCCATATAGTCGCTGATAGCAAAATAGTATCCCAGGTTCTGGAGCACTACGCCGCGATCACTTGTAACAAGGGGAGAGGGCATTATCAGGCCGGACCTGCGGCCCCGTTCAAGTGAGAAAAACACCCCAAACGGCAGCGCGAACACCGGCACGTCATCAACATACCACAGCAGTGGGTCGAGAAAGATCTTGTCATCTGTTACCACCTTCATCTTCGGCGATGTGAAGTAAAAGTGTGGATGAGGTGCATCGCAGGTCGTAAAGCAGCCGTTCTCGATGAATGCTGTCGACTCATCAATACGCTTAATCGACGATCCGTAATAGTAGCCCCCTTCAACCGATGTCTCACCATACTCGACGCGGCCTTTTCCGGTAACGAAGTTGTACTCCATGGTCTTGCCGGCATACTCCTCGCCGTTATCCTTAAGGACAGGGAAGCCCACGATTCGCCCACTGGCATCGCGCATGCCAGCAGCCAGCATGGTATTGTTATCGAAATTGAGGATGATCTCTTCGGCAGCTATCTGCTGCGTTTTGAAGGTCACGTTAGACGACCCGCGAAGTCGCAGCGTTTTTTGGGTCGGTCGAAAATGCGCTGTGTCTTTTGCTGTAAACGTCACAATCGTATCAACTGTGCCAGTCTCGGATTTGTCTGCGATCTTCACGCTGTCTATCGAGGCCGCAGCAAGAACGTCAATGGCAGCAAGTGCTGCCATGAAACATGTTACGAGCTGACGCCACGAGACTATCGTTGTTATCTGAGCGATGTTCGGGTGTATGATCGTGGTACTTGCAGTTTTGACGATGAATTCTTGGGCAGTACAGTCAAAACCTCATCGTATTCCAGTGTTACGTCGTGTTCGCCATCGTTAACACGTACACGAATCGTGTGTGGAACATTCGCCGCATCGTCGATCGGTTTCACATCAGCGTACTGAACATTCAACATCGGCGATCCATCAAGGCGCTTCCTCTGGAACTGACGCATAACATGCTGCACACTGTCAATGAGCGCATATTCTACCATCGAGGAGTCCTTGCGAGAGTAGAGAGAGGTGCCGTCATCACGAGGTCCTTCAACAACATAATCGTTTGGCATGCCAGGGGGCACGCATCGCACGATGGCAAGGATATCGTTTAGGCGCACCGGAATGGGCAACAAGTCGTTCACCTTTGCAGAACGTGGGTCTCCATCAATCGCCGACTGCTGAAGGTAGTTGACAACAAGAAATGAATCTGGCTGGGCATAGACCCTGGCAACAACAATCCCAAAGGGGCCCATTGCCGTAAAGAGCACGGTGTCTGTGCGCACAACGGCAGTAAACGAGATGCTCTGATCAAACCCCGTCGAGGGTGTTTGCACATTCATCGAGCCCTCGATATACATGCGTGCAGGTCTGGCCACAGGCCAGAGGCCGTCAGGAGACCCGACTGAATTTGTCGCTCCAAACGCTACGAAAGGCATCCACGCCAGTAGGCAGGTAGCGACCCAAAGTATCCGAATACTTGTATGTTGCATCTTCATTCTCTGCAAATATCCAACATCAGGGGCGTAGAATCGTCCATCAGGAACCCGCAAGGGGACTTCTTTGTTACCCAAGTCTGCACCACTAACGGTTAACACACCATGATCTTTGTAACGCGCAAGACGCATTTCTCAGCTGCACACCGGCTCTACAACCCGACGCTTTCAGACGAACGCAATGAAGCCGTATTTGATAAGTGCAACAACTTCTGGGGTCACGGACACAACTATGTTGTTGAGGTTACCGTCAAGGGGCTCCCGGATCCAGAATCAGGTTACGTGATCGACCTAAAAAAGCTTAAGGCCATACTCGAAGATGCAATCATCGACAAAGTGGACCACAAGCACTTAAATTTTGACGTTGATTTCCTTCAGGGAATCATCCCTACCGTGGAAAACCTCTGCGTGGCCTTCTGGCAGCAGCTGGAGCATCGTCTGCCGAGCGGAGAACTCCATTGTATTCGAGTGTTTGAATCAGAACAAAACAGTGCCGAGTATTTCGGCGCACCAGTAAGCGTTCCTCGCTACCCAGCAACACAGGCCTACAATCTGCAGGAGGCAATATGAGCCCCGAGCGCGCGCGACTGCACTCGCTTGTTGATCTCGACGATGCCGAGCTGGAACGCCAGCTCCTACAGGCAGGCAAGCTCTATCCAACGCAAAGCAGAGACGGCGGGCAACTCTTCGATGCCAATGGCAACATGCCTCTATCAGAAGGCGAGAAGGAGCAGATGATCCTTGCCGTGGAGCAGAAGTTCTCTGAGATCTTCGACGTGATGCGCATCGATCGCAACGATCCCAACAGCACGGATACGCCGTTTAGACTTGCACGCATGTGGGTGAACGAGCTGTTTGCCGGCCGATATTCGGCTGCTCCCAAGATCACGGTGTTCCCAAACAGACGCGACGTGGGTGAGATCGTGATCTCCAAAGGGATCAAGGTCATGAGCGTATGCTCACACCATTGGCAGCCAATTAGCGGCACATGTTCAATCGGTTACATCCCGCGTGAAAAGGTCATCGGTCTTTCCAAGTTCACACGAATCGTAGAATGGTTCTCCCGCAGAGGCCAGATTCAGGAAGAACTCGGAGAGCAGATCGCAGATTTTCTCGTCGAGATCCTTGACCCAATAGCGGTTGGCGTGGTAATCGACTCGAAGCACTTCTGCATGATCGCTCGTGGGGTAGAGGCACATGATTCGAGCTCGATGATCACATCGGTCATGCGCGGGGAACTGGCTACAAACGCAACCCTGCGCTCAGAGTTTCTTCAACTCATCAGCGAGCAGTAGGTTTGCCAGCGTCATGACGCTGGACTACGAACAATCTCTCTGGGAACGTGCCATCGCGCCGATTGGTGTCGATGAGGCGGGGCGTGGAGCACTGGCTGGTCCGGTTGTTGCTGCTGCTGTCGTTCTCAACCCAGCCCGCATACCCGAGGGCATAGACGATTCGAAAAAGCTCAAGCCCTTAGCCCGTGAACTCTTACGGGAGCAGATCGTACACAGCGCCTTGGCCTGGTCGGTTGGCATCATCGGGGCTCGGCGTATCGACGAGATCAATATCCTGCAAGCGACATTCGAGGCCATGCTGCAGGCAATTGATGGATGCCGAGCTCAGTTGGAACTTCAGCGGTCGGTACATCTGCTCATCGACGGAAATCGATTTCCGTCTCATGAGCTGGCGCACACCACAATTGTTGGTGGAGATGCACTATCTGTGAGCATCGCTGCAGCATCGATCATCGCAAAGACCACCCGAGATCGCATCATGCAGCAGAACGTGCATGCAGATCATCCATGCTACGGCTTTGATGTGCATAAGGGCTACGGAACTGCAGTGCACCGGGAGCGTCTTGTTGCGCAAGGCCCATGTTCTGAGCATCGCAGAAGTTTTCTCTCAAAGATTCTTGCAGAAGGTTGCTAGCGTGCTCTCCGGCTATGATATCGTTGTCATCATCGGTTCTCTCATAGCCGTATACCTTGCTGCCCGCAAAGGCAGAGCGTCGGATACATCTGGATATGTTGTTGCTGGGCGCACGCTTACGTTGCCGTTCTTCGTAGCAACTCTTGTTGCCACCTGGTATGGTGCTGTTCTCGGATCCGGAGAGTTTATCCTGCGCTACGGCATCAGCTTCATTCTATGCTTTGGTGTGCCGTACTATGTAGTGGCCCTTGCTTATGCCTCGTTTCTTGCAAAACGCATCCATGCATCGAAGACAGTCTCCATACCTGATCAGTTTGGACGCGTGTACGGCAGTCGTGGACGCACCATTTCTGCAGCGATTTTATTGGTGATAACAACACCAGCCTCGTATCAACTCATGATGGGGGTGCTGCTAACACACCTGTTTCAGATACCTCTGCTTGTGAGCATAACCCTGGGCACAGGGGTTTCTATCGCCTATGTGTTTGCAGGCGGACTACGAAGTGATGTCTATGCAAACACTGTGCAATTCGTGCTCATGTATTTGGGCATGGCAGTGCTCGTTGCATTTGCGATAGCTACCTACGGTAGCCCCCTTCAGATGTGGAGCGCACTGCCTGCGGTATCGAAAGAGATTCCAGGCACCATCGGTTGGTCAGGAATTCTTGGATGGTTCATTATTGCGCTTCAGACGTTTATCGATCCCAACTTTTATGCGCGCACGTTGGCAGCAACCAGCCCACGAATTGCAGGCAGGGGGCTTGCAGTGAGTGTTGCCTGTTGGATGGTCTTTGACCTGCTTCAGCTTGCAGCAGGGATGTACATGATAGCCTTTGCTCCTGAGACTGATCCGACAACATCATACCTGTCGTTCGCAATGTCGATGCTGCCATCGGCCTACCGTGGACTGTTTGTAGCATCACTTCTTGCAGCTGTGATGTCGACGCTCGACGGATATGCACTGTCGAGCGCCACCATGCTTGCTCACGATGTGATGCCGAAACATATGCTTACGCAACATCCACTGAGCCGCTATCGCATTTCACTCTTGATTATCGCCGTGGCCGGCAGCATTGTTGCATTGTGCGTGCCCAGTATCATCGACATTATCTTTTACTCTGCCTCGATTGCCGTCTCGGCCGTGTTGGTGCCACTGCTTATGTCCTTTACAAGCAGGGCCGGCGTGTTGCGGCATTCTATTACGTGGCAGCTTATCGTCCCGGCCGTGGCGGCAACATTGTCTCTGGCGGCTGACCTTGGAGAGCCGATATTTGTGGGCCTCATTGTTTCTGCCGGATTGGCCTTACGTACATTCCTTCGCTCTCATCATGCAACAACAGAATAGTCTCTACACCGCATCCAATGCAATTTCAGCGTTTCGTGGACTGCTGACCATTCCGGTTGTGTACTCTCTGATGTATGATCAATTCACGGTAGCTTTCTGGCTATGCATCTTTGCGGCGTGGACCGATTGGCTTGACGGATTTATCGCGCGCCGAACCAATACCGTAAGTCAATGGGGTATGATCATCGATCCTCTTGCTGACAAGATCCTTGTTGGAGCTATCGTTGTACTTCTACTTGCTAAAGGCAGACTCCCAGGCTGGTTTGTTTCTGCTATCGTTCTCAGGGATGTCATCATCCTGGTTTGCGCACAGTGGATCAGAAAACGAGCAGACGTGGTCATGCCATCGATGATGCCTGGCAAGCTTGCGGTTACAGCAATAGCGCTTACCGGAGCGCTGTCAATGGTGCTTGCACCAACTTCAATCATCATCCATATGCTGATGTACCTCTCGTCTGCGCTGATGGCTCTATCTTTGTGGGTATACGGAAAGAGATTACATGGGTTTCTTCGATAAAATCAAACAAAAGATCACAGGTGTAGCCGAATCGCTCACGTTCGACAGACTCAAAGAGGGTCTGGCAAAGACGCGGGACTCATTCGTGGGTAAGCTGCGCTCATTGCTTTCTGGCCGAAGCATCGATGATGCGCTGCTTGCAGACATCGAGGAACTACTGATCACTTCTGATGTGGGCGTAAGCACGAGCGAAAAGATCATTGTGCGCCTCAAAGAGCGCGTTCGACGCGACAACATATCGGAATCAGAGTTGATCATCGGCATTCTCAAAGAAGAGATCGCAGACCTGATCGCAACATCTCCATCTGCTGCAAACGATGCAACCTTTGCAATCGACGAAACGCAGAAGCCCCATGTCATCATGCTCATTGGAGTAAACGGCGTGGGCAAGACAACTACCATTGGCAAGCTTGCGCATAATTACAAGAAGGCTGGTAAGTCTGTCTTGATCGGCGCAGCTGATACATTTCGTGCAGCTGCCAACGAACAATTGGAAGTATGGGCCAAGCGCGCAGGAGTAGATATCGTTCAACAGCAGCATGGTGCTGATCCTGCCGCAGTGGCCTTCGACACCCTGCAGGCAGCTAAAGCACGTGGAACCGATGTCGTCATTATTGATACTGCAGGACGTCTGCATAACAAGCAGGGACTAATGCAGGAACTCGAAAAGATCAGTCGCGTGATGAAGAAGATACATCCTTCGGCACCTCACGATGTCTTTTTGGCACTTGATGCTACGACAGGACAAAATGCTCTGCAGCAGGCCAGAGAGTTTACAAAGGTGGCGCCGCTCACAGGAATCGTCTTGACAAAACTCGACGGCACGGCTAAGGGCGGTGCGGTGCTGGCAATTGCCGACGCCATGAACATTCCGGTTCGATACATCGGCGTAGGCGAGAAGATCGACGACCTTCAGGTCTTTGATACCGACACCTTCGTCGAAGCGTTATTCGAAGAACAGGCACGTCAACCCGCATGAGCTCGGCTACTCGGCAGCCAAGACGCTCACGTGCAAGACTGATCTATTATGGATTCGGCCTGTGTGCCCTGGCATTCCTCACCTACAGAACGGTCACGTTCGTGCAAGAGGCTCGTGTGGCCGTGAACATTGGCACGGATTCGACTGATACGCCGCGACAGCGCATCGTCAACAAGTCAGCATTTGTTCAGCCTGATGACGGACTGCTGCGCCTTGATCAGATAGAAATGATGCTGCATATCATTGAATCATCCGACTCAGCATCAAGCTCCTCGAAGGGGGCACGCATTAATCGCATTGTTGAGCTATTGAACGAATACACCACATCCCTAGAAGAGTACCGGTGGATTCGTAACTCCATTGCAAACGACCTTACAAAGACGACATCGCGGGCTGCACTTCGATCACTTGGACGTTACGAGACATTACTCGCCAAGGACTTTCAGCGGCATCGGCGATACTTCACCGACAGCCTTGATAAGGCCTTGTTGTGAATTCACGTGTTATTCTATCCGTCAGAGTAGCTTATGCCGTAATGGCACTTTGCTTTCTTTGGTTCGCATCACTACAGTTCAATGATGTTGATGCACAGTACTGGATCGCAGTCTACGGTGCTGCGGCACTTTCCTGTCTGGGCGTAACCTTCCTCGGCAGATACAGCATGCATCGCAATCTTACCATAGTCTTCAGCATACTGCTCGTTGTATGGATGGCCACTCTCGTTCCAGATATTGAGGGTAAATGGTGGGATGGAGAAGTCGAACGTGAGTTTGGTGGACTTGCCATCGTGCTTGTTACCCAACTGGGGGAAATCTTTTTTTTCCGTAGGATGTCACGTTCCTAACCTCTGACGGCACGTAGAAGTGTAACACACTTTCTACGCCGCCATGAAACACATCCTTTTCGTTCTTCTGTCCTCGTCTGCTCTTCTGCAGGCGCAAATGCCATCTGTTGTCTCGGTGCCGATCGCGATTGATTCACCCGATCTGCGCGACGGGGACTTTGACGTCACGATTCGTTGGTACGATGATGCCTTACAGGGCATGCTCTATGGTGCCGAACGCACGACGATCTCGATTACCCAAGGCCGAAGCACGATTGTGCTCGGCAATGCCAGCCCCTTACCTCAGGCACTCCTTGAGTCTGGCCGTGCATGGATAACTGTTCAATTCACAGGGTATGCCGAGCCCAATGAGCGATATGTGATCAACCCGGCGGCATTTTCACAAGTGGCCGGCTTTGCCATGGTAGCAGCATCAATCGATCCAAGAGCTACCGGGATTGTGACATCACTCAATGAACTTGCTGGTGCCATTGAATTGGCCTCAGGATCGGGCATTTCTATCGAGCGTTCCGGGAATACTCTGGTTATCAACCAACGTGATAATGTCGAAGAGGGTATTGTTCGTGGCGACGGTATCAATTGGACATACCGCGTACAACTGAGCAACCCGAAGATGAACGGCATGCCACTGACGTGTGGCATTGAATCCGACACTGATATCGCGTACGTGTCTGCCCAGTATGACCCTGCGACGCAGACGTATCTGCTCATGTCGTCAGCAATTCTTACGACCTCCGAAATCATACGATGGCACGTAGGCCATCGGTAATCATCATTCACCACAAGGGAACAATCCTATGAACACAACGTACAGAAGTCTACTTCTCGCGTTACTACTCTGCGCAGCGGCCTTGAGTGCTGCTGCTCAAAGTCTTACAACGGGCACACTTAAGCTGCGCAATGCACAGCCCGAGTCGGTCTCACTTTCTATACCAGCAGCAGGAGTTACCAGTTACACGGTAGTGCTTCCTGCTACGATTGGTGCTGCAGGCCAGTCGTTATCAATCCAAAGCACGACAGGTACTACGGCAACGCTTGGGTGGACACCGAACACCTATTGGGGACTCGAGGGCAGTACGATCACTGCGCCCGGTACTTCATCCGGACAGCAGTATCTGGGCACAAATTCGGCGCAGGACCTTGTTATCGCTGCAAATGCGCAAGAAGCAATTCGCGTTGTCGGGGCCGTGGGACCCTCCCAAGGATTCATAGGTATTGGAACTACGACACCAAAGGCTGGACTCGACGTCGCCCGCACGTTGTTGCTCTCTAATGCGGGATCAGCCACGGAGCTTCGCTTCGCAGAACCTTCGGCAGGGGGCACGAATTATGCTGCATTCAAGGCCGGAGCGATGTCGGCAGATGTTACATACACGCTGCCAGAGTCTGCACCGGCATCTGATGGCATGGTTCTGCATGCCACCACAGCAGGGGTAATGACGTGGCGCTCAACGCTCTACAACATTCCTCGCGGGATCTTTACACCAACAGTCGGACAATACATCCACGTTATTGCGGCTGGTTACGATATCGGAAATGGCGTTATACCAATTGTGTCGATGATGAACCCAGCAGGTACGACCATTAGCGCATCGGTGACTTCCGTCGACACATCTGCTGACACATTTACCGTTGAAACATCTGTGCCTTTGGGCGCAGCAGACCGCATCGGCTGGATGCTCCTAAACCCATTCTAACAACGTAGACCATGCCACTTCGCTCAATACTGTTTACAGGCACTGTAGCAACAATCGTGCTTCAGACAAGCAATGGTGCATCCGCGCAGTCCTTGTCTGCAACTACATTGCTCAATAGTGGCAACACGGTAATGTCCGTGGTCAATGCATCAGAAGTAGGCATGCCAATCCGACTATTCACAGGCCCCCTTGGACAGATCCTCTCTCTGGAGATCGATTCGCAAGGGGGCTCGTGGATGCGGGGTCCACTAAGCATCGGTCCAGCAATTGGCGCACAGTCTACCGAACAGGTGCGCATCGGCGGAATCACGAATCCATCTGGGACAGGTCTTGTGATCTCAATGTCCGGAACTCAACAAAGCACTGGGATCGCCGTGCGTGATGTTGGTGTCTCCGGTCCCGACCACGCAGGCATCATCGTATCAAGTCAGGCAAATGGCCTTGGCACCGGTATTCGGCTTGGCGGTCACCACGGAAGTGCGCGCCCTGCGCTGCAGACGGGAATAGACATAGTGGGCGGACTCGGCATCCGCTACAATGCTCTCTCAGCAGGGGTTGGAACAGGTATCGAGATTGGAGGAACACATCCGCCACGGCGCGGACTCGACGTGTCGGTCTCTGGTGCAGATCATGCAGGTGTGATTGCACGCGCAAACACAAATGGTACCGGCATCGTAGGCGCGTCACAATCATCTTCAACACAGCAGGTATCTCCACGCATACGAACCGGTGTGATGGGCTATTCAGCGAGCAACTCGAATCTGGCGGCAGACACATTGACAGGAATCTATGGTCTTGCCATACGAGGTGGCACGGGCGGAACACTAACACAATCGGTAGGGGTCCACGGCAGGGCTGTAGGCAGCTCGGCGCAACATGCTGGAACAACCATCGGGGTGCTTGGAGAAGCAGCTACCACGGCAGCCGGACAATTCACATCGGCTGCTGGTTGCTTTCTTGGCGATAGTGTTTCGCTATCCCTTCTTGCTCTTGGTGGCGATGTTGTTCTGGGTGGGATAGCTCAGGCACTTCCAATGCAGATTGGCACGTCAGCGCTGGCAAAGTACTCCACGACCAACACCACATACCTGCATGATATGCACTCGACCGGATATGCAAGCATGCAGCATGTTGGTGTGCGCATCTCTGATGTAGTGCACCTCATCAATGGATACATCAATTCTGTCAACATTTCTGTTGGCGGCGTTCAATCATTGATCGCCCAGGGAAACAATGCCCAACTTGGCGGCCTTACATGCGTGGCCGCAAACGGACGTATTGCCTACCTATTAGTTCAAGGAAACCCTCTGACGTTGCTTCACGACGATCCTGGAGCACTGGAATCTGACCGTTTCTTTCTGCCGAACCAAGCAGCTTTCCAGCTCGCGCCAGAGTTTGTTCACAGACTATGGTACGACGCACAACTTCAGCGCTGGAGAATCATGCGATGAGAGTTGCCTATGCGTTGATCATCATTCTTGCTGCATGTCCCAACCTCCGTGCGCAGATATTCTGCCGGTCATATGGTGTTGTAGGCGTTGATACCTGCAACGGACATCTGATTGCAGACCAAGTGCTCTCGACCACTCTGGCCCGTGGCGCACACGTAATCCTTCATTCGACGCAAATGCGTCGATGCGAACCATGTGCTCATATCGGATCGCTGTTATTGTGCACAGTTGACACTGTTATCGGAAGGCGCATCATTCTCTCGCATGATCTCTCGGGACGATCATGCAGCAATGATCGATTACAGCTTGTGATCCCAGTTGTCGATTCTCAGCTGTCATTTCATGACACAGTACGGTGCCTACCGTGGAACGGCTTACATGGAGGTATTGTAGCAATCGTTGGAAGCACACTGGATCTGGCAAACAAAACCATAGATGCCTCAAAGAGCGGATTTCGTGGCGGACGCCAACTGTTTCCCCGAGCAGATACCACAACACATCAAGACACCTGTAACAAGCTGTCCTCGGGCGAAGATCTTTGCGCTCTGCGATCTTCAACAGTGATTGCAGTGCCGCGCAATGGCGGCGGTGCCGGAGGCTGTTCTGAGGCATACGGTGGACAAGGAGGCCAAACGTCCAGCGCCTTCTTACCGGTGCAGGATGGCGCCCGATCTGTTATCGCTGCAGCGGTTTCGATCCCACGTCTAGGGCAAGGGGGCTCGGCAGGACACCGCAATGATCTAAGCAGCTCTGATGGTGGATGCGGTGGTGGACTGATCGTGATCATTGCCGATACAATTCGATCAAGCAACTCAACCATACTGTCTGTAGCAGGAGGCAATGGTCGGACGGCCCGAGCTGATGGGGCAGGTGGCGGAGGTGCCGGAGGCTGCATTGTCGTGCAATGCGCTTCGTGGTCAGGAGAGTGCGCAATCGACCTATCGGGAGGCGATGGTGGCAATGTGCAGTGCGGCTCAATCACGTCGGGTCCTGGTGGTGGTGGCGCTGGTGGACAATACATGGTCGGCCCTGTGAGGGTTTTCGCACAATCTGTTAATGTCAAAGGTGGTCTTGCAGGCAATGTCCTATGCGAGTCCGCAGATAGACGTCGAGGCGCCGGCGACGGATTGCAAGGCAGTATCTCGCTGCGTGCAGATCTTGTGCAGATTCCTGCGAAACGAACGAGCCTACCAGTCTGCATTCGGGCGGATGATACCCTAGTATCATATGGCGCTTCAACCATACTGAACGTGCAGGCCGAGGGAGTTGTTACCTGGCTTCGGGGGAGATTCACCTCAGTCTCACAAGATGGACGCCGTGTGCAGACAGAAGCCATCACAGCGCCGGAGTGGTTCGTTCTCGAAGTCGATACTCCGACAGGCTGTAACATTCGCGATAGCATTTGTGTACGCCCTCGCATCGAGGCGAACGTCCTGAGTATCGAGGCAGACTACATACGAGCAACGCCAGGTGATACGGTTGACATGTTCCTGCGATGCACACTCACGGTCCCTTACACGCGGACAATCCAGGGGGTGGCAACTCTCTCAACGCATGCACCTATCGCATTCCCGGTTCGTAACCCCAACATTGTTGAATCGAGAGCCGTGTTCCGCATCCCGTTTACTATCGCATCAGGCACCAACTCTACATTTCGACGAGAGCCCCTTGCCATCATGCTTGGAGACTCGCTGGTCTCACAGATCAGCATCGACAGCATATCAATAACCGGCGGCGCCTTGAACATTAGACGCAGGCACGGACGAATCACGCTCGATAGTATCTGCGTTGCAGGGGGCAGGCCGCGTCTGTTCGATCCAACAGCAAGTTTGTTGAGAGTGGAAGGACGCACTCTGCACGCGGAGGCTGACGAGCTGATCATTTCGGACCTGCTTGGACGCAGGATACCGGCACTAACAACAGCGTATGCCAGCACAATGACTGCTCACGTTCCGGATGACGTTCATGGCCTAGTGCTTATCACGATCATGCAGAACAGCAGGGCATACCTTAGAACGCTCTGGTTCAATTGATCATTTGGTGCGATTCTTGAGAAACAGAGCTTGATATCCGGATGACATCCATTGATCGGTTTGTTCATCGGTAACAGCTCCGGGACCAATAGACACATTGCCCAGAAGCACGTCAACGTCACCGTCAGCATCAACATCTGCTGCGTCTGAAACCAGCCACCTACCCTGAAGTGATTCCGGTATGGTCCAGACTCCGTCTCGAAATGTGGTCTGATCTCTGGTATAACGCACAACATCCGTAGGCAGACCTGTAAGTCGAGGGAAATAGCTGAACGACAGCATATCATGTTTGCCATTGAGATCAAAGTCTGCTACAATAGCCCCATACGCGCCATCAAATCGATCAAACGACATCAATGCATAATCGAGTGTCTTGCGCCTCTTGTAGATGTAGACACCGTGATACGGCTTGAACGGGGGAGCATCATAATCTCCGTTATCACCTGCGGTAACAATGATCTCTTCGACGTTGTCACCATCAACATCGACGACACGCAGCGAAGAGCTTCCATAGCTCGGCGGCATCTCGATGATATCAGTCGATGTAAACCGTCCCTTGCCCGAATTCACATAGACACGCACCACCTCTTTGGCTTGCGCAAGCAGCACGATAATGTCGGGACGTCTGTCGCCTGTGACATCCTGTATCACTGACCTGAGTGCCCCGGGTTGCGGTGAAAGCTCATGGTATAGCGTCAATCCATTCTTCTTAATCTCGTACCAACCGAAACGTCCAAGCAGATTGCCATACTCTGTAACGAGGTAATCATCTATGCCGTCCTGATTGATATCAGACACAACAAGGTTGGTAGGACGTCGAAGCGAATCGATCAACACGGAACGTACAAATGTCGAACCGCCTCCACCGGGTTTGCCGCTCCAACGGATCTGCACCAGCGACCCTGCTGCAGAGTCATGCGGCAGCAGCTTGCCCATGTTTGTAACGTACCAGGTGTTAGCCTTGATTACAAGACACGAGGGCGGACCTCCAACGTCAACACGAGCTACCTCACGTCCAAGCAGATCCAGAACCCTAAGGACACCTGTTTGAGCATCGCCAACGACGATCTGATGGTTTAGTGTATCAAACTGCGTTACGCTGGTCATCGGCGCACCGTCCGGTTGCCGTATCTGTACATGTTCAAACACGCTCGAAACACCATGCTGAACAATCGGCTCGGCAGCCGGCATAGAAGCAGGAGCATTATCTACATACCACGAGGCAACCGCAAACCATTCGTCCTCTGTCATCAGCGGCGAAGTGGGATACAACGCCGCCAGGTCATGCGTCATCTGAGCGCGCTGCATCAGAGAATCCATCCCCATATACGTGCGCATCACGGGGAAGACCTTGGAGATCCATGTTGCCTTGTCGAGATGCTCAGGTAGAGGCTGAACATGACATGTTCGGCAGTACTGAGCGGCCAGCCGCTTTCCTTGTTCATCAGTCCGAGCAGAAGCCTGCGTAGCGTTGGTGCCGCATGCCAGTGCACAAAGCATTACCATGTAGGCGGTAATGCGCATTAGTCGTTAAGTCCGCAGCGTAGGAAGATTACATCCACATTCTTGAGCATTCGTTCTGGATCAAAGATTGCATCGAGCTCATGCTCCGACAGTAAAGCGCCGATCTCCTGATCCTCCCGTAGGGTCTCGCGAAGCGGTATGCGTGTTTGCCAAGTTTTCATGGCATTACGCTGCACCATCTTGTAGGCATCTTCTCGTGTTACATCCTTACGCACCAGTGCCAGCATGACAGACTGCGAAAAGGGCAGTCCATGTGTGAGCTCCAGATTACGCTGCATGTTCTCAGGGTAGACGATCAGCTTATCGATAAGCCCCGTGGCAAGGTGCAGCATATAGTCGATCGTGATCGTTGAGTCAGGACAAATCACGCGTTCAACACTGCTGTGCGAGATGTCACGCTCGTGCCAGAGCGCATTGTTCTCGATTGCAGCAAGGGCATTCGTGCGCAGAAGTCTGGCAAGTCCGCAGATGCGCTCGCTCAGAATTGGATTACGCTTGTGCGGCATGGCAGAAGAACCCTTCTGACCTGGCGAGAAATATTCCTCGGCCTCGAGAACCTCTGTGCGCTGCAGGTGTCGAATCTCCGTAGCGATCTTCTCAAGGAACGAACCAATCAGTGCCAATGCCGTTAGGAACTCTGCATGACGATCCCGTTGGATGACCTGCGTGCTTACTGGCGCGGGTTGAAGACCCAGCTTCTCACACACGTATTCTTCAACGGCAGGGGAGAGATGTTCAAATGTTCCCACGGCTCCCGAGATCATTCCAACACTGATCGATCTGATGGCTTGCTCAAGGCGTGTAATACTGCGCTTACATTCTTCATGCCACAGGGCAAGCTTGAGTCCAAATGTGGTTGGCTCTGCATGAATCCCATGCGACCGGCCGATACATACAGTTGACTTATGCTCCTTTGCACGACGCGCCAGAATGTCACGAAACGCCACAAGGTCGGCAAGGATAAGTTCTCCTGCCTGCTTGAGCTGCACTGCCAGACACGTATCAAGAACGTCACTGGACGTCATACCAAGGTGTATGAATCGCGAAGACGGGCCAACATACTCGGCAACGTTCGTCGTAAAGGCTATCACATCGTGCTTGGTAACTTCTTCGATCTCGAGGATGCGCTTTACATCAAACGATGCCTTGGCTCGGATCTCAGCGACGGCCTCCTTAGGAATCACGCCAAGCTCTGCCTGTGCCTCGCAAGCGAGAACTTCGATCTCAAGCCAAATGCGGTATTTGTTTTCGTCCGACCAGATCGCGCCCATGTCGGGCCGCGTGTAACGCTCAATCATTGTATTTCGTGCTTTTTGAGAAAGCACAAATCTACGGATTAGCGGGGCTGGAATTCCTGATGATAATCGGGCACGAATGAGTTGGCATCTGAAAAGGGGCTTTGCTTGGCCAACATCATCCAGGCTGCGTAGGCCACAAAACGAGCCGACGTTCGAGAGAGTCCACTTATTGGACGTTCAATCACAAGTCCAGCACCAGAGCCAACGACCAACTGCATGCCGAATGTGAGACGTTTCTTAGCTTCTTCAATGGTCACCAGCGATGTCTGAGCACCGATATCAAGATCTGAGCTGGTTGTACTACTGAGATACACCAGGTCTCTGTGCGAGCCGATAACGCAGAGTATCTCTGAACATCCTGAAAGCTGCGCCACCTCCATGCCGGCGGCCATCATGGCAACGTGACTCGGTACCGCAAGCAGCTGGGCCCGACCCGAAAAGCAGAGTCCCTTTGCAAATGAGGCCCCGATTCGCAGACCTGTAAACGAACCTGGACCGGATGAAACGGCAACGATATCAATGTCCTGCACGGTGAGCTCTGCATACCGGCAAACCGAAGCCACTACGTCTGAGAGCATCTCGTCGTGAACGTTGCTGCGGAGTATCTCGACAGATGCCGCAAGATTTCCGTCAATTGAGATGGCTGCACTGCAGACCGAGCCGCTGGTCTCGATGGCAAGAAGATTGCGCTGCATCAGTACTCCTCTTCGTATGCCGCTGCTGGCGGATTGATAAGCGAGGCGAATTGCTCCAAAACTACAAGCGCTTCGTCTCTTCTACCAAGCTGCACCTCGATGAACACGCGTTTGCCGGACTGGATCACACGTGCATTGGGCATCGTGGACACAGGTGCTAAAATGCGCCGAAACACGTCATCGTACCAGGCTGTTTGATCTTCGGCTGGCAGCTCGATACGCAAAACATGATCTCGCAGCACAAGCCGCACAAAACCAGTTGGAAGCGCTGCAATGCGAAGACGCACAGCGAAGAGAAGTTCCTCAGCTTCCGTGGGAAGTTGCCCAAATCGATCTCGCATGTCGTCATAGACAACATCTACCTGACGCTGCTCATGCGCATTGTAAAGACGTTTATAGATCTCGTAGCGATCTGTATCTGCTGGAATAAATGCCTTTGGCAGCAGTGCATCAGTATCAAGCTCAACAGCCAGATCCTCATTGGCATAGTCACGCCTGGCCTGCTTGTCCTCTCCAAAGAGTTCGGAGAATTCGTCGTGGCGCAGCTCAAGAACGGCCTCGTCAAGGATCTTCTGGTAAAGCTCAAAGCCCATCTCGAGAATAAATCCGGATTGCTCGCCCCCTAACAGGTTTCCGGCACCACGGATCTCAAGATCACGCATTGCTAACTGGAAGCCCGAACCAAGATCTGTGTACTCCTCCAATGCCTGCAGGCGTCGAAGTGCCAGGCGCGAGAGCGTATGGGGCGGTGGGATTACCAGATAGCAATATGCCTGAACATTTGACCGTCCAACACGTCCGCGCAGCTGATACAGCTCGGCAAGACCAAAGTTGTCGGCATTCTGTATGATCATTGTATTTGCATTAGGGATGTCAAGACCCGATTCAATAATCTTCGTGGCGATCAGGACATCGAACTTGCGCTCGAGAAATCCCTCCATGACATCTTCGAGGTGGGCCGTTTCCATCTGTCCGTGGGCCACAGCAATACGCAACGACGGCATAAGCATCTTGATCTTCATCTCGAGCTTATCCATGTCGTGAATACGATCTGTGACGACAAAGGCCTGTCCGCCTCGCTCCAACTCACGCGAGAGTGCCTCACGCAAGGGCTCATCGTCCCATTGAATGATCTCTGTACGAATCGGTAGGCGATTGCGAGGGGGCGTTTCTATCACAGACAGATCACGCGCGCCCATGAGGGAGAAGTTCAAGGTGCGGGGGATGGGCGTAGCAGTAAGCGTAAGTGTATCTATCGTTGTCCGCAATTGACGCAGCTTCTCTTTTGCCGCAACACCAAAGCGATGTTCCTCATCGATGATGAGTAATCCTAGATTCTTGAACTCAACATCTTTGCTCAGAAGTCTGTGCGTGCCGATCACGATATCGGCATTACCCGTCTTGATTCGCTCAATGATATCCTTCTGCTCGGCCTTTGACCGAAAGCGTGACAAAACATCTATGCGTACTGGATAGCGGTGAAGTCTATCTCGAAATGTCACACCGTGCTGTTCGGCAAGAATTGTTGTCGGAACCAGCACCGCTACCTGCTTGCCGGCCTGTGCGGCCTTGAAGGCAGCACGAACGGCAACTTCTGTCTTACCAAAGCCAACGTCTCCGCATACCAGCCTATCCATCGGGGTCGACGACTCCATATCGAACTTCACCTCGGATGTTGCCTTTGCCTGGTCTGGTGTGTCCTCGTACTGGAATGAGGCCTCGAACTCTTTCTGCCAGACCGTATCCTCGGAAAACGCAAATCCTGGCTGTGATTTTCGCTGGGCATAGAGCTTGATAAGGTCGCGAGCAATATCCTTGATGCGCTTTTTCGCGCGCGCTTTCTTTTTCTCCCATTCGGCACTGCCAAGCTTGCTCAGTTTGGGTACAGTGCCTTCTTCTGCTGCATACTTCGAGAGCTTGTGAACATAGTTCAAGTGCACAAAAAGGTGATCACCACCGGCAAACTCGAGCTTGACACAATCTTGCTGAGATCCGTTGATGGTAATCGTATGCAATCCGAGATACCTTCCAAGCCCCTTGTCTTCGTGGACGAGAAAGTCGCCATGATGCAGCTGCTGCAATTCACGCAGCGTAAAGCCTTTGTCCTGCTTGCGAGACCGCTTTTGTGCGCGCTGACGTCCAAAGACTTGATGCTCTGTAAAGCACGCCAGCGATGCATCATCCCATACGAAGCCGCCGCTCACTGGTGTGGACAACCACACGATCGTATCACTTGCATGATGAAGTGTTACGGCAAGCTCTACATCATCATGTTCAACTTGATCGATGACATTGTCGCACAACTCACGCAGGCGCTTAACATGCTGCTGTCCGTCTGCTCCGAGGTAGGTCTGGTAGTCGCGATTCTGAAGCCTTCGAACTCCCTGCAGCAGCTGTTCAATCGATGCACCAAACGACGGCTGTACCGAAGACCTTGTCACAACATGTGTCTCGCCAAGAGGATTGATCTGCAGATGCGCCCACGAGCACAATCTTGCATACACCTCATGCATCTGCCGATGATGCAGGTCGGATTCAATAGACTCTGGCGCATCGATACATACAATGGTATCGGCGCTTATATGATCGAGTACAGAACTTGAAAGATCAACATCGTCGCTATGGTACACCTTTGAGAGGAACTGCACGCTTGAATGCTCGCGTATCGACCGTTGGGAAAGGGGCTCGAACTCGCGTATCGATTCTACGGTATCACCCCAGAACTCAATACGCAAAGGGTTTTCCCAACCACCGGGATAGATATCAACAATACCGCCCCGCACAGCGATTTCACCGGGCTTGCCAACATAGTCTGTGCGTTCAAACCCAGACAGGATCAGCGACGTTACAGTATCCTCGTACGGCAGCGACTCTCCACGCGTGATCGTCATTGTTGCATGTGAGATCTCGCTGGCCGCAGGCAAATGCAGTGTAAGTGCCGCTGCTGAAACAACCAGAGCAAACCGTCGCTTATCGTGCATGCGCGTTATGGTGTCCATCTGTTCGTGATGAACAACACCACCGGCCTCCAGGGCACTTTGGCGAACGGCACCATGAATAGCACCTACGTGCTCGGCACCGACAAACACGCTGATATCATGGACGTATACATCGACGTCTGATTCCTCAGGAACAACCACCATCAGCGGCCTATCGCCCAACGTATAGAGGGCCGAAACCAGGAGCCCCTTTGCTGATCCGGCCAGTGTCTTGATCGATGTAGACTCGCCACGCGAGAGGCGTTCTGCTATTTGCAGAACGCTTGACTGCGAGCAGGCTGCGCGCAGAATCTCAGGATAACCGTGAGCGTTTGACCGCATTACTTGCGTTGTGAATTGTAGTAATCCTGCATCAGCTTTTGCCGCTGCATGCGCCGCTCGTATCGCTCACACATACCGCCATTAAGGACCATGATCACAAGGACAGTACCAAAGACAAGTCCCAGGGCAATCGTGATCTTCGACCTTCTATCAAGCTGCTGCTTCGTCATGCTTATGCCTTGGCTAGGGGAGTCCGAAATGCGATGGCGCACCATTCGGTCTCGGCCAGTGACGACTCTACCAAGCATCCCCGTTCAAGGAAGGGGGCAGCCACATCGTCGAAATCATACTTTAAGATGCCCGAGACCAAGATGATCCCACCGGGTTTGACCGCCTCGATGAAGGCTGCTGCAAACGGAATCACGAGATGACGGTACAAGTTCGCGGCAAGACCATCACATGCTGGAAGGGGAGTTTCCTGTAGTTCACTCATCTGCAGAGTGATCTGATCCTGCACGGCGTTGCGCGCGATGTTCTCCTGACTGTTTACGATCGACCATTCGTTGTTATCGAACGCGAATACATGCTTAGCACCAAGGCGTGCGGCTAGGATGGCAAGAACCCCCGTGCCAGTTCCCACGTCGATCCATTGTTGATTCGGCTGCACGTACTGTTCGGTTAGCTTGCACATCATGCGCGTTGTAGCGTGATGGCCTGTGCCAAAGGACATCTTTGGAGTGATCACAAGCTTTAGCGGCATGTCAAACTCATCGGCCTTCCACTCGGGTACGATCACGATACGCTCGTTAACGACCACGGGATCTATTGACGCCTCCCACTCAGCATTCCAGTTTTGATCTTCTTCAGTAACCAATTTTATGACCGAGACCTTGAGGCCGAGAGCGGCTATCTCGCCGGGAATCGACTCGGCATAGGCCTGCTGCCAATCATTTTGCTCTACGCACACTGTTATCTGGTCCATACCCTGTTCGACGCCCATGATCGGGTAACCAGATAGAACACCCATCACCAGATCCAAGTCCTCGTCGTGGACGCCAAGTGTGAGCAGAACGTAACGCGTTGCCATTGTTTCTCGCAGTAAATTTGAACCGCGAATCTACGGCAGGATTTGCCAACACCTATAACATGAAAGACAAGCCCCTTGACACCAACCGAACGCGCTCGATCGATCAAAATGCTTATCATGGATGTCGACGGAACACTCACCGATAGTGCCATGTATTTTTCGGCACGGGGCGAAGAACTCAAACGCTTCTCGACACGAGATGGCATGGGCATTACGCTGCTGCACAGAGCAGGAATTCGCACTGCTATAGTGACGAGCGAAAACTCCGAGATCGTATCGCGCAGGGCAGAGAAGCTCGGTATTACCGAGGTCGTTCTTGGCTGCCACGACAAGACCACAACATTCTACGACATTTGCCGTCGACTGGACATAGCGCCGAGCGACATTGCGTATATTGGCGACGATGTAAATGATCTGCATGTGATGACCTGTTGCGGTCTTGCCGGCTGTCCGTCCGATGCGGTCCCTGCCATTAAAGCAGTTGCCCAGATCGTCTCGGATTTTCCCGGAGGAAATGGGGCAGTTCGGCAGTTCATAGAGTTTATTCTGGAATCCCAGGGCAAGTCTATTGGACTTCCGGAAAATTGGTAAACACGAGGAGTATCGGAGGCTGACATGGAAGACAAAGAGCACGTAAACGGGTCCTACACGAAAGGATTTCTTGTAGGTGCAGTAGTTGGCGGGGCAGTAGGTGCTGTTCTGGCACTGCTGTTTGCACCAAAGAGTGGACGTGAGCTTCGCAGAGACATTGCTGACAAAACTGGCGAGCTCTACGACAAGGCATCGCACTATATCAGCAAAGACCCTGATTCGCCATCGCATGGTCCCCTGGATGACGTGATTAACGAGGGTCGCATCCGTGCCGAGCGCATCGTATCGTCGGCAAAGCATCAAGCTGAGAGTATTCTTTCGAATGCCGAGCAGGTGCTGCGCGACGCGAAGCAACGCTCAACACGCAATCTGCACGACAACGGTGAAACATTCGGTACGGAGATCTGAACATGAACCTCGGACTCGTTGAAATTGTCGGAGTCGTTGCATTGCTTTCTGCATCGGCACTCTGCATGGTAGCCATTTCGGCGATATTGAAGCTTTCTAAAAACATGGACCGCGTTACGTTTTCCGTGGAGAATGTTCAGGCTGACGTGCGGGCAATGCGTATGGCCGCGCTTCCTGCGTTGGATCAGGCAACGAAGGTTCTTGAGCAAGCCAACACAACACTGGTGCGAGTAGATGCAGATCTTCAGAAGATCTCTGCCGGCGCCGATACGTTTAAAACTATTGCCGACGATGTTCGGGGGCTTGAACAGATTGTGTTCAAAACGATCAAGCCGTCACTGGAAGAGCTCGCAGAGTTTATCAGCAGTGTTGTCGGTGCTCTTACGTCTGTTACACGCAAGTTCTCTAAGTACCTGTCGTAGCAGCGAACAGCGAGTATCGCTGTTATTTTTTCTTCTTCCGAAGCGTCTTTTCAACGTCGATACCGTACCTGGCTACGAGCGTGCGCATGTCGTCGTACTCCTGGTCACTGGCGCGCTTGAACCCCTCGATGCTGGCGATCGTCATGAGTGCGCTGCGTCCGCGGTCTGTTTGAGCAAACTGGTACAGAGCATCTACGATCTTGGTTGTGAGTTCGGCATCGAGTCCATTTCGCACAACAACGGGATCGTTCGGAATCTCATCTGTAAGGCCAATGACCTTGACCTTTTCAAACACATCCGGGTATTCTGTTTTGACCTTTGCTCGGGCATCAAGATGCTCTCCGGTAACAGTATCCATGCGCGAGTAAAACACAGCGCCTGCATCCACATCTCCTAAGTACACCTTCGTCACAACCTGATTGTGTCCATTGGCAAAGACCTCGCGCTTCGGAGTAACCTTGAGCTTCTTGAGCATCTCCTTTGGATAGATGTAGCCGGAAGTAGACGAAGGGTCAACAAATGCTATCGTCTTGCCCTCGAGCTGCTCAATGCGATCGATTCCACTAGAAGCTGGAACGATGAACTCACCGCGGTAGGACAATTCACCATACCTGCGGGCTACCCGCAAAACTGCGCGCGCCCCATACTTCTTGTGAGCCAGCAAATAGGCGAACGTGTTCATAATAGCCACATCTGCACGCTTTGTTCCAAAGGCCTCGACGATCACAATGTAATTCGTTGGCACCGTCACCTTAACATGTAAGCCTGTTGTTTTCAACAGATAATCTGCAAGCACTTCACCATCGCGAATGATCGCCGGAGCATCCGTCGATGGCGTCAGCATAAGCTGAACGGGGTTCTTTTCCGTACCCAGCTCGGCATCCAGGTGCAGCAGGGGACGAAACGACAACCAAAGGACTGCAACAATCGTGGCTACGATGTAATATCTGGCAATACGCATGTTCGTGTGGATTACAGTTGTTCGTTCATACCGCTATGGTGATGTATTTTTGCGGCCAGCAAATCTACAACGCGAAATCTCCATCACTGAGGACATCATGAATATTCACGAGTATCAAGCTAAAGACCTTCTGCGCACATACGGTGTGCCTGTGCTGCGTAGCAAGGCTGTCTTCTCATCAGCCGAAGCTGGTGCAGTAGCATACTCGGACTTTGTATCGCAAGGCTCGAAGGCAATCGTCGTCAAGGCGCAGATCCATGCAGGTGGACGCGGCAAGGGTACTGTGTACAACCCGACGACAAACGACGCGATCATGTTCAACGACAAGCCCCTTCGTGGTGTAACTGTTCTTCATAGTGGAGATCTGGCAGACGGGGCATACCAGATTGCTGATGGATTGATCGGCAACAAACTTGTGACAATTCAGACCGGTGAAGAAGGTAAGATCGTTCGTCGTGTCCTGATCGAAGACGGCTGCAACATTGCACACGAGTATTACTGCTCGATTCTTCTTGATCGTGGACGTGGTCAGAATTTGATCATGGTCTCAACCGAAGGCGGAGTCGAGATTGAAACGGTGGCCGAAGAGACACCTGAAAAGATCATCAAGGTTCACATCGACCCGGCAACAGGATTTATGCCGTTTCAGGCGCGTGAACTGGGCTTTGGTCTTGGACTCAGCGGTGCTGGACTGAAGAGCTTCATTAGTTTCATCATGAAACTCTATGCGGCCTATGAGGCCATGGATTGCTCGATGTTAGAGGTAAACCCTTTGGTTTCAACGGCTGACGGAGATTTCATTGCACTCGATGCAAAGGTCAACTTTGACGACAACGCAGAGTTTCGTCACCCTAACTGGGCAGAACTGCGCGACATTGAAGAAGAAGACCCGCTTGAAGTAGAAGCTGGCAAGTACAGTCTTAACTATATCAAGCTCGACGGTAATGTTGGCTGCATGGTTAACGGTGCTGGTTTGGCCATGGGCACCATGGACATTATCCAGCTTGCTGGCGGCAAACCGGCGAACTTCCTGGACGTAGGCGGCGGGGCTAACGCAGAGCGCATTGCAAATGCCTTCCGCATCATGATGAGCGATCCAAACGTAGAGGCAGTGCTGATCAACATCTTTGGCGGTATCGTTCGCTGTGATCGCGTAGCAAACGGCATACTCCAGGCACTTGATCAAGTAACTGTGAACGTTCCGGTTATCGTGCGACTCGATGGCACAAACGCAATCGAAGCCGGCGAGATCCTGAAAAAGTCTGGACTGAACTTCTTGGTAGCCGCAACCTTACAGGATGCAGCAGATCGTGTAACCGAGGCACTTGGAAAGTAAGCAGATTGAAATATAATCTGCATTATGTAAACTAGAATTATCGAGACACCTGTATGAACATGCTCCGAACCTCTGCCCCAACAATTGCTGTTGTTGCGCTTGTAGCCCTAACACGACTTATCCCGCACTGGCCGAACTTTACGCCGGTGATGGCAGTTGCTTTGTGCGGAGGTGTTTTGTTTACCAATCGGTTACAAGCATTGTTTGTAGCGGTCGGTGCGATGATTATCAGCGATCTTGCTCTTGGCACAGTGTTCGGCGTTGAATACGCATTTCACGGGGCTCAGCCGTGGGTGTATGGCTGCGTGGTTGCAACGGCGCTGCTTGGTCATGCGTTGCGCGATGCTTCGAGCTTTCGTCAGATTGCCATTGGCGGTACGATCTCAAGCTTGGGCTTCTTCCTTGTGACAAACTTTGCTGTCTGGCTTCAGGGCTCTTTCTATCCAAGTACACTGGACGGATTGGTGATGTGCTATGCGGCGGGGCTTGCATTTTATCGTGACGGTGGCAATTTCCTGCTCAACGGTATGATATCGACGTATGTATTCTCGATGTTTATCATCTTCGTCGGCAAAGCTCTCCAGCCGAGAGTTCAGTCAATTCGCAGCTAAGTTCCCTATCCGGCCCGTAGTTGGGGTGGAAAACTTTTGATGCCGTTGTTCTCCCTGCGAGGACAACGGCATTGTCTTTTCGTTACATTGACGTCCATTGTCGACACAATCAACACTTTTCATCCACTTCTTTGTGCAGGAGTATGAAACGAATTTTCTACCTCTTTGCGGTCGTCTTTGCTACTGTGGTGGTAGCAACGGCACAGGACCGGACCATCACTGGTACAGTAACCGATAGTGATGGCGCAGCGATTGCCGGAGCAATCGTGAAAGTCAAGGGAACGAAGACAGGAACGTTCTCACGTAGTAACGGCGGATACACCGTCAAAGCATCGGCCGGTGCGGTGCTTGTATTTAGTTCCACGGGTAAGAAGACGCAGGAAGTAACGCTTGGCGAGTCCAACACGGTTAACGTGCGTCTGGCAAGTGACCAGAGCAAGGAGTCCGAGGTTGTCGTTACAGCCATCGGTCTTAACCGCTCCAAGAAGTCACTTGGATACTCTACACAGGAAGTTGGTTCCGATCAGATCACGAATTCTCGTGAGACGAACATCGTGAACTCACTCGCCTCTCGTGTAGCTGGTGTTCAGGTGAACAACTCGACAGGCGTACCTGGCGCTTCGTCGTATATCCGTATTCGTGGTTCGTCCTCGCTTACTGGCAACAACCAACCGTTGTGGGTTGTCGACGGTATTCCGATCGACAACTCACAGTTGGCTTCGGAAGCAACGCAGGGATCGGTTGCATATTCAAACCGTGCCATGGACTTGGATCCCAACTCCATCGAGAGCATGAACGTGCTCAAGGGACCAGCTGCAACGGCCCTCTACGGTATCCGTGCTGCCGGTGGTGCTATCATCGTTACGACCAAGAAGGGTCGTCCGAACGAAGATGGTAAGGTTAACATCAACGTCAATGCTTCGTGGGCATTTGATGAAGTCAACAAGCTTCCTGAACTGCAGAACAAGTGGTCGCAGGGTGCTGGTGGCAAGTATGCATTCTCTGCCGGCGCATCACGCTCATGGGGTGCTTCAATCGATACGCTCTTCTACAACGGTGATGCGACCTCACGTCACGACAGGCGCGGATCGATCGTTGGTGCAAGTGCTGCTCCGCAGGGCGCAACAAGGGTTACACCGATCGACCAGTATGCAAACTTCTTCCAGACAGGCATGACGCAGAACCAATCTGTGACCATGTCCGGAGGCAGCGCATCTGCAAACTACCTTGTATCATTCTCGAACCTCAACTCTGAGGGTGTCGTTCCGAACTCTGCATGGGCCAAGAAGAACGTCAAGGTTAGCTCCAGCGCAGCTGTTGCAAAGAATCTTACGGCATCGGCGAACATCAATTATGTAAACTCTGGTGGTACTCGTATCCAGCAGGGTTCAAACATCTCTGGTGTGATGCTCGGACTTCTGCGTACTCCACCGACATTTGATAATGCTAACGGTCTTACAGGAGCTGCTGCTCTTGAAAAGAACTCAGCTGCCTATCGTTATGCCGATGGTTCACAGCGCACGTATCGCAATGGATCGGGCTATGACAACCCATTCTGGACGATCAACGAGAACATCTTCGAAGACAACGTTAATCGCCTCTTTGGTAATGCTCAGCTTGATTGGTCAATTCTTCCAGAACTTTCGCTGATGTACCGCATCGGTATCGATTACTACAACGATAACCGTATCCAGACATTTGCGAAGGGGGCGAAGACAGCTCCTGCTGGTAAGATGTTCACGGATGACAACACACTCAGTGACATCACATCAGACCTCATTTTGACCTACAACATCGACCTGACTGATGATATTCACCTTCAGGCATTGGTTGGTCAGAACTTGTATTCCAACAACTTCAACTTTGCCTATGTGCAAGCTGACGGTGTTGGCAATCCGGATGCAGCGCGTGATCCGAACAACTACTCTGGTACAACAGTCAGCCAAGGCCTAAGCCGCAAGCGCACGATGGCCTACTACACGGATCTCCGTTTTGACTACCAGAATGCCTTGTTCTTCAACTTCACTGGCCGTAACGAATGGTCAACAACTCTTCCAGAAGCGAACAATTCGTTCTTCTACCCTTCTATCTCGGCCGCTGCAGTTCTTACAGAACTCATGCCAGACATGAAGTCGGATGTACTCTCGTTTGCCAAGATCCGTGCCAACTATGCTACTGTTGGTAAGGACGCGCCGATCTTTGGAACGGCTACCGGCTTTGGCCGCGCAAGCACCTCAGATGGCTGGACAAACGGTATCTCGTTCCCATTCGGTGGTCTGATTGGCTACACACGTGGCGACAACCTTGCTTCAACAACACTTCGTCCAGAGCAAACGACATCTACTGAGTTGGGCTTTGACGTTGCATTCGTCGATAACCGTGTAAGCCTGGACTTCACATGGTATAACCAAATGTCCTCAGATCAGATTTTCTCTGTACCGATCGCAACCTCGAGTGGCTATTCGTCACAGCTGATGAATGCCGGCGAGATCAGCAACACAGGTATCGAAGCAGTCCTGAACTTGGGAATCGTTCGCTCGAACGACTTCAACTGGGACATGTCGGTAAACTTCACAAAGAACACCATCAAGGTTGAAAAGCTTGCTGATGGCGTTGAGAACATCGGTCTTGGTGGTTTCACAGGATCATCAGTCCGCGCAGTTGCTGGTCAGCCATACGGCTCGATCTTCGGCTTTGGCTGGGCTCGTAACGAGGCAAATCAGATCCTGATCGACGACGACACCAACTCAGCAGACTACGGCTACCCAATCATGAACTATGAAGAGCAGGCTTTTGGTAGCTACAACCCAGATTGGATGATGGGTATTCGTAACACAATCACGTGGAACGGCATCACACTTTCTGCTCAGCTTGATATTCGTCAAGGTGGCGTTATGTGGAACGGAACACGTGGCGCGCTGTACTTCTTTGGTACACACAAGGAAACAGAGAACCGCACAGGTACAAAGGTATTCGAAGGCGTCAAGGCATCTAATGGTGCAGCCAACGATATCGTAGCACCTTACGGCGAAGGCTGGCTGTCTCTGAACAACGGTAACGGCTTCTACGGCAGCAACACAGAAGACTTCGTAGAAGATGCAAGCTGGGTACGTCTGCGCGAGCTTACACTCTCGTACGCTATTCCATCAAGCATCATGTCGAGCACACCGTTCAGCGGTCTAACGCTCACGTTCACTGGTCGCAACCTCTGGCTGCAAACAGCGTACACGGGTGTAGATCCAGAAACAAGTTTGCAGGGTGCGTCAAATGCTCAAGGCTTGGATTACTTCAACATGCCAAGCACGAAGAGCTACGTGTTCGCATTCAGTCTTAATTTCTAACCCAACGTATCGAAGACACAATCAAGGAAAACAACGATTATGAAACGATATCTTCTTGGGTTCTGCAGTGTGTTCGTCGTCTTGTTGACGGCTTGTGACACCTGGATTGACCCAAAAATCAACGTCAATCCGTATGCTCCGGAAACAGCATCGTATGATGTGGTTCTGCCAACTGTTCAAGCTGGTATGGCATACGTCATGGGTGGCGACTTTGGACGCTACAGCTCATGTTTGACGCAGCACAACACTGGTGTTGATCGCCAACACCTGGGTATCTACAATTACACGTTCACAGAGAGCGATGTAGACAATTCCTGGAATACGATGTACGCTGGCCCGATGAATGATCTGAAGATCCTCATCGATCGCGCAGCGGCTGAAGGTGCAACACACTACCAGGGTATCTTCCACATTCTTCAGGCATATAACCTTGTTACAATGTCTGATCTCTGGGGTGATATCCCCTACTCAACTGCACTGAAGGGTGCTGCCAACACACGTCCAACGTATGATAAGCAGCAGGAAATCTATGCAGCAGCAGCGGCACTTCTTGACGGTGCAGTTGCCGTTCTTTCTGCTCCAGCGCAAGGTCGTAAGCCTGGTGCCGACGACCTGATCTTTGGTGGCAAGGCTGCCAACTGGATCAAGGCTGCCAACGCTCTGCGCGCTCGCATGGCAATTCATGCTGCCAAGATGGATCAACTTGCTGCAAGCGCCGCACTAACGGCACTAGCCGGAGCAATCTCGGGCAATGCAGATGACATGCAGTTTTCGTTCGGGTCTGTTGAAACTGAAGGTAACCCTTGGTATCAGTTCAACACACAGCGTAGCGGCGACCTGACGTTCGGCGTCAAACTCGCAGAGATCATGAATGCCACAAACGACCCACGTCGCGCGGCATACTGCGAAGCAGACAAAGACGGCAAGTTCAATGCAACGTGCGCGATGGGTGCTTTCTACTCATCGATCAATTCTGCAGTGCCTATGCTGACGTTCACTGAGATGAAGTTCATCGAAGCAGAAGCTCAAATGCGTCTCGGTAAGGTAGCAGAAGCGCACGCCGCTTTTGTAGCTGCTGTTAAGGCTTCTCTTGCCCGCACGGGCGTTTCAGATGCCGATGCAACAACATTTATGGCTCAGGCCGGTGTTGATCCTGGTGCAACAGCTCTCACGCTTGAGAACATCATGACGCAGAAGTACGTTGCGATGTATACTCAATGTGAGTCATGGAGCGACTGGCGCCGCACAGGCTTCCCAGCTCTGGCACCTGTAGAGGGTAATGAAGTCCCTCGTCGTTTCCCTTATCCACAGTCTGAGCGTTTGTACAACGGTACCAACATGCCAGGGGGTCTAACGATCTTCAACCGGGTATGGTGGGATAAGTAAGGTATGCGTCGCCCTCGTGATTGCAGGGGTCCCAGATGGATTCCCGCTTCCGCGGGGATGACATGAAGAAAAATGAGAACGCCGCCGTCTGCAAAGAGGGCGGCGTTTCTTTGTAATACGATAGATTTGCGTTGTCATGATACCCCGCACTCGATCAATCCTTATAGGTCTTAGCCTCCTCTTCCATGCAGTGGTAGAATCCACGGGTCAGGCTGGCTTTGTCTCCGGACGTGTTATCGATACGCGCGGCAATCCAATCGCAGGTGCCATCGTGCGCCATGAAATGCTCAGAACAGGAGCATACACGACACTTCATGGTCACTTTTCATTGCGAGCGACAACTGGTGACCAGCTCATGATCAAGTCTGTCGGTATGGTCACGCAGAGGTATACAGTGGGCGATATCCTCGACTCTATTGTGATCATCATGACGGCCGATACCACGATTGGATCAGAACTGGTTGTCACAGCTCTCGGTCTTACTAACACAAGAAGAGCACTAGGGTACGAGGTACAGTCGCTTACTGGGGCAGAAATGCGGGCCCGCGGACAAAATGACATTGTGACGAGCCAATCCTCACGAATCTCGGGACTCGAGGTGATCTCGTCCTCCGGTACACCAGGCGCAGCCGTGTTTATGCGCCTACGTGGTATGTCTTCCATTAATGGAGACAATCAGCCCCTTGTCATCATCGATGGAATCCCCATCGATAATGAACAGATAAACTCGGCCAACCTGCTCGGAAGCGTTATGTATAGCAACAGGGTGCTTGATATCGATCCCAACACGATAGAGGATGTGCAGGTCTTGAAAGGGGCTACCGCCACTGCACTCTACGGTATTCGGGCTGCGAATGGTGCGATCATTATCACAACCAGACGTGGGCGAGCACCATTAGATAAGGGCATTGCTGTAAGTGCTACAATGAGTTTGGCACACGATGTTGTAACGGCTACCCCCCCTCTACAGTCGCTCTATTCGCAAGGCGATAATGGTTTGTATGCGCATTCGTCGGTTGCGTCGCGATCGTATGGTGCCCGGCTCGACACGCTATTTTACGACGGTGTGCCGTCTACCTTTGACCGACGCGGTTCTATTGTTGGCAAGAGTTCCGCACCTGCAAATGCATTGCCTGTTCTAGCAATTGACCCTCTTGACGGTCTGTTTCAGACAGGCCAAACACGATCGCAATCAGTAACGCTACAAACTGCCGATGCGGGATCTTCGCTTGTACTCACAATTTCGAATCTTGAAACAAAGGGCATTATTCCGCTTTCCAGTTGGAACAGACGCTCCGTAACTGCGAACTCAAGTGTGCTGTTAACTAACAACTTTCGCATGTCCTCGAAACTCAGTTACACTAATACAGGAGGCCAACGCTCACAACAGGGTGCAAACCCATCAGGTGTGATGTTGGCAGCATTGCGCACTCCCCCATCGTTCGATAATCGCAACGGTCGCACTACAGCTGAAGCACTCAATCAACAGTCTGATGCATACTTCACACCAGAGGGACGACAGCGATCGTATCGTCAGGGGGTTGGCTTTGATAATCCTTATTGGTCCATCACGCAGAATCACTTCCGTGATGCCGTAAACCGCTTGCTAGGTTCATTTGAGTTTACTTACACACCTATTGAAGATCTCGATATCCTGTTCCGATCCGGACTTGATTACTATCTGGACGATCGTATGCAGACATTTGCGAGGAACTCCAACGCAGCACCATCGGGTAGATTCTTCAACGATGTATACGAGGTATCAAATCTTTCAGCAGATCTGATTGCTACACTGCGACAGAAACTCAGCGAGTCGATCTCCGTGCGAGCCGTGCTTGGTGCGAACGTTTTTTCAAGAGGCCAAAGTGGACATCTCATCCAAGCAGATGGGTTAGGTAATGTCGATGCTCCACTTGATCCGAACAATTATCAAAGCGGCATCGTCCGTCAATCTCTCCAGTTAAAGAGAACAGCTGCCGTATACTCTGACGTCCAGCTTGATTATCAGAATATGATCTTTCTTTCGTTAACTGGCCGTAACGAGTGGTCAACCACACTGCCCGTCCCAAACAATTCGTTCTTCTATCCATCTGCCTCAACGGCAATCATCCTGACCGAGGTATTGCCCGATCTCGCATCCTCTACCCTACCGTTTGTGAAACTCCGGACGAGCTATGCTAGCGTAGGTAACGATGCCCCGGTTCAAGCAACGACTAGTGGCTACATTTCTTCATCATTCCGTGACTTTTGGACATCTGGGATACGCTTTCCCTTTCAAAACAGTATCGGTTTTACCATCGAGAACAGACTCTGCTCACCTGAACTTTCGCCCGAACGCACCACCTCGTTTGAGTATGGTGTTGATTTATCACTCCTTGATCGGCGTATAGATCTTAGCTTCACGTCATACGTTCAGATCTCAGACCGGCAGATCTTCACCGTGCCCATTCCGGCATCCTCTGGTTTTTCCAGACTGCTCGCCAACGGAGGTGCGGTCTCGAACCGAGGATTCGAATTCACCCTAAAGACACAAAACTTCAAGAATGCTCTAATTCAGTGGAACACCACTGTAAATGCAACACACAACGTCAACATGGTTGATGCACTCCGCCTAACTCCACAATACACACTGGGCGGATTTGAAGGAGCGTCAATTCGAGTTATCGAGGGTGAACCGTACGGCAGCATCTACGGGTTCGCCTGGAAGCGAGATGCCCAAGGACGTCGCATCATCAATGACGATACTACGTCCAACTCATATGGCTACCCCATGCGAGATGAGTTTGAACGGGGCTTCGATAACTATAATCCAGAATGGATTTTTGGTCTCGGAAATCAACTACAGGTAGGGCCGTTTGCACTAGCAATGCAGGTTGAATCACGCCTCGGCGTATTTATGTGGAACGGAACACGCGCTGTAATGACCTTTTTCGGAACGCATAAGCAAACAGAGGACCGCGAGCAACTGCGCGTGTTTGAGGGTGTGAAGTCATCGAATGGACAACCGAACGACATTCCAGTACCAACCGGCGAATACTGGTATGTCTTTGGTGCTGGCACTGGATCTTCTGCCCTATACACGGAGAACTTCATCGAAGATGCGAGCTGGGTTCGCATTCGCAGTGCCTCATTATCATGGGAAGTACCTCTAACGCTTCTACTTGGCACACCTCTAAAGCGCGTGAACGTTGCGCTGACAGGAACAAACCTCTGGTATTTCACGCGATATACAGGAGTTGACCCAGAGACAAGTCTTGCTGGGGCTACAAACATTCAGGGCCTGGATTACTTCAACGGTCCAGGCACACGCACCTATGCATTTTCGATCACAGTCGGCCTGTGATCAAGCAGCCCCCTGCACGCCTGTTACTGTTGTGTATTTGATAACATGTTTCTTCTCAGGGTGCTGACGCTGGTACTCTACGTTCAGTGCCACCGCGGCCTCATGAAAGCCGCAGAGAATGAGCTTCAACTTGTTCGGATACTCCGAGATATCGCCAACTGCGTAGATGCCTTCGACGCTTGTCTGAAAGGTTAGCGGATCGACATTAACGGCATTCTTGTCCAGCGACAATCCCCAATTTGCTATCGGTCCGAGCTTAGGCGATAGTCCAAACAATGGTATGAAGTGGTCAACCGCTATCTGATTCGTTGTTGCGTCGTTATGCGTGATCGTAACTTCTTGAAGACCGCCCTGACCATGAAGTTCCGAAACTTGTGCGTCCGTTATCAGATTGATCGTTCCCGCATCTGCCAGGGCCTGTGCCTTGGCTACACTATCAGGGGCTGCACGAAACTGTGCACTGCGGTGGATCATCGTGACTTCGGAGGCAATGCCCGCAAGAACAATCGTCCAGTCGAGTGCAGAGTCGCCACCTCCAGCAATGATTACACGCTTGCCGCGATACATCTCCGGGTCTTTGATGATATACTCAACACCCTTGTCTTCGTATTCAGAAAGATTTGCAATCGTTGGCTTGCGCGGTTCAAAACACCCCAAGCCCCCTGCCAGAAACACTGTCTTGCCATGAATCACTGTGCCACGAGATGTCGTCAGACGGAATGTTCCATCATCAAGCTTCTCGAGTCCATCTGCACGCTCGCCCAGCGTAAACTCCGGCTTGAACGGTGCTCCCTGCTTGATAAGGTTCTCTACCAACTCTCCTGCTAAAACTGACGGAAAGCCGGGTATATCGTAGATAGGCTTTTTTGGATAGATCTCTGAGCACTGTCCGCCCGGCGTTGGTAGATAATCCACCAAATGGCATTTCCACTTGAGCAGACCAGCTTCGAACACGGTGAACAGACCACAAGGTCCTGCACCAATGATGATAACATCCGTCTCGTGATGTGAGGGAGCGATCGTTGCGTCCATAATACCGTTATGTAGTTGATGAAGTTTTCATTGAAGGTGTACCTGTGTTTCTGGCCTCGATAAGCCAACAGATGCCGCCGCCAGCAAGTACGAGTCCGTAATTGGTAAACCACGAGATCATGCCAAACACAATCCCCTGCGTCATAGTTGCACCACAAACCGTCACCAGAGCCGCCTGGGCTGCAATCTGGTAAACGCCAAGTGCGCCAGGCGTTGGAGCAATGGTTACTGCAAGACCTACAACGACCAGGATGATCGATGCCTGCGCAAGTGTTACGCTGTTGGCAAACTCATATGGCATAGCCTTGATGATGAACAGCGAAACGAAACAGTATGCAGCCCAAACAACAGTGGTCTCAATCGTCAATCGTGCATACAATCGAGGTTCTTTGATCACTGAGAGTCCGCTGGATATCCGATTTATCACTCCAGCAATTGCAGTGCCTGTTGGTTTGTGGATGCGTCCGATGAATCTCTCTGCAAACAACTGTCCAATGCGCGTGAACACCAACACGCCGACCAAGCCAAGCAGGACAGCGAGAACAACAACAAGGTTGTTCACAATAGCGCTTGTCTCCAAGACCGCAGAGCCCGATGCACTTGCAGAGTAGTATGAGAAGATTCGCGCAACGGTATCATCGGCAGTAGCCATCACGATAAACAACGCGATCATGATCGAGACAACATCCAGTATGCGCTCTATGAGTACTGCGCCAATTGCCAGCTCAGTGCCGATACCCTCGCGCTTTGCAAACACAACCGGACGCACCACTTCACCTGCGCGGGGCAGCACGGTATTGAATGCATAGCCGATCATCACTGCATTAAACGATGAGACAAAGCGTGCCGTAGGATGTATTGGACGTAAGATCGTTCTGTAACGCTCAGCTCTGGCCACATGAGAGATCATGCTAATGGCCAGACCAATGATCACATAGGTCCAATGCAGCCTTCCAAAATCATGGCCGATAAGTGTCCACTCCTCGGATGTAATGCCCTGCATCAGATACCATAGAGCCGCAATCAACACGACGGTAGACAGGCCGTACGAGATGTAACGTTTCATTCAGACTGCCTTTTCAAAAAACTTCGCAGTGCTTCAGCCGTGTGTGATTTAGCAGTTCGAGCAACTCCCTTGGGCGTTCCGGCTGCAACCACCATACCTCCGTTATGTCCGGCGTTTGGACCTATGTCGATCAGCCAGTCCGCTGATGCAATCACATGCATGTTGTGTTCAATCACAACGAGTGTATGGCCATAATCAACAAGCTTATCAAATGCCTGCAACAGCGCAGCTACATCATGAACATGAAGTCCAGTTGTGGGTTCGTCAAAAACGAACAACATGCCTTCACCAGCACGTTCATCAAGGTGTCCAGCCAGCTTTACACGTTGGGCTTCGCCACCACTAAGGTGTGTAGATGGTTGCCCAATTCGAAGGTAGCCAAGGCCAACAGAACGCAGGATGTTTAGCTTGTTAACGATACGCGGGTAGTCGCTGAAGTGGTCGACCCCTTCGTCGATCGTCATATTCAGCACCTCGATGATGGACTTACCCTTGTAGAGTATCGTGTTCGCATCGCGCTTGTACCGTGTACCGTTGCATGATTCACATGGTAGTTCGATGTCCGGTAAGAACTGCATCTCAATTGAAACGGTGCCAGCCCCTTCGCACATCTCACAGCGTCCACCGGCAACATTAAACGAGAAGTGTCCTGCCTTCCAACCCAGCTGCTTTGCGCTTTGCGTGCCGGCAAACACATCACGGATGAGATCGAAGACCTTGATATACGTTGTTGGCGTTGAGCGCGTCGATCTCCCGATCGGACTTTGATCGATCATCTCAATTCCAGTGATATGCTCGAGTCCGTCTATGCGATCTACATGCCCCGTCTCACCTGCATAAGCGCCGAACATACGCTGCACGTTACCATACAGGACGTCGTGTACGAGCGAGCTTTTGCCCGAGCCGGACACCCCCGTAATCACGGTCATTGTGCCCAGAGGGATGGTTACATTATCGCCCTTAAGATTGTGGTGCAGGGGGCGATGCAGGACAATCTTCTTTCCGTTACCCTTGCGCGGGGTTGCGCGAGTTGCAATCGACTTCTTACCCTGCAGGTATTCTGCCGTTAGAGACGTACCCGTGGATTCCATCTCTGTGAATGATCCGTCAAAGACAACCTCGCCTCCATGCTCTCCAGCACGAGGTCCGATGTCGATGATATGATCGGCAGTGCGCATGACGTCCATGTCGTGCTCGACAACAACAACGGTGTTTCCGAGTCCGCGCAGCTTTCTAAGGATATTGAGCAGACGCTCTGTATCCCGCGGGTGAAGTCCGATACTTGGCTCATCAAGAACATAGAGCGTGCCAACAAGTGCACTACCGAGCGATGACGCAAGATTAATGCGTTGCGATTCGCCCCCAGAGAGCGTATGTGACAGACGATCAAGTGTGAGGTACTCCAGACCGATCTCACACAATAGTGTAAGTCTGCGTTGTATCTCGAGCAGAACTTGGCCTACAACCGATTCTTCGTAGGGCGTAAGCTGCAGTCGATGAAAGTGGTCACGTGCATCCTCTAATGTCATTTTCACAACGTCGGAGATCGCCAGACCGCCTACAAAGACCTGCCGCGCTGCTGTGCGCAAACGTGAACCTTCACACTTTGCACAGGTGGTGTAGCCGCGATATCGGCTTAGCATAACGCGATAGTGTGTCTTGTAGCTCTTTTCTTCAAGCATGCGGAAAAAGCCCTCAACACCGATGTAACTGCCGACCCCCTTCATCACCATCGTCACTTGGTCGGGTGTTAAATCCATGAACGGCACATCGATCGGAATGGTATTGCTCTTTGCCTCGTTGATTAGATGCTTGAGATGCAGACCAAACGTCTCTCCTCGAAACGGATGAATTGCTCCCCGGCGTATCGAGAGCCCCTTGTCTGGTATGATAAGATTCATGTCTGTGCCTACACTGCGTCCAAATCCCTGGCATGTAGGACACGCACCGAATGGGCTGTTGAACGAGAAGAGGCGCGGTTCCGGCTCTACGTACACGGTCTGTGAAGTGGCGCTTTCAAATCGCGAAGAAAAGTGGTGATCTGCACCTGACTTCATGTTGCGCAGCGTGATGCGTCCACCACCACTGGAGAACGCCTGTTCCAATGAGTCTGTCAATCTGGCCACCGAATCGGCATCATCGCGCACCACAACTCGATCTACCACGACATATACGGGCTGATCGCTGGGAAGGACAGACACATCCTCGATATTCTGAAGATCTGTCGACCCACCGAAGACCACTCGCGAGAACCCCTTTGCCTGGAGTCCATCACGAACCGCCGACAGCGGAGCATGCTCATGCGGTAGTTCGAACATCACGTACATCCGAGCATCAATGTGCTTGCCGACCATAACTGCGGCAACACTCTCTGCTGTGTCTTTGCGGATAACTTCCCCGGTGTCTTTGTCGATCACAATACCGATGCGACCATAGAGCAGACGCACGTAGTCATAAACTTCGGTAGTGGTTCCAACAGTAGATCTCGGGTTCTTCGTAAACTTCTGTTGCTGAATAGCCACTGCGGGCGGCAGGCCCGTGATACTATCTACGTCCGGCTTAGACATGCGATCGAGGAACTGCCGCGCATAGGCGCTCAGCGACTCAACAAATCTGCGTTGTCCCTCGGCATACAATGTATCAAAGGCCAGCGAGGATTTGCCCGAGCCAGACGGCCCAGTAACAACAGTGAGTGCATTGCGTGGTATGTCTACGCTAACATTTTTCAGATTGTTCACCCGCGCACCACGAATGGAGATCTGCTTGCGAGAACTCTCCTGCTGGACAACCGGTCCTGTCGATTTTTTCGTTGGCACTGGGTATGGGGCTAGTAGAAGTGGTCAGAACCGTCAAAATTACGGGAAATCACCTCATTTATACCCATTCATGGCACGGTACTTGCTTCTGTGTGTATAAGTCAGTAATTTTGTCGTCTTGCTTAATAATAATGTCTGGAATGGAGTCCAACAATGGCTCGTCGATGTGAACTCACGGGTGTAGGTGTAATGTACGGCAACAATGTGTCGCACGCGAACAATAAGACGCGTCGTCGCTTTATGCCGAACATCCAAAAAAAGCGTATTTGGGTACCTGAAGAAGGTCGCTGGGTAACAGTAAAGGTTACCGCCAGCGCTCTCAAGACGCTAGACAAGATTGGCTATACGGCCATGAAAAAGCGCGCTGCAAAGTAACTGTAGCCGAATATCTCGTGAGAAAGGTCGCCTAGCGGCCTTTTTTCGTTAATATTCAGTCATATCTACGGGACTTGTTCGTCTACCAGCGCGATGCACACCTACAACATGCCGCATGCATTTCATGCACGTTTCGCTATGGCCGCCTTGGCAATGTGCGCATTGTATGCGTTGGCCCCGGCGCAGGAGCTCGACAGTGCATCACGTGCGCGCAAGGCAAAAGAGTATTTCATCTCCGGTACGACGCTGCAGATTCAGGGCAATAGGCATGCCGAAGCCATTCTGGAGTTCCAGCAGTCTCTGCGATACGACAGCAGCGTGGTAACGCTTACGGCCATTGCGCGCAGTTATCGCGAGCTTAAGAAGCTTGATCTCGCGCTTGAAAACGTTAACCTTGCTTTAGGACGCGACAAGACATCGCGCGAAGCTTGGGAACTGCTTGCCGAGATTGAGATTTTACGCGGACGCTACGACGAGGGGCTTGTTGCCTATGAGCGGATCCTTGATCTCAACCCCACCAAGCGTCAGCTCTACACACTGGCTCGTCTATACGAGCCCCGTAGCGCCCAGCGGGCAATTGAAATCTACGAGCGCATCGTTGCGACCTCTCCGGACATTACGATGTACATGCGCTTAAGTGAGCTCTATCAGCGTACAAAGAACACAAAGGAGCGCGTACGTGTGCTTGCACAGGCAGCCAAGATCGCTCCGACAGACCCGCAGATCGCTGCTGAGCAATGCGAGATGTATGTTGAGCAAGCGCAGTTCGACGAACTTGCAGGCTTGCTGCAGACATGGAACGGACGCAGCGTAGATATCGAAATGTCGACAGATGTTTGGTTGGTTGCACTCTCCCGCATTCTCGAAGATTCACTCGTTATCGGCCTGTATTCGGCAGACGTTGTGCGTGTTATCGATCTGGCGCAAACAACGCTTCCGCAAGCCTGGCCGGTAATGGTCGTGGCAGGCACTGTTAGCATGGCAATCAACGATACAGGCCGTGCGGCATCTTGCTTTATGACTCTGCCAGATAATGCGCAGGTTATCCCCGAGGGTTATCTGGAGATAGGCAGGGTCTACGGACTTAACAACATGCCTCAACGTGCAATTGATTTTTTGTCAGTAGGCCGCACTCGTTTTGCAACCGACATTCGGTTCCCCGTCATTGTCAGCTCGTTGTACATGGACCTGGGCAATGACAGGCAGGCCATCATTGAGCTTGAAGCTGCAACAATTCTTGATTCAGCGGCGGTCGATGTATGGGTGCAACTTGGCATGCTCTACGACCGTACCCGCAGGATTCAGGAGTCCGACCAAGCCTATGAAAAGGCACTGCAGCTGGACCCTTCGAATCCCCTCGCCAACAACAATTACGCTTACTCGTTGTCACTGCGGCGCATCGAACTCGAGCGAGCTCAGTCGATGGGATATCTAGCCGTGCAGGCCGACAGTAAGAACGCAGCCTTTCTCGACACCTATGCATGGATTTTGTACCAACGCGAAGACTTCGATGCAGCGAAGCAATACATCAGTCTTGCGATTCAGTATGGTGGCAATGCCACCCATCACGAGCACTACGGTATGATTCTTAAAGCTCTTGGTGAACGAAATGCGGCGGTGCGCGCGTTTGAACGATCACTTGAGTTGGATCCGTCACGCACGTGGGTACGAGATGAACTTGAGCGTCTAACAAAGTAACGGTAATCTATTTCGGTGTAATGATGAACAAGCCACTCAGCACAGACCCAAACGACTATGAAGTTCTGATCCGCCGTCGCGGAGAAACAGACTATGCTTCGTATTGTCCGCAACTTGCACACATGATCAAGGGTCAAGCCCACGAAGAAGTCGAAGACGCAATGAAAGCCTACGTGCTTGCCTACATTGCTGCGCTGCCTGCAAAGGCCGAATCGAACTAATACAGCGACGCAATAGTGATCGACGTTCCATCAGATCAACAGGCTCGCTACTTGTCTACCCGACGCTGGGAAACGCGGCTCATGATCACACTGATCATCGTTATCGTGCTTGCAGCAGTCTGGTCGCTCATGCCGTTGTTTGTGCTGGCTTCAACCAATGCCACAAATCTGCCGATGAGTGTTAGATCGTTTGGCACAGCCACGTTCCTGCTGTTCGTAGGCATCAGTTTATTCGCATCGATCCTGCGCAGCCGGTTCATGAATGCACTACGCAGAGACTACGTCTTCGTTGATGGGTTCAGCAAACTTGAGCTCATCGTGCCCTTTGCCACCTTCGGAGCAATCTCCGTAGGGTTGCTCAGTAGGTGGATGAAGCGTATGGGCTTTGCCAGTGTTATGCGCACTGCGGTACCCGGCGTTTTGTCGTGGTTGTTTCTTCTGCCTCTTTCTGCCTTCTCTCTTGTAACGAGTGGCGCAGAACCCGGCCTTGCACTGTTGGCACAGCCGATCGTGTTTATCCTGTGTCTTGCCTCGGCATACGTGTGCGTGAGACGAGAAGACTGGACATACATGCTGCCGATGATTCTTGCAATGCTGCTCACACTCGTCGGTATCATTCTTTCGATGGCACTAGACCGATGAAGCCCAACTCTGTGGGTAGATACATGCCCAACTTCGCCCCCTCCCAGTGGTACATGCGCATCGGACGGTGGCTCACGTATTGTGTTCCGATGGTTGTTCTCATTATCCTGGTCGCACCGCTGATTACTGAAACACCCGGCGACGAGTGGAATGATGAAAATCTGAAGCTCTCAGGTATAAGAGCGATCGTCGCGCAATCACTTCTGTACGTGGCCTTTGCCGTAGCAACGATCATCGAATCTACTCGGCTGCCAGGGGGCTCACCGGCAGCAAGTGGGATGTTAACATCGCGCCAGACGCCAAGCCATGTCGGCATAGGCTCTCTAGTTGCTGCAGTAATGATAGGTATCTCGGCACTTGCTGCCGTGGTAGCAGGTGCTCAGATCATTGATGTTACGTTTTCAATTCAGCCGATCTTTCTCATTGGACTCATCATCAGCTCGATGGGCGAGGAAGTGCTCTTCCGCGGTACCATACTGCAAGCACTACAGCAGAAGTTTGGGACGTATGCAGCCATTGTCATTACAAGCGTACTCTTTGCATCGGTGCACCTTGGCAATCCGCATGTAGAGCCCCTTGCCATCGTAGCAACATTTCTCGTTGGGCTACTCTTGGGTATGATGACCGTTCTTACGTCCTCGCTCTGGATGCCGATGGGTTTTCATGTGGTATGGAACCTTCTATCATCTGCCCTGTTTGGAGAGGTAAGCGGACTCGCCCCTGTGATTAGGCTCATCGACATCGATACAACTTCGATTGCCCTACCCAGTTGGATCTTCGGTGGCAGCTACGGCATTGAATCAGGCGCGATCACCATCTTGCTCATAGGCCTTAGCTTTTGGATCACACCGAAGTATTGCAAACTCGACCCGTTTGCGCGCGCAGCACGATATCGTATCGATGTTTGGCATCCATCGCATAATCAGCAACCGAGTTCTTCGTCCTAGTTACCATGAAAACGTACCTAAGTTTCGTTCTCGCCCTGCTATCATTCTTTAGCACCGCACATGGTCAATGGATCGTCATGGATCCGATAGCAGATTCGATGATCAAGGCTGGATCGCGTCATGTGTACAATGTAGAGTTCGACGAAGCACAACGGATCTTCGATGAGGTCACAACGACGTACCCAAATCAACCTGCAGGGTTCTTCGTTGATGCCATGATCGACTGGTGGCGCCTCTCCATTGGTCAGCGCTCACCGGCTATTGAAGCATCGTTTCTCAAGAAGATAGACCGTGTTATAGCCGTCTGTGATAGACAACTAGACGCAACGCCAAAGGACATACTTGCGCTGTTCTTTAAAGGGGGCGCATTAGGATACCGCGGACGCTTTCACGCTACGAAACAAAACATGTTTAGCGCGGCAGAAGATGGACGCACTGCACTCAGCATTCTCAACGACTGCCAGCGCCTTGCACCAACAAATCACGACATTCTCCTCGGCACCGGACTCTACAACTATTGGGCTGCTGTTCTGCCGGAGAAGTATCCAGCTCTAAAGCCAGTGATGGTATTCTTACCACGGGGCGATAAAACCCTGGGTCTTGCCCAGCTGAAGTCTGCCGGACGTCTGGCACGTTATGCATCTGTAGAAGCAAAGGTCGTGCTGCTCGACGCTTACATGTACTTCGAGAAGAACTATCTCGAGGCACTCGACTTTGCTTCGGAGCTGCGCACCACATACCCAGGAAATCCGAAGTTTCACATCGAGTATGCGCGCTGCCTTACTTACTTGTGGCGCGCCGACACGGCCTACAAGGTCTGGGACGAGATCCTCGAATGCAACTACCAAAGCAAGCAAGGCTACCGTAATCGTCTTATCGTGCGCGAGGCGCTCTTTAATCTCGGCAGTTTGCTGTTCCACCAAAACAAAGATCTGCCCAAGGCGGTGGCCTATCTTGATCGCTGTGTTGCAGAGAGCAAGATCACGGACAAAGAAAAGGTCAGTTGGCAGTACCCATGGGCGCTCGTGCGCCTAGGGCAGGTGCACGATGTACTTGGAAAGCGCAAAGAGGCTATGGCCTACTACAAACGTGCGATGGACATCGACGACCCATCGTCGAAGTCCTACGAGAGTGCTACGAAGTACCTGGCAACCCCTTACAAGCGCTGACTTTCCCCGTATCTTTGCGGCCATGAAACCAAACGTATCTGTCTGGGAAGAGCTCGCAACTCAAGAGTTGCGCGGCAAGCCCCTTGAGGCTCTCACACGTACATCCGCAGAGGGTATTCCGGTAAAACCCCTGTACACAGAAGCAGATCTTGAATCGCTTGAGATGCAGAATTCGCTTCCAGGCGTGTTTCCGTTTACGCGTGGACCCTACGCCACGATGTATACTAATAGGCCGTGGACGATACGCCAATACGCAGGGTTTTCAACTGCCGAAGAATCGAATGCCTTCTATCGTAAGGCACTATCTGGCGGCCAAAAGGGTCTGTCTGTAGCTTTTGACCTGGCAACGCACCGCGGCTATGACAGCGACCACCCACGCGTTGTAGGCGATGTTGGTAAGGCCGGCGTGGCGATCGACTCCGTTGAGGATATGAAGATCCTCTTTGACGGCATTCCTCTGCAGGATATGAGCGTTTCGATGACCATGAACGGTGCAGTATTGCCAATCCTTGCCATGTTTATCGTCGCAGGTGAGGAGCAAGGGGCTAGTCAGGCGCAACTCAGCGGCACCATTCAAAACGACATTCTCAAAGAGTTTATGGTCCGCAATACCTACATCTACCCTCCTGAGGCGTCGATGCGTATTGTGGCCGATATCATCGAGTACACCAGCAAGAACATGCCACGGTTTAACTCGATCTCCATCTCGGGCTATCACATGCACGAGGCTGGAGCAACGGCAGTGCAGGAGCTTGCATACACGATCGCGGATGGACTCGAATACGTGCGCACGGCCATTGCCAAGGGCATGCCCGTAGATGCCTTTGCGCCGCGTCTTTCGTTCTTCTTCGGCATCGGCATGAACTTCTTCATGGAGATCGCCAAGCTTCGTGCAGCTCGCGTCTTGTGGTCAACAGCGATGCAGCAGTTCGAGCCCAAAAAGAAAGAATCGCTCCTGCTTCGAACACACTGTCAGACGTCTGGCTGGTCCCTTACCGCACAAGACCCATACAACAACGTTGTAAGAACGACCATCGAGGCTCTTGCAGCTGTGTTAGGGGGCACACAGTCCCTGCACACCAATTCCTTTGATGAAGCACTTGGTTTGCCAACGCAGCAGTCATCCCGCATCGCACGGAACACGCAGCTCATCATCGCCGAGGAGTCACACGTTACGGAAGTAGCCGATCCGATGGGCGGCTCATACTACGTGGAGTACCTAACCGACGCGCTCGTGAAAGAGGCATCGAAAATCATCGCAGAAGTTGAATCATACGGTGGCATGACCAAGGCGATTACTGCCGGCATCCCGAAGATGCGCATCGAAGAGTCTGCCGTCAAGCGTCAAGCCCGCATTGATCAAGGAGCAGAAGTCATTGTCGGCGTGAACAAGTATCAACTTGCTGATGAACCCGACATCGATGTGCTCGACATCGACAACACGGCGGTGCGCAATGCGCAGATCGAACGCTTGACAACTATCCGCACTTCTCGCAATGCGGCTGACGTTCAGGCATGTCTTGATGCACTCAACAGTGCTGCAAGGAACAACGATGGAAATCTTCTTGAGCTATCAGTGAATGCCGCACGGGCTCGCGCGACCGTGGGCGAGATCTCCGAGGCACTGGCCGCTATCTATACACGATACGAGGCTCAAACTGTGGCTATTGAAGGCGTGTATGGTGCGCAGTATGCGCACGATCCGGAGTATGCAGCTGTTCGTAATGAAGTTGACGAGTTCGAACGCGAGTTCGGGCGGCGTCCACGAATCCTCATTGCTAAGCTGGGTCAGGACGGACACGACCGCGGCGCAAAGGTCATTGCTACATCGTTTGCCGACATTGGATTTGACGTAGACATAGGCCCCCTGTTCGCCACGCCCGAAGAAGCGGCGCGTCAGGCAGCCGATAACGACGTGCATGTCGTTGGTGTGTCGAGTCAGGCAGCCGGACACAAGACCCTTATCCCGCAACTCATCGGAGCCCTTGTTAAGGAAGACGCCAAGGACATCATCGTGATAGCCGGCGGCGTGATACCACCCAAGGATTACGACATGCTCTATGAAGCGGGCGTCAAGGCCATCTTTGGTCCGGGCACGCACATCCTGCATGCCGCTCGCGACGTTGTGCACGCCATCGCAGACCAACTGCGCAAGAACGCCTAGGCAAGGGGCTCACGCGTGATCAAGGCCGGGATTGACATTGGAACGAACACTGCACTCATGGTGATTGCCGACGTGTCTGATGACGGCACCTATCAGGTTCTACACGACGTCCACACCCTGCCCCGCCTCGGCGAAGGGCTGCTGCAGCATGGATCGATCAGCACGGCATCAATAGCCCGTGGTGTTGAGTCCATGCATACCTTTGGCAGTATCCTCGAGCAAGTTCGGCCCGAGCGCACGCTCGTCGTTGCTACCAGCGCTATGCGTGAAGCAACAAACGGACGCGACGTTCAACAACAACTCGAGGCTGCGCTTGGGCATGAGATCACAATCATCGATGGCACGCGAGAAGCAGAGCTTACCTTCCTAGGCGCTGTCGGCAACTCCCCCATCCCATCACTCGTGATCGATATCGGAGGGGGCTCAACAGAATACGCTTATGGAGTCGATGGTGCTTTGTCATTTTCGCGGAGCATTCTCATCGGTGCTGTCAAAGCAACAGAGCATTTTGCGAATCATCGCCCCCTACCACCTCACGCCATTGCTGATGCACGCGCATGGGTGCGAGAGGCGCTCGTTGACGTTGCGCAACTGCGTGGTGCTACCACAACGTGCATTGGCGTAGCCGGCACTCCCGTTGCTTTGGCCATGATTGATGCAGGCCACACGGAGTATCAAGCAGAGCTTGTAGAGAACTATCATCTTTCTCGTGATCGTGTAGACGAGCTCTGTGAGTATCTATGTTCGCTTTCACTTGCTGAGGTGCGAAGTATTCACGGCCTGCATGAGCGCCGAGCGGACATCGTACCCATGGGAGCGTGTATATTGTCCGAGTCCATGCACGTGCTTGGATGCACGGGGATGACTGTCGTAACAAGGGGCTTGCGTTACGGCGCTATGTTGTCGGCTTAACAGAAGGTGTGCTATGTCATCAGTTCTTACAGGGTCCTACTGGACCAGTCTCGGGGCGTCGCTTATCAAGACCGTACGCTCATATCCGCGTGAAAGTCTGATCGCATTTGCAGTGTCCATCGCATTAAGTGTTGCCGTTGCAGATCCAGAGAATGGCCTGCAGAAAACAGCGATTCGCACAGGCATGGGGCTCTCTCTTGGCATCGCGATTTCTATCGCATCTTCGGTATTGCAACGGTCAGGCATGATCAATACCATCATCGACTGGGTGTTTACTGCGTTAGCCGTTGGTGCCTCGACGTGGCATGCACAGTATCTGAACTTCGACAACGGAGATGGTATCATTGAATACACGTACCTCTTCATCCTGGTGCATGTGTTTGCGGCATCTGCCTGGACTGTACGAACGGACACCAGCACGTTTTGGAACGCCAACACCTCAATGTTCTATCGAGTGCTGTACGCGTTTGTGTTTACCTCGCTCCTGGTGACTGGACTTACAACTGCTACGGCTGCTATTCGCATTCTCTTTGGACTACTCACATTTACCGAGCTGGAAGGGTATCTGACTGCCTTTGCCTACGGATTCTTCATGACGTTGTTCTTTCTTGCGGAGATGCCAACGCACGATAGTTCACGTCGCGAGTCGATTGTACCGAAGTTGACGATCTCCTTTGTGCAATATGTACTTGTGCCTTTGATCGGCATTTTCACTGCAATTCTCTACGCCTATGCAGTTAAGCTCTTGACAACCTCGATCTCCACCGACATGGCGGTCTATGTGGTATGGCTCTCAGGTACAGCGATCTTGGCATCACTTCTCACATGGCCACTGCGCAACGAACCTAAGCCCCTTCTCAAGTTTGTGCATACGTGGTTGTACCCTCTCATGCTTCCACTGCTCATGATGGGGCTTTGGTCGCTCTGGACACGATACACAACTGAAGGTATTGATCACGTAGGGTTCACGCTGGGCGTCCTCACGAGTGTTGGCCTGTTGACTGTTGTCATAAGCATGGCCCTGCGAAGAACAGATCCGCGCATCCCAGCTATCGTGTCGCTTGTAGTGTTTGCTCTTACCTCTGTTGGACCACTTGGTGTGAATGCTGTGGTTCAGCGGTCGCAGCATGAACGTGCTGCAACAGCTGCTGAGAAGAGTAATCAAGGCAATGGTGGAGGCCTCCCACCCGCCCTTGACAATCAACCTGAGATTGCAGCATACACCAACGTTGACCGCTGGGTTGTCGCCTTCAGCTGCAGTGTCGATGATACCCTCAATACATCTGATGCACTGGTAACATGCAACGATATGGGGCAGTTTACTGCTGTCCACAATGGACTCAAAGACACCGTGCGTTTCAATATCCGCGAAGTACTCTCACAGATCAAACCTGGTGACACACTCTACAAACCATTGACGGTAATGGTTGGTAGTCAACGCAAGGCAACGCTCATTTGCTCGAGTATCACAACCTATAGTGGCGAGCTAGATGAAAAGACTGCACCAAGAACTATTGGGCAGATACGGGGCTCTGTGTATTGTGAACCAAGATGAGTGCCGAGTACCGAGTGCCGAGTTCAGTTAAGGTGTTGTTAAGGTGTCAGGTGGTATTCCCTCTTGTAGGTTGGTTGTCAAATACATTCACCACATTAAGAGAGGCTCTTTATGCGCTCATTTCGCAGAACTTCCATCATCTCCGTCCTAACGTTCATCATAGGCATTGCAGCCTCACGTGTATCGGCACAGATTCCGTCAGATGCTTTTCCAGCAACGCCTAACCAGACATACTACGCTGGTGGTGCATGCACATTCTACTCGGCAACAGGCGATGTTTTGATGTCTGTTAATGCCGCAGAGGCGCAGTGGTCGTGCAGTCCGGCACGGGCGGCATGGGCCAAGGTTACGCCAACCTCGGGTGGGTACTATGAGTTTCCGCGTTTTACGACCAAGCCGATGCAGGTTGATGCTGAGCGTATGATTGAACCATTCGCCTGGGGTACGGACACGATCTATGACGAATATGTCCTGCTCGATGGCGTAGGAGCAAAGGCAGACCTGCTATTCGATCCTACAACGATTGTTCGCGTTACGAACTACGATGGTAGTCTTACCTACAACCTCGGTGGGGATTACGGCATCGAGGGACGGACCCTTACGCAAAAGAGTCAGCGTGTTTCAAGCACGGTAGCCGTAACTCCTGGAAAGCGTGGTAACGGTTCGCCCAACGGACTTGTCAATACCGCGCATACATCGTGGACGCGTGTTACATACACAGTAGCGCGGGACGTGTTCTGGGATCAGGAATTTCTCACAAGATACTTCCCTCCTCGAGCTGGGCATCCACTGCCGAACATCGAGCGTATCCTCTATGGGGAACGCCGTCTTGCCATCCAAGCCGTTGGCATGAGTATAACGTCCGGACAGAATGTTAGTGGCAGCATAGGAGACGAACGCAACTTCCCTGCAACAGCCCCTTACATGCGCGGATACTGTGAGTTGTTTACCGAGGTACTCAAAAAGTATGGTTACGATGTAAATCTCTACAACAGTTCCTGTGGTGGCAAGACAATCAAGTGGGCGGCCGATTACATCGTCCCGCTTGCTGTGCCGAACAAGCCCGACTTGGTGATTCTCGACATGGGCATGAACGACATATGGGGACAGACATCACCACAGCAGTTTCGTCAGCATATGCAGCGCTGCATCGACAGCGTCCGCGCGCACCTGCCTAAGGTATCCTTCTTGATCATCGCCAACATGATACCAGACACCGCCGGCGCTGGTGCGCCATCAAACGGCGCAGCGATCATGCGCTCATTTCTGCAGGAGATACGGGATGTGGTTCAGCAGAATGACAATCAAACATCGAACGTATCGATGATAGATGTAACGTCACTAAGTCAGGCCGTCTATTCACGCAAGGGTGCCAAATCATGTCTGGCAAACTCGCTCCACCCCAATGACTACTTTGCACGTTGGATCGCCCAGGGTATCACGCATGAGCTTACAGGCGGGGTAACGAGCGTCGCCGACGTTCGCAGGAGCAATGTAATAGTTCAGCAACGAGGCTACACAGTATCAATCACCGGAGATCTGCCGGTCGTAGCTGGGACGGTAACGGTTGTTGACCTTCGCGGCAGCGTCGTCTACCAAGCATCGTTTGATGCGGGCACAGCTGAGCATGTCATCACAATGCCTTTACTTGCCCGTGGTGTCTATGCAATCACCGTTGAAAGCGCAGGAAAGGTAATCGCCCAATCAACATATCAGGTGTGGCTGTAGGGGCGAGCAGTGAGTACCGAGTACCGAGTACCGAGTGCCGAGTGCCGAGTGCCGAGGAGCAGCGAATGTCATGCTCGCGTAAGCGGGCATCCAGGTATACATGAAAGTAGAACAGACTAAATCCAGATCGTAACATTGACCACTGTATCAAGTGATAATGATTCTTTCAGACGGATTTCTTTCTTAACGGGTAGCAGATACGTATTGTGCCTTGTATCGAACCATATGGCTGTATGCCAGATTGTTGTTCCGATGAGTGCTCTAATGTGAAGTCTACCCCATCCCTCTTCTAGGTGTTGCATAGTAGAGCGAATCTCGGATGTTAGGTTGTGCGGGAGAGACACAAAGCACCACCCGCCCTTGCCAGGGTAACGCCAGAGCGATGCAGTAAATGTATACTGAATTCCCCTCGTCATGTGCCCCTTCGAACATAATCCATCAGGCTTACCTGAGGTTCGCCTAATTCCCTCCATGTGGCCTCAGCACCAAACTGCTCTGGGTAGTTATTCAAAGCATCAACGATATGTGCCACATAACTCATCCTTTTTGAGAATCGACCAATGAACTTGAGTACACCGAAGGGCAGTGTTGCCACCTTCAACTTGGCAGAGCCATAATGCTGTGTGAAAAGCTTCGCCGCTTCATCCGCAGTGTATCCCTCGCGGCCTTGTACAATGTATTCGTAACTGCCACTATCAAGCTCGAATGCCCGCACTACCTGCCGGCCATAATCTTGTCCTGCAATGAGAAACATCTTATGCTTCGATACCCCTGCAAGGTTGATACTATTGCCCTGACGGTATGAACTGGCACTAAAACTGTCAAACGTCTCCATAAATGTCGAAGCCATAAACACAGAATACGGCAAACCAGATGCTTTGATGGTGTCCACGGCCTGACGCTTGATCGTGAACGGCCACCATGCAAACCCATCGTAGTCTTTGACAAGTGATGACAGATAGCCGACACGTTTGATACCACATTCATTTGCCACCATCAGCACGTTCTTTAGTCCATCACGCTCCGGCTGAAAATCACGCTCGCTGCTGCTCTGGTCAACACCTAGGTTCATGTATACAGCCTTCTTGCCCTGCAGAAGCTGGCGCAGCGCATCCACATCTTGGATATCTCCCGTGATGATGGATACGGTGGAACCGAAATTCCGACGTGCCTTATCAGCGTTTCGTGCCAGTATACTTACCTGCCACCCAGCGTTGATAAACGCCTCTGTAACCGGCTTGCCTAACATGCCGGTTGCTCCGATGATTGCGATAGTGTTCATGATATCCCCTTCTGATAGACTCACTGTTTGACATATACTTGATCACAAGAGTTTCAGTAACAATTCCAATACTCTTGCTGGCTGTTCCAGGGGGCTTACATGTCCACCCGGAACGATAACTGTTTCTACATTGCCGGGTAGCGTTGGTACGTAGTCCTCTTCGCCTTTCATTGCCACAGCCTTTATGCGCAGGTTTGCGACCATGCGGCTGGCATCCTCTGCCTCCACGATTACGGCTCGGTCGACCTGCTGAATCTGTTCGTTTGAAAGTAGATCCATCGTACGCTTGAGCTTTCGGATCAAGGTAGGATTATCGCGAAGGGAGGATTTGCCAAACAGCGCCTTGCCTGCCTGCGTTGAATAGAAGTCTCGAAACACCATCAAAGGATAACCCAGCCTGAGCTTAACCACCTGCTTGCGTGAGGCCTTGAACAAGGGCATGTTACACAGGACTGCTGCACTGAAACGTTCTGGATGCTTGTGCGCAGCCCTAAGTATCGTCATGCTGCCCCATGAATGGCCAACAGCTATAACTTGAGGGATGTCGAGCGCATCCAATACTTCGATGAGCATGTTTGCACAGTCATGCAGTGTCCATGTATTCTTGACATTGGACCTGCTACTGCCGTGCAGCGGCATATCGATGGCGATCGTTGTCCTGTCTCGCAACGAAGCAATCTGGTAATCCCACAAATGATGATCGAAGTAGACGCCGTGCAGAAAGATTATTGGCAAGCCGCCGGACGGGACATGATTCACATAGGCAGCAATTCGACCAACATTGGTATTTACAACATGAGGGGGTACGTGATACATTCAGTCCTTCTTTCGCTGCATCACCTTGTCAGCGATCGCAAGGCGCAGTTTTCCAGGAGGAGTGATACTCGAGAGCAGAGCCATGATTCTGTTTGTTAATCCAGGCACAACGTGGAGCTTACCTTGCATCATGGCGCGGAATCCAACATCTGCGACCTGCGGGGCCGTCATCACGTTCCCCTCGAACACCTTTGCATCATGCATGTCGGCTCGGTCAATGAAGTCTGTTCGAGTAGCCCCCGGAGAGAGAACCGTTACTGATACACCAGTGTTTTCGAGCTCCTTGTGCAACGCCTCAGAAAAACTTATGACGTATGCCTTCGTAGCCCCATACACTGCAAATCGTGGGTCTGGCTGGAATCCGGCTGTTGAGGCAATATTGAGGATGCGCCCCTTGCCACGATGCACCATTCGCGTTGCAAAATGATGTGTCAGTGCTGTGAGACTTTCAATATTCAGACGTATCATTTCTGAGTAGTTATCCATGCTGCGATCGACGAACATTCCATAGTCGCCAAAGCCCGCATTATTTACGAGATAGGTTACAGTACACTGATGTTCATTGATAAAGTTCAAGAGCGTGCCGATACCTTCTCGACTCGACAGATCAGCCACGACCGTGAACACGCGCGCAGAGCTAATGCTTGTTAACGAGGCCTCAGCGCGTTGCAGTTTTTCTGGACTACGGGCAACCAGTACAACATCGATGTTACTCTTTGCGAAAAGCAGTGCGATCTGATATCCAATACCACCAGATGCACCCGTGATCAGAGCAACTTCGTTCATATGCGACCTTGCATGAGTTGGTTAACAGCTACTTTCGAACGAGAACATTCGTCGTTGAAGCGAAATCTAGTGTAGGATTCTACCAGATATCATTGACCTAAATCAATAATCATCTCCAGCAAGCGAATGTTGGGCTGTCTCATTCTTTGATCAGCTTAGCTCGAATTCGAGATAACGACTCTGGAGTTACGCCAAGGTAAGATGCGATCATGTATTGCGGCACACGCTGAACGAGTTTCGGAAATGTTGCGGTGAGTTTCTCATAGCGCTCGGTAGCTGTATCAAATCGAAATGATCGGACATCATTTACAACATCCGCGATCACACACTCAGCGATCAATCGACCAACGCGCTCACTCTCCTTTGAAAGAGAATACATCTTCTGGAGATCATCATAACTCCACACATAGAGACGGCAATCCTCAAGAGCTATGATGCTATGCCGTGACGGTTCTCGCCGCAGAAATCCAACGTACTCTGTTACAAAACATGGCGCATCAAAAAATATCATCGTGTGATCGTCACCATCGATGATTTCTACAGAACGCATCAAACCATCTACAAGCAGCCCTAGTTGATCGTTGGGACCACCTTGCTGTATGAACTCTTGCCCCTTGGCTATCTCTACGTATGTCGTCTTCGAAACAATGAGTTCATGTAACTCATCATTGATCGGCATGAACGTTTCATACACAGATCGAATGATACGATGATCAATATCGCGCTGGTCGTTTGATATCATGCGACGAAAATACGATACATGGTGAATGCGTGTACAACCACCGTTCTTATCACAGGTCAAGGTTGTTCTTGTTGATAGCGATGATTTTTGAATCAACATTTATCACATGTGGAGTAACGTATGAAATGCATTCACCTTCGAAATGGCAACATTGGCTTTCATTTAGGTCTTGTGTTCTAAGCATATGCTGATTTGCACCATTCGCATCCCTACATCTAATGCACGCAATCACCTGCTCTTCATGTTGGTAGCCGTCATCCTTGCATCTACCCAGACACACGCTCTTCAGAATGGCTCGGCATCTATCAACGGCTTCATTGAAGATAGTGTAACAAAGGAAACACTTGTTGGGGCGACCGCCAAGATCAAGGGCACGAAGTATGGCGGCTACACCAACAAAAGCGGGTACTTCTCTATCGGGTCGATACCACCGGGAACGTATACATTGAAAGTATCTGCGGTTGGTTATCAAGCGCGGGAGCTCTCACTGACAATGCTTGCTGGCAAGCCCCAAAAGCTGAGGATTCAGCTAAATCCCTCGGTGGCCCGGGGTGATGCCGTTGTTGTGACGGCTGACCGGGAAGAGGACAAACGTCAGATCTCGATTTCGCGGGTGAATATCCCCATGGAACAGCTCTCGCAGCTTCGCATAGGCGGCGAGGCCGACATCTTCCGTGCACTGCAGATGCTACCTGGTGTGCTGACATCTTCGCAGATTTCTTCCGGTCTCTTCATCCGAGGGGGCTCACCAGATCAGAACCTTGTGCTACTCGACGGCATGACGGTATACAACCCAACGCACCTGTTTGGATTCATCTCAGCCTTCAACAATGACGCAATCAAAGATGTGGACCTGATCAAAGGGGGCTTCCCAGCCGAATTCGGCGGAAGGATGTCGGCGGTGCTGAATATCACGCAAAAGGACGGTAACCGGGATCGCGTCGAAGGTCTAGTGGGCCTTGGTTTGATATCCTCTCGGCTCTCGCTGCAGGGACCGATGGGCAATGGCTCGTTCTTTGTTGGCGGACGCCGAACATATCTGGAACTTGTGACAGGTCTATTGCCTGAAGATCCTGAGCAACCACTGCCCTCCTTTGACTTTTATGATGCCAACGTAAAGCTCACTCAGAACCTCAGTGATGATGATAAGATTTCTGTGAGTGGTTTTCTCACTCGCGACAACCTGTCATTGTCTCAGCCAGGACTCGACTTTGGCGTTCGTCTTGGTAATCGCGCAACAGCAGCAAGATGGTCTCATGTCTATTCCCCAGAGCTGTTCTCAGTGGTCAATGTAAGCGCAAGCCGTTACGATAACGGCTTTACCGGCAACAACGCAGGTTTGAAATTCGATGTAGACAATTCGATCATTGATTACAGCATCAAAAGCGAGTTTGAATGGTTTACTTCCGAAAACACCACCGTGAAAACAGGCTATGAGGGGGCTATCTACAACTTCACCTTCACACAGATTCTTGAGCAGTCTCTGCAGGGAAGCGAACGACAAGTCGACACGAACAATCTTAATATCTGGGACAACGTACATTCGGCATTCGCCCAATTCAATTGGAATGTCACCGATCTTTTGTCAGTACAAGGTGGCATACGAGCCAACTATTGGAGCAAATCAGACCGTACCTCATTCGATCCGCGACTCGCAGCTCGCTGGCAGGTAGCAGACGCTGTGGCCATCAAGGCAGCATGGGGTGTCTACCATCAGTATCTGCGGCTTGCCTCTGCGCCGGACTTTACCTTCTTCGATACATGGCTACCAACGGATCAAACGGCTCCAACAGGACGCTCAGAACACTACGTTGCAGCGATAGAAACGACGCCTTGGGAAGGATATGACCTCAATGTTGACGTGTATTACAAAACACTCAACAACATCAATGAGCTCCAGCAAGGCAACAGACGATCGATCAAGGTCGCTGATCTATTCTACTTCGGCAATGGCCGCACCTATGGAGCTGAGGTGTTTCTACAGAAAAGGACGGGGCGCCTTACGGGCTGGATCGGATATGCGCTTGGTTACGTGTTTTCGCAGTTTGACAGCGTCAATCAAGGACGCGAGTTCCGTCCAAAGTTCGACAGACGTCACGACCTGAAGATCACCGCTCTGTACAATCTCTCTGAACGATGGGAGATCGGTGCAACCTTTATGTTCCAGTCCGGACAATCATACACGGGCGCAACATCAACCCTTGGCGGTCGTATGCCAGGATGGGACGGCGGCATCGTGATGATCAACCCCTCACAGCGGTGGGGGCTCCGATTGCCAAACTCACATCAGCTCAATCTGAACATCAACTACAACACCACGTTGTTCGATCTTCCTTGTAGACTTTTCCTCGACGTGTTCAACGTCTACTCACGTCGTGATATCTGGTTCAGGTTCTATCAGACAGATAACGGCATTCCCGAGGTAACGGACGTGCGCTTACTTCCGATTCTCCCGACGATCTCAATGGAGGTTAAGTTCTAATGACTACCACATTGCTTTCCATAGTTCGCTTGACCGCTTTGGTCCTCATGATGTCGCTCTTCGTAACATCATGTGAAGATCCTATCCCGTCGGATTACACCGAAGAGCTCGTCATTGAGGGTTTCACGATCGTTGGTGAGCCCCTTGCCGGCATTCGTGTTATGAGAACGTTGCCAATCGGCGACACATTCTCATTTACAAAAGCTGCGCTGCCCGATGCCATTGTGCGCGTCTATGCAAATGGACAAGAGATTCCGATGGTGTACGTTGCCGACGACAGAAGCGGAACATTCCGTGCGCGCGACACCTCGTATCGTGTAGCAGCCAGCACAGCTTACATGATTCGTGTCGAGGCACTGGATAAGACACTCGAGGCTACAACGATCACTCCGATACCGATCTCCTGGGTGCAGGAGGGGCCAAGGATGATTCAGTTTCCGAATCCAGACTCTTTGCTCTTTCCAGGGAACGACAGCCTTGTGATTTCATGGACGACGGTACCGAAGACAGAGTTCTACCTCATCGGACTTGAGTGCCTCGACACGCTTGGATACGGGGCCTATCTCGACCCACCAACGTCGGACACAAATGCTCGTACACCGCGTCCAAATCCCGACTTCTTTGATCGCGAGGGCACATTGGTCGAAAATGAGCGCATCGTGTTCGGTGGAACAATCTTTACCGCAAGCCAGACGATCTGGGGTGTGTTCCGATGGCATGGTCTCCACGAGGTCGAGATCTATGCACCCAATCGAGAGTTCCTCGAATGGTTCTACCAGGTAGGTAGCGGGCGCCGCAGCACATACGACTATCGACTCAGCAACATCAAAGGTGGCCTAGGCGTTTGGGGCGGTGCTTCCGTGGTAAAGACACAAAAGTTCGTGCTCAAGTACAAGGGATAGCCAAAGCCGAGTGCGATTAGTCCCTAACAAAGGTTACCGTTTGCAACTTGTTCCCTTGTGTTACGGTGATCATGTATACCCCCTGTTTCATTGAGCTTACATCAATCGTCCCAGTGATAAGGCCCCTATCTATTGCGCGTCCAAACAAGTCCACAACAGTGTATGTTGAATTGAAGCTAGCGCCGGATACCGTCAGCACAGATTGAGCTGGGTTGGGGTAAACCTGCAATACTTGCATGGGTATTTCTTGCTCTACATTGGAGACTGCACATCCGAGCGTATACCTCTTGACGAACTCCCACAAAAGATCTGTTGCATCGATCTGCGCTGACGGTGGGCTGACGTTATTCGGCACTCCACCGGGCCAGCTGTGGCCACCATCGGCAGTTGCATAGTGATGCACTTCAACGTCGCAGCTGCACTGACTGAGGCGGATAAAGCTGTAACCACTGCTGCCACCGTTTACGATTGTGTCACTTTTCGTGCAGCCATTGAGCTTCTGCCAAACAATGAGGTTGCTGTCTTGACTTGGAAAGAACACATCCTTGAGAAACGGAACGTCCTCTGGTCCATTACCACCTTTGTATCGAACAACTGGATCTACCTTTGAGTGAAAGCTTATGATTGGAACCCTGTTGCCGGGATTACATGGTTGTATCATGTGCGAACATGCATTGGGGGCAATGGCAGCGATGCGATGACTAAGCTCACAGGCTAGACGATAGCAGAGCATGCCCCCATTCGATGTGCCAGTTGCATACACTCGCGTCGTATCGATCGGATAATCACGAAAGAGCTTATCGAGCATGATGCTTACGAATGTAACATCGTCAACACCTTTGCTTGCTGATGGCGGACAGCAATCTCCGGCATTCCACGATCGGCCTGTTGCAAACACCTGTCCTTCTGGATAAACGACGATAAAGCCCTCGTCATCCGCCTTTTCTGATAGACGTCCCTGCAGTGCAAGCGCCTGCCATCCAAGATCTGTGCGTCCAGCCTGCTGTCCACCATGAAACGCCAGCAGCACGGCATAGCGTTTCTGCGCGTCGTACCCCGTCGGCAGGTGCGTCATGTACGTGCGTTGTGTGCTTCCCACAAGCACACTATCGTACATGTTTTGAGCATTGGCTGCTGTGCACGCGACAATTAAGGCGAGGAGGACCGGTTTGATTGTACTCATAGAGCTGTGAGACTCATGAGGACAATTTTAAGTTTAAGGCTACTACGTGCGACCATACTCGCCATGTAGATAGGATGCCAGCACTAAAGCATTTACTGCTTGATAAACGTAATCGACTCTGAGTTCAGGTCTGGAAATCTCACAAGATACAGTCCATTAGGAAGATCCCCGATTGATAGCATGACGTGCTCAGAGTCCAGCGTACCTTGAAGAATCGGTCTACCCGTTACGTCAGCTATGCTATACGATCCACCCACCATATTCGACGTAACCGTGATTTGAATGGTTTCCCCGGCGGGATTGGGATATACACGAAGGTTCTTTGCCTCATCCTCGAACACACGTGTAGCGTTCATGTCCGTAACACATCGAATGCATGAACCATACTCTGCCCAGTAGGCATTTCGTACAGCATAATCTTGAGGATAAGCGAGCTCGAGGAAGAATCCCATACGTGGACCTACCAGCGAAGTAGACCAATAGGCTGCTGCAGAGTTATTGGTGATCGAAAAGGCACCGGAATTGTTTCGGCCCCCGCTCGGAATGCCCGAGAAACCAGACGTATTTGTGGCGTTCGTATTCGGCGACCGCCACAGACTTGTTCCAGCACTCTTTAGGAAGCCCCCTGCAGAATTCGGCAAGGAAATGCCGCCGTTGGCATTAGCATCGTAGTAGTTGATCAAACGTCGAAAGTCCGCCATTGAAGGTACCCTCCAACCGGCAGGACAGGGATTTCGCTCATCTGTTGCTACGTAGTAATTGTACAGTTTACCATACGGACAGTCAAAGGTTGGATCGTTTTGATACGAGCACATACCGGGTCCCTTCAGCGCTGACCATTCGGCTGCATCGCTGACGTTGGGAATTGTATCGCCATTCTGAAATCGGGAAACCTTCAGATTTTCGGCAAACCAGATCATGCTATCAACGACAACTGTCTTATAGACGTTGCCGTCGATATCGGTCGCTTGACCGTAGACCACATTGGGATTGTGTATGTCAGGCGTTCCGCAGGTGTGGTCTGAACCCTGACTCCTGACGGTCACGTTAGCTGCAGCAATCAGAGTAACAAGTATCAACATCGATGTTCTATTAGACAGGTGGGCGTAAGGCATGGGGCTTGGATCACTGATGCGAAAACATGAAAATCCACCAGACGAGAAAGAGTTACTGAAACAACGAGTTGGGTAACTCAAAAGTTGTATCCAAATCGCAGTGAGCCAAGCATAAACGCCTGCTCTCCTACTTCCTTTGTAAGGGTGTTGTCCTCATAAATAGGCCACGGGTTTGATTTATAGAGGACTCGTTCCACGCCGAACTGAGGAATGATGTAGAACTTATCATCCGCAAACTCAAACTTGTACCCGACGTAACCTGTAGCAGCCCAATCGAAGCTGTTATAGGTTTTCCCAGTCGTAACGTGGTTTTCGAGTACCCCAAGTCCTGTTGTCTGTGAGTACTCCACATGCAATCCTTTCCAAAGGTATTGTCTGTAACCAGTAACAACACTGTAATCTGCAAATCGACCTTCCGTGTCGCGATCATTTGGGAACAAGACATTCACACCGACGAGCAGATCTCCGCGAAGATCTCCCTGTTGCCATAGCGTGTATGTCATTTGTGTCCTGGTAAGCCCTGGAAAGAAGGGCCAGAGGATATCTGTCTCAATGCCGATCGCACTTTCGGATGTTTCAGTTTGAGCAAAGCTGCTAGTGGTCAGCATGCAAAGCAGACCGACAATAAGAAATGTGTGTTTCATTGTTTACAATCCTGAGAATACGTTAGGATGCAAACATGATGCTTGGACAGCATCTGGTTCATTGATCAACATCAATAAACACTTCAACCAAGCCCGACTGAACCGATATGTTCGAAATTGCCCACCAGGTGCAAGGTTCGCTCCGTGCCCTCATGAAGAAGGTGGAGATCAATCATAGCGTCAGCATAGTGCAGAATATCCCGTGATAGGGTGCCATCTCGTGGCCCCTTGAGCAGAACCTTCTGTCCGGAGGTGATGGCAATCTCCAGCTCCAGTGCTTTGCTGGTTATCTGCATTACACGCTTGTTACTGCTCGGAATCGAGCTCGAAACGGCAAAGTTTTTCAGCTGACGAAGATCTATCTGCTTGTCATCGAAGCGAATGTGCCCAACGTGCTTCAAGAAATTCTGTCCAAGCCAACGAATGTCTGCACGGGAGAACAAAAGACTCACTGAAGGATCTGTTGGATCGACCGCGTGAAGCCAGAAATAGTGTTCTGGAAACGAAGTGCCCCAATTCTTTTCAAGATACCCCATCTCGTCATTGAGAGTATACTCTGATGCTTTGTGGCGAATTCTGCCCGAAACTCGGTGGGAGGTGTTGAGCACTGAGTGATAACAAGGAAGGCTCGGAACGTAGTACGAATAGCCCATCGAGTTTCCAAACGTTTGAATAGGCTTGTTGTTCAAGAGCGACAGATTGATGGTAATATCCGCCGTGTTGATGTCGATCATCTCCGTGGTTAGCACATTATCACCCATTCGAACGATGTGCTGATTGGCGTCAAGCGAGATGTCATGTTGCGGGAAATAGATTATCTGGGGTGCAGCATTAGGCACATGTAGCTGAATGAACCCGCATGTATCGTACGAATTCTGCGTAGCATATCCATAGATGATAACAAATGATGCTTGGTGCTGTGTCGAGTAGACCTTTTGAAACCATCCCTCAAAAAATCTACTACGGCGCAGATCACCTCGAAGACTTGATGGTTTGATTCTTCCAAGCATGCACGTTTCCTTAACTGAGTATACACCGGCAAGGAGAATGTACTGCAATTCCCATTCTCGAAATGCAACTGCACGGGAACAATCTCTGTGGTGCTGAGATTGCCTCATACCGCATAAGTCTGGAACAAGGCAAAGCTCAGGCTTCATTACCTCGATTTCCGTTGATGTATGTCAAGAAACTTATTGATGAACGTACACTGATATATATTGGAGCATCTCAGTTCGTAGTGTTGCGACTATGTCTTTTGACCATCCGTCTATTCAGCGCTCATCTACTACACAGCGAATTCTCGTGCCAACAGCACTTGGCGTAATGGCTGTGTCGATCATCGCGCTACTCAGTGGCTGCTCTCGCTCAATGTTCATGCAGAGTCCATGGAACGCTATTCCTAAGGCAACCGCTGATGAAATCGCGCAGCTCTTTCAGCCAGAGTCATTGCGCGCCGATCTCGACACGATCGTCGCTCTGCTTGAGATGTCGTACCAGTTCGAGCAAGACTACCGATTCGACAGCTCGAAGATTGCTCGGGCCTACGGCATCACCGCCACGCCGATGCGACAGGGCCTTGCCGAGCACCTGACGTTTCTGGGTCATACGCTTGTGGCTGGTGGCGTGAACAACTCGGAGGTGAGCCCATGAAGCTCGCCATCTTCGGCGCTACCGGCCTAACGGGTGGACACGTCCGTGCCAAAGCACTTGAGCAAGGATGGCCGAGGCAAGTACTTTCCATTCGTCAATGAACCGAGGAGAAAAATCATGAAACTCAGCCGTCCTGCTCGCCTGATGGCGGGCATCACCCTGATCAGCGTCCCCACCATCGTCTACGGAGGTCTGACCGTGCTGTCGGTGGTGACCGCCGGCGTCCACGGCCTCGCGGGCGGGCTGGAGCTCACCCCGCTCCAGACGACACTTTTTCGCGCCGGGCACGCGCACGCCGGTGCGCTCGTGATTCTGTCGTTGGTTCTGCAAATGTTGATCGACGCCGCCGAGTTATCGCGTTCCGTCAGCTGGCTCGCCCGCGTAAGCGCGCCGTTGGCAGCCGTACTCGTGTCAGGGGGCTTTTTCGGCATCGCTTTCGAGCCAGCCTTCGCTACACTGTTGTGGGTTGGCGCAGCGTGTCTCGTGACCAGTGTGGTCGTCACCGGGGTCGGCCTTTTGCGCACCCCGCGTCAGACACCGCGCTGAGGCGAAGACACTCGCCCGACCGATTGGTGCCGCTTCGTTGCGGATCAATACTGCCTATGCGTCAGGCCTCCTCCGCCGCTGCATGCACTGCACCAATGACAGCACAGTAGGCGGCATACTGCAGAAAGGCAAAGCCGCCGTCAACCAGTGAGACAACGAACGGACGCATGGCATACCAGTTGCCGACGATCGTTCCCAGCAGTGCGATGAGTCCGATTCCGGCTCCGGTATAGAGTCCTTCCTTCCAGCCACGAATCCTCATACGCTTAAGGATGAGCGTGAGGATCACAGCGCTCACGGCTCTCGATCTAGCTCTCGTATTCGCCGCTTGTCCGACTTCTCTGATGTCTCCTCTTGACGTCTACCGGAAGCTTCTATCCTGCTTCGTAATGTCTCGTATGCTATACTAGCGTGTTCTGCTGCCCGGCTCACTGGCAACTTCTTGTCTACCACCAGTGCAACCACTTCAGCTCTAAATGCGTCGTGATATCGACGACCACGGTTGTCATTTCCCATCGGTTCCTCCAACCCAAACAAGTGATTAGAGATCGACTTACTGTCAACTAACTGGGGGGAAGATCACATCTGTGTTGTTGGACAAGGCAAGGTTGGAACTGCATTAGGTACGGGGCTCGCAGTCGCCGGACACCATGTTCGCTATGGCGATCGCGAGAATACGGTCGAGGCTCTCAAAGGTGCCGATGTCGTGATCGTGGCGGCCGTGCCGATGGCGGTCTTTGATATCATTGACGCGCTCAAAGCACTGCCGAGTAACACAGTTGTTATCGATGCCATGAACAGTGTGGCAAAAGCACCTGAAGGCTACCCCACCACGACGCATGCTATGCAGGATAGACTTCCTCACCTGCGTATTGTAAAGTGCTTTAACACCGTTGGCTATGAAGTGATGGCCAACCCAGCGTTTGGTGATCAGCGCGCCGATATGTTCATGGCAGGAGATGATGCTGACGCAAAACAGGTCGCCCATCAACTGGCAAGCGACATAGGCTTTGGTGCATGCCACGACGTCGGCGGATCAAACCGTTTTGTTAGCCTCGAGCACGTAGCTATGGTCTGGATTTCCATGGCTATGGGCATGGGCAAGGGGCGCGGGTTTGCATGGCACTTGCTGCAGCGATGAGCATGCGCATTAAACCTTTGTATTGAGCTTACGTCCCAGCACGGTATGAAACATTCATTCTTACTTCTGATCGCTGGGTTTATCTGCTACGTGAGCATTGTGCAGGCACAGTCGGATGTGTACGACAGTATCAACGTTGGCGGACGGTGGCGCACCTTCATGACGCACATACCTAAAGGGTATAACCCATCGAAAAGGTATCCGTTAGTACTGGCCTTTCACGGTGGGAGCCCCCTTGGTTATCAATCGATACAGTTTCAATCCCGACTGACGCAGAAGTCCGATGCTGACGGTTTCGTGCTTGTGTACCCCGAAGGCACGCGCATAGCAGGTGCGCGCACGTACAACGCAGGAGCCTGTTGCGCTCCAGCAACGACAGCGAACATCAACGACGTGGAATTCGTTGATGTTCTCCTAAACACTGTTTTCGCTACACGATCCATCGACACCTCGAGGGTGTATGCAACCGGATTCTCTAACGGTGCACTGCTCTGCTACCGCCTCGCAAATGAGCTGCCTCAGAGGTTCGCGGCGATAGCTCCCGTTGCCGGCTGTCTTGTCATCTATCCTTGGTCACCGAAAAAGGCCGTACCGATTATAAGTTTTCATTCCTACCAAGATCAAAACGTCAAGTACTACGGCGGCATAACTACAGGAACTACGGGAACCTACTTTCCACCACAGGACAGCATGCTGGGTGTTATCGCAACTGGTTACAGTTGCTCTCGGCTTAAGGATACGCTGCTGCATCAGCAGAGCAAATACGATCACTTCATCTACAGAGACTGCTCTTGCGGAGTTGTTATTGAGCAATATGTGAGCTACGACGGCGAACACTCATGGCCTGGTGGACAATCCACCGGCAATGTTGATGTGTCGGATCAGTTCAATGCGACAGAACTCATGTGGGAGTTTTTCAAGAAATACACCACAGCCTGCGGCACGACAAGTTCAGTCGATGAGTCGAGTTTCCTCGAGCACCGTGTATACCCAAATCCGTTTACAAGTACGATAATGCTTGCCCCAGCAAGCCTCAATAGCTCGCATGTGCGCCTCATCAACAACCTCGGAATCGAAGTGTGGAGTGGCACAAACCTGCAGGGCCAAGATTTTTCCATGCTCCCACATGGGTTGTATGTGCTGCGCATCAACGACCAACAGGCTGTGATGGTCATAAAGGGTAGATAAGGAAGAGAACAAATGTCACTAACATCTAAATGCCCCCTTCATCTGGAGAATCTCCTGTCGCGAGAGTCCGATCTTTGTTGCTTCCTCCGGCCACGTGGACACTATTGACGTCATCTGCGAAATCAGTTCTTTTGCCCGAGCAGGTGTAATCCTAAAGGACGGTGCTACGCTGGCGACAAGTTCTACATCCAGGGCATTGTCCGTTTCACTGATATTGAGATGAAGTCCTCTGCCAAAGGGCACGGGGTTCATATCGTAGGCAGGAGCAAGCTGCCATGTTGAATCGCGTGAAAGTAGGAAACTGTGGTTACGAAGATGATCATCGGTGTTTGCGATCAGCATATCAAAGAGAATCAGAATCGAATTGACCTATTCAGTTACAGGGGACTTGCGTTTCGTCGACACCCGCTTGCGGGCTGCAAGCCCAAGGTCCTGAAGCTTCCTTCCCAGTTCGTCATTGCTGGCAGCGGCACCAAGTCCAGTCTCTAAACCTAGGATTACCAGCACCTGGAGATATGCCCCGATGGACACCGAAGGCGTACCCGCCTCAATGCGCATAAGAGTTAGACGGCTGATTCCGGCTCGCTCTGCTACTTGCTCAGCAGTAAGTGAACGACGTAAACGTGCCAGACGCATGTCTTCCCCAAGGCACTGAAGTACACGCCGGTGCTTGGGAAGGATGAATTGGTCGGTATTCATAATGTTTTCTATACGTCTCAATATTTGCGTTATTGTACAATATACGATACATTATGATGATAACTACCGAACTTGATTCGTGGAACTGTGCATGGAAATTAGGTCGCAGCTACGCGCCCGTTGGCTAAAACGAACATAGGGTCTCAGCATGGTGAGACCCTATGATAACGTCACAATTTGGTTTGCCGGATCGTTTTTGGGCGACCACGCAAGGTCGGATTCGGGCGAGCCACCGGCTCGCCCCTACAGGGCAATCTCGGGCGACCACGCAGGGTCGGATTCGGACGAGCCACCGGCTCGCCCCTACTCGCTGTTCGCTGTTCGCTGCTCGCTGTTCAACTGACTGCTTCTTCCAGCAATGCGTTTTGCTGTTGTTCGTGCACAGATGGCGAGCCCGTTGCTGGGCTTGCTGCTGCGGCGCGGCCAACGTAACGTAGGGTTTGTCCGTTCTGGAGGAGTTCTTGGAGCAGTGGCTGCACAAAGAACCATGCGCCCATGTTCTTGGGCTCTTCCTGACACCAGACAATTTCTTTGGCGTTGCTGTAGCGCGCCAGGATGCTTGTCATGAGTGATGCATGGAACGGATAGATCTGCTCGAGACGCACAAGCGCCACGTCGGTCTTGCCGGCGTCGGTACGCTTCTTGAGAAGTTCGTTGTAAACCTTGCCGGTGCAGATCACGACGCGACGCACGTTCGATGCGTCGATCGATGCGTCGTCGATGATTTCCTGGTAAGCCCCTTGCTCAAGCTCTTGAACGGTTGACTGGAACACGCGCAGGTAGCCCTTGGGTGACATCACGATAAGGGGCTTGCGCCACGGCGCTTTTACTTGCCTGCGAATTGCGTGGAAGAAGTTCGCTGGCGATGTGAAGTTGCAGACGATCATGTTGTCCTGGGCGCACAACTGCAAGAAGCGCTCGAGGCGGGCACTGCTGTGTTCCGGACCCTGCCCGTCATAGCCGTGTGGCAGCAAGCATGTAAGGTTGCTGCGCTGCATCCACTTTTCTTCGGCACTCGAAATGAACTGGTCATACATGATCTGGGCGCCGTTGGCAAAGTCGCCAAACTGGGCTTCCCACAGCGTGATGCCGTTCTTGGCAATCGTTGAGTACCCATACTCAAAGCCCAAAACCGCATACTCGGAAAGGGGCGAATCATGGATGTGTAGCTTCTGCGGCGCACCGATCTCGTTGAGTGGGATGTGACGCTCGTCCGTAAGGTTGTCACGGTGGACAGCCTGACGGTGGTTGAATGTGCCACGTCCAGAGTCCTGACCCGTGATACGCACGCTGTGGCCTTCACGAAGGAGCGATCCATAGGCAAGCGCTTCGGCCATACCCCACTGAACAACCCCCTGCTCAAAGGCAGCCTTGCGCTTTTCGATCTCGCCTTTGACCTTGGAGTGCATGTTAAAGCCTTCTGGCACCGAACAGATCACGTTGGCAATGTGGTCGAGCTCCCCACGTGATATCGATGTTGCCACCGGTGCGAACATGCTGGCGTTGACGATCTCGGCGACAACCTTTGGAGCATTGGCACGATTGTCATAGGCCTGGGCTAGCACAGCTAGTTCGGCATCATAGATCTGCTTCAGTGTTGCCTCGTCGGCCACGCCTTCACCGATCAGCTGCTTTTCGTACTTCTTACGAACCGGCATCATGTTGCGGATCTTCTTGTACTGCAGCGGCTGGGTAGCCGTTGGATCGTCCTGCTCGTTGTGTCCGTACTTGCGGTAACAGAGCATGTCGATGACAACATCGTCCTTGAAACGCTCGCGGTAGGCCGAGGCAAAATTTGCAGCCACCCGACATGCCTCAGGATTGTCTCCGTCAACATGCAGGATTGGTACCTGCAGAAGCTTGGCTACACCCGTGCAATACGGCGAGGAGCGCGAATCTTCTGGCGAGGTCGTAAATCCGATCTGGTTGTTGATCACGATGTGCATCGTGCCACCAGTTGAGTAGCCACCCAGACGTGCCATGTTCAGGGTCTCGGGCACAACGCCCTGTCCTGCAAATGCGGCATCGCCGTGAATCAAAATCGGCATTACAGAGCTGTATGTGGTATCGCCCGACTCATCATCAAGGGCGCGAGCCATGCCTTCAACAACGGGGTTTACGGCCTCGAGGTGACTCGGGTTGGGGGCTAGTAGCATTGGGAGCTGCCCACCATCATCCGTGACGTATGTGCCTTTTGCACCAAGGTGATACTTTACATCACCTGAACCTTGGTACGAGTCCGGATCGATCTTTCCTTCAAACTCCTTGAAGAGCTTTTCAAGGGGCTTACCCATCATGTTCACAAGTACGTTTAGGCGTCCGCGGTGGGCCATACCCAGCACTGCCGCACCCGAGCCATTACGAGCAGCATTCTCTAGCATTTGGTCGAGAATGATCAGCGTGCTCTCGCCCCCTTCAAGGGAAAAGCGCTTTGCACCCAAGAACTTGGTGTGCAGGAAGTTCTCGAGGGTCTCAGCACGGGAGAGCTTGCGATAGGTGTTGAGCTTTTGCTCGACACCCAGCTTGCCCTTAAGGTGTGTGTTTTCAACGTATTCGCGAATCCAGTTCTTCTTCTCCGGATCCTGGATGTACATGTACTCGATACCGATATGGTCGCAGTATGTGTCGCGAAGCATATCGATGATATCGCGGAGCGTGGCGCGCTTGACGCCCCCTAGGCCTCCGGTATCGAATTCCCTGTCGAGGTCCCAGATCGTAAAGTCGTAATGTCCTGGGTCGAGCTCAGGATAGTAATACGCCTCGAGTCCAAGTGGGTTTACGTCGGCCAGGAGGTGCCCTCTAACGCGGTAGGCGTTGATCATCTGGACAACGCGGCCTTCCTTATCGATCTGCTCGCGCTGATCCTGCAAGTGGAATGGGCTTATGCCCTTTTCCGTCGTCCAGCGAAGGGGCTCAAATGGAATGCCAATGGCGGCAAAGATCTGATCGTAGAAACGATTCTCACCAAGGAGCAGCTTGTGGATGTACTGGAGAAACTCGCCCGACTCAGCTCCCTGGATAACCCGGTGGTCATACGTCGAGGTGATCGTGACAACCTTGGAGATAGCCAGCGTTGAGAGCACGTCAGGCATCATTGCCTGAAACTCTGCCGGGTATTCGATAGCGCCTGCTGCAACGATCGTGCCCTGACCCTCCATCAGACGCGGAACGGACATCACCGTTCCGATACCGCCAGGGTTGGTCAGCGTTATGTTGGCACCCGAGAGTTCTTCAGGTGTGAGCTTATTCGTGCGAGCGCGCTTGATCACATCGTCATATGCATCTGCGAACTGATCAAAGGTAAGACGTTCAACGTTCTTGATGCTCGGCACAAGAAGGATACGCGATCCATCCTTGCGCGTGGTGTCAACAGCAAGACCAAGATTCACGCCACCGCGTTCGATCTTGACCGGCGCTCCATTCTGGACGCCGTAGCTGTTCTTCATGTTCGAGTATTTCTCGGCGGCCTTTACAACTGCCCACGCCAAGATGTGCGTAAACGACAGTTTGTTGCGTTGCTTACGGGCCAAGTAAATGTTGGCCATTCGACGGTTCTCTTCCAGCGCCTTTACCGGCACACTGCGCACGCTCGTAGCCGTTGGTACATTAAGCGAGGCTTCCATGTTCTGCGCAATCTTGCCGCCGATCGACGAAAGCGGCGTTACCGCATCGCCCTCGAGCAGCGCTGGAATGCGCGTGCCGTTGTTCGATACCGGGGCTGCTGATGTCACAGCCGGCTGGACCTTTGCTGTAGGAGCAGGTGCTGCTACGGGCGGTGCGCTCACACCGTTTTGCGGCGGGTTTTCCGGAGTATAGCTGGCAAAAAATGTCTGCCAATCGGCCGACACGGAAGAAGGGTCTTTGAGGTACTCGAAATACAACTCATCGACGTAGGCACTGTTCATCGACATCATGGTCGAGCGGCTTTCAGAATTCGTAATACTGCGATGCAAAACTACTGAAAACCAATGAAGGCAAGCATCCTTCCTGAACGTTCTTTGTCACGTCGGAATGAGTGATACGTTGAGTCAGACATCGTGCATCCACTATCGCTGCTGATGTTGCTCTCGGCAATGCCGCAGGCAAGCATCTGCTGATAGATGGCCTCGTGATTGTCAAACGTCCATTTGCCATTGGGAAGGGGCCTGCAATGCGCAGCGAGCTGGTCATACACGTCTTGTCCAACCTCGTACATACTGCCTGATGCGCACGCGCTCATGTGGGCGCGCAAACTCGCAGGGTTGGTGCCATACGCCCCCTGCATGTGCTCGATTGTTGCAGCCACAATGTTCTGCGCTGTGCCCCGCCAGCCGCTGTGGACAGCTGCCACAACGCGGTGGGTTGGGTCGTGCAGGAGTATGCCACAACAGTCGGCGAGCTTGACACCAACAACC
>JBKCLO010000010.1:0-2690 GCA_046300675.1 Ignavibacteria bacterium
GGAGTCAGCAGCCGTTGCTGACCGCAATGTTATCATCCTGTATGGTCCACCGGGAACCGGCAAGACCTCTGCCGCCTACGCTCTTGCCGGCGAGCTGGGCCTGCCCCTGCTAACACTTGCCGTAGATGATGTGATTGCCTCATTGTGGGGCGAATCAGAAGAAAACATGCGTGCTGCATTTGAGGAGTATGAGTACGCCGCGAAGCTCCTAGGCAAGCGTCCGGTATTGCTCATGGACGAGTGCGACTCATTGCTTGTGAAGCGTACACGCGAGAGTGGTAATGGTAACATTGGCAATGCTATGGCCAACGTTGTCAACGTGGCGCTGCAGGAGATTGAGAAGTTCCGCGGCACCCTCATCATGACAACCAACGACATTGAGTCACTTGACCCCGCATTTGCCCGCCGCGTGGATGAGTCTATCAAACTGGACTACCCATCAATGGACCTGCAGCGCAAGATGTGGCAGAAGTACCTCAACATCAACGCACCAGGCGTGGATGCCATTGACATTGAAGCACTGCTTGCTGCCGGCAATCTTACCGGCGCGCACATTGTCAAGGTCATTGAGCGCACCGTAAAGCAGCAGCTCATCAAGCAAGGCGATGAGTTCGTCCTCTTGACATCCCACTTCTTAGACGAGATTCACCATGAGCTCAAGAGCTTTGATAGATCATTGTTAGCGAAGAACGGTATCAAGAGTGATGCGATCTTTCAGGAGTCTACACAATCCTCATTCGGTTTTGTATAGTAGTTGGCACGCTTGTTGGTGCGCAGTCTTCTGCGCACCAACACTGCGGCTCGTGAAAAGTTTTATCTGTCATTTGTCATTTGTCATTAGTAATTAACTTCTCGCATGTCCCTCTCGTCCCTCATGTCCCTTTTATCCAACCTGGTTTCCCGCTTTCGCTGGAAAGACGGCATGTCCCTCCTGTCCCTCCTGTCCCTCGCCTCGTTCTCCTGCACCTCTCCCGACCCCTGGGTAGAGCCCGACGACTACGTACTCACCCTTGATGGTCGTACCACGCGTGATAGTAACGGCTATTACCATCTCAAGCTCATGCGGGACAGGTTTCAAACGGTGCACCGAATCACGGGGTCGCTACTCGATACGGCTGGTAAGCCCCCTTACCAAGAGCAAAAAGTATGGTGGGAATCATCACACACATGGAGCTTCAACAAAGGTGATACCATCATGCGCATCTTCCGTCGCAAAGTAGACTACCGCGGCCGCTGGGTGTTTGTTGATTCGTCTACGATCATTGCGCCTGGTACTATGATTGTGCCTACGGTCAACCCCGCAAGCTATTCATCTGCAACAGGGGAGATCAACACTATGATCGGCCCAGTGCTCTCCATGCTCGGCGACACCATGACCATCCAGTGCATGTGGACGTCGCAGTGGTACACCACCGATACTATTCGAAAAGAAATTCAGATCATCCTGGAGTGATTGGTCATTAGTCATTCGTCATTGGTCATTAGTCATTGGTCATTCGTAATTCGTAATTAGTCCCTCCCGTCCCTATGTCCCTTCTCCTCTTCCTGCTCGCCCCCTTCACCATCTTCGCTCAATCGCCTGATGCCTTCACGGGCGTGTTTAAGGGTACTGCACGCAACAACGGAGGGGTTCTACAGTTAGGGGGCGCTGCATCCAGCTCGACGGTGTTTATGCTGCAGCGGACAGGAGATAGCTTGCACCTACGTGCGGTTGCCTCGGGCGGCACGGAGCGCACGATTGGATCGTGGCCAGTTGCGCGCGTCAAAACGGACAAGCCATCGCCTACAGAGCAGGTGCTCACAGCAACGGGGCTACCCAAAGGCCCCCTTCACCTGCGTCGAACACTTACGTGGACGCAATCTGCGGGTATCCGTGTTAGCGCAACGGTGCGCACGAACAACGCATCGCAAACCCAAGACGATTTCTTCGGGGGTGGGGAGGTAACGCTGACGTTGATGAAAGCGAGATGAGTGGAGAGTGGAGAGTGGAGAGTGGAGAGTGGAACCTTTGATCCTGCAAATGTCACGTTTCGGAGTTCACACAGCACGTAGCTGTGATGAACACACCCTTTCTTCTCATCGTTGCCGGACCCAATGGGGTAGGCAAGTCAACATTTGCGGAGTGGTATCTGCAATTGTACCCAGATTGTATCATGATCGTTGATCCTGACGCGATAGCGCGTGATTTACATTATGTGCGAGATGAAGAGCGTCAGATCAAAGCTGCGCGTACTGCAATCGAGCGCATCAATCTGTTGATCGAACAACGCATGTCATTCGCGATCGAGACAACAATGTCTGGGCGCACTCTTGCCTCTCATCTCCATCGCGCAAGATCGGGAGGGTATTATATTGCGATTGTCTTACTGTGGGTGCCGTCAGTACGAATTACTGCTGAACGTGTAGAGATGCGAGTTGCTTCAGGTGGACACGACATTCCCCTGATGGATCAGTTACGACGATTTGATCGGAGCTACGTTAACTTTTTCTCGCTCTACCAAGGACTCTGTCATGAATGGAGACTTTTTAACGGAATACCTCAGCCAGCCGAAGAAATCGCCTCAGGAAGTGGTGCATTCGCTCAAGACGGATCTGTTGTCCGATGACGTTGAACGCAGCAAGCTTGCAGCAGCGTTAATCAGAATGAGCTTGTCCATCAGCGAGCGAGCACGCATCCACGGCACCAAGAT
>JBKCLO010000011.1:0-4303 GCA_046300675.1 Ignavibacteria bacterium
GTACCCCCGTACCCCCGTCTCTATCTCCCCACCTTCAACCACAGCTCCTTCGGTCCCCGCAATTGGCCTTCGGACCAGACAACGGGCTTGTCGGATACCGCCTCGAACTCTGGAAAGCGCTTGAGCCATTCTTCAAGGGCAACAGCCATTTCGAGACGCGCAAGATTTGATCCAAGGCAGCGGTGTCGTCCAAGACCGAATGCGGCGTGTGGATTGAGTTTGCGATCGATGATCACCTGATCGGGGTTGTCAAACTTTTCAGGATCGCGGTTGGCAGCAGGGAATGACAGCAAGACCTGTCCGCCCCTTGCATACGGACATCCTCCAACGGTGGTGTCCTGCACTACCTCGCGAGCCATGGTAACGGGCGAGTAGGCGCGCAGAAACTCTTCGATTGCTGTTGGGATAAGCTCTGGCTCGGCTACGAGTCTGCGTCTGTCTTCCGGATGCGTTGCCAAATGCCACAATGCAGAACCAATTGCACTCCAGGTTGTTTCCGTGCCGGCTACCATGATCAACGTGAGGGTGCCAAGAATGTGCCTGTCGGTAAGGGGCTGACCCTCCATTTCGGCCTGCACGAGATATGAAATGAGGTCGTTACCAGGATTGGCACGGCGTGCCTCCATGTATCGACCAAAGTACTCGTCTATTTCGACGCCGGCTCGCATTGCAGGCTCTATCGAGGAGACACTGTCGGTGCCAAGTGCCTGGATCCATCGACGAAACAAAGGCGCATCTGACGGATCCACATCAAGCATATCTGTTGTGATGAGCACTGGGATTTCTCGCGCAAACTCAGCAGAGGCATCAACTACATCGCGTCCTTCTAGTGCATCGAGCAGCGCTACAACAATTTCGCGTATCCGTGGTTCGAGCTTTGCAACCTCTTTTGGAGCGAATGGCGGCAAAATCAATCGGCGAGCAGGCGTGTGTACTGGTGGGTCCGAGGTAAGAGGGGGCATGCCACTAATCGGCAACTTCTGTCCGCGAACGACAATGCGTTGCGATGAGAAATGCTCTGTGTCATAGGCGATATCGTAAATGTCCTGATACCGCAATGGTAGGTAGGCACCACCCTCGAACCGCTGCGTTGTTGCCACAGGACATTTGGCACGTAGCTCGTTCCAAAGCGTAAACGGATCATTCGTCCACTCAGGGTCGAAGTGATCAAAATCTATTTCCCAGTCTGTTACGGGTGCACGCATGGAGAATTACCAATTACCAATGACGAATTACCAATGACGAATGACGAATTACTCTCAACTCTCCACTCTCCACTCTCAACTCTGAATTCGCTTTATCACAATTGCAAACTCAGGGCAGTTCGCTACTGCGAGTTTTGCTTTGTCGAGGAGTTCAGGGGTGACGATGCCCTCGCCCCTTACCAGACCATAGCCTAAATCATCTGAGTCGAAGAGTTCGGGTGCAAGCATACAGCAGCGGCTGTGACCCTGGCATCGATCGGGGTTGATTGAGATGATGTGGTTCGGCGATTGTGCGTTGTTCATTGTGGCGCTGTAATCTCACGAAATGACACGAAGCGTGGTGTTGTACCCTTCGGATTTATCCGTTAATATAAGCCTATCACGGAGACAACATGAAACACCCAGACCCCAAAGCAACTGCTATCGATATGCAGGTATATGCCAGGAAACACTGGTTTGATTATTTCTGTGATTTTGACAATCCGCTGATCTACAAGACGGTTCAGTTCGACGTCACAGAACTCAAGAAGTACTGTCGTGAGAACAATCTCAAGTTTTCACTTACAATGGGATTCATCCTCACGCGGGCCACGAACCATGTTGCAGAGTTTCGACATCGTATCCATGACGATGCAGTGATTGAGTACGATAAGGTTGTACCAGTGTTTACCGTCTTGAAGCCGGATAGAATAGTAGAGTTTATGCAAGGTGTCTATACAGACTGTTTTGCCGATGACTACACAGAGAACATTGCCATTCAAGAACGCGTTCGCAACGGAGTAGAGATGCCCCCTCAAGGCAACGATCTAGGCAGAGTGTTTATCACGACGAATCCTTGGACGACACATTCGGCTGCACAACTCCCGTTTACCAAACGACTAGCCTCTATCCCGGGGTACATTGTCGGTAAGATCCAAGAAGAGAACGGTCGTATGAAGCTGGCCATCAGCCTGCAGGTGCATCATGCTCTGATGGATGGATACCATGTTGGACATCTTGTTCACAATGTGCAGCGTCACCTAGACGACCCAACGCTGATTCAACGCGAGTATCATTCATTGTTCGACAGCATCGCACTATGACAACAGGAGCTTACCTCATAACGGACGAAGATGATTATATAACCTTTGCCCAGTGCTACAAGCGTGCGTACGGAGCCAGCATTGTGAGCATCGACTTTCTGCACAACTGCGACGAGGTGTACCTGTTCCGTGATGAAGATGGTCAGCCATTCGCCGGGTACAGCATCAACACAAAACAGGATTATAGAACGCTCAGTTACATCCCAAAAGAAATAGCGGAACACTTCCGTGCGCGAGCACAAGGACGTGACACCTATGAGCTTGGGACGGTGTGGATTGATGCAACACGTCGAAGCTTTCGTGAACGTATGGAGCTATGGGCTCACATCTTTGGCAACATGCTCTCACGTGCTGGTTCGGTTATGGTTGGTAACACCGTCTCGGAAGAACTGTATCGCGCATATGCAGATCGTGGAGTGAAGCTTGCGTATTTCGGACCAATGGACGACGGTGACGGCGGCTATATAGACGGTTGGATCTTCTATCTGGAAGATGTTGCCTCAAGCAAGGTTCCAGAAGCCTACGAGCAGCTGAAGCAGCGTTTGGGTTGATGTAGCGTTTATGGTGTCCGCCTTGTATCGATCCGGTTGTTTTGAAAATTGTAGATTGGCTGACGAGCACGATCATTCCCAATAAACCGAGCATTGAAATTGCATGATTGAATGGCCAACAGGAACGCCGATTGACCTTGATACATACCCACGACGTCAGTGGTACGAGCACTTTCAACAGTTCGAGATTCCCGTCACGTATCGCACGGTTCAGATCGATGTGACCACTCTGAAAGATTATTGCAAACGCAACACACTTAAGTTTTCGCTGACGATTGGATTGATTCTGACACGTGCCACAAATCATGTGGCTGAGTTTCGTCATCGGATCGAAAACGAGTTGCCCGTTGCCTATGACAAGATCATACCGTCATTTACGGTTATGACCGAAAACAAGGTCTTCGAGTTTACCAAGGGCGTCTACACCGACAACTTCGCATCAGATTACAGAGAGAACCTCGATATCAATGATATGGTGGCAAAGGGGCTCGCAGTGCCCCCACGGTCGGAAAACCAGGGCCAGGTGTTTATCACCGTCAATCCGTGGACAACGCAGACGGCTGTGCAAGCCCCTTTCACAAAGCGTTTTGCTTCTGTTCCTGTGTTCTGCGTTGGAAAGATGTACGACGATGCCGGTCGCATCAAAGTTGGATTAGGTCTGCAAGTTCACCACGGGCTTGTCGATGGCTACCATATTGGACATTTCGTACACATTCTTGAACGTCATCTCGAGGATCCATCTCTACTTGAACGTCCGTTTGTTTCAACCTTTGATCAATCAACCTAAAGAGCCTCATGCTTACAACAGCAGAAAAGATAACATCAACTGAGGATCTAAGCACCTTTATCCAATGCTATGACAAGGCATACGGTGGAAGTATTTTGAGTCTGGAGTTTCTCCAAGGTTGTCAGGAAGTTTATCTCTTTCGAGATATGCAAGGAGCCCCGGTTGCTGGTTACTCGATCAACACGGATCTACCATACCGTACGCTTGATTTTCTTCCGGCAGAGGTGGCCGGCCGCCTGCGCGGGCAGGCAGAAGGACTTCAGACGTACGAGCTTGGTACAATATGGGTTGATGCAGAGCGGCGCAATGGACGAGAAAAGTTGGAACTCTGGATACATATCTTTGGAAATGTGATTGCACGCACTGATACCGTAATGGTCGGAAACACGATTTCGGAAGAGATCTATCGTTTTTATTCACGTTACGGAATGAAGCTAGCCCATTATGGCCCGAGCGACGACGGCGAGGGTGGCTTTATCCCTGGATGGGTTGTATATCAGGATGATGTCGCATCGAGTAAGATTCCAGAGATGTACGAGGCGCTGAAGAAAAGACTTACGTGAGTGCCGAGCAGCGAACACCGAGCCGCGCACCACAATCCCCCTTTCGCGGCTCGCGGTTAGCTGCTCGCTGTTCGCGGCTCGCTGTTCGCGGCTCGCTGTTCGCTGCTCGCGGGTC
>JBKCLO010000012.1:0-9675 GCA_046300675.1 Ignavibacteria bacterium
TATCCGTGGTTGGCATCGTGCTCATAGACCGCGTAGCATATCGCATTGGTACACGAGCCGAATAGCGATCAAAGAATACGTATGGAAGAACAGGCAGATATGTTTCCTCTTCGATCTCCTCGATGCGGACATTAAGCTTTGAGTCGGATTCAAGCTTTACGTCGTAGTTCACTGGCTGTAATGTGCTCGGCACCATCGGCTTTGTAGTAGCAGGAGGTGTTGCCGCCAACTTTCTTGGTTCCTTGCTCGGTGCCAACACTGGTTGGTTGTGTACTCCAAACATATACGACAGACGCAATCCAATCGATGTTGTCGTAAGGTTCCAGGGCGTAACTGACGTAACACTCGTCAGTGCTGTTGTCAGTGATGCTTCTGGTGTGAGCTTCCATGCACCACCGCGCTTGAGTGGGATGTCGAATCCTAGCACACCAATCCAATGCCACGCAGAAGTTATAGCCCCGGGCATGGGAGCCGTCCTTACATTTCGAGTAGTGGACTGTGTCTCAGTAAATCGCACGCCACTAGGATCAACGATCTCTTCCTTTGCACGCACAGAGCCCAATGCACGGTGCGAATAGCCGATGCCTGTACGTATGGTCAGGCCGCCGAAGCGATAGCCGATATGTGATTCAAGACCATACTCGGGAAGGGGCAACGCAAACGTATGTTCGATGTTGCTCTGTACAAGACGATTGCCAACGATGATATCGACAAGCTCGGTTGTTCTCATCGTATGCGACCTATCGTTCGCTGCAAAACGAACGCTGCCGAAGAGTGTACCTGCAATTGGAATGTCGACACCGAGACCTAATCCAAGCCCCGTGCCTGAGCCCGATTCAAACGATGGACAACACGTTGGGAATCCTGGAAGGTCTCGGAATGATGCACTAGCAGAAGTGAATCCAACCGAAGTCCCCGCGTCTACTCGGATCTGCGCCGACGCAATCGCGAAAGAGCATGATGCGACTGCAAGAGCAATGAGCATTCTCATCGCACGACCTCAAAGATCGTTGATGTTAGCCCCGTCGGCGATTGGACAACAAACACATACCTACCCGTTGGCAGCCATGATGGAATCGTCCACTCTGCCGACTCTGACGTTCGTGCGAGTACTTCCACTGGGACTTCCTGACCTATCACGTTGATGATGCGCCCAGATGCCTCGCTCATACCCTCGCCTTCCGCAACAGCAAGAGCCCCCTCTGTCCCAACAGGATTTGAGGCAACAACAACACGGAGTCGCGATGACTGCGTCGTCACAAAGCGCTTCACGCCCCCTGCCTCACATATTCCCGCAATGTGCACACCAATCGAGCGCTCCTGCGTTAGACCTCCGCATGGATCAAACAGCAGACTGTCAACAGTGATACCCGTGGTGTCGGCATCACCAAGTGCTACGTGTAACAACACAATGCCGAGTGTATCACTAGAGACTTTGCGACGTCCGCTCACGACGATCGTTCGCAGTGAATCATCCGTAACACCTCTTGACAAGGGGCGTACAGGAAAGAACAGGTACCGATCAAAACGTAAGCGAGCGGACCAATCTTGTGGCAGTGATTCTAATGCTGAACCAGGAGGAACATTCCAGCGTAAGACAAGTCGCAGTGTGTCTCCTACACGTACACTGTCCCTGTTGCCGATCTCAAGTTGAAGTCTGTTGCCTGCAGCGCTTCCTGCATTGACAACAGTAACGGTGTCTGTGGTAACCCAGCAGCCATCAGGTGAGAAGACCACAGCATAATACCGACCTGGCGTGCGGACTCTAATTGAGCGAACCTTAAGAACTGTATCTGCGCTCAACTCGCCAGTAGACCAAAATACACGTTCAATGTTCTGCCCAGAGAGTGTCAGCAGAACGCCCGACGTATCACAGATGGATACTGTGTCCTTTGGTGTGAACTGAACCGACGGAAGACTACCAGACTTGATGACAATGCTATCGGCGAACTCGCATGCACCCTGGGTGTACTTGACCCTGTAGGTGCCCGCCGCCTTTACCACTCGCGTTGGGTCAGTGACACCATCTCCCCACACAACACTCGATGGCGCAGGCTGCAAAGACAGCGTAGCACTGTCACCACCTGTCGCACATAGGACCGAGTCGGATGCAAGAAGCTTTGTCGTGCGGGCACCGCAACCGATCTTCACAAGGAAACCGTTGCGACGCGTACCAACCTTGGTGCGTTGAAAGACCGTTCCTGCCGCATCGGTTCCGGGAATAATGGTGCTTGTTGTGCTACCGCAGATATAGCTCGAGTATGGTCCTTCGTCGATTCCGCCAAAGCCAAAGCGAAACTGCTCGACGTCAAGGGTAAGTTCATCATTGTTCCCGCAGAATGAACTGAGGCCTGACGGATTGCTACCCGGGTAGGGATTCAATCGGTAGGCATTGAAGGTGTTGTTCTGACACGTAAAAAAGCCGTTCGAGAACAGCAAAGGGCCAGTGTTCGTGTTTGCTCGTGTAAACGAGCACAGAACATCATCTGCCGTCGTCGCAACACTCCACGTCGTCGCCTGCATCATCGCGCCGTCGCGGATCTGCAGAAGGAAGGCATCACCACCACGTGCGGTGCCACCGACAAACGGAGTTCTAGACGTTGGATCGCCCAGTAACGGAAAGTCAGCCCCATAATAAACACCACAAACGCGAATGGTGAACGGCTCGCCTCCTATACCGGGCTGATTGGAGCGGTAAGGCTGCAGACCATAGACAGCTTCGTTACCCTCTCCACCGCAGTATGTGTACCACTGGCATTCCAGCGTTGTAGAGTCCAGCCGTGCAACAAATCCATCGTCGTCCTGCAGTGTGCCAATCTTATTCGGTTGCAACACACCATTGCCCGGCAGCTTGTCGCTACGAGTACGTCCACCCAGATAGACGTGACCTAGCGTATTTCGAGCGCGTACTACCAGCACCTCGTCATTTGTGATCCCACCAAAGTACGACACAACGTCCGGCAGGATCTCCCAGCCCGTGGGGGTCTGCGCAAGCTTGAGCTTTGCAACAAAGCCATCCACACCGCCTTGCGGTCCGGCTTGGAATGCACTGGCCGTGGTTTGCAGGTCCGGCGACTGAGTGATGCCACCGACATAGATCGTAGAACCTACAATGTCAACACTTGTGGCAATGTCCGTTTCGGATGGCCCACCCAGCGCATAGTCACGCGCAAAGCGCTCACCATCGGTCCTAAACGTTGATACCGTTGCATCGATGTTGCCACCACATTCAATGGCGAGTGCGCCTACCATAACCAGCACGCCTGCATCGGAAACAGCGATCTCGTAGGGACGCACACAGCCGAAGAACTGCAGCCAGCGCAATTCACCGGTGGGACTAAAAGAGGCAAGGTATCCGCCGCCGTTGGCTCTGCTAGTATCGAAGGACGTAGGAACACCCCGAGCTGCAGGGAAGTCGGGGCTTGTGAAGACACCGCAGACGTAAACGTTGTCATCTTTGTCGACACAGAGATCGCGCATCTGGTCGTCACCCGAACCACCTAGGTACGTTGACCATTGAACGGGTAGCTGCTGTTGCGCATACATCGGAGAGCACAGCAACGCCAGTAGTAAAGGAAGTAACAAGTTGCCCATCACCATCAAACACCCAGTGACGGTGGATTTGTCACGTGCTCCTCGCGATGTATGTTGTCGTGACATCTGCATGTATTGTGGGTGTAATGCTTGATCGATGTTCCGAAACCCAATCATATCATTCGATGACGAGCTCCTTAGCAGGATTAATAACCCAGCTATGCGAGATGCATCATTTGCAGAGTTCTATGACGTACTCAGCGGGCACGTCTATACGTATGCACTGCGTATGACTTCGAATGAGTTGGATGCAGCGGATATAACGCAGGACACGTTTATCAAGTTGCACGCACATCTGGTTCGGGGCAATACGATCGTTGACCCACTCCCTTTCTGCCTCATGATTGCGCGTCAACGTGTGATCAATCTCTGGCGGGATGCCAAGGATACAGTTGAACTCGATGAGTCGCATCTTGTGTCCGACCCTTACATCGACATTTCTCGTGCAGACATTCGCGAGCACGTTGGGGCGGCAGTTTCCAAGTTGCCATTGCTCTTGCGTGATGCCTTCGTGTTGCGCTACTACGATGGATTACCGTACGACACAATCGCAACGATGATTTCCGAGAACCCGGGGACCGTGCGCATGCGTGTGCAGCGCGCTAAAGCAATCTTGCGACGTCAGCTTGTCTATCTTCTGCAGGAGACGCGCTGATGCAATCGAGTGCACAGATACTTGTTCAGCGGTATCTCGAGGATGATTTAAACGACTACGAGCGCCAGGCATTCGTTGATGATATGTCTCGCGACCCTCAACTTGCTGCGCTCCTTGAACAGGAAGCGCAACTTGACCACAGCATCATCAATGATGCCTATTCCATTGAGCCCCCTACCGCTATTCGAGCGGCAGTTCTTGCCGCCATTACGGCGTCGCCAGAGCCAGTGCATCAGGTTTCGCGCCCAATCGCACTGAGTTCAGTTCTCGCCACGCTGGTATCACTGTGGTTCACCGTAATCGGAACATCACACAATGACTTGATGAGGAACGCGCATCGACCTGATACAAGCGTATCATCAGCTGTCACAAAAAGTATGGCCGCAATCGCACCTTCACAATTGCCGACAATTCAGCTCTCTTCGAGAACCGTCGTGCCAGATGAGCCAGCAAAATCGGCTACGAGTGAAGTCGTAGAATTAGCAGAACAGCCTGAATCGCGCATACAACGCGTCGAAATTGAACCTGCAACCATGAATGTGCTCAAGCAGCAACACTCGCAAATGCAGTTGTCTGCCCTAGGACTCTTTGCAGCAGAGAGTTTTCCTGTTCACGGACTCTCGGGAATTGCCGCCCCATCATCTTTCGGTCTGCGGTATGATGTCGCATCATTCGACGCTCTCCGACTCTTCGTTGAAGGGGGCGCTATGGTCTCTGTACAGGCGGTCCAGCAGTTCAGCAATGGCATAGCTCAACAGACATCACAGCAAAGCACGATGCCGTTCATTGTCTTTGGGGCAGAGGCACGCATTGCCGAGGTACCGGTGTTACAGCGCGCATTGATGGGGTCGGCAGCAATAGGTGTATCTGCATTAGGCCCTATGGCCATAGCAGACCTAACAGCAGAAGTAACCAAGGTGGGGCCGTTTTCAATCTACGCCGGTGTACGTATTACAGGTATGACAAATACCCGAGGTGAAACAGGGCTGCACTTCGATTCGCAACCATTCATGCGCATAGCGTATAGGATGCCATAACTTTTGATAAATGCTGGTTTGATCAGTTTGCAATTGACACAGCACCATCTTCGGCTATGCTAACAACCCTACAGCTGCCATTACGGATCAAAATGTAGACTCCTTGTCGGAGTTGTTGAAGATCCTGAAATGATGTCGCTTGACAAGAGTACGTACCATCTATACCGAAAACACCGACTGGATACAGGTATGAAGGATCATCTGGTGTGTTTTCGAGTACACTGGTCGTGCCACCACGCAATACTCGCACTATCGCCGCGGCCACGCCTAATGGATTCGACGGAATTGAGTTGGTAAGGACAACGATGCTCGCCTGTATTGACGGTACGCGGAACATCACCGATGAGTAGCCACGAATCTCGCCCGTATGACCAATCACCGTTGTGCCTCCTATCATCTTTCGACTGATACCGAGTCCGTAGTCATTGGCTCCCACAAATGATGTGAGCTGCGTCATTGATTCGGCATTGAGCACTCTGCCGCTAAACAGAGCTTCGTAGAACTGTGCCATCTCCGCTGCAGTGGATATCACAGCTCCAGCCGCCCAAGCGCCGCTCCATTCGGCATTCATTGACCCGTTTGATGCATCGCGTCCACCCATCCAACGATGTGCTAACTCACCAATGATCTGCTCATCCGGAAAAAGTCGGGTCGAATCCATCGACAGCGGATTAAACAGCTCACGACGGAAGAGCTGATAGAGCGACAACCCCGTTGCTTCTTGGGCAACGATACCGGCCAGCAGATAGTTCGTGTTACAATATCCATTCGACGTGCCGGGTGCGAATTGCCGTTCAGGAACAAGATCTAGGAGCTCGTTCAGCTTCCACGTGCGCGTTGGCTCGGCCAAGCAGGCATCACGATAGCTCTTTAGTGCAGAGAAATCACCTACTCCGCTCGTATGATTCAACAACTGGCGCACCGTGATTGTAGAATCAATGTTGGGATGGCGCGGCACCCACGTGCCAATCGGTGAATCGAGATTGAGCAGACCCTGTTCCTGCAGTCGCAGCAGTGTTACCGACATACACGTCTTAGAGTTGCTCCCAATCCCCAGCACCATATCCGGACGCATAGGGTTGCCAGCGTATGATCCGCCCGCTACGCCGGTCCAGAGGTCCTCGCCCAGCATCACGGCCGCCGAAACGCCCTGAATCTTCTCAGCAACTTGTACTGAGTCTACCGCCCGTTGAAGACGAGCACGCATGGCTTCGTCTATACCTGCAGAAGCTGGTGCGCGCAATACAAGAAGAGCCACCACTGCGAGAATCCATTTAAAGAGCCTCATACGCCGATACGATAATGTGAGGGTTGTTTGTTACCAGTCCAATAACGCCCATCGAAACCACATGGTTTAACTCTTCGGGAGTGTTCACTGTGTAGACACCGACGGGAATACCGAACTGGTTACAGTTGCGCACTACTGCCGGAGTTAGCTCTTCGAGCGAGCAACCAAAAGCGTCTGCTCCAGAGTCGCGCACAACGCGAGCGGGCGAGCGTGTATCTCCGGGAACATTAAGTGCCAGCATTGGAAGGTCGGGCATAAGCGTCCGAACGAACCGAATTGCACGATGGTCAAACGATGAGAACAGGCACATATCCAGCATGGACATTGAACGAAGAAGCTCAATGAGTTCAAGCGTCTCCTTGCGAGCATCTTCTGTATCCGGGCGCGGCTTAATCTCAAGATTTACATATGCCCTGCCTCGGATGAGCTCAAGAACCTCAACCAACTTGGGAACGCGCTCTCCGGCAAACGACGGACCGAACCATGAACCGGCATCTAGGCGTTGGACCTCTTCAAGCGACTTTTCGCTAATAGCCCCTGTGCCGTCTGTTGTGCGCTCAATGGTGTCGTCATGAAAGACCACCATTTGATGATCTCGCGTATACTGCACATCAATCTCTATCATCGGCGCGCCGCTATCTAGGGCCGACGTAACCGCTGCAACGGTGTTCTCGGGAGCAATGCCTGATGCACCGCGATGAGCGCAGATAATAAATGAGTTTTGTTCTACGAATTCACGAAACGGAATCATGTGAGGTACTCCTTGGTCAAGGCCCATCGTGTGTGAGCAGGAACAGGTCAATATGCTGAATCATCGCAATACAGCATCGTTTTCGCAGTAAGTTCCTAATCATGGACGCAGCGAGTAATCCGGATTTATCGTGTGAAGTCCTTTGCATCGATGCTATGGCATGGTGCAGAGTGGTGCACACCCATGGTCTGCAGCGTCCGTGGGACCTTCTGTTCCCGCCCAACAGGCTGTATGCAGAGAACTCCACCTTTGAGGTTGGATCCAACGTGCGTCATTGCACTATCGTGATTGAAGGCATTATTGTGGGTGTATTCGTGCTTGCTATGCGCGCACGAGACTGTTGTCTTATCGATGTGCGCTGCCAATCCGATGCGCCCCCTGTGTGGGCCGATGCACTCATTGATCACTGGCAGAATGTTGCAGGCGGGCTCAATGCTGATATGTTAACCGGCCCCGTCGGTGCGTTTGCATTTCTTACCGACGGCGTTGCGGAGCCAGGCACAAAGGAGCCAGAGAGCATACACATATCAAGCTATCCAGAAATTCTTGTTGTCTGCTTGCGTCGCCGTGGCTATGTTCACGCTTGGTCTGGCAGTATATGGGGACGTCAAGGGGCTGTGGGGACAGCTTCGGCGATCAACATCGGGCCACATTCTAGTGTCAGAGTGGGATCGTGGATGAACGTTATCTCAATCGCACGTGATCTGGAGAAGGTGCTCTCAACAGCATTCTCCACACTACCGTGGCATCGTGGAAGCGGTGCAGGCTTGCCGTCTCTTATTCGTGCCTATGCCCCGATCTTTAGGCCTAGTTTAGCCCTCACGGCGCGCACTCCCGACGATACTGCTGCCGGCGCAGTCCTTATGCATAAAGACGTAGCGAAGGTCCCGCGATGGGTCTATTCTCTGCCAAGACCACTTCAGGCATTGTGGTTGCGCATTGCTTCTGCGAGATCACAAAGCATACACGCAAGTGTAATCGGCATTGTGCCGCACCTCAGAAACAGCGCATACTCGGCAGAACTTTTTGCGGCAACGCAGAGGGTTTTCGATGCGGCCGATGCTGTGACTACTTCGTGGATACGCGATGACAATTCCCCGTCACGGATGATGGCAAAACGCGCCGGGCTCAGCCCACTTCAACAACGATTAGTATTTCGGTTACATCTTCAGACATGTTTAACAAGCAAGGGAGAATGAGAATGCAACTTCTCATACGTGGAGTTTTTCTAACAGTAGCTATTGCTCTGACAGGGTCGATAGCTTTTGCGCAGAGCGTTATGCTTAGCGGTAGGGTTTCTACACCGAGCGGTGGCCCCGTACCGGGAGCTACAGTAAAGCTTTCTTCGGCATCTATGCCGGCCTCGAAAGGCGCATACACAGACACACGAGGCCGTTACACGATCCGTGGTGTCGCTAGCGGCAAGTACACACTTACCGTAACAGCTGTCGGATACCAGACAAAAGTAATGGACGATGTTGACGTTGACGGCGGTACGCTGAACGTTACCATAAGTGAGACGGCCATCGACATGGATGTGATGGTCGTAACTGCTTCTCGCACGCTGCAGAAGGCCTCAGAAGCCCCGGCGTCTGTGACGGTTGTAGAGCCTCGTGCAATTCGTGAGGCACCAAAGACGAATCCAACAGAGCACATTCGTGGTCTGGCAGGTGTTGACTATGCACAAACTGGCATCTCGCAGCAGAGTGCAACTGTTCGTGGTTTTAACAACGTGTTTAGCGGTTCGCTTCTGACACTTACAGACTACCGTCCAGCGGGTGTACCAAGCTTGCGCGTAAACGTTGGATATTTCGTTCCAGCTTCTAACGAAGACATCGAGCGAATGGAGCTTGTCCGTGGTCCAGGATCTGCACTCTATGGTCCAAACGCATCTTCTGGCGTGCTGAACATTATCACACGTTCGCCGTTTGCTTCAAAGGGAACAACATTGTTCTTTGCCGGTGGACAGCAGAACCTGATCAATGGTGGACTCCGCCATGCAGGCACACTGAGTGACAATCTCGGTTATAAGATCAGCGGACAGTACTTCTCAGCAAATGACTGGAATTACCGCGACGCTGTCAACGACCTACCTTCAAAGCCCCGTGTAAACACTCATGAGCGTTACAACGTTGATGGTGGTGTATACTACAACATGGGAGAGAACACGACTATCCAACTCAATGGTGGTGTGTCGGAAGCCGTCAATACGATTGAAATGACAGGTCTTGGTGCAGCAAACGGACGTAACTGGCGTTACACATACGTCAACGCTCAGATCAATTCTGGCGACTTCTTCGCTCAAACTTTTTACAATAAGAGTGATGCTGGCCAAACGTACTTCCTGCGT
>JBKCLO010000013.1:0-1484 GCA_046300675.1 Ignavibacteria bacterium
TAAAAACCTTGTGCTTCTCGGTGGATTTAAGGGGTCATTTGTTGTGAGCTTCTTCAATGGAGTCCTACTCTCAGATCCCCAAAACATCCTCGAATTTGCTGGACCAAACAGCAAGACGGCAAAGCTTATTCGTTTCACGCATATTGAACAGATTAAGCCGAGGGAAGATTTTCTTCGAGCGTATATAGCAGAGGCAATTGTGCATAACGTTGTAGATAGGAAGCCAGACGTTTGGACACCACAGCCAGTATCGATCCCCAACGAGCTCGAAACGATGTTTCAAGCGCTACCCGCACTGAAAACAGCGTTCTACGCACTTACTCCCGGGCGCCAACGGGGCTACCTAATGCACTTCGTTGCTGCCAAACAGTCTGCAACGCGTCGGGCCCGCATTGAGAAGCACGTTTCAAGTATCATGGCAGGCAAGGGGCTTCATGATTAGGGTAATCGCCCTTACGCTGGTATCTAGTGCATCGTGCTTTGCCGCCGACACAACTGATCTGATGTTCGATTCGTGGTTCTCTGCCGGACTCTATGGATCCCATTACTCCACTTCACGGGGTAGGAGCGATTTTCACGACCTCCTGAATTTTGCACCTGGTGATGATCTTGGTCTCAACAACATCTTTCTTGGTGTGCGTGCAACGTCTTCGAGACTGTTTGGTGCTCTAACACTTCAATACGGCGACATACCCAGATCTGGATGGGACCCCGATCAGCCCTGGCTGCAGGAAGCGTGGCTTGGGTATCACCTTACAGAAGATATCGATGTTACCGCGGGAGCTTTTACGTCTGCGTTGGGTGTTGAGTCACTCATGAGCTATGAAAACTACAGCGGCATTGTTTCGGTGCCCGGGTTCTTCGACCCTGGGTTCTACTCTGGAGTGCAGATGACATGGAAGGCGTCTTCTGTAACGACTGTAAACACCGGCGTCGTCTCTTCGTTCTCTGATTTCTCTATCACCGGCAACATCCCTTCACTGTCGATTGGTCTTACCTATGTGCCCCAACCCGACTGCAACGTATCGCTACAAACACTCATCAGTGAAGAACAAGTTGATGTCGATGACCAATACCAACTCTATACGAGCATGACGGGTATACTGCGACGGCAAAGGATGCACTTCCTTACCGAGTTAAACTTCTGCTATGAGTTTGCAAACGCCAACAACACGGCCTCGTCTACGGTTAGCGGCCTTGTCGGCGTCTACTACGATGTTACATCAAGCCTGCAGACGGGGCTCCGTCTCGAGGCAATGTATGATCCAGATGGTGCACTTGCCGACAGTCGATTCGACAAGCCACTACCATACAATACTCTTTCCATGGCAGGTGTAACAGGAACCATCACGTACCGACCATCATCGTGGAGTATCATCCGCGCAGACGCAAGATATCTTGGGGTACTTGACAACAGGAGCTTCATCGAAATCGAACCCGATTCCCGCAAACGTGCAGAGATTGTTCTAAGCACGGATGTATAC
>JBKCLO010000014.1:0-5701 GCA_046300675.1 Ignavibacteria bacterium
TCGGCAAGCTCAAGTTGAGATCGCCAGCCCCTTGCACATGGATAACGTATGCACCGCTTTGAACGTTGCGTACGTTCCCAGTTACTGGAATCTGTGTGCCACCGACTACAAAGCCTTCATGAAGCTGTTGTACCGGACGTCCGAGAGCATCGCGTAGAGTAATCAAGACATTCCCAGACTGAGGAATCATAGCCTCGATCGTGATCTCGTTGTCGGCTGGGTTTGGCCATGCAACAACTGATTCTTCTTGCTCGTAGACATCACCAGCGATCACGCCCTTGTTCAGGCCGTTCTCGGTTGACTGGTTGCCACTGTAGTACTTGTTACGCAGGTAGCAGTAGGCAGCGTCGCGGGCAGACTCCGAAGCGTCGCTCAAAATCAGGACTTCTGCCACACTACCCTTGTACCAGAGGCTGCGTCCAGTTGTTGTAAGCGAGTTGTCGACGGCTGCACCGGCGTTCCACGAGGCATAGTAGAGAGAACCCGTTCGTGCTCCAAGAGAGACAAGGTTCGCCGGACCAATCACCGCGGGGGTTGTCAACGTTGTAGGTGTGAAGGCTACGTTATCGACGTATCCGTTTGCCAGATCTGCACCAGTGTGATTAACCTCCGTTGTGATTCTGCCTGTGCTCTTGTCAAGCGCAGCCCCAACACGACGTGTAGCGTTGTTCGTGCCATTGCCGTTAAAGTATACTTGAGCAATCAACACTTGATCATCAAACTCTGTGCTTGTGTGTGTTGCGTCGGCCTCGAAAATCCAGCTTTCACGCGTTCCTGCAGTCGTACCATCGTAGATGTTCAAGGAGATACGACCGTCTGAGAGATGCACAAGGCTTATACCTTGATCGTCGTCACCATGCTTGTATATCACCTGATCATTTGATCCAACAAGTGGACGGAAGGCAACAAAGAGTGCCTTCTGACTTCCACCGTTGATATCGGCCGTTGTGTTACCCTCAAGGTACTCATCGACGCCATCGAATTGCATATACCACTTATCGTTGTAGTGTGTCTCGTTGGTATATAGCGCTGGACGACGGGCAGCAGATACCAAGCTCTGAAGTTTGACAACTGACTTCATAGGCTCGAGAGTCTTGACAGTAGCAAGGTTCGTGTTTGTTCCACCATCTTCAGCCTTCCAACCAATCGTGAGGAAGTTCCAAGGAAGCGGTCCATTGTTGCTGTACGTGAAGCGTCCAGTGCCGTAGCCATTGTCTTCGGCATCGTAGACAAACTTTGCAACATCGTACTTGTCTCCGCCGGAGAAGCTGCCGTTCGTTACACCAAAGATTCGGCGATGTGATGTGCCTCCGTTTGCATCATGATCCCATGCAAAGCGTACGTTCTCTACTGGGTCTACATTCCCAGCACTGCCGCTTGGAATGCGTGCGAACTGTCCTGTGTTCGGGATCTTCAACGAGAGATCTTTCAGTCCCTTCGTATCGCTTCCTGAGAACACAAACAATGTCGAGTCAGAACCACTACCTGTGAATGTTATCGATGCAGGGGGCTCGATGTCACAACCCGTATAACTAGCGATGCCGGCACTTGATGTCGCACCACGCAAGATGATCTGCTTGTTAACCGTTAGAGTTGTGCTAAGCGTATGATCGCCAATGAACCACAGGGTTGCACCACTACCAGCCGTTACCTTGTTGAATGCTGTCTGCAGACTTGCTGTTGCATTGGCATTGATACCAACATTGCTGAACACGCTAGATGGCCACTGATTACCCCATGTGATCGTTGACGTGGTACCGTAGACAAAGAACTTACCTGTACCGAGGAACGTCGTGGCTGTACCGTTGATCGTGAGTGCCTTATTGATGACTGGTGATTCATCGAATGTTCCAGCCTGTACTTCGATTGTATTGCCGGCAAGAGCAACGTCGTTAGCCTTCTGAATTGTGCGAAGTGGGCTGCCAGCAAGGCCATTGCCCGTATTGTCATTACCCGTCGTAGATACATAGATCGTTGATGGGTAAATGATTACGGTGACATTAGCTGTCTGCGTACAGCCGTTCTTATCCGTTACTAGCAAGGTGTATGTACCATTGTCATCAGTCGTTGTCGTTGTTATACTCCACTTCTGAGTTACACTGCCGCCTACTGTCTCTGCACCCTTTACAGGAGTTTGAGCATTTGTAGGCTTACTTGCCCATGTATAGGTGTACTTATCTCCAGTAACGTATTGAGTGCCACCTGAGATAACTGCCGTAAACTCGATGGACTGACCAACGTTCTTCGGACCGTTCGTGGTTAGTGAGCTGATCGTAATGATTGGCGGTGCAGCAATAGAGACGTTCTCTACAGCCGACGTACAGTTATTAGCATCCTTGACGATGATCGGGTAGGTTCCAGGTGCGAGGTTTACGAAGACATTAGAGACCTGATATGTCTGGCCGTTGTCCTTCGAATACATCTTGTTCCCGGTTCCGCCACCTGCTGTTACAGTGATGGTACCATCCGTCGTGTTATGGCAAGACGTGTTCGCTGGCACCGCTGACACGATGATCGTACCTGCTGGAGCGATGATGGAAACGGTCTTTGTAATGTTACAGCCCCTATCGTCTGTCACCTTCACACGGTAGTCTCCAGCACTCTGATTTGCGACGTTTTCGGTTGTTGCAATCGTTGTCCAGTTTTGACCAACAATCTTTTCCCAGAGGAACGAGTACGGAGCTGTGCCGCCCGATGGATTCGATGCAATCGCACCATCAGAGCTTAGTGGACAGCTCAATTGCGAACCGTTGTAGTTGGATGTTACTGCAGGTGCTGCGTTCAGAGCCGATGGCTCTACGATCGTCAGCTCGTTGACTTGCGTAGTGCATGCTGGTGTTGAACCAGTAGCCAAAGCAACAACATGTACCGTGTACGTTCCTGCGGTCAAGTTGTTGAACGTTGCAGAAGCCTGAGGGCCAATTTGCACTCCAGACTTGATCAGCATGTAGCTGTATGGGCGTGAAGCAGCATCTGCATGCGTGCCACCTGCAGCATTGGTGATGGTGATGATACCATCTGCTGCCCCATTACATGTGATATCTGTCTTTGTCGATGTTGCCGTTACTGTCGTTGGCTGATAGATGTTTTGCGTAGACACCAGCGTTGTACATGCAGGTGTTGAGCCTGTCGCGGCTGTGATAACCGACACGGCGTATTCACCAGCACCTAGACCAGTGAATGATCCTGAGACCTGTGGTCCCAATACGCCACCACCCTGCTTGGCAATAATGTACGTATACGCGCGGGCTGGAGCATCGGCATGCGTACCTCCCTGTGGGTTCGATACCGTGATCGTTCCATCGATTGAGCCGTTACACGTGATATTGGTCTTGGCAACATCAGCAGTGATAGCTGTTGGCAAGTAGATATTCTGTGTAGATACTACTGTTGTACATGCCGGCGTTGAACCGACCGACTGTGCAATCACTGAAACGGTATACTCACCTGCACCCAGACCGCTGAAGGATCCTGAGACCTGTGGTCCCGTTGTAGAACCACCAGACTTCGCGATCATGTACTGATACGTGCGGGATGATGCATCTGTATGTGTACCGCCGGCAGCATTCGTCACCGTGATCGTTCCATCAGTTGCATTGTTACATGAGATGTTCGTCTTTGCTGTTGTAGCTGTGATCGCACTTGGGAGATAAATCGTCTGCGCCGTTACCGATGTTGTGCAGGCAGGCGAAGCACCTGTCGACAACGCGATGACAGACAAAGAGTATGTGCCAGCACCAAGACCAGAGAACGATCCTGTGTTATTCGTTACGTCATACCCACCACCAGACTTCACTGCGCGGTAGTTATATGTACGACTTTCTGCTTCGATGTGTACACCACCTGTAGCCCCTGAGATGGAGATCGTTCCATCTGTTGCCGTGTTGCACGTGATGTTCGTCTTTGATGTTGTTGCTGTAACAGCGCTCGGCTCGAGGATTGTGCTTGTACCAACAAATGTTGAGCATGATGGCGCTGTTCCAACCTGCTGAGCGATCACGAATACATCGTACGCACCAGCAGCGAGATTCTCAAATAGACCGCTTACCTGCGGTCCGATTGGAATCTGCGAACCTTGCTTGAAGATCGCGAACTGATATGTGCGCAACTGAGCATCAGCGTGTGTGCCACCCTGTGGATTCGTTACAGTGATTGTACCATCAACCGATCCGTTGCAAGAAATGTTTGTCTTTGCAATCGAAGCAGTGATGGGGCTAGGCAGGTAAATCGTCTGAGGTGACACCTGGGTCGTGCATGCTGGTGTAGAGCCAATCGCTTCTGCAATAACGGAGACGGTATATGTGCCTGCATCTAGTCCGTTAAATGTAGCCGACGATTGAGGTCCTGTTACGCTGCCGCCCGACTTCGAAATCATGTACTGGTACGTGCGCGACGTAGCATCGGCATGTGTACCACCGGCCGTACCAGACACAGTGATCACTCCGTCCGTTGCTGTATTGCACGAGATGTCTGTCTTTGTTGTTATTGCTGTAACAACACTTGGATTGTAGATCGTTTGTGATATTACCGATGTAGTACATGCTGGGCTTGACCCCGTAGCAAGTGCAATCACCGACAGTGTATACGTACCTGAACCAAGACCTGTGAATGACCCAGTGTTGTTCGTCACATCATAGTCTGCGGCAACGTTTACAGCGCGGTAGTTATAGGTGCGTGTACCTGCATCTGTATGAATACCGCCTGCTGCACCAGTGATTGAGATCGTTCCGTCGTTGGCGTTGTTACACGTGATGTTCGTCTTCGCTGTTGTTGCTGTAACAACACTTGGATTGTTGATCGTTTGTGATGTTACCGATGTTGTACATGCTGGGCTAGACCCCGTAGCAAGTGCAATCACCGACAGCGTGTACGTTCCTGCAGAGAGTCCCGTAAATGAGCCAGTGTTGTTGGTTACGTCATAACTGTTGCCTGCATTAACAGCACGGTAGTTGTACGTGCGTGTTGCGGCATCTTCATGCGTGCCACCGCTTGTGCCAGTGATCGATATCGTTCCGTCGTTGGCGTTGTTACACGTGATGTTCGTCTTCGCTGTTGTTGCTGTAACTACCGACGGGTTGTGGATAGTCTGCGATGTTACAGATGTTGTACATGCAGGGCTTGAGCCTGTAGCAAGTGCAATCACCGACAGTGTATACGTACCTGAACCAAGACCTGTGAATGACCCAGTGTTGTTCGTCACATCATAGTCTGCGGCAACGTTTTCAGCGCGGTAGTTATAGGTGCGTGTACCTGCATCTGTATGAATGCCGCCTGCTGCACCAGTGATTGAGATCGTTCCGTCGTTGGCGTTGTTACACGTGATATTCGTCTTCGCTGTTGTTGCTGTAACTTCCGACGGGTTGTGGATAGTCTGCGATGTTACCGATGTTGTACAAGCTGGCGTAGAACCCGTTGAGAGCGCTATAACCGACAGCGTGTAAGTGCCTTCACCAAGACTGGTGAATGAGCCAGTGTTGTTTGTTACGTCATAACCACCGCCCGACTTAACTGCGCGATAGTTATATGTACGTGTTTCAGCATCTGCATGAATACCACCGGCAGCGCCCGTAATGGAGATTGTTCCATCATTTGCATTGATACATGTGATGTTATTCTTCGCTGTTGTTGCTGTAACTTCCGACGGGTTGTGGATAGTCTGCGATGTTACAGATGTTGTACATGCTGGGCTTGAGCCTGTTGC
>JBKCLO010000015.1:0-1435 GCA_046300675.1 Ignavibacteria bacterium
CATGCGAAGATTGGATCTTTCAACACAGCCGTCGGTGCCGAAGCGCTGGAGTATTTGGGCATGCCTGTAACTGGTACTGTTACCGCCGTCGGTCGTAACCCATCACGGAATGTGAAGAATGTTGTTGTCGGTGCCAAGGCGGGTAGACAGTTAGTCGAAGGGACAAGTAACGTCCTTATCGGCTATGAGGCTGCAGGTGGTGGTGGGTATGATAATCCCGGATCTCCTGGCGACTTCGATATACTGCTGGACCAGAATTTCGTTGATGTACCAGATGTAAATGAGCGGTGGCCAGGGCGACTTGATGGCAAGGAACTGGATAGCACTATCGGCATTGGGACGAGGACACTGTTCCGAGCAAACGTTGGATGGGATCCCATACGGCGTCCCAATACTCAACATGTTGCTATAGGTAACGAGGCGATGTATATGGTTAGCAGTGGCGTAGGCAACGTTGCGATTGGCACAAACTCGCTCCGCAGCATGCTAGCTGGAACAGGAAACATTGCAATCGGTATGAATGCAGGCATACACATGGAACGTGGCGATAGCAGCATTTTTATTGGTAACAACGCTGGACCTGCAATGTCAGACGTTTTTTTCCAATACACAGTTAATGGCAATTCAGTGCCCTTGAATGTCAAGAGAGGAGGCTCGTGGTACTACCCTCGGGAAGACTTGAGCAACAAGCTCTACATTGATAACAAAGCAACCGACAAGCCCCTTATCAAGGGCGACTTCAAGAAGCGCACGCTCGAGTTCAATGGTACGGTAACGATGGCTGGTGGGATGGCCCAGGCGCTACGTCGCATTTCTGAAACACGGTATAATGTCGCGGCAGATGACCACACAGTAGTCTGTCTCGTGGCTGGGAATGTGAATCTCCCCGATCCATCAACATGCATGGGTCGTATCTACACCATCATATCGCACGGGGGTGGCACATTCGTTCGATCACTCGGGGCAGACGGCTATACGTATACCATCAACGCCGCCAGAGGAACAATCACCGTCCAGTCAGACGGTGTTGAATGGTTCACGATATACACTTCACGATAACCCGTCCTTCGTTCCGTCGCGTTATCGAACGATGACGTATGCGCGGGAACGTCCAGCGGTGACGAGATACGCCCCTTTCGTGAGCGTTGAAATGTCGAGTGTTGCCGATGTAGTCGCAACTGACATTGACTGTTCAAGTACCACACTACCTGCCAGATCATAGAGGCGAATCACCGTTGCTTCTGGGTCGATCCCGGATATCGTGAGTTCATCAACTGCTGGTTGTGGGGCAACGACAAGCGGGGCCCATGCAGACTCTTCAAGAACGGATGTTGGGTCTTGCTTGTAGGTCCTGAAACCGCGGACGTTGCTCCACAAGCCCCATCCTGATTGATTCTTTGCTCGTACACGCCACATGTACGTGTTGTCTTTCACA
>JBKCLO010000016.1:0-1579 GCA_046300675.1 Ignavibacteria bacterium
TGCGCTCAATAGGATTAGCGAGGCGATGAAAAAACGGTAAGAGCAGCGAGCTGTTCGGCACTCTATAGGTGTCCTTCCGGCTGCGTCATGCTCTCCAGGTGCGTAAAGACTTCGCATTGGTGATCAAGGCGCTTGCGGATGAGATCTTCGAGGTGGCTTGCAAGGTTATGTGCGTCGTGCATGCGCATGTCGTCGGGCACTTGCAGGTGGAAGTCTACGTGAATCATGTTGCCTGACGAGCGAAGGCGCAATCGGTGGTAGGTGCAGCCATGTTCTGCGCAGTATGGTTCGATCACTTGGGCGGTCATTTGAAGGAGTTCGGGATCTGTGCGATCCATGAGCCCCCTAACAGAAACAGCAACGAGTTTGCCGCCTTCCCAGATGATGTTAGCGCCAAAGAGCATGGCGATCACTGGGTCGAGCCAGTACATCTTCGTAATGTCTGCGATGAAGAGTCCTGCAACGGCGCCGGCACTGGTCCAGACGTCGGTCATCACGTGACGTCCGTTGGCTTCTACGACGAGTGATTTATTCTTCTTGCCGGTAGAGATCAGGTACAGACCGAGTATCAGGTTAACTGCCGCAGCACCTGCTGTTATGCTCATGCCGAGATCGAGTTTTTGGAGTTCGATTCCGGTGAAGAGTTTTTCGACAGCACTGACGATGATTATGATCGCCGCGATGCAGATCAGCCCGCCCTCGACTCCGGCCGACATGAAGCTCACCTTGTCGTGTCCGTAGGGATGGTCTTCGTCGGGTGGACGCGAGCCTACGCGCAGGGCGTACCATGCAAACCACACAGCAACGATATGAACTACGCTTTCGGCCGCATCAGAAAAGATGACAGATGAGCCAGTGATGATGAAAGCTATCCACTTCGCAATGAGCATCAGCACGCCTGTGGCGAGTGAAAAGTTCATCGCTCGAGTAGTCAGGGCGTTGGCTGCCATAACGAAGTTTAGCTGTTGAGAGTCTTCAGAAACTCGTCATTCGAACGTGTTGCTCGCATGCGCTCGAGCAACGTTTCCATTGCTTCGATCGGCGGGTCGTCTCCGAGTACCTTGCGCAGTACCCAGATCTTTGCCAGCGTTTCAGGCGAGAGCAGAAGCTCTTCACGGCGTGTACCAGAGCGGTTAACGTCGATGGCAGGGAAGATGCGGCGCTCGGCGATCTTGCGCTCGAGCACCAGTTCCATGTTGCCTGTACCCTTGAACTCTTCGAAGATCACTTCGTCCATGCGTGAACTTGTTTCAACGAGTGCGGTTGCAATGATCGTTAGCGAGCCCCCTTCTTCAACCTTGCGAGCTGCGCCGAAGAAGCGCTTCGGACGCTGCATGGCGTTGGCATCAACACCACCCGAGAGGAGCTTGCCCGATTGTGGCACAACGGTGTTGTGTGCGCGGGCAAGACGCGTGATCGAATCAAGAAGGATCACAACATCCTGCTTTGCTTCAACAAGGCGCTTGGCCTTTTCGATAACCATCTCGCTCACTTGTACGTGGCGCTCTGCTGGCTCATCAAACGTTGATGCAATCACTTCGGCGTTCACCGAGCGCTGCATGTCTGTTACTTCTTCCGG
>JBKCLO010000017.1:0-8721 GCA_046300675.1 Ignavibacteria bacterium
TGGCAGGTAGAGTGCATTGGAGTAGACTGCTGAGACGTCGAGCTGCAGGGCAGACTCGCTAAAGCGTCTGTTCTTGAGCAGCGACGGACTGTGAACGATGCTGTGACGTGCCGCCACGTGAGGCATGCGCTCGCCCTGGAGAGCTCCCTGCGCATTGCGCATCGTAACATCAAGGGCTGCCCAACCCAGATTGTTGATAGTCCCGACGATCACGGCCTGGTCTCGGTAGTAGCCGTCAACAAAGGTCATGTGATAGACATGCGGACCCATGCCGGGGTGATTCTCTGAGTTGAACGAGAGCACCACGGACGTATCTCCATAGGCCCACGAGCTGGCTATCTGTGGTGATGAAACCTGCGTGCCCAGCACCGTCTTCTGCTCGCCCTGCACCAGTTCAGGATTGCGCAGATCCAGCTCAGGATGATAGACGCTGCTGATGGCAGAGTGCCAGAGTGTATTGGGCACCGCTGCCGACCTGCAGCTGTCCCAGCTGTCGATGCTCAGTCGATCGATCTGCCAATGCCGCAATGCCGGGCCAGGCAGAGGAGCAGGTGCTTCGGGATCATACTCTGGAGGCTCGGTGAGATACATCACGTTATGCTCCCATGCTATGCGGTCAGCCTTGTGGTTGACATATCCATAGCTGCGTAGAGGGTTTGAGAGCGACATCCCCGCATCGTCATACTCCGACATCTGCCGGTAGATCGTCGGCTTGCGGTTATAACATATCTTACGAACAGTATCTAATGGTGTGATTCGCAGAATATTGTTTGCAGCTACGAATGGCTGTTGCAGTTGTGGAGTGTTTCCGCGAGCTACGAGCCGGTGCTGGACTGTATCGCCGTTATGAAACAGGCGCGTATAGAGAATGTGCTCACCCTCTGTGCACGAGCCCTCGCCGATGCTTCGTCCGATCATGCCCTCCTGCCAGACAAGCGGGATGTCGTCCTCGCCGATGGCCATCTTTGTATACGAGGGCAGTGACGGAAACTGGGCAACGACGCTGTCCATGGCATGCATCTTCAGAGCCTGCAACGTGCCGTTTGTAAAGAAGGTTGCCTCGGGCTTCTTGAACCCAACAATGATCCCTTGGCGCACGTCAGACCATGCATAGAAATTGCCGCCTATTGTGGCACCCACAACAGGTGTGCCCCAGTTGCGCAGGCGGTCGGCGTTCTCGGCCGGGCACGAGGGATAGGCCATGCTGTTGGCAAGCACGCTCGAGCGCATTGTGGCGTAAAGCTGAGCCTGCATGGCGTGTGTGGCAGCATTGGCAGCAAGGCGGGCCTCGCAGATGGCGATATCCTCGGGACCTGGACTCTGGCAGGCATAGACAACATAGACACATGGGTTCATGTGCGGTGGCAGGTTGGGATCATCGCGCACAACAAGCGATGGATAGCCGCAGTTGGTAGACTGTCCGAACATGAGCCCGTCCTGCCGGATAAACGTGTCCAGGGCAATCGGCTCTTCCCACACAATACGAGGATTGTAGATCCCTGCGGTGTCCACAGATGCTGCCGAGTTGTTGTCAGATGCCAGCAGCTGACTGCGCCGGTAGTAGACCTTGAGCAGTGCGTTGGAATCAGCCTTCATGTGATAGACGATGTGATAGCGGAAGCCGCCATCTTCACGGGCTCGGTAGTATTGCTGAGGCTGCAATGTGTCCATTCTGCTGCAGATTGGATCCTGCACCCACGTCGTATCGTAGATGGTCCGCTGGGTAAGATCCAAACCAGTACCGCCACCAGCACCCATACCGCTCACCGAAACCTTGGCAAGTGTTGGGTAGACCACGACCTTACGCTGGGTGTTATGGGCCAGCCAGCCCTGCATGTCGGCAGGTTTCTCACCCTCGAGGACCGTCACACGAAACATCTTGCCTTCGCCCGGCAGAAAGTCTACTGCAAGCTCGCGGTCCTGCCCGATGATCGTATCGATACCTCCGCCCATCTCCTGAAGCCGCAGCAGTTTGTAGTCTCCCGACGTTGATTTATAGTTAAACGGTATCGTGATCTGACGAGCGCCGCGTTGGTCCATTCTGCCTGATGGACCGCGGTCTGCCCATTCCTTGTAGCCACCAAACACCCACTCACTGCTCGACTGCTGACGGTAGCGGTAGATCCCCAGATCTGTGCTCTGAGCCAGCATGCGCGGGTCGGTGCGCCTGTTGAAGACGCTGATGACACAGGAGTTTGTCATCGGCCGATCATCAGCAGAAGACATCATCGTGATATCGTAGAACGATGAATCATACGACTCATAGCTGACATGACCTGGTATGTCCTGTGAGGGCACGACATCTCTGTTTCGATACGGATGCCGCGTTCGTAACCTCTCCCTGATATGGCTGACGTCGACAAATCGTGCCAGAGGGTTGGCCGTATCCCGTGACATGGAGATGGTTGTAAACCCGTGTCCATACCAGCTCTCAAGCCGAAGTGTCGTCAGCACGTGCGGCATGCTGTCTACGCGGCCGTTGAGACCTTTGCCGAGCTTTGTGCGCATATCATGCAGCCGCTTGAGCACGTCGAGAGTCACATTGCGGCCGGTGTACGTGCCCACATAAATGCTGTCTTGTGCCGATGCTGTTATATGTCCGCGCAGGTTGGCAGCAACCCTGTTCAACCCTGGGTAGAAATATCGGTCTACATAGGTAGAATCATTGGCGCTGATCCAGTCGTCACCAGAGGCCATACTGCGCAGCCAGCTGCTGTCGATGCTGTTACTAACCGATCCGTGCGCAAGCGAATCGAGCCTGAAGTAGCCCAGAAGACCGCCCTCGAGGTTATCTGCCGGTTGCTTGTTGGGGCCTTCAAACAGAGCCGGTGTTGAATCAAAGGGTGCTGCCGAGCCCTCGCGGCTGGTCGTGCCGCGGTAGAGCATCAGGCCCTTCGCTCCCAGAATCAGGGGCAGCCACAGCGCCGTGCGGGTCTCACCGATCGTGCGCGGGCGGTTGTTGAGGAACCATGCGAAATTCGAGTCACCTCCACCGAGGCCTCGCACCTGCATGTGATAATTCAGCCATACCTGGGCAAGCCATGGCGTTGACCCAAAGAGCATCTTTTTGTTTGCTTTGTAGTCAAGCAGCAGCATTTGCTCCAGGTTTGTAAGCACTCCGCGGCTCTCATCGCGTGGGGTCAGCTGTAGCACATGATCAACAAGTGCCTCAGGTACCGGCAGGGCGGGCCTTGTTGGCGTGCCATTTATCGTGGTGTCGCCGCGCCATTCTTGAAACGTATCTGGGTCGTCGTGATACTCGGTCACAGAACCGTTTGGCGATTGCATCATATTGCCAAGACAATACCGGATATTGGCATAGCCTCTGCGCACTCTGGCATCTCTGAGCCAGCCAGGGGTAATACTGTCCTCAGGGGGAGCTTGCAGTGTATCGTTGAACCCCTTCTGATAGCTATACGTGGCTATGTGCGGTGTTGCCGTTGGCGTGGCACCCTGCCAGAGGACCTTGAACTGTGTGCAGTGAAGAAACTCCTTGGCATCCTCAACATTGACTTCTGTCATCAGTCGTCCGCCGAGCAGCTTGTTGATGTACCGGTAGCTCTTCCAGTAGCATTTTGGGCCCTCGTCGCGGCCGTAGAACATCCAGACCTTAAACGACGGTGGAACACGCGTGCTCGGCAGGAAATTGGGAAGCGTGTCCTGGATTGCCTTGAGATCCTCGAGGAATCGATTTGCCGAACGCTGGATGCGCTCATCATGCTGACCTGTAAGCAGCCGGCCTGCCTCAGGGGTCTGCAAGCGCATGTTGCGTATCTCTACGCCAAGGCCCGTCGCGGGGTCGTCATTGTGCCACACGGTGATGCCCATTTTGCCGATCTCTGTAGAGTCAGCAGTCTTACCATCCTCATCGCGGATCTTGGGGTTGTGATTTGTGGAATCATCACAGTAGAACTTCGCAATCAGTGTTACCTCACTGCTGTCCGACATCGCCGGAAGCATACGGCGTGTGATGGTAAATTTGGTCGCATCTATCGCAGCTAGAGTATCCCGAATTTCCCGCGTGAACGGGCGTCCATGTAAATCATATAGATTTGCTATCGATGAAGTAACGATTGGAACCTCTGCAAATCGGATATGCATCGAGCCCAAATTATTGGTACCGAGTGCATAGGGTAACATTATAGTCACGACAGCGTCATCGGGTCCACCTGTTGCCGGGTTCTCCTCAGTTCTGCGGAGTGTTACTGCCAGCTCCATGATCTTGGTGTTTTGAGTGCGGTAACGATATTTATTATACGGCGAATTCCAAGGCGTCCAGGCCCTGAGTTCTCCATTCGGTGTTGCATCTTCCAAGATTGGGCCTGTGATTGGCGGATTGCCTGCATTTTGGCGGACGTATCGCATACGGTATGTGCCTGCAGTGCTGACAGGTTGACCACGTCGATGGGTTCTCCAACCGAATACAGCACCTGATGCATCATTATCCTTGAGATCAAAATGCTCCGTGCTGCCAACGGGATAGAGCCACGGCGCAAACTCCATGGCAACCGTCTCACTGGGATTGGTGTCTTCTCTTTCCTCCCCAAGATCGGTTGCATAGTCTGATAGCTTACGCACTGACTCTGATTGGCCGATGCCTTTCACGCACGGGACGAGCTGCATGTTTGGCAAGCCATCACGTTGGAGCGCTGTCTGCATTGGGGATAGGTCACGAAGTGTTGTCTCTGCATTTAAACGATAATCATTGCAGTGGTAGCGCCGCGTTGCCAGTTGCTTTCCGACATTCCATGGGACAGTGGTCCAATTCCAGCCGATCTCAAAGTCGGTGATGATCGGTGTCGGGTTGCTGAGTGTGGAGTCTTCTAATTTCCACATCATTTCGTGGCCTGGCAGCGTATCTGAGCGCACCCACAGGAGTCCGGGCAGTACTTCTGGCTCGCGGAGCTGCGCGTTTACTGATTGTAGGGCAAAGATCAGCATCGCCGCCACGAAAAGTGGCAGCATTGTTCGTGTTTTCATAGATCACCCTAGTTCTTAATGAGGGTAAAATGCTGCACGTGCTCTGCATGAGCGTTGCGCAGAAGCAGTGAGTACCGTCCTGCAGCCAGGTCGCTGGCTAGGACAATGCGCACGGCATTTCCTACCGCCGCAGCGCTACCAAAGTCTACCAACTGCCCAGTGGGTGAGGCAACCTGCCAATGCACTTTCTCATCGGGCCAGTCCCATCGAACGGTAACAGCCCCTGTTGTCGGGTTGGGGTAGAGTGCTGGTTGCTCTGGATTCGTTGGGCCGCCTTCGGGTATGCTAGTTACAAGCTCATCGAAGCGCATTGCTAACAACCAACAGGGATATGCGCTAGAACTGGGGTACAGTGGAGCTGTGTAGGAACGCGTTAAATCCCTTGAGAACGTTGCAAATCCAATGTGAGAGCTTGTGTTAGCATCTGGCGAATAACCCCAACTCGTATTGTTTTTTGATCGACCCATCGGTATCGTATCAGGAATACGGTAAAAGAAGCCCTCGTCGAGAACCTTGCCGTTAACTGTGTCATTTCGGTATGCGTAAACAACACATCCGTCACCAGAAATCGCGAAGCTAACTAGGTCATCACGCATTGGCGATGGCCCGCCCTCCCATTCCCATCCACCGTTTATCTGCCAAACGACTCTTCCAGAAACACATTCGAAAACTGTGATCTGCGGCCAAGACGAAAGTCCAACTTCTCGAGTCGTTCTAGATACAAGAAATCTCCCATCCGCAGATAGCTGCGAGTCACCGAGCTGAGCACTATAGTTTAGGCTCTTCATTGCCGGTTCGTCTGGAGCTAAATCCAATATGTAGTTCCTGACCGCCATGTATCGACTAGATGAATCGAATGACCATGAACCGCCACCAATATCTAGTGGAAAAGACTTATCTCGCTTACTATCGTAGAGTGTATATGGATGCCCATTTGAACGAGAGGCGGCAACGAACCATCGTCCGTCAGGTGAAATACATGCTCTTGCACCTCCAAACAAACTAGATTCTCCTTCAAATTGTACTTCCTTAATCACATTTCGCTCTGGGTATGATATTAAGCTAGTGATCAAGGAGTCGCCTCCGCGACGCGCATTAACTATATACTGCACGACAAGTCTAGTACCCCAGCTATTAGAGTATACTCTGCGGGGTCGGGCCTTGGTGTTATTGAACACTTCTCTAATCCCAATAACATCCTTGACTTTTCCCGTTGTTGCATCATGAACGGTTATGTCTGACCAATGCACTCTATAAAGTACTTTTGCGTCTTCAGCTAATGCGTGCCATGGCCCCCAGGGATTATTGCTAGGACTGTTGTAGTTACCATCTCCGGTATACGTCCACAACGTATCCCCGATTATTGGTGGCAACTCTGTCTGTGCAGAAGCTATGCCTTGCAGCATGAAGGACACTGCGACAACCCATAGCAGACCTCCAATTGGTCTGCCAAAGGTTCGATTGATGATTTCGTTAATGTGTATCACGATAGTATGCCTCTCCATGAATAATACTTGTAGCTGACTCTTTTAACTGCGAAACCATAACGCAATCTTCATCTCAAACTACGTGCAACATGCAATACCCCAAAACCGGCGAATTGTATTTTTTCGGACAGCGTTTTTTGACCAGAAAGATTTGAGATTAGCGCGAATGAGAAAGGGACAGGAGGGACAAGAGGGACGGGAGGGACAGGAGGGACAAGAGGGACAAGAGGGACAGGAGCGACAAGAGGGACAGGAGCGACAAGAGGGACAGGAGCGACAAGAGGGACGGGAGATACAAGGTACTAGGTACACGAGGGTACGCAAGGGTACGAGGGTAATATCGTCGCACCCGCGAAGGAACGTCACCCTCGCGAATGCGGGGGCGGGTGCCCAGAAAGCTCATGGATGCCCGCTTTCGCGGGCATGACGTTCTTTCGCGGGCATGACGTTTGCCTACGCTGCGTCATCCCGAGCTGCGACAGCAGCGAGGGACCTCGTGGCATTGAGATTGAAGCGAGCTGCCGGCCCTAACAATCTTTCTATCGAAGGTCGGCACGCAGCATGCTGCGTGCCTTGCGTTCGATAGTTTGGGATGCCTAGACCACCGGACACGCCACTGTCGATCCATTGCCGACCGTGCGGAGGTCTGGGACGGCTTCGGCGCAGGCTGGTTGGGCCAGTGGACATCTGGTGCGGAAGCCGCAGCCGGAGGGTTTGTTAAGGGGCGTTGGGATGGCGCCTTCCAAGATGATGCGCTGCTTGTCCGTGCGGGTTGGATCTGGCTCGGGTACGGCCGAGAGCAGGGCCTTTGAGTAAGGGTGCACGGGATCGAAGTAGACGTTGTCGGCAGACCCGATCTCGACAACGTTGCCCAGATACATCACGGCAATGCGCTGCGAGATGTGGTAGACAACCGACAGGTCGTGCGCGATGAACAGGTACGACATGCCGAATTCCTGTTGGAGGTCTTCCATCAGGTTGATCACTTGTGCTTGAACCGATACGTCGAGCGCCGATACGGGCTCGTCACAGATAATAAGCGATGGGTTGGTTGCCAGGGCGCGGGCTATGCCGATACGCTGACGCTGGCCCCCTGAGAATTCATGCGGGTAACGTCCGGCATACTCAGGCTGGAGTCCAACGCGCTCGAGAAGCCACAGCACTTTGTCGTCGATCTCGCTCTTGGACATGTTCGGACAGTGCACTTCAAGGGGCTCGGCAACGATCTGCTTTACAGATAACCGGGCATTCAGCGATGAGAACGGATCCTGAAAGATCATCTGGATCTTCGAGCGGAACGGCTTCATGGCCGATGGCGATAGGTTGAGAAGGTTAGTCTTCTTGCCCTGCTCGTCGATGTAGTTCACTTCCCCATCGAGCTCAACACCTGGTGCTACGTGACGCAGAATGTTGATGATGGCGCGTCCAACAGTGGTCTTACCGCACCCAGATTCGCCCACCATGCCGAGGGTTTCGCCGCGATTGATCGTAAAGCTTACTCCGTCAACAGCGCGCACGTCTGCTACTTTGCGTTGCAGAATGCCCCCTGTTACCGGAAAGCGTACCTGCAGGTTGTTGACTTCGAGAAGTGGTGTACTCATGAGGTTGCCTCCATGGCGCGTGAGCCGGATGGCTCAACGAGGTGACATCGCACAAAGTGGGCTGGGGTAATCTCCCGCAATGGTGGCTCCTCGTTGTCGCATTTGTCGATCTTGACTGCACAACGCGTGCAGAACTTGCATCCCGCAGGCAGGTTCATGATGCTTGGTACGTTACCCGGAATGGCCTTGAGCTTCTCGCGTCCTTTGGTTTCTTTCGACGGACGTGGGATCGAGGCCATCAGTCCCTGGGTGTATGGATGCATGGGGCTAGCAAACAGATCCTGCACGCTCGCCACTTCCTGAATCTTGCCACCGTACATCACGATAACGCGCTGGCACATCTCGGCCACGACTGCTAAGTCGTGCGTAATCAACACAATGGCGGCATCACTTCGCTTGCGCTTGAGCTCAAGCATCAGGTCCAGGATCTGCGCCTGGATCGTTACGTCAAGCGCCGTCGTTGGTTCGTCGGCAATCAGGACGGCTGGGTTACATGCAAGCGCAATGGCGATCATCACGCGTTGACGCATGCCCCCTGAGAACTGATGCGGGTAGTCATCGATGCGGCGTTCTGGATCAGGAATACCTACGGCCCGGAGCATGTCGATGGCCTTGGTGCGTGCTTCTGCCTCGGTGCATTTTTCGTGCGCCTG
>JBKCLO010000018.1:0-16543 GCA_046300675.1 Ignavibacteria bacterium
CAGCAGACGAACAGCAGGCCGCAGTGATTGTTGCAAGGCTTGCTGAAGCGCGCGCCCATCGTGAGCAATTGGAGCTTACGGTCAAGGGGCATGCAGCCGCCGTGCAAGAGGGTAGCGAGCAACTGCGGCGCGACCGCAAGACGCTTGACGGCATCTTGGCAGAGCAGTATGAGGCTGATGTAAAGCTTAACGAAGTTACCCTGCGTCTGGAATCAATGGTGCGCAGAGCTTCTGAAGAGCTAGACATCACACCGGACCCTCATCCGACGGCACCGGAATCAGAGATTGCTCCCGAACAGCTGCGCTCAGACGTACAAGACCTGCGCCGACGTCTGACGTCGATGGGTAACGTGAACTTTCTAGCCCTTGAAGAGCACGAGCGCGAAAATGAACGACTACAGTTTCTTCATCAGCAGCTCACAGATTTAACTGAAAGCGAGCGTACACTCAACGAGACGATCGCCGAGATCAATCAAACAGCACGTGAGAAGTTTACCGCAACATTCGTGGCCATCCGCGAGAACTTTACCACGCTCTTCAAGATGCTCTTTAGTGAAGATGACGAGGCAGACCTGCAGATGATCGAGTCGGAGGACGCAGACCCGCTTGAGTGTACGATCGAGATCACGGCTAAGCCCCGTGGCAAACGTCCACACAGCATCGAGATGCTCTCAGGGGGCGAGAAGACGCTTACAGCTATCGCATTGCTGTTTGCCATCTATCTCGTAAAGCCGAGCCCCTTCTGTATTCTCGACGAAGTAGATGCGCCGCTCGATGATGCTAATATCGAACGGTATCTCAAGATCATTCGCAAGTTTGCCGAGAACACGCAGTTCTTGATGATCACGCACAACAAGAAAACGATGGAATCTGCTGATACGTTATACGGTGTAACAATGGAAGAGCCGGCCGTATCGAAGGTTGTTTCTGTGCAGCTCTCAGGAGCAGCCGCCTAACGTCATAATCATGAGACAGAGGATAATACCATGAGACATGTTGTACTGTCGATGCTGATCGTTGCCGTGGCAGCGGTAAGCCCCATCTCAGCCCAGGAAGCAACCCAAGAGGCGATTACACTGACGGAAGTCGTTCCGGCGTCTATAGGTAAAGTATGGCGAGCAGTGCGCGCATCAATGGCAGAAGTCGAATGCACCAAACCTCAGGTTGAACAAAAGCCGGACGAAGCACCAGATGGAGGCTTTCAGAGAGCTTCGTACTTTTCCGATTATTGTGTTCTTGCTCAAGGTGAAGACAGCACAAAGAGTGTCATCAAAAGATATTCTGAGGTACCTCGAATTCGTGGAGGTATATGGACCACCTTCCGCATTCAGTACAAGTTCAATATGAAAGAGATAGAAGGTAATCAGACCAAGGTCATACTTCGTGCTCAGTGTTCCGGGTATGAGGAATTCATTACATCGGAGACGCATTTCTGGAATTCGAACGGCACTCTTGAGCGCGAAATGATGGCGCGTCTGCTTGCCAACATCAAGAAAGAGATCGAAGGCGCTACGCAGGAGTGATGTCGTACTCTGCGACCTTGATATCAAAGGTTGCACCAGGAGTATAATACTTGGCTGTTTCTGGGTTCTGTGCCTCGAGCACCTTTACTGTGGCCCAGCAGCCGCCATGGAACTTGAGAACCTCTGCTCTGTAGAGCGCGCTTCCGCGTAGGCAGACATCATACTGTTTACCAGGTTCGAAATTCTCGACGGCTACCTTGTCGTGGTCTACCTTCATAAGACGTTAGGCTTTCTACATAGTTGGTCGTGAAGATGATGAGCAACTGCAGCGGCTGCATCAGGGCGCACAATGACGCGGAATGACTCGCCGGCAACATCTGCACTGACGGAAACCATGTCCGAATCTTGGACGCTTGCCGGAAGACTCTCGAGTGCAGCAATAACATCACGCATGTTTGCGAACATCACAGTGATTGTCGATGAATCATCTGACTCTGCGCCAATGAGTACTGGCGTTCCGGCATGCTCTGCACCATTGATCACGGTGGCATCGCCATGAGGATTCCTCACCGAAGCAATACGAATTGGGATACTGGCTTCCTCTGCCGGAGTGATCATCGTTGGGTAGATGAGCTTAAGACCCTGCTCTGCCGCAAGGCGTGCCTGTCGGTAGGAAAGTGCCGCCCGTACCTGTGAGTCGACGTGAAACTTTGGATCGATACTGCGTATGCCTTCAACATCAGTCCAAATCACGATCTCCGAAGCACTCAAGAGCTGTCCAAGAAAGGCCGCCGTCAGGTTCGATGATTCCTTGCCCATCGTGGTTGTTGTACCGTCCTCGGCCTGACCTACAAAGCCCTGCATGACCACCACGGTGTCGGGTGCTGTCGAAAGGTGTTTGTGCAGAGATGCTGCTCGCACACGCGACTTCTCTGTAAGGGGCGCTGCAGCCCCGTACACATTGTCGGTCACAATGATTGACCGTGCATCAACCTCGTCAACTTCTATGCCTTGTGCGCGCAGGTACTGCGCAGCCAGCAGACGTGCAGCATCTTCTCCATAAGCCAACAGTCTGTCCATCGTTCGCATCGATAACTGACGCATGATGGCAATGCTTCGAACCAGTGAGCGAACCTCCTGAAACAACGCAGTGATGCCAGAAGAAGCAACCTCATGCGCTTCGGCATCTGTGAATAGCTCCATGCAGCGACCAAGATGAAACGCCTCGATCTCGTCTACCCGAGCCAGCGCAAGCACTGCATTGCCACGAACAGCCATGGCAGCAGTTGCTGAGAGGTCCCGCGTTGTGGTACCAATAGCGCTGACCACCACCAAACGAGGACGATCATGCTCGCCCCGTACGATCGTTGCCATATCGCTAAACCCCGAGTCCATCTGCAGGGCAGCACCGCCGAACTTCATTACCACCATAGCCCACAAAACTACGCCTCGAACACCCAGAAATCACAGGTAGTACTTGCACAATATCAGCCAAGTCCTTAATTTCGCCGTTCACATTTACACGATCAATTCACCCTCAAGACTTTTGAGGCCCCTATGGCTAAGCAGCAAACGTTCGGTGACAAGGCTAAAAAGAAGGCTGGCGATACCAAGATCAGCGTCAAGGTTATCAAGGCGTTCCGCTCAGAAAAAGGTACAATCAAGTACATGGAGCGTTTCGTTAAGGTAGATGATGTTGGTCAAATCGATAAGATGGACTTCTCAAGGTAACACAACATGAAAAAGGGCATCCATCCCGCATACAAGACCATCGACATCGTAATGACCGATGGCAGTACATACAAGACACGCTCGTGCTTCAAGGGAGAACGCATGGTATTGGAGATCGACTCGAAGTCGCATCCATTCTATACCGGACGTCAAATGCTTGTTGACACAGCAGGACGTGTTGACCGTTTCAAAAAGCGCATGGAAAAGACAAAGGCCGTGCGTGATGCTAAGGCATCGGGTAAGTAAGGTTAAGGAGATCATCTCGTGGCTATCCCATCAACACCAAATCCAAATACGATCAATTCGCCGTTCCGTCAAAAGCGGAATCAACCGAAGAAGCGTACAAATCCACTCAAGAAATCGCGCATGATCGATTATCTCGATCCGAAGTTCTTGAGCCGTTTCACGAATGACCAGGGCAAGATCCTCCCGCGTCGTATCACGGGAGTGACAGCACTGCAGCAGCGTCGCCTGGCACGTGCTATCAAGTACGCACGCCATTTGGCACTGCTTCCATTCGTTGCGCAGGATACACGTTAAGAGAAATAATGGTTGAAACATCTTGCTCATCTCTGTGGTGGGCAAGGTTTTTTGGGGCGTCGCCAAGCGGTAAGGCAGCGGGTTTTGGTTCCGCCATGCGTAGGTTCGAATCCTGCCGCCCCAGCTCACGATCACTAGTTGGAATTCTACGTGAACTCGGAAGTCAAGATCGTCGCCGGAAGGTCAAATCCAGAGATAGCTCTGAAGATCGCTCGCGCCACGCATCGAGAATTGTCGGAAGTTACAATACGTAACTTCAGTGACGGCGAAATCTGGGTCAAGTACGAAGAGAATGTGCGTGGCGTTGATCTCTACATCGTGCAATCCACGGTTGCCCCTTCGGACAATCTGCTAGAATTGCTGATGTTGATAGACGCGGCAAAGCGTGCATCGGCTCGAAGAATCACAGCTGTGATCCCGTACTTTGGATATGCAAGACAAGACCGTAAGGATCAACCGAGAGTTGCGATCACAGCAAAACTGGTAGCCAATCTACTTGTTGAAGCTGGCGCAAACCGTGTGATTACCATGGATCTGCACACACCTCAGCTTCAGGGCTTCTTTGACATACCGCTCGATCACCTCTATGCATCGTCGGTATCTGTTGGAGTTTTGAAAGCACTCAAGCTTGACAATGTTGCTGTTGCGGCACCGGATGTTGGGGGAGTGAAGACTGCCAGAGCCTACGCAAAGATGCTTGGCGATGCCGACTTGGTCGTGGTAGACAAGCGGCGCCCAAAGCACAATGTTGCTCAGGTAATGAACATCATTGGCGAGGTTCAGGGTAAGAACATTGTGATCGTAGACGATCTGATCGATACCGGAAGCACATTCGTGCAGTGTGTCGAGGCTCTCAGAAAGCAGGGGGCTAATCAGATTATTGGTGTGTGCACACATCCAGTGTTCTCAGGATCTGCGGTTGAAAAACTTGTTTCATGTGATGCATTGACGAAGCTGTATGTGACCGACACAATACCTCTTCGGCAAACCCACAGTAAAATTGAAGTTCTCAGTGTTGCACCGTTGTTCGCAGAGGCGATCATTCGGACACACGAAAATCAATCAATCAGTTCCTTGTTTGATGCAAACCAGGGCTGAACATCGTCGGAAATACAACGTTAGGATACTGATATGAGTCAGATCGTTCTTCAAGCAGAATCACGCGTTCCTGGTCAGAGCATTGCCAAGCAGCTCCGCACAAATGAGCGCGTCCCAGGTGTGTACTACGCAAACGGACAAGATCCAGTGCACTTCTCTGTAGCATACTTGGCGCTTCGCCCAGTTGTGCACACAGCCAAGGCAAAGACGGTGAATCTTGAAGTTGATGGCAAGCATATGCTCTGCATCCTGAAGGATGTGTCGTTCGACCCGTTGACAGATAAGATCCTCCACGTAGATATGTTGGGCGTTAAGCCAGGAGAGAAGATCCTGGTTAAGATCCCGCTTCACGTTTCAGGACTGGCCCAAGGCGTACGCGAAGGTGGTACACTTGAGCATGTGATGCACAAGGCGAACGTTCGGGTGGACCCTACCGAGATGCCGGAAGTGATTGAAGTTGATGTTACGAGCCTTGGCCGCGGTGCGGCAATCCATGTGTCTGACCTCAGCGTACCAGGCGTAGAGTTTCTCGAGCGTCCAGCCGCAATCGTTGTAGCATGTCACGCTCCAAAGGTTGTTGAGAAGACAGAGGATGCAACACCTACGAAGAAGAAGAAGTAAGCGAAACTCCTCACACGAAGAACCACGACAAGCGCATCCATCGTCCAACGGTGGATGCGCTTTTTCCTTTTTGGATCTATGCCCTCAGAGCAGGTTCGCCGTAACAGGTCCGATCTCCAGGCGAAGTTGTTGTATGACAAGCTTTAGCTGTTGACGCTGTTTGCGGGCATCAAGAACCAATTCAACCCTCTTTAACTGTGCGATTGTCGATGTAATGAGTTTACGGATACTTCTTGTATCCCTGTCGAGAACTTCTTGTTTGTCAATGATTGAGTAAATGTTCTCGGCGATGGTAAACGCCCCGAAAATGTCCAGATTCTGAAGCGCGTAGAGAAAATCAACAATCCTTGCATGTAGGAGCGAAGCGGTGCGCAGACGAAGCCTGCGCTTGTAGGTTTTATAGAGAGGTGCATTGGAAGTAAGCACAGCTGCGTAGCCGGCCCGCTGTAGAATGGATCTCTGAATATCGAGACGTTGTCTCCGGAATCTATCGTTGGAGATTGCGTCATAGGAAATCTCTGCACAGAGTGCATAGTTGCCACTCTTAAATGCTCTAACGCACAAGAGGTCTGACATCACAAACCAATGTTCAGTACCTGGTCGGGCAAGTTTGAATAGTTGTCTCGTGTATAGTTCAATTTTTGATCGTTTCTCAAAGTACTCGCTGATCGCAAGTTGCTGCATTAGCCATTCAGTTCGATGTGAATCATTCCAGACGCCGATGTCCTCACATGCACGCTTGAATGCACGAAGCCATATGGAAGCTGTGTTGTAGTCATTCTGAATTTGCGCTACCGCTGTTGCTAGGGGGCACGCAGCAATGATGATCAAAGGATCGGAAGAATTGACATTGAGTCGATTGAGGAGATTGCTGCTTTCATCTGCAACCCGCTGCAGACGGTTGTGTCGGCGTTTCTTCTTGGCATTCTCGTGTAAAAGCTGACCCAGCAACAGGGAAATCGGCAGAATGGTCCTATACACATCCGTGTAATGCTGCAGTTCGTCGTAGTATCGGTTGATGTCCTTGTAGTTGTTTTCACGCAAGCTGATCAGATAGAGTTTTCGGAGTGCGAACAGCTTGGCTTCAATCAAATCTGGCAACACAATCTGGCGCACAGCTAGATGGAGTTTGTGTTTTGCAATCGCACGTAACTCTGTGCGCATCGCCAGGCTGGCAGTTGTCAACTGAGAGAAGACATCGCGTGTTATCTCTACACGTTTCGGGACACGCTGCGTTGGCTGATGTGCCAGCACAACGGAGTCCAGCTTCTCAGCCAATCGAGCCTTTGCTCTGCGATGCGAATCCTCTTTACTGGCATGGGACCTTGACGATACGAGAGCTGCATTAGGCCGCCCGTGAACAATGTCCAAGACATAGATCCGCTCGACATCGCTCAGGCTTTGTCCGAGATAACGATCTAATTGCATGCCATCGCCATAGAGAATCGTGAGCAGCCTCGCATACTCACGGAGTTGATCATCAATCATAGTACATCAGCATGGATAGTTAGTTGTTGACGTCAAGAAAACTACGGAATATGGTAAACACAAGGATTCGCAAGACGGCCTGTACCTCTTCTATTGTCAAGAACTGACTCGCAATACTGGGCCGTACGTCAACAGATAGGGGTATCCCAGTACAGTATCAAACTGAAAGGATTCAAGAGTCACTACTGCAAATAGCGCGCAATCGCCTGTCAGAGAAGGGTGTACAAACAATTATGACGTATTAGTGATGTCGGAATTTATGTCGTTGAGATATCACCGATAACCTCAAGCTTTCAGAGGTTGCCATATCACTCTCAATTGTGATGTAGTAACCGCAATGAAACTCGCTCTCGAAGTCCCCCAATACCCAGACAAGCGCGCTGCCGAGCAGAAGGTAAGGTGCGTTCGGTATCCTACGTCGTCTAGAGAGAAACGTAGTTCGGACGTGAACATCCCGACGGTCTCGGGGCAGCAAGCGAAAGGTAATCAAAGAGAGATCCAGATCGTAGATCCTAATCTCTTTTGATCACTTCACTACCCATCTGCCGTCTGATCGAATGATGTCGATCAACGCATCAACGGCACCGGCAGAGGGGATGTTGCGCTGCACGATTTCTTGTCCCCGGTACAGGGTGATTCGGTCTGGACCAGAACCTACGTAGCCATAGTCGGCGTCGGCCATCTCGCCCGGACCATTAACGATACATCCCATGATACCGATCTTCACGCCTTTGAGATGATCGGTCTGGGCACGGATCATAGAGGTCGTTTCCTGCAGGTCAAACAGCGTGCGCCCGCATGAAGGACAACTGATATACTCGGCTTTCGTCATGCGCGTGCGTGCGGCCTGCAGAATACCGAAGGCAAGGCGCACAGAGGCATCGACATGTTTGACATTTTCTATAACAACGTCGAGCATCACTGCATCACCGTACCCCTCGACCAAGAGTCCACCTAGATCTGTTGCCGCATACAGCGAGGCAATATCCAGTGAGGGGGCTGATAGCCCCTTACAAAGTATAACAGGACATGTTACCTCGCGCGCTGCGAGCACGTCGATTCCACTGCGCATGTCGCGGAAGTATGACTGATGATCACTCTGTAGGCATAGAACAGCAGTGGCATCATCATGCAGCTTCACAAGCAGCTCGTGGTTGTCAAGCTCGTCCGTGCTGCAGGCAACAACATTCATCACGGTGTGACGATGTGATGCATCAAGATATTCTTGCACGCTCATCATCGGCACGCAGTAGAACTGGTCGTCGTGTGCTAGCCATGTTGCATAGTCAAGCAGCTGCCGTGTTCCTGCAGGAGCCATAAAGGGCAGGGGGCTTGTGCCCATGTACAAGAACTCAGCAGCCTGATCTGTTGTGGCCCACTTGTCTGTCACAGGGTCATAGATATGACCAAGTTCTGCGAGCTGCTCTTTCTCAGTAACGTTCGCATGAGACATGTTCGCCAGCACACGTAGCACATTGTCGCCGCCGATAATTGCAACGTGACGTGTGTGATATCGATGATAGGCGTAGGGCGATCTCATGCATACCTCCGCGCAAGTGCTTGTGCTACGGGGATCTCAGCTTCGGGTTCTTCTGTGAGAGATACACGGATCGTATCACCTAAGCCGTCCTCGAGCAGGGTGCCGATGCCGAGCGCGCTCTTTACGCGCCCATCCTCGCCGTCGCCGGCTTCAGTGACACCGAGGTGCAAAGGATAGGGCTTTAGGCCTTCTTGCTTGAGTCGCGCAACGAGCAGACGATATGCTTGGATCATCACGAGCGGGTTACTGGACTTCATCGAGAGCACGATGTTGTAGTAGCCTTCATCTTCTGCAATGCGCAAGAACTCCAGGGCAGACTCGACCATGCCGTCTGGATTATCTCCGTAACGACTCATGATTCGATCAGATAGCGAGCCATGATTTGTGCCAATGCGCAGCGCCGTGCCGTGTTCTTTGCAGATGTTGATCAGCGGCACGAAGCGAGCACGAATGCGATCTAGCTCTTCTTGGTACTCGGCGTCTGTGTACTCGATGATGTTGAACTGCTTTTTGTCGACGTAATTACCTGGATTGATACGCACCTTTTCAACCACACGAGCGGCGATCTCGGCGGCATTGGGTGTGTAGTGTATGTCGGCAACAAGCGGAGTTGTATAGCCCCTTGCCTGCAGACCCTTGCGAATCTCTTCCAGATTCTTCGCCTCGCGCATGGAGGGGGCTGTAATGCGCACAAGTTCGCAGCCTGCATCGATCATGCGTATTGACTGCTCGATCGTGCCCTCGGTATCCATGGTGTTGGTCGTTGTCATGGATTGCACGCGAATGGGGTACTGTGAGCCCATGGCAAGGTTGCCAATGTTCACCGTTACCGTCTGACGACGATGGTACGTTGTGAGGGATTCACAGTATGGCGGAAGGGTGTCGTGGTGCTGCACAGTTATAGCTGACGGCTAACTTCGAAGAGGATGTTCTTCTCGCGTTCGGAGAGGCCGTGATAGCCCCCTTTCGAGATCTTGTCGAGTATCTGATCGATCTGTTCCTGTGAGATGGGCTGTCCGTCTACCACAAACTTTGTTGGTGTTTGCGGTTGTGTCTCCCGCTGAGGCTGCGTAGGTGCTTGGTACTCGTAGCGAGGAGTCTGAGGTACATCGCGAAAGTCTGCATCGATGATGTTGGGTCGACGTGTCTGAGAACCACTGTACTGTGAACCTTCGATCTTGCGGAAAAGAGGCTCGCCGAATTTGATCAGCAAGAATCCGCCAAGAGCTCCACCGAGGTGTGCAAAGTGCGCCACCCCATCACCTGCGTTGAAGAGCCCACTGATCAGGTCAAAGCCGGCATAGATCATCACGAAGATTCGCGCTGGAATAGGGAAGAACAGCGGGAACATCATGATCGGCCTGTCGGGGAACGTCATCCCAAAGGCGAGTAAGACCCCCATGATTGAGCCTGATGCGCCGATTGTTGGCGCAAGACCACCGCCAAGAAGTGGAGTAACTACAAGGTGAACGACACCGGCGGCAACACCAGACAGGATGTAATATGTTGCGAACTTACGTGAGCCCCAGATGTACTCGAGCTCTACGCCAAACATCCACAGCGCCAGCATGTTGAAGAGCAAGTGCGAGATACCACCATGCATGAACTGATATGACAACAGCTGCCACGGGAAAAATGAACCGCTGCCGGCAGGCCAGAGTGCAAAGTTCTCCATCACGACCTGATCTACGGGAATACCCCCAAAGGTCATGCCCTGAAGAAAGAGCGAGTAAATGATAAAGACGATCACGTTGCATGCAAGCAAGAACTTGATCACTGGTGGGAATGCGCCCATGCGGCCTTGGCCAAAGTGTGCTGACATGTATTAGACTTCCAATGCAACAACGCCCGGGAGCGATTTACCTTCAAGAAACTCAAGAGAAGCGCCGCCGCCCGTAGATACGTGGGTGACGTTCTTCGCATGACCGAATTGCGTTATCGCTGCAGCAGAGTCTCCGCCGCCCACGATCGTGATCGTACCACTACGCGTTGCTTCTGCCATCGCATTGGCAATAACACGTGTCCCTGATTGGAAGTTCGAGAATTCAAAGACGCCCATCGGACCGTTCCAGACAACGGTGCCCGCAGTCTTGATTGCATCAGCAAATGCTTGTTGCGTTGCCGGACCAATATCGAGTCCCATCATGCCGTCAGGAATTGCATCAACTCCAACAACGTGATTGTCAGGTGTGTCAGCAAACGATGATGCTATGAACGTATCGGTCGGAATCATCAGATTCACACCCTGCGATGCAGCTCGAGCGAGAATCTCTTTCGCAAGTTCGATCTTATCTGCTTCCACAAGTGATGAGCCTACGTTGTGTCCCATGGCCTTGAGGAAGGTGAACATCATGCCGCCGCCAATCAGGATAGTGTCGCAGCTCGACATCAGCGCTGTGATCACGTCGATCTTGCCCGAGATCTTCGAGCCGCCCATGATGGCCACGAGCGGACGCTTCGGTGTTGCAAGTGCGCCACCTAAATACTCAAGTTCTTTGGCAATCAAGAATCCAGCGCAACGGTCCGGAAAGAACTTCGCAACGCCTTCTGTGCTGGCATGTGCGCGGTGCGCCGTGCCAAAGGCATCGTTGCAGTAGATGTTGCCGAGCTCTGCAAGCTGCTGACAAAACACTGGGTCGTTGGCCTCTTCCAGCGGGTAAAATCGCAGGTTCTCCAGCAGCACAACGCTCCCGAAGGGGGCGTTGTTGACTGCTTCAAGCGCATGCTCACCAACGCAGTCATCTGCAAACGAGACTGCTACGCCCCTTGCCATCAAGAGCTTTGCAAGGTGCTCTGCCACGGGACGCAGTGAGTACTTCATCTTACGCTCGCCCTTGGGGCGGCCAAGATGAGACATCAATATTGCAACACCACCGCGGTCAACAATAGACATGATCGTCGGCAGCGACTCAACAATGCGCGTGTCATCAGTGATCGCTCCGTGCTCATCCTGCGGCACATTGAAATCTACACGCGTGAGAACGCGCTTGCCTGCAACATCTACGTCCTGAATCGACCTGATCACGCTGTTACCCGCATCAGGAGATCTGCAATGCGGTTTGAGTAGCCCCATTCATTGTCGTACCAGCCAACAACCTTTACGGAGTTGCCGATGACCATGGTGCTGAGTGAATCAAAGATGCATGAGTGTGGATTGCCGATGATGTCCGTTGACACAACGGGATCGATGCAGTACTCAAGAATGCCCTTCAGTGGACCATCAGCTGCGGCCTTAAATGCTACATTGATCTCTTCCTTTGTGGCGGCCTTTTCAAGCACGACTGTAAAGTCTGTTACTGATCCGTCGGGCGTAGGCACGCGGAAGGCCATGCCATCGAGCTTGCCCTTCATTGCTGGCATAACTTCGCTCACGGCTTTGGCTGCACCCGTCGTTGTTGGGATGATGTTCTGCGCTGCAGCGCGGGCGCGGCGCAGGTCTTTGTGCGGCAGATCAAGAATGTTTTGATCGTTTGTGTAGGCGTGAACGGTTGTCATGAACCCGTTGACGAGTCCAAAGTTCTCGTGCAGAACCTTGACCATTGGGGCAAGACAGTTCGTTGTGCACGATGCGTTTGATACAACATGCATGTCTGATGTGAGCTCGTTGTCGTTTACACCCAGCACGATCGTGCCGTCGAGCTTGTCCTTGGCTGGTGCTGTAAGCACAACCTTGCGTGCATGCTTGAGGTGCTTGTCGAGGTCTGCCTTCGCGGTGAACTTACCGGTTGACTCGATCACGACGTCCAGGCCTGACCATGGAAGGTTCTCGATCTGCTTTTCAGCACTGATGTTGATGCGAGCACCATTGACGATGATCGCCGAGCCATCTACTTCGACGGTGCCATTAAAGCGTCCATGCACAGAATCATACTTGAGAAGGTGTGCCAGCGTGGCAGCGTCTGTAAGGTCGTTGATACCAACGATCTCTACATCGGCATTGCGCTGCAAAAGAGCACGGAACACAAGGCGTCCAATACGTCCAAAACCATTGATGGCAATCTTCGTGGCCATGGCAATCCAATTCAACTAGAGTGAGTAAAAACGTGGCGCAAAAATACCATGCTTTAACGTTTCTTCACGCGCGTTGGGTTCTGCTCTACGAAGTCTTTCCATGCAGTTCTCTTCGAAACTTTTCCACCACGCTTCGCGGCAGGGGGCGGACCAAGGTTCACGGCATGACATATCGCTACGGCAAGTGCGTCTGTGGCATCGAAAAACTCAGGTGTTTCATCGATCGACAATATGGCTCGCACCATGTGCTGTACTTGCTCCTTGCTTGCTGCACCGCGTCCGGTAACACTGCGCTTTACCTGCATCGGCGTGTATTCCTGGGGTTCGTGTCCAGCCTGTGCGCAGGCCAGCATAGCCACGCCACGGGCATGTGAGAGCTGCACGATGGAGAGCACGTTTTTTGCGTAGAATACTTTTTCCATCGAGCACACATCGGGTGTTGTACGGGCGATAACTGCCGTGAGCCTATCATGGATCTCTACAAGCCGCTCAGGGAAGTTGCTCGTTCTGCGCTTGACGGCGATAACGCCGTATTCGACAAGCTTCATCGACGAGCCCTCGGCATCGATAACTCCGTATCCGCAGATCACAGATCCTGGGTCGATGCCTAAGATTCTCATTCGGCATCCTCGTCTGGCAGTTCGGCATTGTGGAACACATTCTGGACGTCATCGTTATCGTCGAGCACGTCAAGAAGTTTATCAAGAAGCTTCGTGTGCTCTGCGTCCGCAACACTCAGCATGGTGTTCGGCTCAAAAACGATGCGTGTCTCGCGCACAGCAAGCTTGCGCTCTGCGCACTCATTGGCGCACGTGCCGAGCATGTCTACTGCACAAAAGATCAGCGCTCCGTCATCGATCATAACGACATCATCTGCGCCGATGTCCATCGCAAGTGATAGCATGTCGTCTTCCGAGTGCGCGCACTCAACACGGATCTCTCCTTTGCGTGTGAAGTTCCAGCTCACGGAATTGGTCTCGCCAAGGTTGCCGCCAAACTTTGAGAATGTTGCGCGCAGTTCTTGTGTAGAGCGGTTGCGATGATCCGTTGTGCAGACAACGATCACGGCTACTCCTCCCGGGCCGTATCCTTCGTAGGTGACGTCTTCATAGCTGATGCCCTCGAGTTCGCCGGTGCCGCGCAAGATGGCTCTCTTGATGTTCTCAACGGGCATCGAGACCGATCGGGCATTCTCGATGGCCATGCGCAGGCGCGCGTTTGCATCCGGATCACCACCACCGAGTTTTGCGGCAACGATGATCTCCTTAGAAACCTTTGTGAAGAGCTTCCCACGCTTGGCGTCGACTACGGCCTTACGACGCTTGATGTTTGCCCATTTGCTATGTCCAGCCATGGTGCAAAACTACAACGTCCAGGCAAGTGGACTCAGCATATCGATCACACGTGCGTAGACAGGGGACTGAGTTAGAAGCATCGGATCGCCGATCATGATAAACTGCTCACGCCCACGCGTGATGGCTACGTTGAGTTTTCTGTCGACAACAATGCCATCAACATCAACCTCAGATCGTATCTGATCAAACTCCTGCACTGAATCAGCTGCTGCAAGGTAGATCACCACATCACGCTCGCCCCCTTGAAAGCGCTCAACGGTATCAACAGTGCAATGCTCGCGCTGCTGCTCGGTTAGCATGGTAAGGATCGCATTATTGACAACGCGAAAGGGGCTGATGATTCCGATCGATGGGACCTCGCGTAGATGCAGCTTTCCATCTGTGAGATAGGTAACGATATCCTGCACGATGTCAATCTGGTCTTTGCGAAGCGCGCTTGCAATAAATGCGGCGCGGTGGGGGATGCGCTCGGCCCATGGAGCGGGCTGAGCTTGCTCCTGATCTGCACGAATAGAGCGCAGACGTCCACCATAAAATGACTCGGATGCAACGCGCATGATATCGGCATGCATGCGGCCCTGCTCGGTAACCATGCCGCAGACTTCGTGAGCATGGTCTGTATGGTTATGGCAGCGGAGCAGGCGCTCAAAGCCGCTCATTGCCAAGTTGGTCAGGTGTATAGATTGGAGTGCGGCGTGTGCCGTGCTCAGGTTCTCCTGTGGTTGGGTTACGACGGCAGGGAGCTGACAGTGATCGCCGATCAGGATGGCGCGGCCAACGCGGCTGGTAACCGAGAGCAGCATGGGCTCGAGGAGCTGCGAAGCTTCGTCGATTACGGCCGTTGTGAACGCACCAAAATCCCAGATCTCGGCTGATGAGCTTAGCGACTGCACCGTTGCCACCACGCAGCGTGTGTTGGTAATCCGTTCTGCAAGATCGCTTGGAGAAAGCTCTCGCATGAGCTGCGGGATGCTCTTAGCACCCGTAGCACCTTCTTGGCTTCCGTGACGGATATAGTCTATGCCGTATCTGTCGAGCGCACTGCAGATCTCATTTGCAGCGCGGTTCGTGAATGCAGCTGCGATCACGCGCTCGTGAGGTTGGGCAACGAGCTCCTGGATGATCGAGCGCAGCACTGCAGATGTTTTGCCAGTTCCTGGTGGACCCTGGATGAGGAAGAGTTCGTCTGCCTGTAGGGCCCGCTCCACGACATCCCGTTGTATAGGTGTGAGGTCGGGTGCCGAGCTCACGTATCGCGTCCGCACACGTGGCCTGCGTCTGCCCAAGAGCACCTCACGACGCACGCGGGGCTGCTTCATAAACGAGGCAATTCCCGACATAGAAGCTCTGGCCGACGAGTCCATGACGTCCGACATGATGGTCCACTCGCCCCCTGCATCCTCGTGCAGGCGCGCGTACGCATTGCGCAAGGAGAGGGTCACGTGTGTCGAGGTTATGATTCTTACTGCCGCCTTGTATCTCAGGGGGCTTGCACTGCCATCGTGGGATGTGCGCAGGCAGACCACAGCATCGCCCTTGCGAATGCCCGTATCAGCATCTGTGTTCTGCCTGCGCAGCACAATGTGAGACGTAACGCCATCCCAGGCGTCCGGATCGATTGCGAGTCCGGTGATTGCGGCATACCGTGAGGAATCCTGTGTTTGCTGAGAAACAGACTCTGATGCGATCAGCTGCAGCCATGCAGCGAGGGCAAACTTCTCCGTTGGGTCAAGATCGGTGAGTGAGCGTGCGGCCGCGTCTACCGTATCTCGGTCGATGCTCGAGGCGGCCTTTCCAGAGTCCGATAGGTAAATCGTGGCCCTGAGTGGGGAGCTATCCTGCCAAGCAAAGGCAAGCTCGGTGAGCACGATTGCATTGCGTGCCTTGATCAGCGATGCGAAATAGCGTTCATTGTTCTGCACAGGACGTAACTGATCATCGCCACCCTGGACGTACCACAGGGCCGTTTCCGGCGCGCACGAGGGGTCGCACTCCATCATAAGAGCAGCATAGGCAGCAACCTGGGCTGCGTGGTCGGCCCGAACACCTGCCTTGGGTGCCTTACCGGCCTTCATTTCCACTATCTGGATTGTTGCTCCCGGGCCATCCGAGGTGCGCAGCACGATATCGGCCCGTCCTTGAAGTCCATAGATGCCAGAGGCATAAAATGGCTCGAGTGTAACATCAGCCCCTTGCCAGCGATCGATCATAGATCGCAACAGCGGCAGGGCGCCTTCGATACTCCCAAGGAGCTTGGCAAAGTCGGATCCCCTGGCGGCTAAGGCAACAGGAAGGGGACGCATCGCAAGCACCCGTTTAAGGATCTGGTCATCTGTCAGGGGGCCACCCTGTACCAACAGATCGAACGCCGAATTAATCAGGCTGCCAGCCAGGGCCAGCGGACGCGACTCGGCTTGGCGCAGGCGACGCGGGGCAAGGAGTCCTGCCTGAAGCATACCTTCAGAGACGAGTGCAGCAGCTTCTGTGACATCAACTGCGTAGTCTGGACATATTACATACAAGGCACTTACAGAGTTATCCACACTGTGTGTAACCCTGTTGATACCTAATCCGTTGATATAGTCCTTTGGGGTTTTCCACATCAACCCCAGATCTACGAATGCATCTAATTTGACGGTTTCAGAGCCGAGCGCATCATATTGAATTGTAAGGGTTTGCTCAGTGATATCTACCTG
>JBKCLO010000019.1:0-9366 GCA_046300675.1 Ignavibacteria bacterium
CACTTGCCCATGCATTGTGCCGAGTTGCACCCACGCTCGGTGTTCGCGTTGTGATTGTGCACATTAACCACAAGCTGCGACTGCATCATAGCGATGATGATGCCGCGTTTGTGCGTGGCCTCGCAGAAGAGCTTCAGTGCCACGTTCATGTGGTCGAGGCTCCCACGCATACCCATCCGGAACGTTCATCGGTAGGAATAGAGGCAGCGGCCCGCAGTCAGCGCTACGAGGCGTTTGCCAGCATTGCTCTTGAGCATCATGCCCGGTTTGTGCTGACAGCGCATTCGCTCGAGGACAATGTAGAGACCTTCCTAATGAACGCGGCTCGAGGCAGCGGTTACAAAGGCCTTGCGGCGATACCAGAGTCGCGATCCCTTGGTCAAAGCGTTCGAGTGCTTCGCCCCCTACTCGAGTGCACGCGCTCACAGATTCGCACGTATGCAAGGGATAAGGGGCTTTCCTGGCGAGAAGACCACACCAACGACACGTTGGACTACACACGTAATCGCGTCCGTAAGGTTGTGCTGCCCGCCCTCGAGCAGGCCTTGGGTGCAAGTTCGCTTCAAGGCATACACAATGCAGCAACACATCTGCGTGCATTGCGAGATGCTGTAGAGTTTCTGATCCTTCCCTATCGCTCGGCGTTTTCAGGTGATGTGAGCAATGCGTCCAGCGGACCAATTGCCATCGCGATCGATCCCCTTAAGCCTCTGACAATGAGTTTGCGCGCTCTGATCATTCAGCACTATCTGGCTCTGAGCCGCGAAGATGTTGGCCGGCTATCTGAATTGGTCGATGCAGAAGTGGGCTCAAGGGCAACACTATCCCAGGGCATGATGGCTCTACGCGATCGCGCAAGCATCAGCGTTGAAGAGCGCGCCCAGATGGATGATGTCGCTGCGTTTACAATGGAGATCGCAGAAAGCCGGACATGTACGCATAACGGTTCCGTGTTGGATATCGAGCTTGGAGTTGAGCCCTCGCAAGAATACAGCACTGATGTGGTGCAGTTCGACATAAAGGACGTGCACCTGCCACTTGTGTGGCGCACATGGGAAGATGGAGACCGCCTGGCACCATTTGGCATGGATGGCAAAACCTGCCTTGTTAGTGATGTGATTACAAATGCCCGTATTCCGCACGAACAACGCCGCAGTATGCAGGTACTTACAGACTCACGAGGTATTTTGTGGATCTGCGGTTTGCGCCGCAGTAACTGCGCCCCTATCACGGAGAATACCACCCGTGTACTTCGCTGCCGGTATCGCTCACCATCATCGTAAGGATTAGGTTTGGACATGGGAACAAGCCCAACGATCATGCAGGTTCACGATAAGTCGTTTCGTCCGCTCATCATGCGCGACGAGATTGAACGCATGGTCGTGGCGGTGGCCAGTCAGATTAACACCGACCTTGCCGGCCAGGAGCTAACCGTGATCGTTATCCTCAAGGGTTCGTTTTTGTTTGCTGCCGACCTTGTCAGACACCTATCGATGCCAGTTGTTATCGAGTTTGCCCGTGCATCGAGTTACGGCAAGGCGATGCAGTCATCAGGCACGGTAACGATAGGGGGCTTGTTTGGCGATATCGAGGGCCGGAATGTTCTTATCGTCGAAGACATCGTTGAATCAGGCACCACGATCGTGGAATTAAAGAAGCACCTTAGCTTGTTACAGCCCAAAAGTTTAACAGTTGCAGCTCTACTCAGTAAACCGTCAGTCCACAACAACGAAGTCTCTGTGGACTACGTCGGACGTGAGATTGGCAGCGAGTTCGTTGTCGGTTACGGACTCGATTACGCAGAGCAGGGACGTCAGCTGGCAGACATTTGGGTCCATGACGCCTCATCTGAGGCATGAAATTGCATTTGTATACGTCAAAGCGCCTATGAACGGACAACAACAACAGCCGCAGCGCCCTAAGCGCGACCCAGAAGACAACAATGATATGTCGGTTTCGCGCGTTCTGCGCAATGTGCTCGTGTGGGTGGGGATACTTGTTTCCCTAGTCATGGTGGGCATTCTCATGCAGAAGGGCGAACGGGTTGTCCAAGAGCTAACCTACAGCGAATACAAGCTGGCTATCGAAAAGGGCAAGGTTTCGAGGGCAACAGTCTACAAGACCCAGTTGAACGACTTCGAGTTTCGCGGAGAACTTAAAGGTCCGTTTGTTGTGTACCGTTCGCATGTTCCTGAAGGTAAGCTCACCCTAAATAAGGGAGACTTCTTCGAGACGAAGCTTGGTGTGGTAGACAGCCAAACAGAACAGTATTGGGTAAGCAATGGCATCACCTGGAAGTATGAAAGCGGAGACACACCATGGTGGATGTCCATCGTACAGTTCCTGCCGTGGGTTCTGCTTTTTGTTGCGTTCATCTTCGTCACACGCCGCATGCAGTCGGGCGGAACGGGCGGCAAGAATATTTTCTCGTTTGGTAAAAGCAGAGCTCGCCTACTCAATGATGCAAACGGACGTGTAACGTTCACTGAGGTGGCAGGTGCTGAAGAAGCAAAAGAAGAACTCAAAGAGATCGTGGAGTTTCTGCGCGATCCAGGCCGCTTTACGCGTCTGGGTGGAAAGATTCCGCGTGGTGTTCTGCTGCTTGGTCCTCCGGGCACAGGTAAAACACTTCTAGCGCGGGCAGTTGCCGGAGAGGCCGGCGTGCCCTTCTTTACGATCTCTGGTGCAGACTTTGTTGAGATGTTCGTTGGTGTTGGCGCAAGCCGCGTTCGCGACCTCTTTGAACAGGCAAAGAAACAGTCGCCTTGTATCGTGTTCATCGACGAGATCGATGCTGTCGGACGCCACCGCGGTGCAGGTTTAGGGGGCGGACATGACGAGCGCGAGCAAACACTCAATCAGCTACTCGTCGAAATGGACGGTTTCGAGCAGAATTCGGGCATCATCATTATTGCTGCAACGAACCGTGCAGACGTGTTGGACCCGGCATTGCTTCGTCCAGGACGCTTTGACCGTCAGGTAGTTGTTGATCGCCCCGACGTGCATGGCCGTCTAGGCATCCTCAAGGTTCATACCCGCAAGGTACCAATGTCGAAGGATGTCGACCTCGAGATCATCGCTCGCGGCACTCCCGGCATGAGCGGCGCAGATCTTGCCAACCTTGTTAACGAAGCTGCCTTGCTGGCTGCGCGACGTAACAGCCAAGATGTGGCCATGTACGACTTCGAGAACGCCAAGGACAAGGTTCTGATGGGCGTAGAGCGCAAGAGCATGGTCATGAGCGAGCGCGAGAAAGAAACCACATCGTATCACGAAATCGGCCATGCTCTTGCCGGCAAGCTTTTGCCACACGGAGATGAAGTACACAAGGTTACGATCATCCCACGCGGACGTGCTCTTGGTGTTACCTCGTATCTGCCTAACGAAGAGATGCATACGATGAGCGCAGATCAACTCTCAACGCGCCTCGTTACGCTGCTTGCTGGACGTGCTGCAGAGCGTGTTGTGTTTAACCAGCTGAACACAGGTGCGTCAAACGACCTCGAGCGCGCAACGATGATCGCAAAGAAGATGGTGTGTGAATTCGGCATGAGCGACGTGATAGGTCCGGTACGATATGCCAACCACCAGGAGGAAGTCTTCCTCGGACGCGAGATCTCTCAGCCCCGTGACCATTCGGAAGAAACAGCTCGCTCTATCGATGCGGAAGTGCGTCGCATCATCATTGATGCCGAGCGTAGGGCCGAAGAGTTGATGCGTGGCAATATCGAGTTGTTGCACCGCTGCTCGAAGTCCCTGATGGAGCGCGAAACACTCGACAGTACAGAGCTCGATGTGCTTATTCAAGGCGGTGAACTGCGTCCGATGATCAAAGACGTAGAATCGTTTAGAGAGAAGCTGCGCAGCAGCTCTACACCGCAAGCCCCTTCAGAGGAGTCTGATCACGGACCAGACGAAGGTAACCTTGCGCTAAGTCCATCTTGATTCGGCGTAAACGTTAGGTCTTCATTTTTTGGAAGATCGACTCTGGGATTGCTCGCATTATGGCCATGATCACGCGCCAGATACCGGGCGTGTAGAGCACGTGCTTTCGGGCATCGATAGCCTTACGGATGTCGAGCGATACCTTGTCAACTGTTGCCATGAGCGGCAGCGTGCGTCCGGCGGTCATTGGTGTATCAACTGGGCCAGGCTTTACCGTCAGAACGTTGATACCAAGCGGTAGATAGCGTCCGCGCATACCGGAGAGGAACTCCGTCACAGCTGACTTCGCAGCTGCATATGCATAGAGTGCGCGGCGTCCACGCTCCCCGGCAACCGAGGATAGTCCGACCAACGAACCGCTTCCCTGCTTCTCGAGTGCACATCCAAATCGATGTGCCAGTGAGATCATACTCGTTGCATTCACGTCGAAAATGTCGAGCGTAGCATCAACATCATGATCGATCTCTGCTTGCTCTTTCAGCAGGCCGTGCGCGAGAATCACAATGTCTACCGTGCCCAGATCAGACATTGCATAGCGTACGATCTCATCGTGAAGCGCCACGTCTTTCAGGTCGGCAATGTATGTCGACACATGCGATGCCCCTCGCGAGCGCAGATCGCTGGCTACAACCTCGAGGTTTTGCGCATTGCGGGCCACGAGAGCAAATCGGGACTTGTCTCTTGCATAGAGCTTAGCTACGCCGTGAGCAATTGCTGATGTAGCCCCAATGATGATGATCGACTTCGATGACATATCCCACCTACGATGTTAGCTGTTGTGAATGCGGCGCCAAAACGAGCTGGAGCACCGTGGATCGATGAATCTGACAAAATCATTGTAGTTCTGATACATGCTGATAAACCGGTCGCCGCGGATACGAGCATCCTTCGCAGCATAGATGCGTCCGCCAACCGATGCAACGATCTCATCGCAGCGATCGAGTGCGTCGAAGAGCTTGCTACCTGAGTTGGGCATGTCAAGCGTTAGCGTCAGCCCAGGTTGCGGAAACGACATCATGCCTGGCGATGTGTGATCGCCGAACTTCTTGACGACCGCAAGGAACGAGGCAACTGAACCAAGCTGCAGCTCACGAATGATCGAGCGCATCGTTGCCACGCCATTCTGCATCGGAACAACGCATTGGTACTGCAGCATTCCACGCTTGCCATAGAGTCTGTTCCAATTACCGATGGCATCAAGTGGATAGAAAAACGGCTCGATATCGACGTTGCGTCGGTGTTCTCTGCCCAGCTGCTTGTGATACCAAGCGGTATTGAAGACGCGAATAGTGGGATTACTCAAGAGCCACTGAGGTCCATCAACAGGAATGGAAAGCAGTGGTTTGGGATGGGGCTTATGCAATGTGCCATCCGGCGATGTAGAGAACCTACCACGCAGGAGAATGCCCTTGCCCAGTGCATCGCCCGAGGCCATAACATCTACCCAGCTGACGGTGTAATCCCAATCAGCATCTGAGGTCTCGGTTAGATCTACAACTTCCTGCAGCGAACGCGCTTTGATGCTTTGCTCTTCGATCATGCGGGAGACGATCGGCGTAAGCTGCACCTCTACCCACGTGATGATACCGGTAAGCCCCATACCACCAATGGTAGCACGAAAGAGCTCACTGTTCTGTGTTGGAGAGCACACGTGCCGTGTGCCGTCTGATCGTAGCAACTCGAAAGCGCGGACGTGACGTCCGAACGTACCAACTTTGTGATGATTCTTCCCGTGAACGTCGTTTGCAACAGCACCGCCTAGCGTTACGAATTTGGTGCCGGGTGTAACAGGTGTGAACCATCCAGCAGGTACCACAACAGAAAGCATCTCAGCTAAGGACAGTCCAGATTCGGCACGCAGAACACCAGTAGTTCTATCGAAGGACAGAATATGCGAGAACCGATGCATGCGTATGAGCGATGCGCCATCGTTGAGGCATACATCCCCATAGGATCTGCCGAGTCCGTACGGCAAGATCGAATCCCCACGCTGGAGTTCATCAACAAGTTGAGCATTCCACTCAGGCGACGCTGATGATACGTGAACGGCCTTGGGATATCTTCCCCATGATGTGATCGACGTATTCATGTGCGTATTCAGGTTGAGGCCACCGCAATAACAACGATCAGTGCTCCAACAATCCAAGAGCGTGCATCCCTCGCTGCAAACACGATCGGATCATCATGCATACCACCACGGTGAGCTGTAAGCCACAAATGGCTTATCCAGTATACAAGGCATGGAGCGATCAGCCACATGCGGTTTGGATGCGCATAGAGCGCCTGCACCTGCGTGCCGTTCACATACAACGTGAAAATCAGAACAGCAACAAAACCAAGTGCCGTGCCTGCCATCATCACAAAGCTGGAATCACCAACGTGGTAGCCCCTTCCAGAAACGATATGACCATCCCTCTCGATGGTATCACGCAATTCTGTGTAGCGCTTCAGAAATGCAAGACTCATGAAGAGAAACAGTGTAAAGCCCAACAGCCACGGAGAAACATCAACAGAAGCTGCCGCACCCCCTGCGGCAATTCGCAGCGAGTACATACCGGCGAGAGCAATCACGTCGACAAGAACTAGACGCTTGAGCACAAATGAGTACAACGTTGTTGCCACCGCATACACCCCTAGCCATGCAACGTACCCTGCGGGCAGATAAAGAAAGCTTAGCCCGGCCGTTGCCGTTAGAAGCACTGCAACGGTGATCCAAGCTTGAGGTATCGATATCGCACCAGAGGCTAACGGACGAAACCGTTTACGTGGATGAGCGCGATCATGCTCAACATCTGCAAGATCGTTGAGCACATAGACGCTAGAAGCAAGGAAGCTCATCGCAGCAAAACCGAGTATGCACTGCATGATCGCATGGGCATCATTGGTCTTGTGTGCGAGCATAAGCGGCACGAATATCAACAGGTTCTTCACCCATTGGTAGACGCGAATCTGTTTGATCACAATGCGTATGAACGAGGAGCTAGACTGCATGGTCTGCAAAATAGAGATTTAGTTCCTCAGTAAAGACGCCGTCGCGTTGCTCTAACTCATCGATGTATTCGATGTCTTCATGCGTTAACACACGCGTTACTGCATAACGCTCGAAGATCTCACAGCATCGTCTGAGATCATGAACATGGTTATGAAATCGCATCTCGGCATAATCGCGACCGGTCCAGTTTGTGATAAGGAACTGCCAGTCTGATGATTGCACAAGCAAGAGCTCGCCCAGCACGTTGCGTCCGATGCGCTTCATGATGTGGTCCCAAATACGAATGGGATGTTTTTCGAGCAGCAGTTGAACGCGACGTTCCAGTGCATACTCGGCCTCCCATGTCCACTTGGTTTCGTCATTCATCCAAACACTGTCGTTACCATCTTTACCCCATGACGATTCGGGCAGTGCAATCTCGCATGTTGGATGCGTTTGATCAATCTGCTCGGATGCTGTGCGCGCCCTGAGCACATTCGAGGCGTGTATACCGCGCAGTACTTGCTCCATAAACATCGGACCCTCGAACCACCAGTGACCGAACAGCTCGGTGTCAAAGGGTAAACAGATCGTAGGCTCGTGTCCGGTCTTCGCAAGACGCGCTGTTACCGTTGCCTCGAGAATATCTACGAAGTGCCGTGCATGCGAGGCCGTTCGTGATTGGGCCCACGCGGGCATGTAGACCTGCTTGTACTGCATATCTGCTTTTGAGTCCGTTACACGCCAGTATCGCAGTGCAGAGCTATGGTACTTCTTGTGAAAGTCCAGGTAGTCAGGATCTCCGGGATATCCGGTTTGCCCACTCCATACCTGAAGCGCGATGTTCATGTGACGTGTAAGCACGCTCACACGATCATGATGTCCATGACTGCTCACATTGTACACATGGTAAGGGGTGCGCGTCTCGAGCTGCTGACGGCATTCTCCGTAGGTCTCATGATAGGGCGTACGGTATCCATCATCTCCGCGAACTCCAATTGGCTCAGAATCGCGAAGAGCCCCCTCATCAGTAATGAAGTACTCAATACCCCGACCTTGCAGTATCTGCTCAATGCCCTGCCGGTGCCGCTCGCGCGAGTATGAGTACACGGGTAGATACGTACGCCATGGATATGCCGGACGATATGCACATTCGGGCAGCCATATTCCGCGAGGGGGCTTTCCAAAGTGCTTCGTGTAGGAGCGAACCGCAAGATCTACCTGCAGTTCGATCGATGCGTCTTCTGCCAGCAGAGGGAAAAACCCATGCGTTGCACCACAGGTCATGATCTCGATAGCCCCTTCATCCTGCAGGGCACGCAGGGCAGGAAGGATCTTTCCGTCAAACTCTGTCTGGAATGCATGAAGAGCATCCTCATACCACTGCATCCAATACTCTGCTTGGTTGATGATCGATTGCTCTGCCTTATCAGCTAGGAACTGATCACGATCTGCACGGGCCAGTGTTATGTGATTTTTGCAGTAGTCAGAGAACAACGGCGCAAAGTCCGGATGCGAAAGTTGCTCGCAGAGAATGGGTGAAATGTCGAAGGTTATACCCGGACGAATTCCATCATCGACGAGCCGCCGACACATGCGAATCAGCGGTATGTAGCACTCTGCAACGGCTTCGCACAACCAGTCGCTGCCATGGGGCCAGTGTCCGTGGTGGAGCACGTAAGGCAAATGCGTATGCAAGACGAATGTGATCATACCTAATTACGCAAACTATCACCCGAAACAACAAACGCCACGGTGAAATGCCGTGGCGCTGATGATGGGGATATTTGGGGCGATCGACGGGGCTTGAACCCGCGACAACCAGAGTCACAATCTGGGGCTCTACCAACTGAGCTACGACCGCCGTGAACTGCAAATATACGGAGTTATTGCAGAACCGATATTTGCACATATATTGCAAGGCCTTCGCAGCCAGCCTGGCTGCACGCAGCAGTACTTCTGAAGGCCCACCGTTTTTGAGACAACTAGTATTCGTCAGCCATGCTGTCGGTACTTGCTCCAGCACGACAATCCCGTTTTTCGTTCTAACCTACATTGTAGACCATGGCAAAACGCACCATGTCAGATGATGCTCAAGAGAGCACACCACGCGCCACGCGCACCCGCAAGAAAAAGTCCGATGCAGATACCCTTGCAGAATCGGCACCAGTAACCCCGTCTGCCGACGAATCACCACGCCCTGCCCGCAAGAGGACCAAGGTCGTGAAGGATGAGGGAGGAGAGGGAGGAGAGGGACAACAGGGACGTGACACCCAACAGGGACGTGAGGGACGTGAGGGACGTGAGGGACGTGACGCCCAACAGGGACGTGAGGGACAACAGGGACGTGACACCCAACAGGGACGTGAGGGACGTGAGGGACGTGAGGGACGTGAGGGACGTGAGGGACAACAGGGACGTGAGGGACAACAGGGACGTGAGGGACGTGA
>JBKCLO010000020.1:0-1265 GCA_046300675.1 Ignavibacteria bacterium
ACAACAGCTTTCGTTGATGCGTGCTGGTCCGATTGCTTTGCTGCTGCCTGTTCGTGAGCTACAACATCCTGACGTGTTTGCTTCTGCAGCTTGTAGACGTTGTTATTGCGACGCATTGATGCATCAAGGACAACTTCGCGTACAAGGCTGTCAGGGTGCATATGGGGCTGGTATGACGTTGAGGCATCTGAGACCACGAGCGTAACTGTCTGGTCATTAGCTGTTGCGATTCGTATGGGGACGCGTTGTTCATCGCAACGTTGCATGATGATTGACTCAAACCACAATGCGTCTGGGTGGTCGTGTACACGCATACGTACGGTGTCAGTGTCCGGTCCTGCTATCGCGCGGAGCGTGTCTGCTACGTTACGTACAAAGCCTTGCATCACATCGAGTGACGATGGCACGTCTTGGGCCTGCAGTGAGTACGTCCCCAACACGGTTATGGCCACGAGCAGAAGGGATTTCATGCTAGGCATTTCCGTTATGGCGCAGAGCAAGGATTGATTGGATGAGGTCTTGCTCGTTGTCGTAGAGGGCCGGCAGGATCCGCAATGGACGTCTACGGCCGTTGATGTAGATGCGTATCGTGAGGGTAAGCGCACTTGCACGCCGACGTCTGTCCTTGCCTATGATGATTTTATCGATCTCATCAAGCTCGAAGGTACGCTTACGCAGACTATTCAAAAAGGTAATGCTACTGCCGGACACTTGGATTGTCCTCTTGCTAACACTGTTTATGATCAGTGATGCTACGCTAAGTACCACAAACAAGCCGAGAATCACAACGACTGGATCTGTGAGCACAACGTTTACAAGCCCCGTCTGAATGGTCTTATCGTAGAGCGCCTTGACCATGACGTATACAATCAGCGTAACAGCATAGAACGCTACAGACTGCCAAAAGAAGTCAAGCTGCATCCGAAATGTCTTCATGTTGTGCCCCCCTTCCATCCACCGAGCGAAAGAATCAGTTGCGCGGCATCAGCCGCTGCTGTTGGACGTCCCAGTTGGTGCATCTTGGCCGACATGTTATCACGTAGAGCCTCGTTTGCCATGCAGTGCTGAACCTCGGGCAGAAGTCCCGTGCCGAGAGCGCCATTGTGGACGATTACGCCGGCGCCACGATCGGCCACAACTTGTGCGTTTAATGCTTGCTCATTTGTTGAAGCAGACGGTAGCGGAATAAGGATTGCAGGCTTACCAACGATACCAAGCTCGGCAATTGTAGTAGCACCACTTCTCGATACCACGAGATCCGCTGC
>JBKCLO010000021.1:0-1527 GCA_046300675.1 Ignavibacteria bacterium
CTATCGAGTCCAAAGCCAAAGAGCGCCAACGTCTCGTCGCCTGCTCCTAAGCCTGTTGACATCAGACCTTCAATAATGTTGTAGACCACCGTTATAAGCGCTAAGGTGTATGCTTTGCGGTAAAGCGCTGATTCTTGCATCGCGCAAATTAGGTCGATTGCCCCGTTCAGCCGCTTAATCCAATACGATCAAGGCTACGATACTGGATGGCTTCGCGCACGTGCTCCTCGGTGATCACATCGCTCCCCGATATGTCTGCAATGGTTCGCGCAACCTTGATGATACGGTCGTACGCACGTGCAGAAAGCCGCAGCGATCGCATCGCTTGCTGGAGGAGCGCACCAGTGACTGCGTCTAGTGCGCAGTATTCCGCAATCTCCTTGGCCGACATGTCGGCATTCTTAAAGAGATGCGCTCGATCGGTAAATCGCTCATGTTGACGTTCCCGTGCGGTCACGACGCGCGCGCGAATCAGACTCGACGACTCCCCCGTTGGAGCAGCAGCCAGATCATCGATGTCCACCGCTGGTACGTGTACGTGTATATCTATGCGGTCGAGGAGCGGACCCGAGATCTTGGCCATGTAGCGCTGCACCTCCTGCATGCTGCACCGGCAATCGCGCCTGCTGCCAAAGTTTCCGCATGGACACGGGTTCATCGAACACACCAGCATCACGTTGGCTGGATACTCAACATTCATCTTGGTCCGGGCGATGCGAATAGAACGCTCTTCAAGGGGCTGACGCAGCACTTCGAGCACGTTTCGCTGAAACTCCGGCACTTCGTCGAGAAACAACACCCCATGGTGTGCCAGCGTAACCTCTCCCGGACGAACCACTCCAACGCCCCCTCCGATAAGTGCGGCATCACTGATGGTATGATGCGGCGCTCGAAAGGGGCGTTGTGTTACCATTGGCTGTCCTGGGGGGAGAAGACCGGCAACAGAGTGGATCGTGGTGGTCTCTAACGCCTCTGTGAGGCTCAAAGGCGGTAGAATGGTGGCGAGTCGTTTTGCGAGCATGGTCTTAACAGCACCTGGTGGACCTATCATGATGATGTTATGTCCACCAGCAGCTGCAACCTCGAGCGCACGCTTTACAGAGAGCTGTCCCTTTACATCGGACATATCAATGTTGTGCTTTTCAGAGGCTGTTCGAAAGAGTTCATCAACATCGACACGCTTGGGCGTTGTCGTGCTTGACGCAGAAAGTAGTTGTATTGCATCATGCAGTGTTGCAACGCCATAAACGTCTATATCACGCACGATGGCGGCTTCGCCCGCATTACGCTCCGGAAGGATGATGCGTCGCTTCCCTTTACTCTTCGACATCATAGCAACGGGCAGAGCGCCCCGTACCGGACGCAATTGTCCGTCAAAAGCGAGCTCGCCCATAAGCAGAGTGTCGGACAAATCAACATCGTCGATCAGCTCCAGCGCCTGCAGCATGCCAATGGCAATCGGCAGATCAAATGCACTTCCCTCTTTACGCACATCTGCCGGCGCAAGGTTCACGGTGATGCGCCGCG
>JBKCLO010000022.1:0-2118 GCA_046300675.1 Ignavibacteria bacterium
GAAGGGGCCCATGGAAAAGAGCAACGTGCCGGAGTCGATGTCCACGCCGCGGTATTCCATTTCACCGGTTGACATGTTACACGCCGCATCGACGGCGATTGCGGGCAACACGCAGCCCCATGCCAACTTCTTTTTGGGCGCAGATTTCGCAGCAGAACCAGTAGGAATCTCCGAGGTAAATCCCCGTGAATAGGCCTCATGTGCGGCAGCCTCGCTGGTATACGACTTGTATTTCGCGCCTGGAAAGCCGTTGATCTGTTTCTGCGCCTTGTCCCATGATGTATAGACACCGGGGGAATGTCCAACCCAGACAACGTACCACTTCGGAGATGTTTTTGCCATTGATGCAAAGGTATGATGTCACGTTTTGATTCTCTGCAGGCACAAAGAACGAAAGGGGACACAAGTCTATGTATGCATCAACACAGTCGGCATCGGTGCTGGGTATAGGAGCGCTGCTGGTCGACATCGAAATCACAATTGAGACGGCATTGCCATCGTTCAACATTGTGGGTTTGCCTGATAACTCCGTGCGCGAATCACGTGAGAGGGTTGTGGCGGCACTTCACTATTGCGGCTACGACTGGCAGCCGCGGCGCATCACCGTGAACCTTGCGCCGGCAGATGTGCGTAAAGAGGGAAGTGCATTTGATCTGCCGATTGCCATTGGCATGCTGCAGGCGCTGGAGCTGATCGACGATGTTGATTTGTCCGACACTGTGCTTATGGGCGAGCTCGCTTTTGACGGACAATTGCGTCCGGTACGGGGCGCCCTGCCCGTTGCTATGATGTCGAAGAGTAAAGGGAAGCGACGCATCATCCTTCCGGAGCGTAATGCGGGCGAAGCCGCCATCGTGCGTGATATAGACGTTTATGGCGTTGCAACACTGCACGATGCAATACAACTACTTTCTGCGTCAAGCACGACAACGCCCAAGCGTGTCGATGTTGATGAACTCTTTCGAACAGCCTCCGAGAAGCACACGATTGACATGTCCGACGTAAAAGGACAGTTCTCCGTGAAACGAGCGCTCGAGGTGGCTGCTGCTGGCGGACATAACATCATCATGATTGGTCCACCCGGTGCTGGTAAGACCATGCTCGCAAAACGACTCGCCACCATTCTACCGCCTTTGAACCTCACAGAGGCGTTAGAGACCACCACGATCCACTCAGTTGCCGGCCTTCTCCCCCCAGGGCAGCCAATGGTAACACAACGCCCCTTTCGAGCGCCGCATCATACCATCAGTGATGCGGCCCTTATCGGAGGGGGCGTTGGAGTGGTTCGTCCGGGAGAGGTTACGCTTGCACATCACGGGGTGTTGTTCCTCGACGAAGTGCCGGAATTCCAGCGTAATGTGCTCGAAGTGCTGCGTCAGCCCCTTGAGGAGCGGTCTATACGCATTGCCCGCACCAAGATGAACGTGGAGTATCCTGCCAACGTGATGCTTGTGTGCTCGATGAACCCATGTCCGTGTGGCAACTTTGGCAGCAGACGTGATTGCCGGTGCAGCATGCAGGAAGTGCAGCGTTACATGGCCAAGATTTCGGGTCCACTTCTTGACCGCATAGACATTCACGTGCATGTGCCCGCGGTGGATATCGATGATCTGGCTGGTGCCCCAACAGGGGAATCATCGAGTGTGATGCGCCGTCGTGTTGTTCATGCGCGGGAACGTCAACACCAACGCTTCACGCAACGCGCGCACCTATTCAAGAACGCGGATATGTCGGCCAAAGAGATCGCAGAGTATTGTGTCTTGGACGCTACCACGGGCGCACTCCTGCAGCAGGCCATGCGAACACTACGGCTTTCTGCTCGAGCGTACGACCGGATCATCAAGGTTGCGCGAACCATTGCAGACATATCCAGTAGCAATACGATTACCGAAGAGCACATACGAGAAGCAATCCAGTACCGCAGTCTGGACCGTATTGGGTTAAGCGGCTGAACGGGGCAATCAACCTAATTTGCGGGATGCAAGAATCAGCGCTTTACCGCAAAGCATACACCTTAGCGCTTATAACGGTGGTCTACAACATTATTGAAGGTCTGATGTCAACAGGCTTAGGAGCAGGCGACGAGACGTTGGCGCTCTTTGGCTTTGGACTCGATAG
>JBKCLO010000023.1:0-4661 GCA_046300675.1 Ignavibacteria bacterium
TTTGTCCAATTCTGGGATGGTCGGGCCGAAGATCTCGAAGCTCAGGCTAAGGGGCCAGTAGTAAACCCAATTGAAATGGGAATGGAAAGCCCGAAGGCTGTAGAAGCCAAGCTGGGTGGGGTAGAGTCATACAAAGCACAATTCGCCTCGGCATTCCCCAACGACAAGCGTGCGCTATCGTTCAACAATGTTGCCAAGGCGATCGCTGCATTCGAACGCACATTGGTTAGCCCATCGCGCTACGACAAGTGGATCAGTGGAGACAAGGCAGCACTCACCCCTCAGGAACAGCGCGGACTCCACACATTTATCAATGCAGGTTGCATTGCGTGTCACAGCGGGACAACATTTGGTGGTTCGATGTATCAAAAGCTTGGGCTTGTTAACCCATATCCTTCAGCAGATGCAGGACGATTTGCGGTGACAAAGGATCCTGCCGATAGTCTGATGTTTAAGGTTCCATCACTGCGTAATGTAGCCGTCACATGGCCGTACTTCCATGATGGTTCAGTCCGCACTCTGAAAGAAGCTATTCGTTTGATGGCATGGCACCAGGTAGGCAACAAGCTCAACGACAACGAAGTCGCATCGATAGAGATCTTTCTCAAGAGCCTTACAAACGAGAAGATCACAGCTACACACACAAAGACAATTGCTTCGAAGATGTAGTCGAAGGTTCATTGTGGCTATAGATATACCGTATATTTCAGTGTATCTGTGTCATTATTAACCAACGGATTAGGTATGAGGATTTTCGCAACACTTCTCGCTGCAAGCACTTTGGCACTATCTACCGGATGTGCAACAATCCTAAAAGGTAAGTATCAGAGCCTAGCGGTCATGTCAGATCCTTCTGACGCCCGTGTAGCGATCAACGGCAGCGTTGTCGGTAAAACACCTGTGGTCACCCGTGTTAACGGCACCAAGGATCAGGTTGTCGAAGTCAGCAAGGAAGGATACAGAACACGTACCGTGATCGTAACAACGAGTGTAGGTGCTGGATGGATCATCGCAGATGTGCTGACAGGGTTTATTCCCCTGATCGTTGACGTCGTAACTGGTGACTGGAATTCCCTCGATAACAGTAACGTCAGCGTATCGCTCGATAAGAAATAAGAGTAGCCAAAGCGATTTACTAATAAAGAGCGCTGTGCCCATAAAGGCACAGCGCTTTTTTCATTTGGTAGCTTGTTGGCGCACCACACCGTAAGCGGTTACAATTGCTGATGCCAGTGTAATTTCAACAATATCGCCCACGAATGTGACCTGTACTCCTAACGAATAAGCATCTTTGAACGAATAACCAGCACCAAGAAGCATCCACGAGACACCAAAGACATAGATGATCATCAAGGCAACCAGATACGTTCCGATCGAAGAGACAAACGAGCTAAGATTTCCTTTATCCGATTGAAGACCCACAAGCGCAATGGCAGGAATAAACCCGATAATGTATCCACCTGTTGTTGTCATGTCCGCATCCATGCCGCTAAACCACGGAATACCAAGTGCTCCGCCAACAGCATAGATAACTGCGCCAGTAAGACCTGCCCTCATTCCCATGAACGACCCTAGTAGCATAATAGCCAAGCACTGCAGTGTGCCGGGCACAGCCGGATTATTCGGTAATACCACTTGGGCAGAAGCCGCCATCGCGATCGGGACGACCAGTGCTAGAATGATGTGTTTCGTCTGCATTGATACTACCCCTGTTGTGTACGTGATAAATATACGGTCTACCCAGTCACCGTAATACATGATGCCGCTCTTGTGGCACGGTTGCGTAGTGAGTCGATTGATTCGTTCTCATCAAACGCAGATGCAACCACCACGGCCATGCGCCTGTATGGGCGTGTAGTCGGCTTTCCGAATACACGTACTTCTATACCAGTTTCTGCTAAGACCTCTTCGATTCCCGTGTACGACGGCACATTCGACGAAGCCTCGGTTGCCAGTACAACAGCAGATGCGGCAGCATGCTCGAGTTCTAGACGCGGAATTGGATAGCCCAAAACTGCACGCGCATGAAGTTCAAATTCGCTTAGTGTTGTTGCACCCGTAAGTGTTACCATGCCTGTATCATGCGGACGCGGTGAGAGCTCGCTGAAATACACTTCGGTTTCGGTTAGGAAGAATTCCACGCCCCATATACCAGAGCCTGTAAGTGCGCTTGTGACCATCTCCGCCATGCGTTGGGCTTCAATCAGCAGCTCAGGTTTCACGTAGTGAGGTATCCATGACTCTTGGTAATCACCGCGCTCCTGGCGGTGTCCGATGGGCGGACAATACAGCGTTGGTCCGCTCTTCTGCGTAACGGTTAGTAGCGTGATTTCACTTTCAAACGCAACGAAGGCTTCGACAATCACTTCCATAAGATCGCCACGCGAGCCCTCGAGGGCATACGTCCACGCGCGATCAATATCCTCGGCAGACTTGACCGTGCTTTGCCCCTTTCCGCTAGATGACATAAGGGGCTTTACAACGCAGGGAATACCAACAGCTTGAACTGCAGCAATAAACTCCTCATGAGTTGTTGCATAGCGGTAGTTCGCTGTCTTGAGTCCTAACTCCTTGGCGGCAAGATCACGAATAGCCTTGCGGTTCATCGTCATGTTGGCCGCCCTCGCACTTGGCACTACATGCACGCCTTGCTCTTCGTATGCAAACAGACGTTCTGTACGGATTGCCTCTACCTCGGGTACGATAATGTCTGGCTGTATATCTGCAACAACAGCATCGAGCTGTGAGGCATCGAGCATTGAGATCACGCGGTAATCATCAGCGACTTGCATTGCTGGTGCATTCTCATACGAATCAACAGCAACAACGCGTTGTCCGTAGCGCTTTACTGCAATAACGAATTCTTTACCGAGCTCTCCAGAGCCGAGAAGGAGGATTGTTTTCATCATTCAATTTATGGAGTGCGCCGAAAACTATGCCCAATAGGCAGAATACGACCCTGTTGGATCGTACATCTTTTGCTGATGTTCAATCGAGAAGTGACGTCCACCACGAGGATCAGCCCCTTGTCCGGCGATGTAGCGCCAATTTCCTTCATTCGATGCAGGATCATAATCAATGAGCTGCATGGCAAACCAAGCCTCGCCCCATTGCCAGGGCAGCCCGAGCTCGTTGATCAGGTAGCTTGCTGCAATCTGACGCATACGGTTACTCAGCCAACCTGTGAGGCGGAGTTCCTTCATTGCCGCATCAACAAATGCTGCTCCTGTTGATCCAGATGTCCACGCAATGAACTTTGCATTGCTAAGCGCTCGCTCCATGGTATCGCATGGCGTTAGACCACGGTGTTGTGCACGAAATGCGAAGAAATCACGCCATACAAGTTCGAACCACAGCCAATAGGTGCCATCATTTGCACCATGCTCATCCTCGTAATCCCAGAGAGTTGTTGTGATAGTTCTTGCCGATATGTTACCAAGAGCCAACCATGGCGAGAACTTGCTCGAGAAATCTGTACCAATGAGGCCGTTACGGGTTGCCTTGTACGTATCTACCGTCCTAGAGGCCAGGTACAAACGCATATGCTCAACAGCGGCTTCTTCGCCTGCCCGCCAACGCTGGGTATTGTAGGGGAATGCACTGCGAGGATCGCATTCCAACACCTCGTATCCCAATTGCTCAGGTGTTGGGATGTCTGCGCATGCTACGCCTGAGGGTATTGGTGGAAACGTATCGGGAACAGCCACCGGTACTTGAACAGGCGTGGAGTGCTTTTCGAGTAGACGTCGAAATGATGTGAATACCTCGGGTATTTCTGAAAGCTCACATGGTAGGTCGGCAACATTGTACAATGTTGACGCCATATCATACCAACGTTTATTACTTCCAGATGGGGCCTGCATGCGCAACAAGAGGTCGCTGCCACGACCACGCAAGTTGGTCTGTAGCTCGCGAAGTGAGCTCAGAAGAAATGCAGCCCGATGCGGCCCCATCTGTATCGATGGGTCGAGATCGTAAACAGGCAGCAATGTGCTAGCCCCTTTACAAGCCTCAAGTAAACGTGGATTATCGGCTAGACGCTGATCGCGTCCGATGTGAAACTCACGATGCATGTGTACGTGCTTTCTTGTTGCGTCTGCACGCATCAGAACAGTATTGAACTTCGTCCCATACTTTTTCCCATTTTTTGCGCCAAGTAAACGGGCGGTTGCAGACCACACATTGTTTTGTTGGAAGGTCCGATTTTTTGCGCATGCTACTCATCGTTTAAACCCTTACCCAACATGATACGAGGAATGCACTTCTGGATACGGATCTTGCGAGTTGCCGCCTGTTTTCCCGACGTAACATGCATAACATAGCCGCGTTGACGTCCGGGAGTAAGTGCATAGAATGCAGTCTTAAGAGTTGGCAATGCAGAGAACATTGCCTCCAGCTCTGCTGGAACTGTTAGTGGTTGGGGTATCACCTCTCTCTTACTGTTCCCTGCCTCGATTTGCTTAACTGCCTCGACGACGTACGCCCGAAGAAGAGCAGTCCTCGGCTTAATCTGTTCAATGTGCGTGAAACGAATAAGCTTTGCCGTCTTGCTGTTTGGTCCAGCAAATTCGAGGATGTTTTGGGGATCTGAGAGTAGGACTCCATTGAAGAAGCTCACAACAAATGACCCCTTAAATCCACCGAGAAGCACAAGGTTTTTA
>JBKCLO010000024.1:0-1081 GCA_046300675.1 Ignavibacteria bacterium
TGAGGTGGGTGCAAGATCATGCACATTCACTGAGAGCCAATGCGTGGTTGATGTGTAGTCGTCAATAATTGCATTGTGACTGCCCTGTCTGAATCCTTCAGAAGGCCAGAACGATATCTGGAGATCGAAGGGTCTCAATGCAGGATAGTAGTGCTTGAGCACGGGAAGTGAGATGCCGGCCATGTTTGCTGCGATGTCCCCCCATGAGAATCCATACTTCTGACTGTAGCCGTCTCGTATCTCTATGTATGTCTGGTATGCGGTTGCAACACCTGCTGCCGACCAGATAGCTTGCGCAGAATCCATGCCTGTCCAGCGAAAGAGATCTGCATATGTGGTTGTTGCGATGTATGCAAATGTGGCATGACCCAGCTTGTCTGCATTGAGCGCGTAGCGATAGTCATCATCTGTATTGAAATGAAAATCCGTCGGCGTCCCCTTCCACCAGAGATCGTTCAGGACGGCATGTCCCATTACAAAACCGCCAATTGTAGCTCCGCCAACGATACCGAGACGTATTGGCGATATGGCCGACGTGTCAGAAGTACGACCCTGCAAAGGGGCCAGCACTGCCAATAGGCCCATGATACATGCTATGATCTTCATTGCAATGTGATTGTTAGGTCTGCAGGCAGGCTGTCCAAAGAGCGCATCTGCGTGGTGCTGAAGATGTGGTTGTCATAGACAACAACACTCTCGTCAGCACTATAGAGTGATCGCACAGAAAGCTGCGCAGAGTTGCAGACGGCAAATGCTTCAAGAAGTACATGTAGCAGGAGTGCCAGATCCCGATCAGAACCTCGTTGCAGTCGTATCACCTCGTCAGGCAACATGATACGGTCGCGATCATGAACGGGAGATGTACGATCTGGAATTGACGCTGCATACGAGATAGCATCGTCTACTGATGTGAACGCACTTGATATCTGCTTATACAACGCACCTCTGCGTGCGGCTCGGAGAAACTTATCGTGATGCAGAACATCAATAGAACGAAATGCCAAGAGTGTGTCTTCTGCCCAGGACTGTTGGTCTATGGCTGCACTTCGAACCATCTCGTAAGCTTCATTTCTATTCGATA
>JBKCLO010000025.1:0-1149 GCA_046300675.1 Ignavibacteria bacterium
TGAATGACGCTTCTGGGCGATACGCCCGCAGCATTTACTCCTTAACGCCACTTTCACCTATAACAATGGCAATAGGGACAATGGATGCCGTGATTTTCATAAACACACAAACTCTACGCTCAATACACTATAAGGTACCCCGCCGACAGGAAGACGTTGCGAACATTGTCCGTTGTATTTGCGCCATAGATGATGACCGATACTTGGTCGGAACTGAACAAGGGCTCCTTATAGGTTCCTTCACGAAAGGCTGGCAATGGCTGCTGTGTTCTGATCAACAATCAACCTTGCCTAATGTCAATATCATTCGATCAATTCAGATCAGAAACGACACAGCATTCATCGGTACTTGGGGCGGTGGCATTCGGTTGCTATCTCTCACAACGCTAAAGGAATATGTGTTCGATGCACGATTGGGACTTCCCAGTGCAGTTGTGTATGCTGCGATTCCTCGTCCAGATGGCTCAGTCATCACAACAACTAATGCGGGCATCATTTTCCTTTCACACAGATCCGTGACGGGTCAAATCACGCGTGGTCAGGGCGCGCAGAGCAATGAATTCAATACTGGAGCTTGGCATCTTACTTCGTATGGGGATCTGATAGGTGGAGGTATAGATGGAATAAGTGTGGTTCCCAAACTATACCACCCTCGGTCCGCCAAGATATACGCAGCTTACATCTCGAGTGCAGACGTTGACGGAGTGCCGGTTCCAGACTCTCAGTTGCCCTCAATACAGAGTTTGTATGTGCCGCATGGGGCCACCAGCTTCGCTGTCACTATTGCGGCTATAGCAACATCACAAGCAGAGTCGATTTCCTATCGGTATGGACTGCACGAGCAGAATGGAGATTCCTTGAACTGGACGACTGCGTCATCGCCCGTGCTTCGCTTTGCATCTGTTTCTCCTGGTCGGTACAGCCTGCGCGTTCAAGCACGTCGCGGCACGGGCCCCTGGGTACAGATCTACGATCTTCCTGTAACAGTGGTCCCACCCTGGTGGCAAACGTGGTGGGCAGCAGTCGTGTTCGTAGCGCTTGGGATGACTTGCACGGCTGCCGCTACCGCACTTGTCATGAAGCGAAAGCAAGCGCAGAAGGCAGAGCGGGAAAAGCTCGTTAGCAACGAGCGATTGCGTATTGCCCGTG
>JBKCLO010000026.1:0-2615 GCA_046300675.1 Ignavibacteria bacterium
ATTTGCCTGACCATTCTCATAGGCTACGCAGTACTCAATCACAGCCCGGTCGGTATTGCTGATCACGATACCATTACCCTTGATCGATTTGGCGTCTGCAATACCAGGATTCTGATACGATGCGCATCCACGGATAACGACATCTTTGTTTGGATATCCAAAGGGCGACGGGTATCCGTAAACAAGTATACCATCATGCAGATTGTGATGAACCTCCAGATCTTCCAGTCGGAGTCCATCATAGCCCGTCAAACCATTCCACGCTCCGATGCGCACACCCACACGACCGAATTCTTTGACCTCGACTCGCTCTACCAAGATATCAGCAAAGCGTTTGTCTCCGGCCACATCCACGTAGAACTCGATTCCATTCTTCAGGTTGGTGTTCATTCCCGAGCCCATCACTACCAGATCGCTGATGTGAATGCCCTGAGTGTTATAGACCGAGATACCAAAGCCCGTCCCAGCGTTCAGAATGGCACGTCCACCACCATAACTCGATATCACGAGTGGGTTGTCAGGTGCATTACCATCGCCTGCATCGAAATACAGATTCCCATTGAATGTCTCGCCCCCTTGAAACAGCACCGTATCACCCGGACGCAGATCAAGTGAGTTCACATTGCCAACAGTCTTCCACGCCATGCCCGGACTCTTGCCGCTATTGGCATCATTTCCTGTTGGGCTTACATAGTAGGTTGTTGCTAAGGCCGGCGTCGTATAGGCCAGCATCAGAAGGATGATGAGGTGGACCATAGGAGGAGGAGAGAGATACAATAGATAATTACGAATTACGAATTACGAATTACAAATTACGAATGACCAATGACGAATCACCAAGTACCAATGACAGGATACCAGAGGCGTGTCTTTCCCACGAAAGAACACTCCGCGAAAAAGGATATGAAGGTCGTTAGGAGATGTCACGTTCTGGCCTGTTATCAGCATTATGAACGGAGGGTGTATTCTGTCAAAACACCTATGTTTGCAGTAACAATACCCGCCAAGGCTATGCGCGCGAGCGTACCCTCAAACTGGCGGGTTACTTTTTTGGTGGGGTGATGTTAAAGCACGCGTTTGCCAAACCGGCAACAACCATTGCCTACGACCATTCTCTACGCATCATATCCTGCAGTGACATTGCATCAACAGTTGAAGTTAGAGCGTACGGTGAACCTGCTGGCATGATGATCGTGGCTCGTTCAGCGTTGATTGTGTCCATGCTCTCCAGGAGGGATGGCGTAACCTTGGGAGAGAGTGTCCGTTTGATTTCAACGGCGTGCGTGCGCCCATCGGGGAATGAAAGCACAAGGTCCACTTCGGCACCTGCATGCGTTCTGTAGTGACTTGCCAGTACACCCTTGGGAAGCGCGTTGAGTATCTGCTCTGTGCAGTATCCCTCCCAGGAGTGCCCACAAATTGGATGCCCCATAACCTGATCAATGCTGCCGAGCCCAAGGAGAGCATGGACGAGTCCCGAATCTCGCCATTGAAACTTTGCGGCTTTTACGAGGCGCTTGCCAACATTAGAGGACCATGCCGGAATCTTTCGGATAAGGTAGAGCCCCTCCAAGAGTTCGATATATGTTCGCACCGTTTTGCTGTCGAGTCCGAGAGCGTTGCCCATCTTCGTGAAATTCACGGTGCCCGATTGTTGGTGTGCGAGCATTGTGCAAAATCGACGGAGCTGCTGTGGCGTTGCCATCACACCCAGCTGCGGAATGTATCTCTCAACGTAAGCTGTCAAAAAGTCGTCGCACCATTGCATTGCGATTTCGTCAGTATCAGACAAGTAGCTCTCCGGGAACCCACCACGATACCAATGTTTGCTGATGTCTGTATCTGTAACGTTATCCAGTTCCCGCAACTGAAATGGTGACAGCTCGAAATAGCTGATGCGTCCGGCAAGCGTTTCAGAACCTTGCCGAAGCAGCTCGGGCGTTGCCGAGCCAAGAATCAGAAAATGACCAGAGCGTTCACCTAGCTCCCTGCGCTCATCGACCAGTGAGCGCAGCAACGGGAAGAGATTCGGAAGCCGCTGTATCTCGTCGAGCACCACCAGCGAACCTCGGTGTGCTGTAAGAAACAACTCTGGATCTTCCAGCTTCGCAAGGTCTGATGAGCGCTCTAAATCTATGTATACAAGGGGCTTATCTATCTTAACAGATTTGGCAAGCGTGGTCTTCCCCACCTGTCGTGGCCCGAGGAGCGCCACCACCGGTACAGAGGCAATCCTCTTCGTAAGCTCTTGCTGTATAAGACGTTGTATCATGTGCCTTGAAAATACGGAATGGATTCCGGATTTTCAAGGCAGAGAGGAAGGAGTACTAATTACGAATGACCAATTACTAATGACCATTTACGAGCTGGGACGTTATACTTGCGGAAGCGCGAGCGTACCCTCAAATCGAAAAAGTTTCCTGGTTTCCCGCGCGCGCGGGAAAGACGTTCGCTGCTCGGCACTCGCTGCTCGGCACTCTCCACGGGCTTTGGCCCGTGGTTTGTCAGCGTAGCGGGATTCGAACCCACGACCTCCACTACCCCAAAGTGGCGCGCTACCGGGCTGCGCTATACGCTGAAGGCTGCAAAGTTAGTAACTCTGCGTGTTATGGGGC
>JBKCLO010000027.1:0-29724 GCA_046300675.1 Ignavibacteria bacterium
GTACGCCAGATGTTCCGCATCTCACAGATCGAATATCTCTTCGAGTTCCAGCCAAGCGTTAACGACGCTATCGCCTGGCTTCAGAGCTGATTGCATCAGCTCGCTGCTCGCTGTTCGCTGCTCGCTGTTCGCTGTTCGCTGCTCGCTGTTCGCTGCTCGCTGTTCGCTGCTCGCTGCTCTCTGCTCTCTTTACGCTCCTACCAACGCCTTATACGCTTCTACGTCCATGAGGCCGTCGAGTTCTGATGGGTCGGAAAGCTTGATCTTGACGAGCCAGCCGTTTCCGTAAGGGTCTTTGTTCACGGTGTCAGGGGCTGCATTGACGTCGTTGACTTCGATAAGCTGGCCGCTAACTGGAGCATAGAGATCGGCAACCGTCTTCACAGCTTCGATGGAGCCAAACGTGCCGCCCTTAGCAACCGTCGCTGATGCATCCGGGATGTCGATATAAACTACGTCGCCAAGTTCGCCTTGTGCGTGATCTGTTACGCCCACGATTCCTACATCGCCTTCTACGCGAATCCACTCGTGGTCTGATGTGTACTTGAGGTCAGCTGGGAAATTCATGGTCATGCCTTCCAATCGTGGGTGTCGAGATATTTGGTATCGAATGTTCCTGCAATGAAGTCTTTGTTGTCCATCATCTTTCGATGGAATGGGATCGTGGTCTGAATGCCCTCGATCACAAACTCATCTAGTGCGCGTCGCATCTTGGCAATCGCACCATCACGCGTGGGCGCAAAGGTGATGAGCTTGGCCACCATTGAGTCGTAGTATGGCGGAATGGTATAGCCCTGATAGATGTGCGAGTCTACACGAACGCCGGGACCTCCCGGGAAGTTCAGTGACTGGATCACGCCTGGCGATGGACGGAAATCGTGATATGGATCTTCTGCGTTAATCCGGCACTCGATTGAGTGCATGATCGGATCGCGCTGAACAAGCGTAAGCTTCTCACCCGAAGCAACAAGCAGTTGCTCCTTGATCAGATCTACCGCAGATGATTGCTCCGTTACCGGATGCTCCACCTGAATACGGGTGTTCATTTCCATGAAGTAGAAGTTGCGGTGCTTGTCAACGAGGAACTCAATTGTCCCAGCACCCACATAGTCCACACTTGCGGCCCCCTTGATCGACGCATCGCCCATGGCCTTGCGAAGTTCTGGGGTCATGATCGGAGAAGGGGCTTCTTCTATCAGCTTTTGGTGACGCCGCTGAATGCTGCACTCGCGCTCGTTCAGATGCACGACGTTGCCAAACTTGTCGGCAAAGACCTGGATCTCGACGTGACGCGGTTCTTCGATGAACTTCTCGATGTAGATGTCGCCATTACCGAACGAGGCCTCCGCCTCGCCCCTTGCCGTAGCATAGGCGCGATCGAGCTCGTCGGCAGTTTCCACATAGCGCATGCCCTTGCCACCACCGCCCGCAACGGCCTTGATCATCACTGGGTAGCCAACTTCCTTGGCAACCACGCGGGCATCTTCAATCGTTGCCACAATGCCATCGGAGCCAGGCACTACCGGCACGCCAGCAGCGCGCATCGTGTCCTTGGCAATGGACTTATTCCCCATACGAACAATCGCATCAGGGGATGGTCCAACAAACGTGATGTTGCAGTCGTGACAGATCTCTGCAAACGTTGCGTTCTCTGCAAGAAATCCGTAGCCCGGATGAATCGCGTCAGCATTTGTAACATCTGCTGCTGCGATGATCGACGGAATGTTCAGATATGAGAGTTTACCTTGTGCTGGACCAATACACACTGCTTCGTCAGCAAATCGCACATGCAATGATGCACGATCAGCCTCCGAATACACGGCAACGGTCTTGATTCCGAGTTCCTTCGCAGCACGAATGATCCGCAGGGCGATCTCGCCTCGGTTGGCGATAAGCAACTTCTTGATCATGGTGTGATGTCCTCTGATTAGTCTGGCTTGACAACGAACACTGGCTGATTGTACTCAACCGGCTGTCCGTTCTCAACCAAGATCTTCACGATCGTGCCGGATACGTCGGACTCGATCTCATTCATGAGCTTCATGGCCTCGACAATACATAGCGTATCGCCGACATTTACATGCTGCCCTACTTGAACGAATGAATCTGCATCAGGCGAAGGCGCACGGTAGAACGTACCAACGATCGGCGATAGTACCTTATGATTGGCATCATCCGACGATGCGGCGGCGGCCGGGGCGGCCGCTGGGGCCGCAGCTGGAGCAGCTGCCGGGGCAGGTGCCTGCATCGGGGCCATCTGCGGCATGCCGTACATCGGTGGCATCATCCCCATGGGCTGAGCGCCCCCTTTTGCCAACGAAATCGACAGACCTTCTTCCTCAATCGTGATTTCGGTTGCGCTACTTTCATCAAACACTCGAAGCAGACGACGTAGATAATTCAGATCCATAAGATCCTCCTCGTAGGTTCGCTATTATTCTTTAACGCGGTCCATGTAGGAACCGTTGCTGGTGTCTACACGGATAAGGTCGCCCTCGTTCACAAACAACGGGACCATGACCGTGGTGCCTGTTTCAACAGTCGCAGGCTTGAGTACGTTGGTAGCTGTATCGCCACGCACACCCGGCTCAGTAGCCGTTACGCGCACTGCAACGTGGTTCGGCATGGTAACCTGCACCACATTGTCTGCCTCGTCACGGGCGATCTGAACTTCCATTCCTTCTTTCATGAACTTCGCACCGTCGCCAACGATCTCGGCCGGTACCGGAATCTGGTCGTACGACTCCTGGTCCATGAACATGAACATGTCAGAGTCTTTGTACAGATACTGAAAATTTCGGGTCTCTACGCGGACGAACTCGATGGTCTCACCAGAGCGGAATCGCTCTTCACGCAGCTTACCGGTCTTGATGACGCGCATCTTTACCTGGTAAAAGGCGCGCAGATTGCCCGGCGTACGGTGGATGGACTCTAGAACGACGCACAATTCTCCGTTATGACGGATGACTGCTCCTACACGGAGATCGGCTGTTGTTGCCATACTCTTTCTACGTGATATTGATTCGTATAAGAGGTCCCGACCGGATTCGAACCGATGTACAAGCTTTTGCAGAGCTCTGTATAGCCACTCTACCACGGGACCGTGATATGGGCTGCGAATATACGAAATGGAGGCCCAAGTTCGGGCCGGATTTATGCCTTTGGCATGCGAAGGGACGCTGCCAAATCACGCAATTCCTGCACTAACTCCTTGGCAAGCTTGATCCTTTCGGGGTCAGGAGTAGTATGCGGATTCTCCTCGGCTGCCAACTCTGTGGTTGAAAGGGGCTGCAATGTTGCTTTGAGATCATCAGCAATATGCTCTGGAATCCCGTTGGATTTCAGGTATTCCTTAGCTCCTGCAACAGTGTATCGCTCCTCGCGAAGCAGCTTGCGGATCACGATCAGTACGGCAATATCACGCTCTGTGTAGATACGGTTTCCCGCACGGTTTTTACGCGGACGCAGTTGGGTGAACTCGCGCTCCCAATATCGCAAGACGTGCTGTTCCTCTCCGAGCATCTTCGATACTTCGGTGATAGAGAAATAAAGCTTCGTAGTCGAATCGTGCATGACGCTGCGATAATACTACAAATTCGTTGAAAATACAGGGTTTTACGAAGTTGGGAGCGGACGTTTTCTTCGGTACACGCCAGCCTGAGAGGAGATGTTTAACAATACACCTACCGCAATTGCACTGAAGAACACGCTCGAACCGCCGTATGAAATGAAGGGCATCGGCAGTCCCGTGGTCGGCAGCACTCCACAGGTTACACCAGCATTTACGAAGGCATAAACGGCCAGCGTCGTAGTGATACCTCCGGCAAGCAGGCGTCCAAAGGCATCAGGTGCCTTCTTTGCGACCATGTAACCGCGCCACATGATCAGCGCAAATGCGCCGATAAGAAAGCAGATACCGATAAAACCGTACTCTTCACCAACAATCGAGAAGATAAAGTCGCCATACGACTCAGGCAGGAACCAGTCGCGCTGACGGCTCTGTCCTGGGCCGACTCCCGTAAAGCCTCCGTTACCGAAAGCAATAAGGGCCTGATCTACCTGATACCGCACGTTCTCATCAACCGGACCACCGTCTCCGGCAAAAAACGACATCAATCGTCGTCTGCGATACTCGGCCGTCATCGCATACACACCCGCTACAGTAAAGCCCGCTGCCCCTAGCGTTAGCAGATGCGAAACCTTGACATCGGCAAGGAACATCATAACGACGACGATGAGAAAGATCACCGAGGCGGTCGATAAATTCGGCTGTAATGCGATCAAAATACTTACCGGTAGGCTCCACATGAGCACTGGCATCATTCCATGCTTCCATGAGCGCACGCGCGCCTGGTTTGCGCTCAGAAGCACAGCAGTGTGAAGCACAACAGCATACTTTGCAAGCTCAGACGGTTGAAAGTTGACTGGACCAATCTGAACCCACCTGCTTGCCCCCTTCTGCGAGACACCCATTACGAGCACCATGAGCAGAAATCCATACGCGATAAGCATGATCGTAGACGACGGACGCTCGAAGAGGCGGTAGTCAATCTTGGCAAACAGGAGCATGAGTGCTAGACCAAGCAGCACGCGAATGGCGTGGTTCCATGCCATGCCGGATGATGATCCCATCTTGACATCAGCAAAGGCCGCGCTGGCGCTGTAGACAAATGCCACGCTGAATAGGAGCAGCGCCACAATAGGCAACAGGATAAACCAATCGATGTTTGATGGTTCAGGACGTTCAGTACTCATGTGCCCGGCACCTCGATGGCAAATGTGGTTCCTGCACCTGGCTGGGTTTCGCGCACAACAAGACTGCCGCCGTGGTAGTCTTCAATGATGCGCTTTGAAAGCGACAATCCCAAGCCCCATCCCCTCTTCTTTGTTGTGTAGCCAGGCTGAAAGATCTTCTTTGCAACTTTTCGGGTCATGCCCTTGCCATTATCAGTTACCGTAACACAGACCTTGCCACGGGGCCTGCGTTGCAGTGCAATGGTTATCACTCCGTCCTGACGTTCAAGTGCTTCAACAGCATTTTTGATGAGATTTTCTACAACCCACTCGAAAAGCTCAACATTTATGCGGGCCTCGATGGTGTCATCTACCCGACGCACTAGCGTGATCTTCTTGCCGAGATTCGGCAGTCGCGTCTCAAAGTACTGACACACGTGATTGATAACCGAGGCAACATTGGCAGGATCAAGCTTTGGCTGCGATCCGATCTTGGCAAAGCGGTTTGCAATAACCTTTAGGCGGTCTACATCTTGATCCATCTCGTTGGACATTGCCACAACCTGATCAGGATCGTCCTTGTTTAGCCGCAACAGCTCCAACCATGCTAACAAACTTGAGAGTGGTGTCCCGAGTTGGTGTGCAGCTTCCTTTGCCAGACCCACCCAGATGTTGGATTCTTCATTGCGCCGAATCGTTGAGAATGCAACATATCCCACAAGGATGAATGATGCCACGATAAGGATCTCTACAAACGGCATGTACCGAAGCTGACGCACAATGGCCGAGTTAGTGTAGTACATCAGCTGTACCACTTGTCCGTCAGGATCCTTGATCTCAAATGCAGGATAGTCCTGCTTCATTTCTTCGATCTCTGCAAGCAGCCATTGCTTTTGCTGCGGCACAGTAAGCGTGGTATCCATATCAACGTTCATCATGAACTGCTGATAGGGATAGACCGGCTGACCCTTCGTATCGGTGAGTATCACCGGAAAGTGAATGGAGGTATACGCAAGATCTACGTAGAACAACAGGTCTTCATCGCTTGCCTGCTCATACGATCGTGCCAACAAACGCGCGTAGAGCTCCACGGTTCGGCGCTCGTTGGAGGCAAGCTGATCAACGATCTGCTTTGTGAAGTACAACACCGCGCCCATGATTCCCAGCCCGAGCACAGTAAGAAGCAACTTGAGCTGCCACTTGGTAACGCTCGCACGAAAGATGCGGATCCTGTCTACGCGTCCTGCTCGTGGGGTTGATGGCATGCTGCTATGCGCGAATAAGGGCAAACGAATTCGAGGCAGACTTCATCGTGAGCAATCCGGTCTTCGCGATAACAAAGGATGTACTCAGATTCCGATTCTTCTTGGCTACGGTAAACTGGTATGTGCCTGCTGGAAGGAGCTCGAGAGTCCGCTCAGATATCGCACCACCTTTCGACGGCATCATCACTGATGGTATCGACAAGCCACCGACTTCGAGATGCATGGTCTTAGCTGCATGGTCAACAGACAGCTCGAGTGATATCTCATAGGCGAATGACGTGAATTCGCGAGCAGTCGTAACACGCACAACGAGGGTTGGCATGCGGGTGTCCTTATCGACACCGGTCTCAACCTCAACGATATACTCATGTTCAATCGATGGCTCAATGCGTTCGTCACTCATGGGAGCACCACCGACTCAATTGCAGTTTGATCCACAGTTACCTGCTCTCCTGTTACCATGTTCTTCACAACAGCGGTCTGTGTTGCCAGCTCGGCCTCTCCGATCATGACGGTAAAGGCGACGGATTCTCGGTTGGCATCTTTCATCTGAGCCTTGACCGAGCGACGCAACAGGTCGGTAACTACATGCACACCTTTGCGGCGTAAGCGCAGAGCGATTATCTGCACAGGCAGACGTGCTTCTTCACCGATGGCACTTAGGTATACACCACGGGGCTCATCAGCCCCCTGCTCACTAACATTCTGTGCGTCGTGCAGTAGGATCATGCGCTCAATGCCGATCGAGAAACCAACAGCAGGGTGCTGGCCGCCCCCGAGCATTAAGAATAACGGATCATAACGACCACCTCCACCAATGGCGTTTTGTGTTCCGAGCGCTTCGGTGGTGAATTCAAACACAATGTGATTGTAGTAATCAAGTCCGCGCACGAGATATGGATTGACCTTGTACGGCACGCCTGCAACATCGAGCAGGGAGAGCACCGACTGCAGGTGTGCGCGTGAGACCTCATCGAGATGATCGCCAAGCAGAGGAGCGCTCTGCAGGATCGCTCTATCACGCTCGTCCTTGGAATCCAGCACGCGCAGTGGATTAGCATACATGCGCTTTTGACTGTCTTCTGAAAGCTGTGATTTATGTTCCTCAAGAAATGCTATCAATGCGCTGCGATACGCGTTTCGCACATCTGCACTTCCAAGCGAATTGATCTCGAGCGTGAATTCTGTGAGGCCGAACTGACGCAGCACCTCGTATCCGAGAAGTATGATCTCGGCATCTGCCTCTGGATGAGGTGATCCGATGCACTCAGCACCGAACTGATGAAACTGACGATAGCGCCCTTTCTGAGGACGTTCATATCGGAACTGAGGTCCGGCATACCAGAGGCGCTGTATCGGATTATGATGCAGCAGGCTATGCTCGATACATGCTCTCACGATAGGTGCGGTCATTTCGGGACGCAGCGTAAGCGAGTCTCCACCCCTGTCTTCAAAGGTGTACATCTCTTTGCCTACGATATCTGTGTCTTGCCCAACACCGCGCTTGAAGAGTTCCGTGTGCTCAAACAATGGCGTTCTGTACTCTTGATAGCTAAACGCCATCGTAACGTCGCGAAACACCTGTTCTGCGCGATGCCACTTACGCATCTCTTCTCCAGAGATGTCCTTCGTACCACGCACGGCTTGGATGCTCATGCGCGGTCCTCCTCCTGCGATGCGAAGAGCATCATGACGTCTTCTACCGACTTGGCGTGCAGCAGCGATGCCCGGAACTGTTCAGAGCCAACCATGCGCGAAATACGCGACAGCAGGCGCAGGTGCATGCCAACGTTCGACTCAGTACCAACCAAGAGGATGATGATCGAAACCGGATTGTCGTCGAGTGCATCGAAGTCAATTGGATTTGCAAGCGTGGCAATGGCGATCATCGATCGATCGACCCCATCGGTCTTACCGTGCGGCAGTGCAACGCCGTTGCCGATTCCGGTCGACATCAGCTTCTCCCGCTCGTGAATCACAGACGAGAGTTTTACTTTGTCCAAGACCTTGCCGCCTGCCGCCAGTAGGTCTACCATCTTACTCAACGCATCAGCCTTGTTCGCTACATCCATATTGAGCTTGATACAGGATGCGTTTAAGATTGAGGTGATCTTGATGTCCATGTTATCTTCCTGATCGCCACGTTTCAACCATCACCGAATATCGGTCGCACAGTTCATGCGCACGCTCGGTTGTAGATGCTTCAGCCGTGATGATGAATAATTCTTCTTCTTTGTGTGGCAACAAAAGTACGGTAGCATCTGCCTCGCGCACACGAACTCCGTCAATGAGCATGCGTTCCATGCCCTCGGTAGACTCCATAGCCCTGCGCATAACCGTGCCCCGAGACTCATATCGGCACTCCACCATCTTTGTGGCCTGATAGCGTTTCGGTAGGTCGCGGTCGAGTTCCGAGAGCTTTAGCCCCGTTAGAGCAAGCATCTCGAGTATCTTGCAGGCCGTGTACAGACCATCAGACGCATTGAGGAATTCGGGGAAGATGAAGCCCCCTCTGGTACCCCCGACAAATGCAACCTCTGGATCTTTGGTGGCATCCATCATGGCAGAATGTGAATTCCGAATCCGACGTATCTCTACGTTATAGTCCTTGGCAATTGCCTCGATCTCTTCGGTTGCCTGCACGGGCACAGCGATAGTGTATCGGTCCTTATGCTTGTTTGTTTCAAGCACAAGCTTTGTAACGATCGTCAGCAGCCGAAGCGATGTATACCAGACGCCTCGCTCATCAACAAGCGCAAGCTTTTCTGCTCCTGGGTCGAACTTGAAGCCGATCTGATATCCAAGAGACCTCATGATCGTTGCCGACTCATCAAGCACTTCTGTTAGCGGATCGGCAAAGTGCGCGGAGTCGACGTAGTTGTTCATTGCAAGCGTCCTGCATTGCAAGTCACCCTGAATCTGCGGAAACACCGTCGATGCCAAACCAAACGAGTAGTCAACGAGCAACTTGAACTGATGCGTTCTTACCGTGTTTACATCAAGCGATGAAAGTACACGGTCGATATACATTGCTGCAGAGCGCTCAGGGAACGTCAGACGTCCAACAGCAGTGTGGTCCACTCTGCGTATGTCTTCGCCAAAAAAGTATCGCTCGATACCCTTCGTCTGCGAAAGCGGTATATCGCGCCCGTCCCTGCCAAAGATGATGATATCAGTTTGATGTTCATTGCGCGGCGATCTGCGTACATGAAATCCTGCCACGTACTTGCCTGTCTTGAGCTCCTGGCGCGTCTGCGGTATGGATGTGGTCTGTAAGTCTGATACATTTCCCCCGGCACTCATGATGCCTGCCGTGATGCTGCGCTTGATGATACGAGAAACAGGGTCGTCATCTCGAGAAGCTATCACAGTTGTTCCAACACCGAAAGCAACGCCTAGCGCGCTGCCGAGCTTTGCGGCAAACTCTGGGTTAACCTCGATGTTGGCGATGCCGCTGATTCGGGCATCTGTAAACAGCTCCCTCGACCACCGTTCTTCCTGTACTAGCGAGCGTGTCACAATGGCGTGCGATTCAACAACCTTGCCGGGCCAAAGCTTTACATGGGCAAACAACCGAGCATGGTCACCGATCACACAGTCATCGGCGACAATGGCATGTTCACCAATCAGTGCCATCGATCCAACTGTTACATTGTTGCAGAGCACAGCATGATTAACCTCTGCATAATCACCGATCTGCACGTTGTTCCAGAGAACCGTGTCCGTAAGGACGGCGCCGTGACCAATCACACAACCATCTCCAATAACGCAGTTGCGCAGCCGTGCATGCTCTCCGATAACGACATTATCACCGATCACAACCAATCCGTCAAGCGATGCGCCCGGTGCTAGCGTAAGGTTTTCTCCGCAGACACTTGAATCACATCGTTCTCCGCGGAACTCAACCTTTACCGAACCATTGAGAACGTCATCATGCGCAAGCTGATACTCATGGAGATTACCGATGTCCTTCCAATAGCCGTCGGCGATGTATCCATACAGAGGCATGCCTCTCTGCAGCATCAACGGATAGAGATCCTTACTGAAATCAAACTCGGCCTTGGGTGGGATAAGGTCCAACACCTCGGGTTCGAGGATGTAGATGCCGGTATTGATGGTATCACTAAACACCTCGCCCCACGAGGGCTTCTCGAGGAACCGCGTTATGCGTCCGCCTGCATCGGTCATCACTATGCCGTATTGAAGGGGCTCTGTAACACGCGTCAGAATGATGGTTGCTGCCGAGCCCTTGGCTTCGTGGAATGCCACGGCCTTTTCGATGTCGATGTCGGTGAGCACGTCGCCTGAGATGATGATGAACCGCTCATCGAGAAATTCTTGCGCATTCTTTACGCTGCCTGCAGTACCGAAGTCTGCCTCGGCAAGCATGTAGCGCATCGAAACGTCGTGCTCGCTCCCATCAGAGAAATACTCGGTGATGTGTTCCGGCTGGAAGTACAGCAATGAGATCACATCTCGTATGCCGCTCTTTTTCAGCAGTTCCACGATGTGTTCCATCATTGGCCTGTTGGCAACGGGAACCATTGGCTTGGGACTCGACAGCGTAAGTGGACGTAGTCGAGTGCCAAAGCCACCGGCCATAATGACGGCTTTACGGATGCTCATAGTTCAAAAATAGGCACGAGACTATCACCGCAATCGTTCCAAGACTGCGACATCTTCCAGTGTTGTGGTGTCGCCGGTTGATGCAGCCCCCGTAACAATCTCGCGCAGAAGCCTGCGCATGATCTTACCACTGCGGGTCTTGGGCAGCGCATCAGCAAAATGGATGTCGTCAGGCTTTGCTATCGGACCGATCTCCTTTGCCACATGATCCTGAAGCTGTTTTACCAGCTTGGCTTGATCCTGCTTCTTGGGCGATGATTTCAGCGTTACAAATGCAACCAGCGCATTACCCTTGATCTCGTCCGGACGCGCCACCACGGCAGCCTCTGCCACCAACGGATGCGACACAAGTGCGCTCTCTATCTCAGCAGTGCCAAGACGGTGTCCGCTCACATTAACCACATCATCAACGCGTCCGATGATCCAGATATTGCCGCGCTTATCCTTGCGAGCCCCATCTCCGGTAAAGTACCATCCTGGATGCTTCCTACTCTTCGGGAACTCGCTCCAGTATGTACGTTGGTAGCGCTCATCATCGCCATAAACAGTCCGCAGCATTGACGGCCATGGATGCTGCACAACAAGAAGTCCACCTTCATTCGCCTTACATGCAGTACCGTCCTTGCGCACAACATCAACCTTGATACCCGGGAGGGGTCTGGTAACCGTACCTGGTGTTGTTGTTGATGCGCCCGGAAGCGGCGCAATCATGATCGAACCTGTTTCTGTTTGCCACCATGTATCGACGATCGGACACTTCTGACCACCGATCACGTTGTGATACCACATCCATGCCTCGGGATTGATCGGCTCTCCTACACTGCCTAGCAAGCGGAGGGATGATAGGTCGTGCTTGTTCGGCCATGCATCGCCCCATTTCATAAATGAACGAATGGCAGTAGGTGCCGTATAGAACACCGTTACGCCATTTCGCTCGATGATGTCCCAGAAACGATCGGGCTGCGGATAGTTCGGAGCACCTTCGTACATCATGATCGTAGCACCGTTCAGCAGCGGACCATAGACTACGTAGGAGTGACCTGTAATCCAGCCGATATCTGCAGTGCAGAAGTACACATCATCATCGCGCAGGTCGAACACAACCTTCGTTGTGTATGCCACCTGCGTCATGTACCCGCCTGTTGTGTGAAGAATGCCCTTCGGCTTACCCGTCGATCCACTTGTATACAAGATGAACAGAGGCTGCTCCGAGGGCAGGGCTGCTGGTTCGCATTCTGCTGAAGCGCACGACATCTGCTCATGCCACCAGACATCTCTGCGCGCCTTCATTGGAACGTCTTCGTTGGTGTGACGCAGCACAACAACATGCTTTATCGTCTTGCATTTCTGAACGGCAACGTCTGCGGCCTGCTTAAGCTGAACAACCTCGCCTCGCCGCATCGTGCCATCCTGCGTGATAAGCACCTTCGCATGCGAATCGTTGATACGCTCTCGCAGCGCCTCGCTGCTAAAGCCGCCAAAGATCACGTTATGTGCAGCACCGATTCGCGCGCAGGCAAGCATTGCAATTGCCGCCTCGGGCACCATGCCCATGTAGATGGCAACAACGTCGTCCTTCTGAACACCAAGATTGCGCAGCATGTTGGCCGTCTTACATACCTCGCGATGAAGCTGAAAGTACGTGTAGGTGCGTTGCCTTCCCTGCTCGCTCTCCCAGATAATTGCAGCCTTGTTGCGATGTGAAGTTCCAAGATGTCGATCGAGACAGTTCATCGAGAGATTTGTTGTGCCCCCTACGAACCATTGCGCATGCGGATGTTTCCAGGCTAGCGCCTTCTTCCATGGCCTAAACCAGGCAAGCTCCATTGCACGCTCTTCCCAAAAGGCAACAATATCCTGATCGGCCTTCTGAACAAGAGTAGACAGTGCGCGCTTGCCAGATATATGGGCTTTGCTGACAAATTCTTTTGAGGGTGCAAAGGTGCGCTCCTCCGTCAAGACCGATGAGATATGCTGCTCTTCCATGAACGTTCCTTACTTGACCAGTGCTGATATCTGCTTAAAGGTGTCAGTTCCGGCTTGGCGCAGCACCTCGAAGAGAACGGATTCCATCGTTGTGATAACTGCGCCGGCCTGACGCATCCGCTCGATGGCAATGCGCTTATCATTTGGGTTGCGTGAGGAGACACAGTCTTCGATAATAACCACTATCTGACCCTGCGATAGAAGATCCAGCGCCGTTTGCTGCACACATACGTGTGTTTCGATGCCAAACAGAATCACGTGGTGTCTGTGTCCACTCAGAATGCGGGCCTCTACTTCTGGAGCGCCGCAGCAGCTGAACGTGATCTTCTCAATCGGCTGATACTCGCCAAGAGTTTCTTGTATGCTCGCAATGGTTGTGCCGAGTCCCTTAACGTATTGCTCGGTTACGACGATAGGTACATCAAGTAGTCGAAGTCCGCGTATCAGTATCGCGCACCTTCGGGCAAGCTCATCGTGCTCGTGTATATGCGGAAAGAGTCGCTCCTGAATATCTACACAAATTGCCTGCGTATGCTTTGCGTCAAGTATCATGATGCTCTCCCAGGTTGATGATGAACTGTCCCAAAACTACGGAAGCATGGGGCTTGTATAACGCCTCATGACCGCTGAGTTACTACGACACCAAGAAGGGCCAACGATCCACCAATGACATACGCACCCGAGGGCTCGAGCCCAAACAGGAGCAGCGCCAGAACCGACGTGAGCACCGGCTGTAGGTTGTTGAACACGGCAACATTGCTCGATGGAAGCTTGCTGAGCGCTACATACCACAGACCATAACCAACACCGGAGGTTATCACACCAAGGTAAAAGAGCTGGAACCACGTAGAGGATGAACCTGCAGCAGACAGCACATCAACAAGCGGCGCTTGAACCGGCATCGCAAGCCAAACCGGCACATAGAGTAGTAATCCGCTAAAGAACGTTAGTGCTATGGCCTGAACTGCACCATATCGCTCGATGAGTCGCGAACTATAGAACGTATAGACCGCCCAACTGATGCTGGCCGAGAGGACCATGATGTTGCCCACGGACTGATCGGCCTGCACAGCCAAGCCTCGCTCATTGAGCACGATCACGGCACCAGCAATTGCAGTAACTACTCCAATCCACTTGAGCATGGAGACAGATTGCTTATACACCATTCGGGCAATGAATACCACAAACACCGGTGTAAGGGCATAGGCAAGTGATGCGTTGGGCGCGGTCGTGAATTTGACACCCCAGATGAACAAGATCTGATTGATTGAAATGTTGAGCAGGCCTAACCCGAGAATCAGCGGAACATCAGCGCGCGAGACTCGCTTCCAAGTTCCTTTGCGGATTGCGAACCAGACTGCGAAGGCCAGACATGTGAAGATGCCTCGAATCAAGACTATGTGTATCGGATGAAGCTTCTCGGAAATGTCATCAGCTACAAGATGCGTGCTCGACGAGATTAGCTGCTGAATGAAGAGGAGAAAATATATCATGTCAGCTGCAGTGCATCCTCGATTGTTGCGATAACGCCGGCAACCTGATGCTCATACGACAATTCGCGAATCGACTCGCATGCAGCTCTCATTGATGCTGCTTGGTGCACATCGAAGAGACTTCGCGTTACACGCGCGATCTCGAGCGGCTCCAGCGTGCGGTCTACTAAGCCCCCTACCGGATACTTCTCGATGTGAAGGCGCAATGCCGGCAGGTTTGACACAATAGACGGGATACGCGCATTCATGTATTCGAAGAGTTTGTTCGGCAGTGCATACTCATAGCTTAACGACAGTGGCTCGATAAGGCACAGACCAACATCTGCGCCGCACGTATAGGCATGAAGCTCGTCGTACGGGACACTTCCAAGCCAGTGAACACGATCGCTCACGCCTATCTGCCGCGCGCTCCGCTGAAGGTCTGCCATTGCCGGCCCATCCCCGAGTACGGCCAGATGGACATCCGACATGTACTTCATCGCATGAAAGAACGGCTCGAGGCCGCGTCCATGATGCACGACGCCCTGGTAGATCACCAGAGGTGTGTGTGCGTCGAGTTTACATGCTTGGCGCAGTGGACTTTGCACGACATCGTTGTAAGGGGGCGTGTTGAGCAATACTGTCGGACGCACCTTTAGTTCAAAACGTTTTTTGATAAGATCTGCATCGAGATCACCGGAGACGATCACCGTATCCACCCGCTTTAGCTGACGTTCCTCGTGACGTGTGATGATGGTTTGCTTTAGTCCCCTGCCCTGCAGGGGTCCAAGCGCAAAGTTGAGCTCTCGCATATCGTAAAAGAGCTTCGCCTTTGATCTGCGAGCGATCAATGACGAGCCGGCGAGTGCGAATACATCCATCGCAATAACGAGTTTGGCTGATATCGTTGATGCGGCACACGTCCTTGTGAACGACCACCAACGCCGCAAAGCACGTCCGCCTGGGTCAGGCCATACGATCTGCGCAAACGGTTCATCGCGCTGCTCGCGATAACCGCCGAGCACAACAACGGATAGCCCCTTACCTGCAAGCGCACGTGCAAGATTAACGGTACGTGCGTCGCGCGTTACATCAGCAAGTGCTACGAGCAGCACATCACAGGTATGTGTCATATCACCTCATGTTGAGATGATACGTACTGCGAAGGATACCACGTGCGTCGAACCGTTCCTTGAAGTTTATCAGGTTGATCGACGGTGTCATTGGATCATCAGACTTTGTGTCTTGAGAAACACCGATGTCTACCCATTCAAAGCCGCGCTCAACTGCCCATTGGCATGTCTCATACATGATCAGATAGACAGGATGCAGATGCTCGTAGTCGTACAACAGCATGTTGTAGAAGCAGAGGGCAACCTTTCTATTGGGCAAAAACAAGAGCGAGCCAGCAATTGGTGTGTCGTCGTGATAGACCATCGTTAGACGCAGCTTATCTGGCATAAGCTCTCGCAGACGAATCAGGTCTTCGAGCGTATGCGTCGGCTTTGCATCATGCTTTGCTTTGTTCTCGACTAGGATGCGATGGAAGGTCTCATAATCATCGCTCTCACGAATCGTGATGCGCTTGTTCCGTAGCACCCGATTGACGTTGCGCCTAGCCGAAGGAGAAAAATGTGCAAAGAAATCTTTGCCGTGTTTCAGGTCTATGGCATGCGAAATGTAATGCAGTTCGAAGTCTGCCTTGCGGTAAAGCATGGCATACTCATGGTGCTGACTATAGTTGAGGGTATAGATCAGTGGGGCTGGGATGAGATAGGCATCCAATATTCCAGCGCCCTTGCAGTAAGCGATGTATGCATCCACAATGCTCAGCGAGAGCTCAAAGGATGCATCGGCAGTGCAGATAGACCCATACGATGCACCCGTGGGCGACCAAAAAGCCCCTTCCTTATTGATTCCACCCGGCAGAACGCCAACAAGTTTACCACCTTCGCGAAACATCAGATGATGCCAGTTCCACTTACCATCTGGATGGTAGTCGAGAAACTTCTGCAGGTGAAACATCGTGCCGTTGTTCGAAGCGACCACGAAGGCGTCCCATTCCTGTCTGTTGGTTTCTGTATAGAGGTGTACTGTTATCACGTTCTTGTGGATTTGTCAATGCGGACGAAGTTACGGGACTGCGCTATATTTGGACGCGAACTTTCACATACCATTGTAGAGGACAGCAGCATGAAGAATCTTGTTCTTGCACTATTGTGCATCTCACTTACAGCAGTAGCAGCATCTGCCCAACCGAAAGAAGAAAGCTTCGGCATCGGCATCTCTACTGGTTGGCATCAGGGGGCTAACGTAACGTATGTCGTCAGCCAAGACGTTCATCTGGGAATGCAGGTTGGCCTGCACAGCTCAGAAAATGGAACACATCCAACGTTTGCGCCAACCGTTCGGTACTTTCTTTCTCACGAAGGCAACTTCCATCCGTATGCAGTGGCCTCGATGTACATCAGTGAAGGCGGCATGCCAGGACAAGCCTATAAGGCCAACACTGGCGCATTACTGGGCGTAGGAGCATCATTCTTCCCGGCCAAAGACGTGAACCTCTATGCACAGGTAACGGCGTTGAATTTGCCATTGGATAACAACGAGCCCCTAAGCTTTGGCATCATGATGCCATCTGTCGGCATCGAATGGTTCATCTGGTAAGTATTTACAAGAGATAGTTACACGAGAGGGTGCTGCGTGAGATACGCACGCACCCTCTCGGCGTCTTCGGGCGTATCCACGCTGATGAACTCAACGTCAGTCTCTACGGCAACAAAGTGAGTGCCGGCTTCAAGAAGCCGCAGCTGTTCCAACGACTCTGATCTCTCGAGGCCTGAGACTGGGAGTCCTACATGACGCACGAGCGCTGCTGTGCGGTAGGCATAGACTCCGATATGCTTCCAGTACGGTTGATGGTTCAACCACTCGTGGTGCTCTACTCCGCGCAGATACGGGATTGGCGAACGTGAGAAGTACACGGCCTTTCGGTCAGATCCCATTGCTACCTTTACAATGTTGGGGTCCGCAAGATCCGACGTGTGCGTTATACGCGTAACGGGCGTCGAAACATCGGCCTTGGAATCGGCAAGTGCATCCACGAGTTGCGCCAGCACGCGTGGCTGAAGAAGGGGCTCATCACCCTGGATGTTGATCACGACATCAGGCGTTTTCTCGAGCTGCTGCACAACCGCATAACACCTGTCTGTGCCGCTCGGCAGCTCTGGGTCTGTAAGCGCAACCTCGGCACCTATGCGCCGGGCCTCTTCGGCGATGAGTTCAGAGTCTGTTGCGATGATCACGCGGTCAAGTTTCTCGCACGTATGTGCTGCCCGCCAAACCCGTTCGATCATGGTTTGTCCGCAGAGATCTACAAGGGGCTTACCAGGCAGACGTGTGGCTGCATACCGCGCAGGGATGATGCCAACGATCATCCAAGCACCTTGGGCACCTTGATGAATGCCTCATTCTTCTTCGGAGCATTACGAAGCGCGTCCGTCGTCGAAACTGTCTCGCCGGCTACATCATCACGGAAGACGTTTTCCTGTGGCGTGATTGACGTCATAGGTTCAACATTCGTCATATCAACTGCATCAAGCACGCTGATCGACGCGATGATCTTTTCGAATTCCTGGAGGAACACCTGAGCCTGCTCATCACTAAAGCGCAGGCGTGCAAGGTCGGCGATGTTATGAATGTCTTGTATCGTCATGACTGCGAAACTACGTCGGTTGCAATGATCTCCCGCACGGCTGACATCAATTCCTTCTCCTGTTCGCGTGTTGCCTTCTCCGGCACATCAAGGGGGCTGTGCAGCGTTACCACAACAGCTCCGCCGAGCAGACGCAGTTTCCCGTGAGGCATTAACCGGTGAGCCCCTTGAATCGACATCGGAACAATGCTGCGTCCGGCACGCACGGCCATAGTAAATGCTCCACGCTTGAATGTCCCAAGGGATCCGTCCTTACTGCGCGTGCCCTCTGGGAACACAAGCACCGAGCTGCCGGTCTGCATCGAAACCACTGCCTCGTCAAGCGTGGTAGCTGCTTCCCTGCTACGCTCTCGATTGATCGAGATAAATGGCGAAAGACGCAAGCCCCATCCAAACACAGGAATCTTCTCGAGTTCCTGTTTGTACATGATGCGCACGTTGTCCGGCACAAAGGCAAGGATCACGGGAATATCGAACAGACTGGTGTGATTGGCGGCGTAGATGTAGCGTTCAGATGGCACAAGATTGCCGGCCCCTCGCACTTCGACGTGCACTCCGGAAAGCCAAAGAACCTTCTTTGACCATGAACGCGCATAGGCAAAGAACACGTCTCCGTCTCTCCACAACACCATATGAAGGCTGACGGCCACTGAGTAGAGCACGGTGACGATGACGATTGCTGGTATTGCGAGTGCTGTGCGCATCAGGCAAAAGTAATTACATTGCAGCATGCCTGGATTAGAAGACCTCGGATCGCTTCTCGGTATGCCCGAGAAACCAAAGCACGTAGATGCAAAAAAGCGCGTAGGCCACGACGGACAAGTCCTCCAACTCCGCGTCCGCACAGAAAAGCGTCGCGGCAAACTCGTTTCCATCGTATGGGGCTTCTTCTCCCACCCCATGGAGTTGAACCGACTTCTAACTCTGTTTAAGAAGTCACTCGGTGCAGGCGGGCAGCTCGCCGATCAGTCCATCGAGATGCAGGGAGATCACGTAGATCGCATCAAGAAGATATTGATGGACGAAGGGTATAAGGTTCGGTAGGGTAGATGAGTAATTACTAATTACTAATTACCAATTACTAATTACTAATTACTAATTACCAGTTACCAGTTACTACATACTAGTTACTGTCTGCTAATCCCGTAGGGTTGACGCCTACATCGATGGTGTTGATCAGCACTCCATCTGTACGATAGATTCGTATCTCGCCATTGGTTACATAGGAGCGGGCATTGCCTATGTAAAGCTTTTGGCGGCTCGGTGAAACTCCGATGGAGTACCAGATATCATTCGGCGCAACAGATGTGTGTGAAATGACGCGCATTGAAGTTGCAATACGTGGAGAGAGTTCATCAACACCATCCTGATGGAGCACATAGCAGATCCCGGAGAGTCTATCGACACTGATGCCGCGGGGCGATGGGAATCTCCATACGCGAAGAGGTTGGTGCGTCTTTGCATCAAGAGCAATGACTCCGCCGAGAGAATCTGGCAACGACCGCAGGTGACGGTAGCTAAGCCAGACGATATTGCGGTCAGCATCTGTTGCAACTGACATGGCATTGGGGAGATTCACGATCGTATCGATTGGATTGAGTTCGAGACGGTCGAGCACTACAACAGTGCCAGCCCCCTGCTCAGAAGACCGAAGATCCCCAAGTCCACTGATTGCTACGTACACTTCATTCCCAATCACACCAATCCCCTCGGGAGCAGGTCCGACTTCCACGCGTGGAACACGGATGGTAAGTGACCTCATGTTGAGCTCTGCGATGGAGTTATCGTTGAGAAATGTACACAGCGCTATCGAGTCGCTCACAAACGCCAGCTTGTAGGGTTCACGATTGTCTGCAAACCTGAGCCGGCCCTGCCAAAGACCTGTGCGGCGATGAAACACTTCGATGCTACGAGATCCATTGACAACCACGTAGAGGCTGTCTCCACGCACGTGAATGTCGGATCCTGTATCGCCTAACCGCAGAGATGGGTTGTTCTCGCTTACAACATCGCGCAGGATACTGCCCGCATCACCGATCATCGCAAGTGTTGAGTTGTCCTGTCTCCAGAGCCCCTCACAGAGCACATATACCCCTGTCGAATCCAGCTTGGTGTGGCCAGGGGCCGGCGGAAGCGGTGTGGGAACACAACCCTCGACCAACATCAGCAGAGTTGCGACAATGCAGGCTTGTCTGATCATCTCTGCACCTTCATCGTGCGCTGCTCACGTCCGTTGTTCACGACAACGAAGTAGCAACCTGGGGCAAGATCCGAGAGTGTCACGGTATGAAAGCCGGAGCTGATGTACTCGTTAAGCAATCGCTGCCCGGTTATGGAGAAGACCTCGACTTTCGACGCATCCGGCGAGCTCACACGAGCAACATCACTCTGAGCATCGTGTTCAAGACCAAGCTCAAACGCACGGTCTGCGGTATGCCATGCAAGCACCACATCAAGATCAAAGCCCGAGAGGGTTGGATCATAGAAGGGGCTCTTCGGATTGCTCAGGACAATCCTTGTTACATCTGTCAGACGAATCCAGCGAACCGAGTCGATGCCGACAACAGAAAGATCAACATGTGTTCCTCCAGATGTTGCAGGACTCAGCGCCTGCGGATCCAGCGTTGGAGATGCGCCAGCAAGCCCTTGCAGGGATGTTGAATCGAAGGGCAACATCTTCCACGTAACACCATCGTTGCTCAACTCAATAGTTGCCGGTTCTGCAAAGACCCTGCCGTTGCCGTAAAAGAATGCATTTTCAAAAATCGTTAGATCGGTCCCGGGTCCATTCACAACGACCTTTGACTTGAGTCCAAGCGTGATTGAGCCCCCTAAGCCAAGCGAGCAGATCTCACGCGGATCTGTAGACGGAACGTCTGCTCGAGCTGCTGTTGACGGACCAGTAAGCACATTCCGTGGAAAAAACGTTGCGCCCTGACCCGTGCGCTGTCCGCTCCCAGGCGTTATGGCACGAACCGTGTCACATGCCACCCGCTGCTGCGCTTCTGCTTGGAACACCAACGATAGCATTCCAATGATAACGATCGTTAGCAACGAGCCACCCCGGTGTTTGACGTTTTTCCAATCAAATGGACAATGTCTGCAGGCATTGCCGCAACAAGTACCTCTGCGCTCGTGGGCAACACGTGTAAGCACCACGTAGCCCGTTACGGGATCAACATAGGTTTCTTCGCCTCGGGCACACGCCTGGTTGTGAAGACGCTCTATCTCTGGAGAAAATGATGAAGTATTCACTGCCCCAACTCCATCGTTACAACAAGCCGAACCGCACGTCCGGGCATTGGGAAACCACGCACGACTGTGTACGATACGTCGAAGAGATTTTCGCATTGCACACGGACATCCACATCAGACAGGTTCGTGCGAACCCGAACGCCCCCTTGCAGACCCACTATTGTGAATGGTTCAAGCAGCGATGCATAGACATTGCCTGTGGAGTGATACCGAAAGCTTGTATACGACACTGTTGCAGACGCGTACCATTGTGCATCTGTCCACATGATCAGTGCAGAAAGCACCTCCGGCGGCGCGTATGGCAGGTATGTTCCATCGAGGTACGGACGTTGCGTAGCATCGCGTGCCTGCATGTATGCATACGAGTACTGCATGCGAAGCCTCTTATCGAATGCAGCAGCTCGAGCAACAACTTCGAGCCCATACGTCTGTGCAGAACCAACATTTTGTGCACTTGTTATCACGGGGCTAACGGGAACGCTTACGATCATGTCTTGCGTAGCCATGTAATATGCAGTCACGTCTGCATCAAGCCATTCTGCAGGCTGGACGTGCAGTGCCATCTCCGATGTCGAAGACCTTTCGGGCCGAAGATCTTTTGTACCATAGTTTAGATAGTACAACTCGTTGAATGACGGCGGACGCACGTTATAACTCCATAGTGCACGCATGGCAAGTATACTGCTTAGCGGCAGATGAACGCCGAACAATGGAGAGACAACTAGTCCGATATCAGTGAAGTATTCAGTTCGCACTGCAGACCGCAAGCGAGCTGCATCACCACTTAGACCGGCATAGTCGGCACGTAGTGTTGTGGCCGCAGAGCCGCGGTAGATTAGACTGTTATCCCCTTGTAATGATTGACCTCGAATATCGGCATAGGATACATCGAGCCGGCCATTGAGAGAAACCGACCCATCAGCGATGTCGAGAACGTTCGCATACTCTCCAACAAGCCCTTGGGAGACGTCTCTCTGGATATACCGAACATCAATTCCTTGTGTGCCAACGATCGTTGCATCAGGATCTTGAAATGTCTGATCAAGATACCTGAGCGATCCGACCCATTCCCATTGAGAGCTCTGCGTCGACGATCCGATCTTCGCTGAGAAATGGCCAATCGCATCTGCGTCATGCATACGTGCTCGCGCCTGCGTGATGCTACCTTGTACCACTGCGCCGGGCACTCCGCGATCCAGAGATCGCATAAGAACCGTTGCCGAGTAGACACCCCGATCCTCTGCACGAAGCACGAGGCGCGTCGAGCGGACATCATTGTTTTGTCGATTGATCTCATACGTCGAACCAAACTGATCTGCGATAAATGGAAACGAGCCCATTGAGCCCATCTGTTCTACATCGAGTCCGAACGCATGGTTTTCAACGTGTTGTGTGACGCCAGCCGAAAGCGCCCACTGATCAAAGGAACCACCCATCGCAGAGAGTCGAATGGCATCGTCTTCCGGTAAGCGCAATCGTAGATCAACACTGCCGCCTAGAGCATTTGCTCCATAGAGGGCTGAAGAGCCTCCGCGGATTGCTTCAATAGACGATACAAACCGCATGGGGATCATTGAGACATCAGCCGAGCCGTTTTGTGCCGAAGACAGCCGTGCACCATCAATCAGCACCAGTGCTTGTGATGATGAGCCCCCTCGAAATGAAACCGTTTGCAAGGCGCCAGCGCCGCCATAGTCACGAACAAAGATTCCAGGCACGAGGGATAACACATCACGTGCTTGTGAGGGGGCCAACGTTTGCAGCTGCTGTCGTGTAAATGTCAGACGAGACTGTGTGACACCTCGGTTTGACTCTTGCCACGATTCGGCGATAACAACGACCTCTTGAGCACGAATGGAATCTTGCACTACAGTGCTATCAGCACTGGAATGTAGGCCAAGAAATACCACGATGGTGTTCAGAAAAACTATCATAGACAGGATGCGAATCTACCGCACAAAGCGAAACGCCCCGTCAGGCATTTGTCTGACGGAGCGTTTGATAGCTGTAAGGGGCTTTATGGTCTATAGGCCAACAGATCGGGACTCGAATCTTTGTCGCCGATCACTGTCCCATTGCCAACAACATTGCCATAGGCCATTAGCAATCCAGCAACGTGGGGAGCAGCCATTGACGTTCCGCTCATGGCAACGGTGCCGCCACCTGGACGAGAAGAGAGGATGTTCACGCCTGGAGCACTGAAGTCGACGGGCGCACCATAGTTACTAAACGATGCGAAGTACTTGTTTACGTCGTGTGCAGAAATGGTAAAAATGCCATTACCGTTTGTACTTGCAGGTGACGTCGCGCTGCAGTCAGTAGATGAATTCCCTGCAGCAAGAGCAAAACGAATTCCTTTACCTGAGGCAGCGATGATCGCATTGTTGAGAGTGAGATAGAATCCGCCACCCAAGCTCATGTTGGCCACATCTGTATTGCCGCCCACCTTGGCAACGTAATCTACGCCGGCGATGATCCATGAATATTGACCTGAACCACGGTTATCGAGTACGCGAACCGCAACAACTGTTGCGCCTGCGGCCACGCCCACAACATCAACCGTATTGTTCTTTGCAGCGATTGTACCTGCAACGTGTGTACCGTGACCATTGCCATCATACCATGACTTCGTACGGGAGACGAAATTCTTGTTCAGAGAAGGATGGATATTGAGATCGCCAGTCTTCGGATCGACACCTGTATCGATGATAAAGGCCAGACGCTGCGTGTTATCAGGACGCTTAAGGTTTGTGCCATCAACAAATCCGCCCACAGAAGTAATGCCCCACGGAGTTGACTGCGCGGCCGCACTTGTAGCCCCCTGCAGAAGTGCCTTATCAGAAACCGGATTCAGCTGAATAGTAAAATCCTCTTCAATCCGGAGAACTCGGCTATCCTGTGAAAGTTTCTTCAGCTGACCGGGGGGAATGAAACATGAGAAACCTGCAATGGCATTGTCGTACACACCCGTTACCTCGAAATCGTGATTGCCCTTCAAGCGGACGATCTCCTCGTTAACGTAGTCGATGTTGACCTCATCATTGAACACGACGATGTAATGATCCGGGACCTTCGACATACCCTTCGGAGCCGCCGTAATCTTGCCCTGCTGCTTCGAAACATCATCAGCGATTGGAGCTGTTGGCTCATATGAACATGAAGTGACGGCGATTAACGCCACCGCAACGACGAGAGTGGAAATGATGTGTTTCATAGCAAGGCCTGTTATGACGTAAAAGACAATCTACGTATTAATACTGTTCTTAGTGTACCCGCTGCTCGCTGTTCGCTGCTCGCTGCTTGGTGCTTGGTGCTTGCTGCTAACAGAAAAGCCCTGCGATCAAAAGACCACAGGGCTTATCTAACAAAGAACCTGGCGATTACCTACTCTGCCACACCAGTTCAGATGCAGTACCATCGGCGCAACGGGGCTTAACGACTCTGTTCGGAATGGGAAGAGGTGTGTCCCCCGCGCAATCATCACCAAGAATATATTTTCAAGTGTTGTCAGGGTCACGATACATCGTGACCGTGTTCCGTAAGGATTACGATATATCGTAACCCTATCTGATCGCGGAATTGTTACCGCAAGCAAGTCATGATGAGATGCAGCTTAAAGTCAAGCATGCGTAGAGAATCGAATTGAAGAAGCGCAACGTGCGCTGATGATTATTGTCACGAAATAGATCGTGACCGTAATTGAGTATCATCTTGTTGTTATGATGTCTCTAGGACGAACACAACAATAAAGACAAGTCCTCGGACTATTAGTACCTCTCGGCTCCACATGTTACCATGCGTCCACCTGAGGCCTATCAACCGGATCATCTCTCCGGGTCCTTACGAATTGGGATTTCTCATCTTGGAGTGGGTTTCGCGCTTGAGATGCTTTCAGCGCTTATCCTTCCCGGACATGGCTACTCTGCCGTGCCACTGGCGTGACAACAGATACACCGTCGGTCCGGTCATCGCGGTCCTCTCGTACTAACGACGACTCTCCTCAAAAATCCTGCGCCCGCATAGGATAGGGACCGAACTGTCTCACGACGTTCTGAACCCAGCTCACGTACCGCTTTAATTGGCGAACAGCCAAACCCTTGGGACCTTCTCCAGCCCCAGGATGCGATGAGCCGACATCGAGGTGCCAAACCTTGCCGTCGATATGAACTCTTGGGCAAGATCAGCCTGTTATCCCTAGCGTACCTTTTGTCCGTTAAGCGACGGCAATTCCACTTTAAACCGCCGGATCACTTTGGCCTGCTTTCGCATCTGTTCGACTTGTCAGTCTCACAGTTAGGCTGGCTTATGCCAATACACTCGTCACGCGATTACCAACCGCGCTGAGCCAACCTTCGCGCTCCTCCGTTACTCTTTGGGAGGATACCGCCCCAGTAAAACTGACCGGCTGACATGGTCCCACGCCCCGATGAGGGGTCGCGGTTAGATCGTTCAATACCCAAGGGTGGTGTTTCATCGTCCACTCCACGATACCCGAAAGTATCGCTTCAAAGTGTCCCACTTACGCTAAGCATGGAAACCAAACGACCAGTGACAGCTTACAGTTAAGGTGCATAGGGTCTTTCCGTCCTTCTGCGGGTAAGCAGCATCTTCACTGCTATTACAATTTCACTGAGCCCCTCGTTGAGACAGCGAGCAACTCGTTACACGATTCGTGCAGGTCGGAACTTACCCGACAAGGAATTTCGCTACCTTAGGACCGTTATAGTTACGGCCGACATTCACGGGGACTTAGGTTCAGAGCTTCGCCTTGCGGCTAACCCCTTGCCTTAATCTTTCCGCATTGGTCACGTGTCACATCGTATACTTGGACTTTCGTCTTGGCACAATGCTGTGTTTTTGATAAACAGTCGGTTGCTCCCTTTCACTGCGACCCTCCGAGGAGGGCATCCCTTCTTCCGAAGTTACGGGACTAGATTGCAGAGTTCCTTAACGAGGTTTCACTCTTTCGCCTTGGTATATTCTACCCACCCACCTGTGTCGGTTTGCGGTACGGGCGGCTTTGGAAAGGGGCACTGGCTTTTCTAGCCGGTCGGATCAAGAGACCGGGATTGGATTGCTCCGCACCCTTCTGCCACTTTCAATCGGCATGCTCTCTCAAGTTCCGGGAACCTGTGCTTTAACCAAAACCGGTGCAGGAATATTGACCTGCTGTGCATCGCCTACGCCATCTGGCCTGGACTTAGCTCCCGACTAACCCTGGGACGAACATCGTTGCCCAGGAAACCTTGGGTTTACGGCGGACGGGGATTTCACCCGTCTTAACGTTACTTATGTCTGCATCCTCACTTCTGTGAACTCCACTGTCAGTCGCCTTCAAGCTTCAAGGCTCACAGAACGCTCCCCTACCAAAGTATCGACCTTGATCGATACAGTCCAGAGCTTCGGTATAACGCTTATCGCCAATCATTTTCGGCGCGAGATCTCTCGATGAGTCAGCTATTACGCACTGTTTAAATGGTGGCTGCTTCTAAGCCAACATCCTCACTGTCAAAGAAATCTCACTTCCTTTCCACTGAGCGTTATTTAGGCACCTTAGCTGCTGAGCTGGGCTGTTTCCCTTTCGACAATGAAGCTTATCCCCCACTGTCTTACTGCCAAGCTACACTCAAGGGTATTCGGAGTTTGATTGAGTTTGGTAGGCGGGTATGCCCCCTAGCTCATTCAGTGCTCTACCCCCCTTGATCAGCGCTTGACGCTGCACCTAAATACATTTCGGGGAGAACCAGCTATTACGGGGTTTGATTAGCCTTTCACCCCTACCCACAGCTCATCCGAGGACGTCTCAAGGTCCACCAGTTCGGTCCTCCACGTCGTATTACCAACGCTTCGACCTGGCCATGGGTAGATCACCACCGCTTCGGGTTCAGCCCGTGCAACTTAGCGCCCTATTCGGACTTGCTTTCGCTCCGCCTCCACCCCAGAAGGGCTTAGGCTTGCTACACAGACTGACTCGCAGACTCATTTTGCAAAAGGCACGCCATCACCGGACAAGCCGGCTCTGACACCTTGTAGGTATGTGGTTTCAGGTACTATTTCACTTCGCTCACGGCGGATCTTTTCACCTTTCCCTCGCGGTACTTGTTCACTGTCGGTCACTGACGAGTATTTAGCCTTATGCCGTGGTCGGCACAGATTCACACGAAGTTTCACGTGTATCGTGTTACTCAGGGAGTCCCTAGGCGTTGTCGAGCTTTCGGTTACGGGCCTTTCACCCTCTCTGGAGCACTTTTCCAAATGCTTCACCTAGCCGTTCAACTGCCATGTCGGGCCCCTACAACCCCGGAAGATAAATCCTCCGGTTTGGGCTTTTCCGCTTTCGTTCGCCACTACTGACGGAATCGATTCTCTTTCTTTTCCTCACCTTACTGAGATGTTTCACTTCAGGTGGTCTAGCGTGTCCGCTCCTATGAATTTAGAGCGGAACGATGTGATATGACTCACATCAGGTTATCCCATTCGGAGATTCCCGGGTCAACGCCTGTTTGCGGCTGTCCGAGACTTATCGCAGCTTACCACGTCCTTCATCGCCTGTCAGTGCCAAGGCATCCACTACATACCCTTTCTATCTTGCATTGCTTGATCCATTTCGGTTGATGCTGTTGCCAGCACCGAAAGGAGTCTCAAGCATGCTTGGGTTGAACTTCTGTTCAACTTCTGGCTCTACATGAAATTGTTTCTTTTCTGTATGCAGTTGTCAAAGAACCTCTGTCCATCAAAAAACATCCCGAGCTTGAGCGTGGTGGGCAGGACTGGACTCGAACCAGTGACCCCCGCCTTATCAAGGCGGTGCTCTAACCAACTGAGCTACATGCCCATGTCAGTCACGTCTCAGAGGAGAGTGATCGGTTGGTGGAGGTAAGGAGACTCGAACTCCTGACATCCAGCTTGCAAAGCTAGCGCTCTACCAACTGAGCTATACCCCCGCTCTCGGGAATGTGAAAAAATCAAAAGCTAAATTGTGCACTGCGTGCGATACGCATAAAGGTTTTGTGGGTGCTTTCGCACTTCACGCGCCTGACTCTTTGCAGAATCGAGGCGTCGACCTTGTCCTTGTGTTGGCGTGAGGGCCATCGGACAATTCTCCATAGAAAGGAGGTGATCCAGCCGCAGGTTCCCCTACGGCTACCTTGTTACGACTTCATCCCAGTCACCAGTCTTGCCTTAGGGCACTGCCCCCTTGCGGTTGGCGCATGCACTTCGGGCAAAACCAGCTCCCATGATGTGACGGGCGGTGTGTACAAGACCCGGGAACGTATTCACGGCGCCGTAGCTGATGCGCCATTACTAGCGATTCCAACTTCATGGAGTCGAGTTGCAGACTCCAATCTGAACTGAGCCCAGTTTTGAGGATTTCCTCCACCTCGCGGTTTCGGTTCACATTGTGCTGGGCATTGTAGTACGTGTGCAGCCCTGGTCGTAAGGGCCATACGGACTTGACGTCATCCCCACCTTCCTCCTCGTTGATCGAGGCAGTCTGAATCGAGTGCGCCGGTAAACCGGGTGGCAACAATTCACAGGGGTTGCGCTCGTTGCGGGACTTAACCCAACATCTCACGACACGAGCTGACGACAGCCATGCAGCACCTGTGCTAAGCCGGTATTGCTACCGTATTCTGCTTTCACAGAAGACACAAAGCATGTCGAGACCAGGTAAGGTTCTTCGCGTTGCATCGAATTAAGCCACATACTCCACCGCTTGTGCGGGTCCCCGTCAATTTCTTTGAGTTTTAATCTTGCGACCGTACTTCCCAGGCGGCACACTTAACGCGTTAGCTCCGGCACGGAAGGGGTCGATTCCTCCCACACCAAGTGTGCACCGTTTACTGCCAGGACTACCGGGGTATCTAATCCCGTTTGCTCCCCTGGCCTTCGTGCCTCAGTGTCAGTAACTGTCCAGTGACCTGCCTACGCCTTTGGTATTCCTCTAGATATCTACGCATTTCACTGCTACACCTAGAATTCTAGTCACCTCTCCAGTACTCAAGCATGGCAGTATCGGATGCAGTTCCGAGGTTGAGCCCCGGGCTTTCACATCTGACTTACCACGCCACCTACGCACCCTTTACGCCCAGTGATTCCGAACAACGCTTGAGACCTCTGTATTACCGCGGCTGCTGGCACAGAGTTAGCCGTCTCTTCCTCTTGCGTTACCATCAACGAACTTAGGTTATTAACCCAGCCCTCTTGTTCACGCATGACAGGAGTTTACAATCCGAAGACCTTATCCTCCACGCGGCGTCGCTCCATCAGGGTTGCCCCCATTGTGAAAGATTCTCGACTGCTGCCACCCGTAGGTGTCTGGACCGTGTCTCAGTTCCAGTGTGGCTGGTCGTCCTCTCAGACCAGCTACCCGTCGTCGCCTTGGTGGGCTTTTACCCCGCCAACTAGCTGATAGGCCGCGGACCAATCGGGAAGTGACAGGCCTTGCGGTCCCCGTCTTTGATCTCTCGATCACATGCGGTATTAATCCAAGTTTCCCTGGGCTATCCCCCGCTTCCCGGAATGTATCCACGTGTTACGCACCCGTTCGCCACTGAACCATTTTCGTATTGCTACTCCAATGATCCCGTTCGACTTGCATGTCTTATCCACGCCGCCAGCGTTCGTTCTGAGCCAGAATCAAACTCTCCAAAAAATATTGGTGCTGGCA
>JBKCLO010000028.1:0-3986 GCA_046300675.1 Ignavibacteria bacterium
TGACCCATGTAGAAGAAGTACACTCCAAACACTGCGCAGATCAAACCTACGTCAGGACTCTTCGCTTCCCCTTGATACATTAAGTCAAACTTCAGTCTCTGCTGATCGTTCAGTTTCATGTAAGCGTCGACAAATGATGCTGGCACTGGTGCAGACATGGTATTCTCCAGAAATTGAAAGATTGTTGTTCCTTCCAAACATCAACCCAACAGGCGACGTCTCGTGTCGCCAGTGGAGAGTGGGTTAGTCTGATGTCACGTTTCGCCTGTCTCACAGCACATAGCCATTGTGAGACATCCATACATCATTGTGATTGCTGGCCCTAATGGAGTTGGCAAGTCGACATTTGCTCGCTGGTATCTGGAATTCTACCCCGAATGCTCGGAGATCGTAGATCCTGACGCTATCGCAAGAACTATCATGGGGCTTCCAGAGCGGGAGCAACAGCTGCAAGCTGGAAGGACGGCAATTCGAAGAATCGAACAGCTCATTGTGGAGCGTGCATCGTTTGCTATCGAATCGACACTCTCGGGACGAACACTCGCCTTGCGGCTTCGATTAGCAAGCGACACAGGATACTATATTGCGATATTCTTCATTTGGGTGGGCTCTGTTACCACAACAATGCAGCGGGTAAATCAGCGAGTCCGGGAAGGCGGACATAACATTTCGACTGAGGATCAGATTCGTCGATTCGATCGTTCATTCGATAATTTTCAGACTATCTATAAAGAGGTATGTCATGAATGGCACATCTACCGAGGATTGGAAGAACCTCCCGAGAAGGTCGCCGCAGGAAGTGGTGGACTCGCTGAAACGTGACCTGCTCTCGGACGATGTCGAGAGGCAGCGCATGGCGGCCGTAAGCGTTCGTGTAAGTCACGACATTCACACCAAAGCAGTCAATTCGGGCGGTAAGGTCATCGTTGAAGATAACGGGGAAACAAAGGCACTAGAACCGAACTCTCCCCTACTGATTGACGTATCTGAACTACTTCCTATCGCCGACAAGGTTCTTTCTTCGATCCCAACGGCGTCACGGCTAATTCAATAGAGTGCCGATGAGGAGGCAGAGAACCTCTTTCCCGCGAAGAAGTCACCCCGCTATAGATCGTCACCCCCGCGGAAGCGGAGGAGTGAAACCATTCTGACTGGTATCATTCGAGGTCCCACGTCGCTGCGCTGTCTATGGTTTTGCTGGATGCCCGCGTTCGCGAGCGTGACGATTACTTCGTTCGGCACTCGCTGTTCGGCACTCGCTGCTTATGATGCGTCATCCCGAGCGCCGCAGGTGCGAGGGGCCTCGAGCTGCGAAGTTGTGGATTAATACAAGGGTCAATCTTCAGATGCTTCAGGCTGCAATCCGTCTGGATTCTTTAGAGATTTCTTGTCTTCAGTACTTAGCCTCCGCTCCACCTTCTTGATGTCCTCCGATGCCGGAAGTGCTTCTGGGCGAATACCACGCTCGAGCATGGTATTGCGGACAGCGCGGTTATTGGTGACGTGTTCGGCAGCGATAGCCTGCCCAGTGCTCATGTTGTGAATCCGAGCATTGAATATTGTTATCTCTGTTGCGAAGTCCTTTGCTTTGAGAATGATCGTCGGAGCATAGTCGGCTAGTGGCCGATTGTCTGGTACGTTCCATTGAGCCTTAATCTTCTGGGTGCTTTGATTAAAAAGGGCCCTATCGCCTTTGCTGCGGATGAGTGCAAAGTCTTCGATACTTCCTGTCTGTTCAAAGATCACTGCTGAGAGTTCCTTTTCCGTCGCACTGAGTTTCTTACGGACCATAACCCGTTCGGCATCAAGAATCCGTTGTTCGATAAGCTCCACGCGGCGCGTTTGCACGGCAAAGTATGTTTGTGCAAAGGCAATCTCCTGTTTCCTAGGATCACCGTTCTGAGCGATGAGATAGCAAGCATACCGGGTAAGCATTATGTCTCCAATCTGGCGCTTGCTTGCCGAACCAAGATCCACCATTTTGTTGACGTCAACAAAATGGTCAAGCACATCATGTCCAGAGCCTTTACATGCTGTCATTGCCTTGGCTATGGCGCTGCTATGAAAGTTCCTCCATTCAGCGTATCCGAGCAGATATTGAAGATCTCGAGCGAGCCAGAATTCAACCCCGCTCTCGGTCCGTTGGGCAAATTCCTCGAATGTTTTCGTCAGTGAATAAATGACTTCAGTTTTCATAACTGTAGGCGTTCCTTGCCAACGGTGTAACTGCACAGATGAGATGCTGCATCTCCTGCTTCTACGTGCACTGACGTAACGAGAACGTGACATCTACCATGACGTGAAACTGCTCGCTGCCTTCGCGAATGGGCGACGATAGATAATGGGGCGACACCCGAGAAACAACGACAAAAACAAAAGAGGGCGGCCACACAGGGCCGCCCCTACAGATCTATTGTATCACTATATATCGATTACCTACCCTGGTGCAAAATGATGGCAATAGGCGACGTTTCGTGTCGCCTATTCTAGCGTTCTTTGCATGTAATATTCTTTCCTCGGAGGTAACGTGATATCGAGTCAGATTGTACGGTGCATGCGCATTATGACGCTGCTCTCGAGCGGACGCAAGTATTCGTCGCGAGAGCTGCAACAGGATCTTGCAGCCAAGACCAATCGAGAGGTAACGATACGTCAGATACAACGAGACATGCGTGCAATCGAGCAGGCTGGCATTCCTCTGATGCAAGAGCGCAGCGGACGCGAGCAACGCTGGTGCGTGCCGCAGTCGTACCGGTCACTGCAGCCCCTTGCCATCAGCGAGAATGAGATCTTGTCGCTGCATCTTTTGAAAGGGGCTCTTGGCGCCTTCCGCAACACGCGCGTTCATAGCGATGTTGAGCGTCTGCAACGCAAGCTAGAACGCATGGCACCCGGCACGGTGTTCCTGCAGGAAGATCTTGTGACAGATGTTTCGCCCGGACGCTACGCAACAGCAATCGATGATGCCGTGATGGAACGCATCGTTTTTGCCATCACCGATCCACATTGGGATAGAGTGACGTATCGATCGTTGCACGGCAGCACCGCCAAGACGTTTGTTGTGAGCTTCTGCAGGCTTATCAATCATGCGGGCCGGCTCTACGTAGCCGCGTGGCATCCTACGTACAAGCAGTACATCACACTCGCAGCAGATCGCATTGATCATGTGGAGCGCGCTAGCGACATCACCATGCCGCTGCATGAGTTCAATGAAGAGCGCTACATCAGCGGACGCTTCGGCGTTTACGACGGCGATGTCTGCAACGTCCACCTGCGCATTGATGCATCTGCTGCCGACTTCTTTGCATCGCGCATGTGGCATCCTTCGCAGAAGACCACACTACGTCGCGATGGTAAACTCGATCTACGCCTCACAGCGCCCCTTTCACCCGAACTCGTATCATGGATCGTATCCTGGGCAGACGTGCTCGATATCATCTCGCCCAAGAAGCTCAAAGAAGCGTGCAGAGACAAAGTCAAGCGAATACAGATATAACATTCAGGGGGCACGATATACATACCGTATCGACATTGCCCCCTGCCGTATTGAGTAGCATACAGAAAAACGGGTACTATACCTATCGGTCTGACGACCGAGAATTGATTATAGGTAATTACGGCACCCGTGCGAGAAGTCTACACCATAGTTGGTCGGAACATCCGCAAGCAGCGCAAGCGACTAGGGCTCACACAAGAGCAACTAGCTGCAACCGCCCGCTTGAGTTCAGACTATGTGTCGCGCTTAGAACTCGGCAAAGAGAATCCCACCGTAGATGTGCTCTCCCGCATATCACATGCGTGTGACGTCACGATATGCGAGCTGGTGAAAGGGGCTTAGGGAGTGGAGAGTAACACACGATACGTAGGGTCGCCCCCCGCTTTCGCGCGGGCGACGTAACAAAAAAGGGCGAGCCATCGGCTCGCCCCTAGAATGTTGTTCGCTGTTCGCTGCTCGCTGTTCGCTGCTCTTCCTATCTCTTTACCAC
>JBKCLO010000029.1:0-6210 GCA_046300675.1 Ignavibacteria bacterium
GAACGGACTCGACGTAACAGGTGCAAACCTGACGGTAGGTGGGACAAACTTTACTGTTGCACCAGGCACAGGTAACACATCGATCGCTGGCACACTTGGTGTAACTGGTGCGGCCACATTAAGCAACTCACTCGCAGTAGCTGGCAACACAACGCTTTCGGGCAATACCACGATGGGTAACGGAAATGGCGATGTTGTTGCCATAGACGTTAGCGGTGTTGGTGGAGCGTTGACGGTGGCTGGCCTTCCAACGACTGTTGGCACAGACGTAATGATGGTAGGTGCTGGCAACGTTGTCTCGCGTTCGCCAATCACAACACTCATTGATGCCGACAATGGCCTAACGTATAACGAAGCAGGATCTGCTCGGGTGCGTCTTGGTGCCACGACAAATCTTCTTTCGCCACTTACTGGCAACAGATTCGTAAATCTTGGCGTAAGCGACCTTACGTTCACAACCAGCAACGGTACGGCAAATCTTGTCGTGATGAACGGCGATGCAACCAATTACGGCGTTGCAGTAAACGCAAACGGTACTGGTGCTATCGACCTCACCGGACGCACAAACATTACGGGTCAGACAACAGTTGTAGGTGCAACAACCATCACTGGTGCAATCACGCAGAACGGCCTGAGCAATCAGGTAACATTCAACGGCAATGTAGACGCTACAAATGGTCTTGATGTAACTGGACAGAATCTGACCGTTGGTGGTACAGCATTCACTGTTGGAGTTGCAACTGGCAACACGGTTGTCGGCGGTACACTCGCTGTATCAGGTAACGCAACGATGAATGGCAGCGTTACGATGGGTAATGGAACAAACGATAACGTAACGATCGACGTAAGCGGTGGTACTGGAGCCCTCAAGGTATCTGGTCTGCCAAATGCAAACGGCACATCACTTCTCGTTATTGACAACAATGACATCGTATCGAAAACAGCGATCAACAATCTAATTGCTGCCGACAATGGTATTACATACGACGAAGGTGGTAGCGGAATGATCCGTCTTGGATCAACGACTACAACAGCTTCAACGATGACGGCCAGCCGCAATGTGAACATGGGCAACTTTGACCTTGCCTTTACAACGAACGGTGGTCTTAACAACGTACTCCTTCTTGATGGTGCCGCTGCGAACTACGGCGCAACGATCAATGCAGGGGGCACGGGTGCAATCAACCTCAACGGAACAACCAACGTAACTGGTCCAACAACAATCGTTGGTAACACAGCGATCACAGGAACAGTAACACAAAACGGTGGCGGACAAGTAACATTTAGCGGCAATGTTGACGCGAACAATGGACTTGATGTGCAGGGTGCATCTAATCTCAATGGCAACACGACCGTTACAGGTAACCTTGTTCAGTCATCTGGAACAGTTACAATCGGCGGTGCCACAACTATCGCAGGTGCAACAGCCGTCAACAGCACACTTGCCGTCACGGGCAACACTACGCTCTCATCTAACCTGACTGTTAACGGTAACACCACACTCGGCGATGCATCAGCAGATAACGTAACGGTAAATGCCGCTGCAGTGTCAATGCCAAACCTCGGTACAACAGCTACCAGCAACAACTTTGTGATGAGCACAGCTGGTGGTGTACTTGCAACACGCACGATCAACAACATCGTCACGGGTACAGGAACACAGGACCGCATGACACGCTGGGGTGTTGGTGGTAACAACATTGTTGACGCCAGCTTAAGTGACAACGGAACTGGCTTGTTGAGTCGTTCCGGCAATATTCAACTCAATCCAGGTGTAGGCAATACACTCTCAACAAATGGCAACTTCTCAGTTACGGGCAGTGCAACCGTAACAGGAACAACAAATCTCAATGGTGCTGTAAATGTAGGAAACGGCAATGATGCTATTGCGATAAACGTATCAAGCAGCAACCTCAGCATTGCAGGCCTAAACACAGCAACGGGTTCAGATCTCCTCATGATTGATGGTTCGAATGTTGTAACGCGCTCACCAATCACCTCGCTCATCAGTGCAGACGAAGGACTAACATATAACGAAGGTGGATCAGCTAGCGTGCGTCTTGGCTCTGTGTCAACAACTGTTAGTGCACTCACAGGTTCTCGTTATGTTAACCTTGGCAACAACGATCTGACGTTCACGACAAATAATGGTGGTAGCAATCTCCTTGTTCTTGATGGTGATGGTACCAATTATGGTGTTACCATAAACACCGGTGGAACAGGAACATTCGACGTGAATGGTCCAGCAGACATCTCTGGTTCGCTAACGGTTGGTGGGGCAGCAACGGTGTCTGGTTTGATAACTGGACAATCGGGTGCATCGATCTACGGAACGGTTGTCGCAGATGCCCAAACCGCTGGAGTTGGAGGATATCTTGATCTTTCATCTTCGAGCATCTACATCAAATACGATGGCGTTGGCGGCGAACGATCTATGGTAACACTTGACCCACTTGGAAAGCTAGAATTGTTCAGTGATGATGCATCGGCAACGTCTACGTTGAATATGACTGGTGGACTGACAACCATTGGTAATGCAACGTACTATCTCGCTATCGATAATGATGCTGTGCAAAGCATCAAGCAGGTTGTTCCATCATACTTCACAGAGTTGAGCAACGTAGGCTTCGAGATTGTTGCTCCTACAGATATCATCGGCAACTCATCCATAACCGGTACGCTAGATGTTACGGACAATGCGACGCTCAAAGCAGACGTCACGCTAGGTGATGGTATCGGAGGAGATATTGTACAGGTCGATGTAACTGGCGGAACCATGAAGCTCGTAGGACTGCCTAATACTGTTGGTACACTCGTTCTCATGACAGATATCAACGATGTTGTTTCGGAAACACCGCTCACAAGTCTTATCGATGCTAATCAGGGTCTGACATATAACGAAGCTGGCTCTTCAAAGGTCCAACTTGGTAGTACATCAACAACGGTAAGTACCATGACTGGTACACGCAATGTTAATGTAGGTTCTGCCACTTTAAACTTTACAACGAATGGCGGCAACAACAATCTCATGAAAATGACGGGCGGCACAGTCAACTATGGTGTTGAGATGACTGCTGCCGGTACTGGAAGCTTGGCGCTCAACGGTGCCACTAATATCACAGGAGCTACAGCAATAGTTGGTTCGCTTACCCAGTCAGCTGGTGCTGTTTCACTTGGTGGGGCTACAACTGTAAGTAACACTCTTGCAGTTACTGGAGCTACAACACTGAACACTACGCTTGCCGTAACGGGAAGCACTACGTTAACAGGAACGTTAACTGCCAACAGCGCAACAGTCCTGAATAGTTCACTTACCCAGTCAGGTGGTAATGTAAATATTGGCGGCCCTACAACGATTACAGGTACGCTTGCAGCAACGGGAACAGTAACTCTTAGCAATGCTGCAATCAAGATGACGAACCTGGGTGCTGGCGCTGGAGCAGACGAGATCGTGTCGATAGATGTTGCAACGGGCACAATTCGTAGGTCCACAGCAGCAACCCTGCTCAATGATGATGTGTGGCTCATTAACGGCAATACAAATGGCGGCGTAAAGACACTTGGTACAAACGACAACTTTGACATTGGTTTAGAGACAAACGGTATAACACGCCTCACGATTGCAAACGACGGTAGCATTACGCAAAACGGGGCGAATCAAGTTACGCTGGCAGGAAATGTGGACGCGAATGGCGGCCTTGATGTAGTGGGTACAACAACCGTTCTTGGTTCTACCACACTCACTGGCGCAACATCGATCAACGGCACAACCGTGATCAACACCTCGAGTACAGCTAATACGTCGATTGGTAACTCAACTGGCACGCTAACGCTTGCTGGATCAACAACACTTACCGGCTCGTTCACACAGACTGGTGGCCAGGTTATCCTTAATGGCAACGTTGATGCTACAAACGGTCTGGATGTAACAGGCGCAAACCTTACGGTAGGCGGACTGAACTTTACCGTTGCACCAGCAACAGGTAACACTTCTATTGCTGGTACTCTTAACGTAACGGGCGCAACAACACTTGCCAACACCCTCACGCAAAATGGTGGTGGTCAGGTAACATTTAGTGGTAATGTAGATGCGAACAACGGCCTCGACGTTGTGGGTGCAAACTTCACGGTCGGCACGAACAAGTTCACGGTTGATGTAACCAACGGTAACACCTCGATCGCAGGAACACTCGGTGTAACAGGTGCAACAACACTTAGCTCAACACTTGCAGTTACTGGCAACACAACAATCGGCGGCACGCTTGGCGTAACTGGAGCAACAACGCTCTCGAATACCCTTACACAGAACGGTGGCGGTCAGGTAACGTTCAGTGGCAATGTTGACGCGAACAACGGTCTCGATGTTGCGGGTGCAAACTTCACGGTCGGCACGAACAAGTTCACAGTCGATGTAAATAATGGCAACACCTCGATCGCTGGTACACTTGGCGTAACTGGTGCTACAACACTTAGCTCAACACTGGCAGTTACTGGCAACACGACTATCAGCGGCACACTTGGTGTAACGGGAGCAACGACGCTCTTGAATACCCTCACACAGAACGGTGGCGGTCAGGTAACGTTTAGCGGCAACATTGATGCTACAAACGGTCTTGATGTAACAGGCGCAAACCTTACGGTAGGCGGACTCAACTTTACCGTTGCACCAGCAACAGGTAACACTTCTATTGCTGGTACTCTTAACGTAACGAGCTCAACAACGCTAGCGAGCACCCTTACGCAAAATGGTGGTGGTCAAGTAACATTTAGTGGCAATGTAGACGCTAACAATGGCTTGGATGTTGTTGGCGCGGTGACCCAAACTGGTGGAACAGTGACGGTCAATGGCGCGACAACGGTGAACAACGACCTCACAGTCACCGGCAACCTTAAGGGGGCTGGTTCTAACAGGTTTGCAGACCGTGTTACACTAACTGGTACAAACACCCACATCTACACCATTAACAACACGCAGATCACACCGAACTCTGTGATCATCGTGACTCTTGAATCATTCAATGGTTCGGGTATACTCAGCTATCAGGTTCAGAATAGAATAGCAGGATCATTCACACTGGCACTGTCTCAGATCCTGTTGAATGGCGAACAAGTTGTTGTGAACTACATGATTGTGAACCAATAATGTGGTTCGGGGGGACAACAATGATGAATATGAAAATGAAAACACAAGGTCATACGACTATGAAGAACATTCTTCTACCACTGGCTATTGCGGTATTTGCATTCTCCTGGGTCGGTGTTAATGCGCAAGATGTGGGCACAAGAAACCTCATCCTGCGTGGTACTAACACCACGCCGGCGAATGTGGGAACGCTTACCGTGACTACTCTCACAGGTCCACGTACATATACGTTGCCCGATGCAAGTGGGACGCTAGTTCTGTCATCCTCATTCCCGATGACGGCCAATCGAACTGTCTTCACGGACAACAATGGACTCCTGAAGGTAGAGAATATGTCGACCGGTAGTCTAATTATTGGGAAGTCCGACGGGTCGTATGCCATAACTCTGCCTACAGGTACACGAGGCCTTGTAGTAACACCAGGCAACGGTACACTCGACTTTGCCTTGCCAACGGGTACTGCAGATGCACTTCTTCGGTATGATAATGCAGCAGGAGGATGGGTCCCATCTGCAAATACCACATTGGACGGCAATGGTAATTTGTCGGTTAATGCTGTGCTAGGAGTCGATGCAACATCGGTCATTGGTGGACTTACCTTCGGTGGTACGCTCGATGTGTCCAACGCAAATACAACGATGAAGTACTTGGACGGAGCAGACAGAGTTGTTCTAGACATGCAACCCGATGGTGAACTGACAATCACAAGTGAATACAACAGTATTCTAAGTCAGTTGTACATGAAGGGTACAACTGCTCGCATGGGTAATCTCAATTATGCATTCGAGGCAAATACAGATCCGGCTAATCCCTATGTCGAAATGAGAGCCGACAACGTTGATCTACGTCTTACGTCTACAGATCTCAGACTCACAGGTGCTGATTTCTCTGTGCTAAACAGCTCAAGTGCCACGAAATTTGCGGTGGAAGCTTCTTCCGGCAATACAGTAGTTTCCGGAACCTTAAACGTAGCAAATGCAACAACGTTAGGCTCGACACTCACAGTAACAGGTGCAACTACACTAAATGGTGCCACCACAATAAATAACTCGATTACACAGACTGGG
>JBKCLO010000030.1:0-1536 GCA_046300675.1 Ignavibacteria bacterium
CAGTTCAACACGATCTGAATTTTGAAGCGAATGCCGATGCCAATAAGCAGACGTATCGCATCATTGAAGGTACGTCTCAGACGGTGATGCTGGGTGGCGGCAAGAAGTCTATTGAGCGTCACAAGGCCAAAGGCAAGCTCAAGGCACGCGAGCGCATTGCGCTCTTGATTGATGAGGATAGCGCATTTCTCGAGGTTGGACTCTTTACCGCCCACGGTATGTATGTGGAGGAAGGGGGCTGTCCCTCTGCAGGTGTCGTTACTGGCATCGGGATGATCCACGGACGCGAATGCATGATCGTGGCTAACGACGCTACGGTAAAGGCCGGCGCATGGTTTCCGATGACGGCAAAGAAGAACATGCGCGCCCAAGAGATCGCGATGGAGAATCGGATTCCGATCATCTATCTGGTGGACTCCGCAGGGGTGTTCCTGCCGATGCAGGACGAGATCTTCCCCGATAAAGAACACTTCGGACGTCAGTTCCGCAACAATGCCATGATGAGCGCTATGGGCATCCCGCAGATCGCAGCGATCATGGGTCCATGCGTTGCCGGCGGTGCCTACCTGCCCATCATGTCGGACGAGGCCATCATCGTCAACGGCACTGGCAGTGTCTTCCTTGCCGGCCCAGCCCTTGTCGAGGCAGCCATTGGTGAGACGACCGGCATTGAGCCCCTTGGCGGAGCAACAATGCACAGCACCGTATCGGGCGTGATCGATTACAAGGTCGACTCAGACGAAGAAGCACTTGCTACCATTCGCTCACTCGTCGAGAAGTTCTCTCCGACGATCGGCAAGAAGGACCTCTTCTCGCGCGTTGAACCACGCGAGCCGGCCTTTGATCAAGAAGAGATCTATGGCATCATGCCGGCCGAACGGTCAAAGCCCTATAACACACGTCAGATCATCGCACGCTTGGTGGACGGTTCTGAGTTCGACGAATACAAGGCCGGCTTTGGTCAGACCATTATCTGCGGCTATGCTCGCATTGATGGCTGGAGTGTTGGCATTGTTGCCAACAACCGCGAGATCACCAAGTCGGGTAAGGGCGAGATGCAGGTAGGGGGCGTGATCTATTCCGACTCCGCCGACAAGGCCGCACGCTTTATTCTGAACTGCAATCAGCGTGGAATACCGCTGGTGTTCCTGCAGGATGTAACAGGGTTTATGGTCGGCACACGCGCAGAGCAGGGCGGCATTATCAAAGATGGCGCAAAGCTCGTGAACGCCGTGGCAAACTCTGTTGTACCAAAGTATACGATCATCATCGGCAACTCGTATGGGGCTGGCAACTATGCTATGTGCGGCAAGGCCTACGATCCACGTCTGATCTATGCCTGGCCAACGGCGCAGATTGCTGTGATGGGCGGCGCGCAGGCAGCCAAGACATTGCTGACGATTAAGATTGCCACGCTTGAGAAGCAGGGCGAAGTATTAACGCCCGAGAAGCAGGCGGCAATGCTCAAGGACATTCAAGCCAAGTACGATGCAACCACAACGCCGGTCTATGCGGCGTCGAAGCTCTGGGTAGACG
>JBKCLO010000031.1:0-5990 GCA_046300675.1 Ignavibacteria bacterium
TCAGAGGCCTTGATGTTGCGTCCCTTCTTGCCGATCACAATAGCACATTCGAGTTCAAAGTCCAGTTGCTGACAATGCAGGTCTTGCACGTGTACATCTCCTGGACCGAACACTGCTTGGTGGTTTGTGAAGTAGAAGATTGGAATCTCATCGAACTCCGGGATCATTTCGAGTCCACGGTTGCGGCGGGCAGCCTCTACGTGCTGACGGAATGCATACCCATCGCGCATTGACGTTGGACGCGGAACTGGTGACTGAAACTGCAGACCGTCTACTGGATACGATATCTGTGCCTTTACAGACTCCGGTTGCGCGGAGAACCATGCGACCACACTACGCAGTTCATGTATTCCGGCATCGCCGAGCTGAAGAAACTCGACCATGTTAGCCGTGCAGACACCATACTGCAGAGACGCGCCACTCGTGAGCGCAGCTGCGTGGGCAAGACACATATCGACAACGCGGTTGTCAACAAGAGCGCCGATGCGTTCGGCATCGGCGCTGATAAAGGTGCAAAGTTTCATAGCTGGTGGTTATCTGCTAATCGCATGACGTAGTGAAAGAACTCCCACCGTACCAAAGCCGAATAAGAACATGAGCTGGAACGGTATAGCTGCAATTTCTGCGTAACGGAAGGAATTCGCAATACCAAAGACAAAATATGCTGCAAAAGCGAGCTCCACGATAACGATCCAGCTTACCTTCTTCTGCACGTAGCGCTTCTTCTTCCAATCATCGCCATTCTGCTTGATGGCATACTTCGGCGTACGCTTAAACTCTGTCTTCTTGCCGATGATCGCCTCGATTACAGCACGTGTGTTGTTTACTGCAAGCCCCATGGAGCCGGCCATAAAAACTGGGAACAAGAGTAGTCTTCGCTGCCAATCCAGATGGATCGCACGCTGTGCATACATGTAAAACAAGAACGTGGAGATGCTCGCAAGAACGAAGATTGACATGATGCTGTAGAAGTCTGCATATGACATCAGGCCAAACATTTGATTTGGGTTTGATGATGCTGTGTTCTTGATCACCACGATTGGGACGTTGAGAAAGGCAACCATCATGATGAATGGGAACACGATGTTGCTCGTCAGGTGCACGGTGCATTCCAGCTTGTGCTTTAGCGATAGACCACTCTTCCATACTGATGGGAGAAGTTTCTTTGCTGTTTCTACAGCCCCCTTCGTCCAACGGAATTGTTGTGTCTTCAGCGAGTTGATATCGGCTGGAAGTTCTGCAGGCGAGGTAACCCCGTTGAGAAACACGAAGCGCCATCCACGAAGCTGGGCGCGATAGGAAAGGTCTAAATCCTCGGCAAGTGTGTCGCTATGCCAGTTGCCTGCATCTTCGATGGTGTTCTTACGCCAGATACCTGCAGTGCCGTTAAAGTTGATGAAGAACCCTGCCTTGTGGCGGATCTGCTGTTCGATCACGAAGTGACCATCAAGAGCAAGTGCCTGGGCCTTTGTCAGGTATGAATAATCTTCGTTAAGATGCTCCCAGCGAGTTTGAACCATGCCTACTTTGCTGTCCACAAAGTACGGGATGGTCTTGCGCAGGAAGTCAGACTTCGGTATGAAGTCTGCATCGAAGATTGCAACAAACTCACCACGGGCTGCGGCCAGACCTTCTTTGAGGGCGCCTGCTTTGAAGCCCTGACGGTTGGTGCGATGGATATGCTTGATATCAAACCCTTGGGTGCGAAAACGCTCGGCCAAGCTGCGCGAGATATCAACGGTTTCGTCTGTTGAATCATCGAGCAACTGAATCTCCAGCTTATCCTTTGGATAATCGATCTCACATACTGCTTCGACAAGGCGATCGACAACGTAGAGCTCGTTATAGAACGGAAGTTGGATCGTAACAACTGGCAAGTTGTTCGAGTCAACAGCTGGCTCCTGGTGAGTTACTTTCTGGGTCTTGTGATAATAGTAGATCATGACAAGACCATGGAGTCCGAAGGCGAAGAGTACGCACAGCGACAAAAAGTAGACGGCAAGAAGGATGTCTTCCATGGAAGAGCTGCTGGTAATAGGTGAAACAGAACGTGTTGCGTTGTACAACCGACACACCGTACTACCAATCGGAGACAACTGCCAGAAGAACGTCATCGGCTATGCGCTTAATCGACCTTTCGGCCGCTGCCCTACGTCCTTCTGTCGGATCGCTTACGCTGTAAACATCAGAGTTTTCAAACGTGCGCTTCCATACCAGTTTGTTCTTTACCGCATCGAAGTATTCGACTTCTATTGCAACTGTAATGCGACGGGTTCCTTCGACATCACCAGACTGTAATGCAGCAATCTGGTCTTGAACTCTTGTGAGTATCGTTGAGATCCGCGCATCACCGTTTTCTTCGACCAGTTGAACGGTGTTGTCACTACGGAATCTGCGGATCAAGGTTTCTGTGCAGAACTCACGAAACGTGGGGTCGCCAAAGCCGCTGCGATCGATCACCGATGCAATGGACATTGTGGCTATGTGATCTGGAACCGACCCCCCACGAAACGAGTAGCATGCCGAGAGCATGAACACGCATATCACGAATGTGACATGCGAAACTAGATGTCGATGAGTGTGGCCTGCATGAAGGAAGAATGAAACGTTTTTCATGATGCATTCAGCCCTACAAATGGGTTCATCAGGCGCTCTGCTCCGATGGTTGACGTAGGACCGTGGCCGGGGAAGATGGTATATGTATCGGCAAGACAGAACAGCTGTTCTTTGATCGATTGACAAAGCTCTTCCATGTTGCCGCCCGGCAGATCTGTGCGCCCTATACTTCCAGCAAACAGCGTATCACCAACATAGGCCAATTCGTTGGTCGTATCAAGGAAACAGATGCCCCCTTCTGTATGTCCGGGCGTGTGAACCCATGCTATAGTGGCAGTGCCTGCGAGGATCGTGAGCATGCCTGATAGGCCTTCGATGGTTTCGAACGTCTGTACTGCAGGAATCGTGAACGGAAGGGGCCAGATCGTGTGAGCCATGGGGTCGGTAAGGCGGTAGACGTCTGCCACGTGCACAACCACGCGTGCACCACTTGTGCGTTGCAGTTCCAGGCAATCAGCGGTATGGTCCCAGTGTGTATGCGTGAGCAGGATATCGGAGAGCTTCCAGCCCCTCTCTGTGAGTGCCTCGGTCACGCAGCGGAGACTGTCTTTGGGCGCATCGACCAAAAACGCAAGGCCGGACACATCGTCGCCAACAAGGTAGCAGTTGGTGGCAACCGGACCGCACTCAAATGTGAGAACATTAAACATCCTGCGAAACTACTCCCAAGCGTTCGATAATGTTATGTTCGCACGATGAAAATCATCCTGCGACAAGTATCACTGAAAACTGCTATTGCAGCGCTGTTCTGCGTTGTGGTGACGACGACATCATTCGCGCAATCCTCGAGCGATCAACAACCAACGTGGTCAGGCAGTGCCGAGCCCTATCTGCATGCTGTGCTGAAACAGTTCACAACAGCAACAGCAGAGGGATTTCAGGGCAGGACTAGTCTACCGCCGAATGAATTGTTCAAACTACTCGAGTTCCTTGCCAGCGCGCGCGGCAGCATTGAGCGCGGTAGGATCGGCATGATGGTGGACGCTTCCTACTTGCGCGTGGGTAAACAGTTCTCGACGAATCTTGCTGCAGGGCTGTTCACGGGTACAGGTCAGATCACTGCCAGTATGGGCGTCTATGATGCTGCATTCCGTTACCGGTTCGGTGAGCTCGAATCGGATAACACGCAGGCGGGAATGTGGACGGTTATATCCTACGCCGGCGTGCGCATCATCGATTTCTGGGCAGACATTGATGCCGAGGTGATTGGTCCGTTTGGCTTTGATCAAAAGAATCAAGGCGAGGTTGAACGCCTCTGGGCCCAACCACTTATCGGTGTCAGCGGCTCCATAGTTGTGCTGCCCAACCTCCGGGCATTCGCCCGTGCAGATGCAGGCGGGTTCGGCCTGGCTGGCCTGCAGGACTTCTCTGGCAATGCTCAGCTGGGGCTTGGCTATGCGGTGCTGCCGTCATTGAGAACGAATGTGTCGTGGCGTTATCGCAAGCTGGCATGGAAGACCCGGGAACTTCCTGCGAACGGCTTGACTAATGATCAAAATGGCATCGAGGTGGGGCTAAAATTCCTCTTCTGAGGCTGAAGCCAGAAATGTTATCTTTGCTCCCGAATCTTTGGAGTTCAGGAATATGGATCCAGTCGTTAACTATGTACCACTGATGATCATGATTGCCGTAGGTCTCATCTTCGGCGTCAGCAACATCCTCTTGGCCGAGAACCTTGGTCCACGTCGCAGCACGCGCTCGAAGCTCACGACCTATGAATCAGGTATGGAGCCTATCAAGAGCGCTCGCGAGCGCTTCACGGTCAAGTTCTACCTGGTGGCTATGATGTTCATCCTCTTCGACATCGAAGTGGTGTTCATGTATCCATGGGCCGTTGCATTCAGAGATTTTCAAGGTGCTACCGGCCTTGTGGCGATGATCCTTTTCATGGTACTCTTGTTCAGCGGTTACCTCTACGTTCTTAAGAAAGGTGCACTCAAATGGGATTGAACGAGCAGATCGCGCGCGACGGTTTTGTGACCACCCGCGTTGAGTCTCTTATCACATGGGCTCAGAAGAACTCACTGTGGCCAATGCCCATGGGTATCTCATGCTGTGCGATCGAGATGATGGCCTTTGGTGGACCACGCGCAGATTCGTCACGCTTCGGTTCTGAGCGGTTCTCGTTTTCGCCGCGACAGGCAGACCTCATGATCGTGGCCGGCACGGTAACGTACAAGATGGCCTGGGTCGTAAAGAAGGTATGGGATCAAATGCCAGATCCAAAGTGGTGCATCGCCATGGGTGTCTGTACATCAACGGGCGGAATGTTCCGCTCATATCCCGTTGTTCAGGGCATCGATCAATTCCTACCAGTGGATGCATACGTTTCAGGTTGCCCACCGCGTCCGGAAGCTCTGATGAAGGCTCTGATGTACATTCAGGACAAGGTCTCTGAGTCGAAGCCCCAGTTGATCAATCTCGGCAAGGATACAGGAGATGTTCGCCGCTCAGACATGCTCGTGACGCCATAATGCGTATTGCCGGCGTGATGACTGGCACGTCCTTCGATGCGATCGACGTAGCTATTTGTGACATTGAACAAAGGGGAGACCGCGATGCGGTGTCCCTTTTTGCATTTACGAGTGTCTCGTTCAGCGAGCAGACACAAGATCTGCTTGCACAATCACAACAGGCGGGTGCCTCGTTGGAGGAACTCTCCGACCTTGCCTTTGCACTCGCTCGCGAGTATGCAGATGCCATCACGACAGTAGAACGCCAACACGATGCACATGCCGATGCTGTGGCGATACACGGGCAGACGATCTGGCACCATCCACCGAGTTCGACATGGCAGATCGGCAATGGGTCTGCCCTGAGTGCTTTGCTGGGAAGAACAGTCATCAGCGATTTTCGGTCGGCAGACGTTGCTCTTGGCGGACAAGGCGCTCCACTGGTACCCATCTTCGATCATGCAACTCTTTGTGATGATCGACTGCATCGCATTGCACTCAACATCGGCGGTATGGCGAACATTACGATTCTGCCCCCTTCATGCAGCCTCGATTCACTGATTGCTTTCGACACAGGTCCGGGCAATGTCTGGATCGACGCCGCTGCCCGCCTTACCTTCGGCAAGAAGTTTGATAACAACGGTTCGATAGCCCAAGCCGGCCGTGTGATCACGCCGATGCTTGCCGAAATGAAAACACTGCCCTACGTCGCTGCTAAGCCGCCCAAATCCACTGGACGCGAGCTGTTCACGCTGAAAGAGGCCCAACGCCTGATCACAAAATACTCGCATCCATCAAGCCCGTTGGAAGATGTGGTAACAACCATGACAGAGCTTTCTGCATGGTCTATCGCTGAGCACGTGATGCGCTATGCCCCGACAACACAAGAGATCATCGTCTCTGGAGGGGGCTCGCAGAATT
>JBKCLO010000032.1:0-98372 GCA_046300675.1 Ignavibacteria bacterium
ACGTGGTTCTTGCAGTGATCGTTACTCCGCTGCATCCATGATGCCCTTGAGTTCCTCGGCTGTCATGTAGCGACTGTAGAGCACAACATGATCCATAGCACCTTTGAAACCAGGTAGTGTTGATGTGGTCGATAACGTACCAACACAAAACTGTTCCTTTGTAGCTGTGGCGTCAGTATTTGATGCATTTGGCGTCACAAGCTTAATCGTTGTACCGTTTACAGTTGCCCATCCAGACCCGTCTGCACTTACGGAATACCCGATCCATATCCACTGATCTTTTGGATATGAAGAAAAATCTGTCCTACTGTACTTAGCCCAACCACCCGTTGTATAGAGAAACGAGATAACCCCATTCTCCATGGCGATGTAATACCCATCGCCTAAAGGATGAAGTGTTTTCCCGAGGATCAGCTGCGTAGTGTTTGTGTTGGATGGTATGTATACCCAGGCGCCCAGTGTTACAGGCTTAAAGTTCATCGACGCGCCATCAACTGTGGAGATGCCGTTTGTTCCATTGAACTCCATGGCACGACCAGCAACACCGTTTCTATCTGCAACAAATCTGTTTCCCGTTCCCAGCTCTTTCATGCTATGGTTCTTGGGAGAAAGATCAGCAATCGATTCATTTAACGTTAGGTACAGCTCGAGGTTCTGCGTTGAGATGTTGACAGAGCTCGTTGAGATGTCAATGTTCTTTACGGTTGGACTGCCAGCAGTGGTGCTAGCAGTTACACGTTTCAATGGGAAACCTTGCGCCTCTATCGTCAACTCATAGCTACCAGCTGGTACATTCTTGAGCAGGTACGACCCATTAGCGTCGGTAGTATCGGCAATCCCAAGACTAGCGATGCCAACAATTGCATTACTACATGGCTTGTTGTCAGCGGTGATAGCCCCTGTTACCGAACCTTTCGACGGATCCTGCGCATATGCGGTAATGTTCACGCGTGCAGTAACTGCGCGCTCAACAACCACGGATGCCGTTCCATAAAGTGTTCCTGCTACGACGCGGACAACAATCGTACCCGGTGGTATATCAATCAAGAGAAAGCTGCCGTCGGCACCTGTTACAGCCGATGCGGACCCGGGAGTTATTGTAATTCTAGCCCCTTGTACAGCTTTGCCTGACTCATCATTGACCTTCCCAGAGATAATCCCATTTTCCGGAGATCCAAGATTTAAGATCAGGTCTGCCTTTGTTGTTGCCCCCGACATGACCTTTACCTGCATAGAAGCATAACCAGCAATCGCTGTATCGCGATAGGTGGCCTGCACGATGTAGTCACCGGCTGCAACATTGGTAAACTCATACGCGCCATTGTCGTCGGTTAACAGCACACTCGTGCCGGGAACCGTAGACATTTGAACATTGGCTAGGGGGCGCTGGGTGATTGGACCCTTTACGATTCCCTTGATGCTCCCTGGAGATGGAGCAATGATTGCATCCGAGCCACAAGCAACGAGCAATAATGCAAGAATGAATAGTATTGATGTCTGTTTCATATTGTTACCGTACTACAGTGACTTGACCTCATTGACGAGAGATGACAGTGATGCCTTAGCATCACCAAACAGCATAGCAGCATTCGGTCTGTAGAAGAGCTCGTTGTCGATACCTGCATATCCGGCCTTCATGGAGCGTTTCATGATGACAACCTGGCGGGCCAATTCTGCATCAAGGATAGGCATGCCATAGATCGGAGATGTTGGATCAGTCTTAGCGGCTGGATTTACAACATCATTTGCACCAACTACCAAAACTACATCTGTTGTTGGAAAGTCTGCATTGATTTCTTCCATCTCAATGAGTTTATCATAGGCCACATCTGCTTCTGCAAGAAGCACATTCATGTGTCCGGGCATGCGGCCGGCAACAGGGTGGATGGCATAGAGTACTGCCACCCCCTTGCTCTCTAGTTCATGTTCAAGTTGATGACATACATGCTGTGCCTGTGCTACGGCAAGGCCGTATCCGGGCACGATAACTACTCTATTTGCATAAGCCATCATCACAGCTGCATCGGCTGCAGTAACTTCTCTGTACGAACCACCACTGGACGAGCCGCTGCTGCTCGAGGTACTCCCGAAGTTGCCAATGAGAACATTCAACAGCGAGCGGTTCATGGAGTTGCACATCACAACGGTCAGAATCGTTCCCGCAGAGCCGACAAGGATTCCGCCAATGAGCATCACCATGTTGTCGTACAGAAATCCACCACATGCAGCGGCCACACCCGTAAACGAGTTTAGCAGTGATATGACTACCGGCATGTCGGCACCGCCAATTGGAAACACGAAGAGCACGCCGAAGAGCAGTGCGAGCGCTACCAACAGATAGAGCATAGGTAAACCAGAAAGCGAACCCGTAACGAGCATAGTGCCGATTACAACTGTCACGAGTAGAAGTCCATTGTTTACGATCTGCTGTCCGCCAAAGCGAATATCAGAGAGCTTATCCTCCAGCTTCAGGTAGGCAATGATTGATCCCGAAAATGAAACTCCGCCAATGATGAGACCTGCCATCATAGCAAGTCCATGACCAATCGAAATGGATGTTGCTGTCTGTGAGGCAGATGTATACTCGAGAATTGAGATTAGCGCTGCACAGCCCCCTCCCATCCCGTTAAAGAACGATACCATCTGCGGCATAGACGTCATCTTTACACGCATTGCCATGATCCATCCGGCTACACCACCGATGATCAGAGCGGCAATGATCCACTCAAGGTTGTGAAGGGGCTCACCATTATGCTGGTACAGAAACATTGTGCCAATGATTGCCACAGACATGCCTGCAGCAGCTATAAGGTTACCAACGCGCGCAGTCTTTGGTGAGCCTAGCAGCTTGATGCCAAGTACAAAGGTTACCGATGACATCAAATACAGAAGGGGTAGGAGTCCGTCCATTATTCTTTCCTCCTGAACATTTCGAGCATGCGGTTTGTTACGACAAAACCTCCTACAACATTGAGCGTCCCGAGAACTACAGCCAGGAATCCAAGAATCGTCGAGATCGTATCATCAGCTATGCCCATGACGATGATTGACCCGATGATCACAACTCCGTGAATTGCATTAGCACCCGACATCAACGGAGTATGCAATACCGATGGCACATGGCCAATAAGTTCTACGCCTAGAAAGGCCATCAGTATCACGAGATACAGTAGCGAGAGTGTTGCGTCGTCGATGATCATATTCGTACCTGTCCGTTATGTACAACAAGCGTTGCCGACGTGATCTCGTCTGTGAGATCGAACTTCAATCCATCTGCATGTGCGATATGTGTAAGAAATGCCAAGACATTTTTCGCATATAAGTCGGATGCATTCTGTGCAGCAGAAGATGCTAGATCTGTCGGACCCAGCACCAAGACTCCTTGAGCATCCACTCGTTCATCAGCGCGTGTACATTCGCAGTTTCCACCGGCTTCTGCAGCCATGTCAATGATTACGGCTCCACGTTTCATACGGGAAACCTGATCTGCAGTGATCAGCACTGGAGCCTTCCCACCGGTAACAAGTGCAGTTGATATCACAAGGTCTGCCTGGAGTAGCGATTTTTCGACTGCCACTTTTTGACGATCGAGAACATCACTGTCGACAGATGATACGTAGCCCCCTTGGACATTGACTGCATCAAGACCTTCTACGGTGATGAACTTGGCACCAAGGGATTCAACCTGCTCCTTTGTCTCAGGGCGTACATCGGTCACTTCCACCTGCGCCCCCAAACGGCGCGCCGTTGCAATTGCCTGAAGTCCGGCGACACCTGCTCCATAGATAAGCACCTTTGCAGGGGGCACCGTACCGGCTGCAGTCATCATCAGCGGAAAGATCCGACCAAGCTCTGCAGCACCCACAACCACTGCTTTGTATCCGGCGAGGTTGTTTTGAGATGAAAGCACATCCATGGTTTGAGCACGCGTTGTGCGTGGTAGCGCGTCCATCGCAAATACATCAATGCCAGCAGATGCAATCTGCTGTAGCAGATTCGGATGACGTTTTGGATAGATGTACGAGACAATTGATGTACCACTGCGCAATGAGGAGATTTCCTCCGCACTTAGGACTGCCACGTGCAGCAGACATTCTGTGGTTGCTATAACCGCCTGCCTAGTTCCGAGAATGGCACCCTGCGCTTGATACATTTCGTCGCTGTAACCTGCCTGGAGTCCAGCACCAAACTCAATGTGGACGGAGTGTCCGGCTGATACAAGCTTTGCCGCTACTGCGGGCACTACGGCAACACGCTTTTCCCTAGATGCCGTCTCTTTGAGAACGCCCAACTTCATAGATCACCTTTGTGGTGATTGTGATGGATTGAAGGTTGTTGGTCAACCCAGTCGATAATAGGGATAAATACACTATCGTAAACATGGCTATTTTCCCCGCAACACTATGAATCGCGATACATCTCTTCACTTCCTCGGCGCCGGCGTTGCTGCGCATATCTATGCGCTCGTTGCGCGGGACGTTCTTGGCCCAGATGGACTTCGCATGACCATGCTGGACAGGTCACATGATGTGCCGGATAGGACACTTTGTGTATGGGGCTCATCGTCATCGGCTATCTCTACTGCTGCAGTTGCGCAGTGGAAACATGTGCGCATGGGGCACGGGCAACGCTCAATCGACCTTGATCTAGGCAGTATGGTGTACTCGCAGTATACCGCAGCATCCATCCGAGCCCTTGCTGATGAGCGGCTGGATGTATCTCGAGAGGTTGGTGAAGCAACTGGACCACGTGTAGAAGCGAGCGTATCACTTGACAGCTGTGATCGCGGAAGTGATCGTTTTCCTGCGACCGTCTCGCTGCTTCAGCACTTTCGGGGTTGGCGTATTCGTACGTCGAGGGCCATCTTCGACACGGACGTAGCAACAATGATGGACTTCCGTGTTGATCAATCTCACGGCGTCTGTTTTGTCTACGTGCTCCCGTATGCCAACAATGAAGCACTCGTAGAGTGCACGGTCTTCTCCGCTTCCGTATGGGATGCTGAACAGTATGAAATGCGTCTCAAGGACTACATCGCCAATATCATAGGCACTCCGGGGTATGAGATCATCGCAACAGAGGTTGGCGTCATCCCTATGACAGATCGTGTACCAGAACGTCTGCATGGTCCATCATGGATTGCCATCGGCACTGCCGGCGGACTCACCAAGCCAACAACGGGATACACCGTTGCGCGCTGTGTACGTGATGCAGAACACATGATGCGGGAGTACCAACGAACAGGAGAGTTTATGGTCCCTGCTCCGCCCCCTGGACGATTTCGGTGGTACGACCAACTGTTGTTGAGGATTATCCGCGACGAGCCCCATGAGGTTCCGAAGATTCTCTTCACATTGTTCTCGCGTAACCCCATCGAGAAGATCTTTCGGTTTCTCGATGAAGGTACTTCACTTGCTGACGAAGTAACGATATTCTGGAGTCTGCCGTGGCGTCCGTTCTTACGCGCAATCATCAGACGCTAGTCTACGCTTTCACGGCCATCATGGCCCTAGCTCTGGGCTATGCCCCTACAAGCATTGGCATTGCTGTGTCTGGCGTCTTGATTGCACTACTTGGAATCCCACACGGATCGTTGGATCTGCATCTTATGTCCACTCGTGGACAGCGCCTGCGCGAACTCATTGTGTACCTCGTCTGCATAGCTCTTGTTCTCGGGATTTGGCTCGTGCAACCAACGCTGATGCTTGTCCTCTTCCTGATCAACTCTGCATGGCACTTCGGAGATTGTGACGTGCGCACAACAAGCCGCCTTAAGCCCCTGCTGTCGCTTGTGTATGGTGCGTGTATCCTTCTCGTGCTCATTGATCTGCGCGACCCAACTATCGGATGGATCTTACAAACACTCATAGGATACCCTGTTGATACATCAACGATTCCGGACTATGGCGTCATTCGTATGCTGGCATCAGCAATGGTCATCGGCATCCCAATGATCGGATTGCAAGCCCCTTACCAGCAGACCATCCTACGCGGACTGCTCATTGTTGGGATTGCAATGCTAGCCCCTTCTCTGATAGCCTTCACGTGGTACTTTGTTGTCATGCACTCATGGACAAGCATGAACGCATTGCGTCACTACATCAATGAATCACATCCGTGGTCATGGCAGAAACTGATTCGCGCTGCCGCACCGCTGAGTATTCTAACCTTTGTTGGGATTGGCATGGGATACGTCGTCTTTCCCGACCTCAACATCCTTGCAATGCTCTTTATTGCACTCAGCGCACTGACCGTACCACACAGCAGGTTGTTTCACAGGGTGTACCGTGGATGACAAACGTGCGTTTTACCCGGGCACCTGTAGACTTTATCTACATCGCCAGCGTGATGAAGGACGCTGAACATGACTTGTATCAGAGGCTTATGGCGTATACGCTGAAATAGGGGGCCATGTGTTTTCCGCTATGAGACCGAGGATCTCTAATGACTTCTTGATCTTGTAAAACGGTAGAGTAGTCATTAACTGCTGGACATCTTCTTCTGTTACGTCCTTGAAGATCAGCACTGCGCCATTGCGGGTCTCACGAAGAAACAGTTGATCCAAGATCCCTTCTGCTTTCCAACGTGCTACAACCTCGCGCTCATGCTGGAGGATCTCCTGGAAGTTCGATGGCAAGTTGTCGGTATCAATGGTGAGTATGGCCATGATGCGTTTCATTGCGTAGCCCCTTTCCTTACTGATCTAACATTGGATAATCGATGTAACCACGGTCGCCTCCGCTGTACATCGTTGCGCGGTCGGGCTGATTTAGCGGTGCATCAAGTTCGAACCGTCGCGGCAGGTCCGGGTTGGCCAGGAAGAGTGTGCCATAGGATATCATCTTGGCTATACCCCGTTGCAACTCCGCTTCGCCAGATTCCCGGGTATAGCCACAGTTGGCGATTACCGGATGCGTTGTGATTGTGCCAAATGCTGCTATTGGGTCCGCAGGATACTGTGGATACTTCGATGCGTCGAACGGAACATTCATCAGATGCACATAGGCAAGAGGCAGAGCATTCAACTCTTGGAGCAGCAACGTGAATTGTGGGATTGGATCATCATGAACAATACTGTTATACGTACTTGTTGGCGACAAGCGAATTGCGGCCTTATCGGCGCCAACTGCTTCTACAAGGGCATTCATAACCTCAAGTACGAATCGATTTCTGTTCTCGTGACTACCACCGTATGCATCTGTACGCGTATTGGAGCTCTCGGCCAAAAACTGGTTTGGTAGGTATCCAAATGCAGCATGAAGCTCTACTCCATCAAAGCCAGCCTCGATTGCATTGGCAGCTGCCTGCTTGTAATCCTGAATGATCGCTTCGATCTCTGCAATCTCCAGGGCGCCCGGTGTCTCATAGTCTTTGGGTCCGTCCATGGTAAAATGTTGCTGACCCGTTATTGCGATCGCAGAGGGGGCAACTGGGAGCTCTCCGTTCTTTACCAATGAGTGCCCTACACGTCCTGTATGCCAGAGCTGTGCATAGATCATGCCGCCATGATCATGAACAGCCGTCGTGACAGCCTTCCAGGCGTCTATTTGGTCACGCGTGTAGAGTCCAGGTGTTAAGGGGCTTCCTGTTGCCTGCACACTGATGTTAATGGCCTCCGTAATAATTAGTCCAGCACTTGCACGCTGCGTGTAATACGTTACCGTTGATTCGCCCACGACGCCTTCATAACTGGCCCGCGACCGCGTCATCGGTGCCATTGCCATGCTGTTTCGTAGCGACTTGTTTGCAAGAGTGATTGATTCGAGGAGTTTCATGCTGTGCTTCATAGCACAAAGTTCTCAGGAATCGGAACGGATGGTTTTTACCTATGTATAAAACGTCATCTGTTACTGCGAACTCTACTCAGCGACACCTGGGAAATGCCGAGGTAACCTGCGATGTCACCCAGGCTAACGCGTTGTGCTAGATGCTTGTGTTGGATCAGAAAGTTCTCGTACAGGGCTGCGGCATCTTTGTTGAACATGTCTTTAGTTCTTCGCAGACCATGCAGTGCGGCACCAGCAAACAACGAGCGCAGGAACGTCTCAAAGCTATGGTGCTTCTTGGCCAGACGTTCAACATCATCGTATTCAAGGTAATACACCGTTGTATCCTCCAGCGCAACCGTAGTAAAATCTGCCGGCTGCTGCGGGATAAAGCTATCGAGTACTGTAAAGAAATCGTCCTCGGCGAAGAAACGAATCACATAGCGCTTGCCATTGTGATAGTAAAAGTGTTTAACAAGCCCCATTTCAATAAAGAACAGCTTACGACACACCGCGCCTTCGCTATTGATGATATCACCCTTGTGAAAAACCGTCTGCACAAGGTGTGCCGCTATGTCTATCTGCGCATCAGCAGACAGCGGTGTAATGTGCGTATGAATACGCTGAACGAACGGACTCATAGAAAAGCTCAAGTCTGGATTGCAGGATTAGCGGGTTGGTGTCTGACGTGATGGCGAGTACAAAAGTGTTGGGACGGGCTCATGTGCGTTTGGCCTAAATGGCCATATTGCACGCTCGAAGTAACTCCTAGTATTGGGTCAGAAACATTATTTCCACAGAGTGAGTGCATCATGCTTGTAACATACACCCGAGCTGCTCTTATCATGTTATCGATCCTGGTAGCAGCGCACACCGACACAGCGTCCCAGAATATGTGGGTGAGGACATTTGGAGGAACTAAACTCATGCCCAATTATATCTACCCCGGAGACGACATTGGTCTCTCAGTAGTTACAACATTTGATGATTGTATTGTCTTGTCCGGTGAAACTAACTCCTACCCTGAAACAAGTTACTTTGCCGATGTCATCAATGGCAGGACTAATGGTGAGACGTTCGTAATCAAGTTGGATAGAAAAGGAAATGTACTTTGGAAGAAGGTGTTCGGTGGCAAAGGCTACGAACGAGGTGGAACAGTTGTTACAACACCAGATAGCTGTCTCTTGCTATTAGGGCGTCAGGAATCTGGCAATTTTGATTTCGTTGGTTTGCTCAATGGTACCTATATCATCAAGTTGGATAAGGATGGCAATAAAGTATGGACACAAGGGAACAAGTATGGTGGTCAATGGGGTGCACTCGCCATGACGCGCGACAATGGTATCGCCATGGCTGGATATGCCCCCGAGCCATTCGTTAAAAAACTCGACAAAGATGGAACCCCACTATGGCACAGGGAATTCAGTGGTTCTGGCTATGATTATGTCACTTCAGTTGCGACTACGACAAACAACAATATTGTGATTACCGGAAGCACGACGTCTGAAGATGGTGATTTTCTCGGCATAGGTAAAGGCAGAGAAGACGCGTACGCAATTAAACTTGATATCGAAGGTAATCTGATCTGGAAGAAGTGCTTAGGTGGGAGTGGAGATGATGCGGGTCGTTCTGTTGTCAGCACCCCTGATGACGGATGTTTGATCATGGGCTACACAAGTTCAGTTGATGGTGACTTCGGATACCGCAAAAGCACTAAGTTCACTGTCTTTGCTATGAAGCTTGATAAAGCCGGATCTGTCGAGTGGGCAAAGACTTATGGTGGTGCTGGAGGATCCATGGGATGGCAAAGCACTATGACATCTGATCACGGATTTCTCTTAACAGGGGCAGGCGACATTAGTGATTACGCAACTGGATATGGTCACCTCTTTGTCATAAAAATCGATAGTCTAGGTATCGTACAATGGGCCAAGAAGTATGGTGGCAGAGACGCCGAGGAATCCTATTCCATTGCCACAGCATCAGATGGTGGAATTGTGTTCTGTGGATATACAAGTGCGCAAAGTGCTGGTGACTTCGGAATGAAAAAGAATGATTCAAGAGATGCATTTATCTTCTCGCTCGATTCCAAAGGAAACCTATACCCGCCAACCTCCGTCAGCGAACAGACGACAACACCAACGCCCCTTCTCATCTACCCTAATCCCCTATCACCTGCATCAACGATCAGCTACAACCTAGAAGCCCCCTCACAGGTCCGTATTGAACTGATGAACACACTGGGACAGGTTGTTGATGTAGTGTTCGACGGCTACGGAGAATTAGGAACACAACGTATTCCACTCAATGTCTTGTCATTAACGTCTGGAATGTATTCGGTCAGAATGACTAATAGTAACGGTGTTTACACATCACAGGTTTGTGTGGTGAGGTAGAACCAATGTAATGGAGTTGCAAATCAAACATTTCATTTTCGCACTCGCACTAACGATTGGTGCGCATTCTGCTTCGGCGCAGCGCATCGAGGTCAACGCTCTCTCGGCATACATGTTTGGCACATCAACGGACTACATGTACGTGAGTGGCCTGCGCTACGGCGACATCTGGATTGCGCCGAGTGCGGTACATGGCGGAGCCGTTGATGTCACACTTGACAAGAACATCATGTTCGAAGTGCAGTACATGGTTCAGCCGACACGTGCGGAAGAGCGAGGTTTCAATAGACAGGTAGCTCATGAAACAGATCTCACGAATCACTTTGTGCAAGCTGGTGGACTCTACTCGCACTCACTGAATCCTTCAGCGGATGTGTTCGGTGGTGTCATGTTCGGACTCGAGGTCTTCTCTCCTTCAAAGCCACAGTACGAATCAGTTGTTCGGTTTCTCGGAACATTTACAGGCGGCACAAAGATCTGGATCACCGACGCCGTAGGACTTCGCGTTCAGGCGGCCCTCAACATGCCCATGGTACTCTCCGGTGTAGGATTCTACTTCGGCACGGGAGGGGGCGGTTATGGCGCATCCACATTTGTCCAGCTGCTTCAGTTCAACCTCGGCGGTGGCGTTGTGGTAAGGCTGTGACGCAGTTTCTACTGAAAAGTCCAAACCTTCGATACTCCCCGCAACGTTTCATAGGCTTCAGGTGACTTCGTAACGAGTATAACTATAGCGGAGCCAATGCATATAACTGCAGCAAGAATCGCAAGGGGTATCATAACGCACCCGTCGAAGTTGTCTTTTCCAAACAGATTGCCTACTGCAAACAATCTGATACTTACATACAGAGCAAATGCACCGGTAACTATAGGTATCAACCAGAGCGCCCATCTCCCCGAATCTACAGGTGGTTGAAATCCGTCTGCGGAAATACGCACAACATTGTCTGTTGGCACAATGGTATACGTTTCAGCAGGCGCACCTTTCGGACGAAGATATGTCGCGACAGGATCCATCTTTACGATAACCGCTTGCTTGATTGTGATTTCGAGTGAATCATCGGAGAACTCCATTGGAATATCGGTAGTCATTTCCGGAGTGTACCCTGCAACCACCACGTCTACAGGGGATTGTCCAATGTACTGCTTCAACCCACGGAGATCTGACTCGTACGACCCACTCGTTCGAACAAGACGCTCATTGGGCTCACGAACGCTTGTGCAGCTTGAGCCAATCAGGAGAAGGATGGCGAGTAGTACTTCTCGATTTATCATCATGTGTCAAGATATGTTACCCTGCTGAACAGGAACGGGACATCTCGGGATCATCACGAATTGATAACGTTGATCCACATGATGCAGAGCAAGCACTGTGAATGCCTAGTCGTGAATAAGCCAAGATGACCCAAAAGTGTAGTACTAAAAGTGTGGTACTTTTTCTGTTTTCTGTCCTCGTAAGTCCTTACAAACAAGGAAAACGGGTCATACAGAAAGACCCTCTGAATCCGTGAGGTTCCAGAGGGTCTAACATCGTTATTATCCAACCACTTGACGTGGTTTCCCGTGTGGTCGGGGAGGGAGTTGAACCCCCGACACGAGGATTTTCAGTCCTCTGCTCTACCAACTGAGCTACCCGACCGGCTTATTGGGCCACGAATATAGTAAACGGACCGGAAATGAGCCACATCGTTGTTGGATTCCCGCTTTCGCGGGAAAGACGTTCCGTACCCCGTCCCTCCTGTCCCTCTTGTCCCTCCTGTCTTACCACGGCGTCCAGGCGAAATTCACAATCGGGACCAAGACGCCCCTTGGCAGAAGGCCAAATCCGAAATCGTATGTGAGCTGATTGTTGGTCTGCCGAAGTCCGAGGAAGAGTCCAGATTGCGATGGACGCGTAAGATCTGCACCCCAGAGCTCTGCGAGCACATGCACATCGTGCAGTTCGGGAAAGCGGACGTCCATCATGAGCCCAACACCAAGTGTACCGTTGATGTAGGGGAATTGGAAACTGTTGGCAAGTGTGCCGGAGCTGACAGTATATACTTCTTTGCCCACTGCTTTCCAATGCACCATCGTGCTTACGCGTGTACGCTTGCCTGTAAATGTTGCCACGCCGTATACGTGACCGATGAAGTTCACGTCGTTCAACCATGATGCGTTGAAGCCTACTGCATAGAACTGCTTGCCCCCTTCAACAAGTCCGTTCTCTGCTTCGTATAACGTGCTCTTGATATTGATGAGCGAGAATTGATTCTGCGCTCCGATACCGGGTATGATGGTGCGCCCTGCCACGACGTTGAGATATTGTGTGTAGCCAACACCAACAGTTGGCATGACGGCTTCTGTAACGCCGATATAGGAATCGTCGCCAATCGGCTCAGCATTGGGAATGAGCAGCCCGCGGCTGTCTGCGCGGTAACTGTCGATGTAGAGTCCGATCCATGCAATGTTCTCTTCGTAGATCCGGACTCGTCCGTTGATCGTCGTAAGCTCTATGTAGTTGCCCTTGCCGTCTTCCTTTACCTGCGTAGAAAGTCCAGAAAGCACATCGCCATTGTTCATGCGCACATAGTAGACAAGCTCTGGATCTGGATCGAACGTCTCCAACGGTGTTTCGTCGCCAGTGTACGCACCCAGTGAGCACAACATGCATACAAGTGTTGCACAGAGCATCAATATGCGCTGAAGGGGGCTCATGGTTCGCCGCCCTCGTTGGAAAAGGCCAGCTGACCACATGCTGCGTCGATGTCCTCACCAGAGGAAGATCTGATAAAGACGTTTACATCCTCGTTGCGGAGCTCGCGGATGAACCACTCAAACGTTTCACGCGAAGACGGACGCAACCCCTTGGCAAAGCCCTGCGGTTGCGTAAAGTCGATGTCGTGAAACGGTATAACGTTAACCTTGGTTGGCATACGCCGCGCAAGCTTGCCGAGTCTGCGCACGTCCTCAATACTATCATTGAACCCATCAAAAAGGATGTACTCATACGTTACACTCTTGCGTGTCTTGCGATAGTAGTACTCCAGCGACTCAATGAGCTCTGGAAGTTTATACTTCTTGGCGATCGGCATCAACTCTGCCCGGCGTTCCTGCGTGGTGGCATGAAGCGACAGCGCAAGCTTGATGATCCGACCCTCATCTGCCATCTGTATGATGCCAGGGATAACCCCGGCGGTAGACAACGTTACGCGCCTTGGCGCAACCATCTTCGTGCGCTGATCGGTAAAGATCTCCGTTGCCAACATCACGTTCTCATAGTTATTCATTGGCTCTCCCATGCCCATGAAAACAATGTTCGTTATGGGTTTGGTAGAGTGCTGTTGTGCCTGTAAGAACTGGTCTACGATCTCGCCAGACGTAAGATTACGCGTAAGCTTTAAGGAGGCAGTTGCACAGAATACACAGCCCAGGTTGCATCCAACCTGTGTTGAAACGCATAATGTTAGCCTTCTTGGCTCCTCTCCAGTGGCAACCATCTCACTCGGAATCAGCACACTTTCGACAGATCTGCCGTCCCATAGGTCGAAAAGGAACTTCTTCGTGCCATCCTGAGAGTGCTGGAGGGTTTTCAACTGGACACTTTGTGTCCGAAACTCGGAACTCAAACGCTCTCTTAGGGGTTGAGGTAACTGTAGCATCGACTCAACATGTTCCAAACGCTGCACATACATTGCATCGTAAACCTGTTTAGCTCGGTACTTGCGTTCACCGTGGGCTAGAAAAAGCTGTTCGAGCTCGGGAAGGGGTTGCCCCTTGAGCTCAATTGGACCTGCTACGATGTCACGCTGTGCTGTTGCCATACATGGCAAAAGTACTGACAAATCGAAAAAGTGTGGAAAACTCCCTTGTTATTACAAGGGTTTATAAAATATTTTGCTACTGACAGGATGCTCCGGGAACTCATTCCTTGTCGTGGTGGTTGTCTCTTTATCATTTTTTCAACGGAGGTTCACGATGACCAATGTTCTACGCACTGCACTGTGGGTGCTGACTGTTCTCTGCCTTGGCTCTTCGACAGCATTTGCTGCCGGGGGTAATCTTGCAGCCGGTGATTATATCGGCTTTACGTTCTTCACTGGCTATATGGCCATGTTTGCTGCTTCTGTGTTCTTCTTCTTTGAGCGCGGACGTGTTGCAGATAAGTGGAAGACATCTCTTCTGATCTCTGGCTTGATCACCATGATCGCAGCCGTTCACTACTTCTACATGCGCGGCGTGTGGTTGGAGACGGGAACATCTCCGACGCAGTTCCGTTATATCGACTGGACACTTACAGTGCCGTTGATGTGTGTTGAGTTCTACATGCTTCTGCGTCCAGCAGGTGCAACGACGGGCATGATGTGGCGTCTGATCGCATCATCTGTTCTGATGCTTGTTGCAGGCTATATGGGCGAAGCCGTTCAGCCACAGAGCAACGTGATGTGGGGTGTTATCTCCACTATCGGTTGGGCTGGAATCATCTATGAAATCTTCGTAGGCGAAGGCAAGAAGGTAGCAGCAGCATCTGGCAACGCAACAGTACAAGCTGCATTCAAGCAGCTGAGCATGTTTGCACTTATTGGTTGGGCTATCTATCCAATCGGTTACATGCTTCTTCCAGGCAACCTGCTTGCAGGTATCGCACCACCATCAAACATGGACCTTATCTATAACATCGGCGATGCAGTTAACAAGATCGGTTTCGGTCTCGTTGTATACGCAATGGCGATCAAGGATACCAAGTAAGACTCCTTCCCCGGAAAATTCAACAGGCGCGTCTGTCATCCTAGTATGGCAGACGCGCTTGTCGCTATAGAGCTACTTAGCGCAACGCCCATACCGTTACATCCGAATGCGACGATCACTCCAGGAGAGATGCGGCCAACAAACGGCTGCTTTGAGGGCGTAAACGCCATTGTGCCTGCCCATCGGTGCTCAACAACAACATTTGCATGGTACGGTACAATCACGTCGCGCAGCATCGTCTCCAGCGCCGTTTGTATAGGAACTGTTGTCTCGTGAGACAACGTTGCCTCGCCTTCGAAATCGATGTTCCGTCCGCCACCCAGCAGCACGCGGTTTCCGACATTTCTGAAGTAGTAGAACCCTTCATCTGCATGGAACGATCCGCGTAGTTGAAGGTTCTCAATGGGGTTTGTGATCAACACCTGACCGCGCCCCGGACGTATTTCAGGAACGGCATTGCTGTGCACAAGCCCGGGTATCCATGCGTTTGCAGCAACGACAACCTGTTCTACTTTCACTACGACATCCTGCGTCATAGTGCGGACGGCAATCTCAACACCACTGCCGTGATCGTTGATATTGATCACCTCTGCACCGGTGCGAATCTCTGCACCATAACATGTGGCGATCAACCATAATGTTCGTACCAGTTTACCCGAATCGATGGTTGCCTCATACGGAGTTCGAATGAGTCGCTGTACAAGATCGCTGAGACCATACTCTTGTATGAGATCCGTTCGATCGATGAAGACATCAGAACCGAACAGCCGTTCTATACAATAGTTTACTTCTTCCATTCTCTGCAGGGCGGGATGATCGGCGAGAAATATCTCGTGTCCGCCGTCGTCGCGGTAACCTATGTCTGCCCCTTTACATCGGGCTTTCAGACGCATTAGTCCCTCGACACGCTGCTGTACTATCTCGCAGGCAGCGCTTGCTCCCATAAGATCTATATCGGCTGCTATCTCACTTAACGAACCAAAGCAAGCAAAACCGGCATTGCGAATCGAGGCACCTTGGGGGGTTAGTCCTCGCTCGAGTACAATCACCCGTTTACCGGGATTTCGCTCGAGGTATTCAATGGCCGTTGATATTCCGACGAGGCCCGCACCAACGATGGCGATGTCGGCCTCTGACCAGGAGTCTAGCTCCCAATAGGATTGCATGCACAAACATACATTTGTAACGGAATTACGTTGATGGGTTTCTTGTGGGTACGAAGCAAATGTGGAAGCCATGCACACACTTATGACAGATGAAGAACTCTTTGCCCTCGTTCGTGACAAGAACGACGAGCAGGCATTTAGGAGTCTCTTTAAGCGCTACGACAAGCGTCTGTATGCATATTGTCTGCGTGCACTTGGCAACCACGACGAAGCCCAGGATATGTTCCAGACGATCTCGCTAACGGTATACGACAAGCGCCATTCGTTCTCAGATGGTTCGTTCGCTGCATGGCTGTTTACGATCTCTAGGAACTTCTGTCTCAAGGCCTTACGTGGACGTAAGCATACCACCGAGTACTCAGACGAGATGATGCCTCCGGAGGAGAGGGAGCAACACAGCAGTGACTTTATGTTAAAACAAGCTCTGCATAACGCGATAGCTCAACTACCGGACGAGTTTCGTGAGGCTCTTGAAATGAAGTATTTCGACGATCTGCCCTATGAGGACATTGCAAAGTCTCTCGGCATTACGCTTTCACTTGCCAAGGTGCGCGTGTTCCGGGCCAAGAAAATGATACAAGAACAACTGTCAACGATTATCAGTGAATTACGATGACGAATCAAGAATTGCTCTCAGGCTTCCTTGATCGCTCGCTAAATGAGGATCAATTGCTCGAATTCGAGAAGCGACAACTAGAGTCGCCGGAATTCGCACAAGAGGTGCGCGAGATGTTAACTGTAGAGAATCTTCTCACGGAATCAACACCGCGCGTACGCTTCCCAATTGAATTTCTCGCTAGCGTCGAATCCTCGGTTGCCGCAAAGGTGGTTGCGGGCGCCGCAGCTGCCGGTATACTTGGAACACTAACCAAAAGCGTGTGGGCATGGGTCGCCAGCGGGGCTGCCGTTGCCGTTACAGGTGGCGCGATCTATTACGTTACACAACAGATGCCGGCATCAGAGCCTGCACCTGCTGTATCGGTAAAGAAGAACGAGTCTATGCAGGTGTCCGCACCGGCAGTAGCGCCGGTAGTTGAACGTGCACCCACTCCTGTGACCATCAAAGAGGTGACCAGCGTAGATGTTGATGCAAAGACAACAACGACAAACTCTGTGATGGATCAGCTGCGTGCCGATTATGAATCATGCGCTGTCGGTAAAGATCCCGTGCGCTGCAGTCAACTTGCACTCCAACTCGGTCGCAAGTACCGTCAAGTAGGACAAGGGGCTGACGCACTGAAGTATCTTCAGGCGGCCGTTGATAATGCGCGCACAGCGCGTCTTGCGCAGTTCGAGACAGATGCACTCGGCGAACTCGGTTTGCTGGCAAAGTCTCGTAGTAACTATTCCGAAGCACGGGGCTTCTTCCAACGAGCGATCGATCGCGCAACATCTGCAAAGCTGTCTCCGTCAAAGTGGCAATCTGAACTGGAGCAACTACCGAACGAATAACGAGGATTCACAACGCCCTGTGTTGTGTGTGTGTGTGGAAGAGCGTCTACCGGTTATGGTTGGCGCTCTTCTTGTATGTAGACCTTAGATCCTGTCTCATACAATACCGTTTCGGGCGCTGTTAGCCCCTTTACAGACCATGATGGCGCACTTACTATGCGCTGCCCTGCTGCTGTTGCCACCTGCTGCTGCATAGCAGAGTTAGCACCAATGCGCAGAACTTCGGTGCGTCGAAGCGGCGTAGAACGTTCGGACGGACGCAAGGCCTTTGATGTCAGCTTTAGTATTGCCGGCTCGCTTCTGGTAGACGTACGCTCGTTATCCTCTAGGCGCAGTATGAACGAAAGCGGCGACTTCATCGCGAGATCTGCCGTCATCACGTCATTGAGATCGATCGTAACATCATGAACATCCCCTGCACTGTCGGGCATAGCATACAGCTCTGTGGAGCCATGGTTAATCGTTACGCTCCACTGTCTAAGTCCTGCCTCACTGATGGCATCAGGCGTAATGCGCACCGTTGGTAGCCGTGCCTCCACAACATCTACAGTTCCCTCTAGCGGACGAAGCAGTTTGCCAGAAGGATCTGATATCACAACGGCCGCGGCAAGGTCTGACGCAGCATCATCCGTGAGCCCCGTGCTTGAGGGTATGATGATGATTCGTGACTCGCGAATACCAAAGCGGGAGGCTATGTAACTCTGCACTGCACGCAGGCGCATGTTGCCAAGCATTGTATCAGGGCTTGGTGCATATAGCTGCAGCTGACATGTAGCAAGCCGCTGCGAGCGCAGGCGCGAGCCGACAACATTCAGCAGTTGATAGTGCCAATGTATATCCGATGCAAGTACTCTACGTTCCTGAAATTGGGCAGCGGCACTCGGTGCATACTGCACGTATCGATCCGGGATCTGATGCTCTAGAGAGTCGAACATCACCATTGGTACTATCGGTACGATACGTTGTGATGATACTCTGGTTGCTGTTAATCTTGCATTACTGGTGATCGTGCCGTCTTCGTCAACGAACCGAAGAGATATCGATCCACGAAGAACACTGGGCGGCTTGGGAACATACCTGCGATATGTTTCGCGAATTCTACGGTAGACGAGATCTTGACTCGACATCGTATCGATCACAACATTGACAAGGTCTGTTGTTTCCTGTGTTATACCTGTTCGAAGCTCTACAAGTGTATCGCGTTCCACACGCGTGTCAAGCGATGCCACCGGTACTGCATTTGCGCCCTGCTGTGCGAGAAGAGAATCGTTGCTGACCGGCGCCGCCAATTCTTGAGTTGGATCTGTTCGCTTAAAAGCAAACGTTACGCCCAATGATGCGTCAACACCTTGCAGTGTAAAGGCTCCGTCGCTCGTTATAGTCTGCAGCGACTGAACATACCCGAGTCGCGGCACAAGACGCAGATTTCCTGATGAACTCAATGGTATCTCTGCGCAGGCCGAAACGGCTACTGATGGTATCAACCTGCGCACGTTGACTATGCGACCACGACCTGTGACCTGTTCGATTCGACCATCGATAAAGGCTAAACCAGCAGGATCTGTAAACCTCATGACCTGTGTGTACTTCGGATCGAGGACAAACTGCATAGGAACGCTGATCTCGGCCACAAACCAGTCAAGTGCTCTATATCGAAGCCGCGGTGCAAGATTGAAGACATCCATTTGAGCGGAAATGTCATGCTGTAGGGTGGCTTGATACAGTCCGCCTCCCGGAAGAGCTATAGGCGCCCTTTCCCGGGCAGAATACGACATTGAAACCGGCATGTACGCCGCGTTCACGCCCACGAGAATATTCTCGTATTCGAGAACATCTGCACCTATTCTCACCATGCCTCGCATGGAAGCAGATGAGCCGCTGAATTTAACAGTCTGCGGACCTGGAATGCCGGATACATCCTTAAATGAACCTGTAGGTAACCAGCGGAAAACACCAGCACCAACTTCGATGGACAGCGGCTGTGCCATGACTGTAACAGATGCGATACATACTATCACAGCGATGATCGTAGGCCGGTATAGCACGGATAAGGCGGTCATTGAATGATAAACAACCTGACAACACTGTTGAGAGTGCCTCCGATGACACTTTCAACTGCACAACGCGCATAATATGTACCGGGCTCGAGAACGATATCTGCCCCAGCGGATGCAGCAATCGTAAAATCACGTTTGCCATTCTGCAGGTCTTGGCTCAGATTGGCTCGAATCCCGCCCCGCGCATCAACAATCACAAGGCTTGCAGTCTGACGGGGCAGATTGCGAATGCGTAATGTGGAAGCTACCACGATAGGGTTTGGGTCGACGTCCACAACAAGAAGTTCCTGCAAGGGATTTACCAGTCGCGTTCGGCCATCCCTGTAGCGCCAAGCGTTTGTGATAACAAGTTGCGATGATGATGATGCCATAGCGACGGGCTTGCCGGCAACATCAGTGCATTGTACATCTGAGACTTCCAGCAATGTAGATTCTGTATCACCAAGTGCAATCACAGCGCGCAATGTTGTTATCGTATCGCCATCGCTTCGAAGAAAACACGGCTGAATGAACGCATCGATCGTTGTCGTCAACACCTGCTTGTTCTCTCTCACAGAAAGCTGCTGGTTTGGTTGAAGCAGCGGTACGAGTATTGTTGGGTTGTATGCCATCACAAATGACAGCGACTGTAGCTGCGTTGCTTCATCAACCGGATCCGTTGTACGCGCGCGCAAGACCAACTCTACCGTATCGCCTATGCGCACGTTCACTGGTTCGGAGCCGAATGATGCGGTCCACGCTGTAGGCCTTGGCTTAGCAGCGACATCAAGAACAATGCGTGTTGAGTCAATCACCAAGCCGTTGTTGTGTTTCCGCAGCAGCATGTAGACGGAAGATTCATCAACCTTTGATGGTGGAGCAGCAATAACGTTGACAATGACGTTTTGGGATCTGCTTGGAGTACTAGGTGATGTGATACTTGCCGATGTATACGAGGCTGCACCTCGTGACTCGATACTGTACGAGAATTCTGTGGTATACACCTTGGTTGGAAGGTCTACCCGCACGGTTCTGGAAGCATAGTCACCTGCATTCAGATCTCGCAGATCTACAACAACTTCCTTTGGCATTTCTCGCCCGATTCCAGAGACATAGATAAATGCCGTATCAAGTTCACGTCCCTGTCTGTCTCGACGAATCAGTCCAATAGTATCGGCAACATTGCCGGGTATAGATGGCGAGAACGCTATTACAAGTGCGAGCGTATCGAAACCCCGCCGCACAGGGCCCTGCGCAGTGAGCATGGTGAAGGGTTCTTGAAAGGCACCTAGAAACGCAAATGAGAAATCGTCGTTTCGGTTTGCGCGATACAGAACCCCCTGCTTAGCAGTGTCGCCGGTCATTACGTCGCCAAAAACTACCTCGTCTGTGCGGACGATTCGGAATGCTGTGCCGAAAAGGCGAATCCGAATGTCATCCACAGATCCTTGTCCCGTAGAGGGAGTGCGTTGTAGTACGATCTCGTCTCGATGATCGCCCTCGGCAACAGGTACATACTCCACTCGTATCTCGATTTCATTGCCACGCACAGTAAGGTCGGACTGGTCACTTGTTATCGCAAATGGCTGCAAGGGGGCGCGCATCACCTGATATGTTCCACCAGCGGGGAGTCGCTCAATACGCAGACGCAATTCTCTACGCGCACCTACAGGAATCGGCGCAAAGTTGATAACCTCTGTAAGAACAGGCACCTGCGCGTACACAGCACTGGCCGTGAACAGGCAGGATATCATGATCAGGAGAAGTTTGTGCATGAACATTCTGGAGATTGGAACAACCTAAGAATCCAGTCCTCGGCGATGAGTTACATAGAACTACGGACCCTGCGCAACGAGAGTGCAAGTCTTATTCGTCCAGTCCTGTTGAACAACTTTACCGCTGCCGCGAACCCGAACCTCGTAACCTGCCGCATGCAGCACTGTGATGGCTTTGCGTAACGAGAATCCGAGCACAACTGGACGTGTCGTGGTATTGGACAATTGCTGCAGTTCTACCCGAATCGAAGAGCCCCTTTCCATACGTGTGCCCTGGGCTGGTTGCTGCCGTAGAATAAGGGGGCCAGCACCTACTGTGTCTAATCCCAATCCGAGTCGGCGCAGTACAGAGTCTGCAGTCTGATATGCCAAACCCCGCACATCGGGCACTACTACGGAATCGGAAACTCTAGATTCTGCAATTCGTTTCTGCGTCGTTACATCAAGCTTCAGCATCGTCATGGTCTTTTGAACGATTCTGCGGAAGATCGGCGCGGCTGTTTGGCCCCCATAGATACTTGCTGTTGGCCTGTCGAGCATCACGATCATTGCTACACGGGGCTTATCTGCCGGATAGTACCCAACAAATGATGCCGTGTAGTTCTTTCTGTCGTACTCGCCGTTGGTAAGCTGCTGCGCGGTACCTGTTTTGCCTGCGATACGAACACCTGGAATTGTTGCCTGTGTTGCTGTACCTTTCTCAACAACAGCAACAAGCATCTCTTTGAGTTGTTGGGCCGTCTCTTCTCGTATTACCTGACGCACCTTCTGTGGGGGCATCTCGGACATCTCGCCATCGCGGTCCGACATCACAGACTTAATGATCCGTGGTTGCATCAGAATGCCGTTGTTCGCTACCGCTGCATAGGCACACAACACTTGCAGCGCGGTGGCACTTACTTCGTATCCAAAGGCCATATAGGATTTTGTCGAGACATCAAACTCGTTGGGACGCTTCAAACGCCCGCGTACCTCACCGGGAATATCTATACCGGTTGGAATGCCGAATCCAAAATCACGCACATACTTGTAGAAGACCCTGTCATCCAAACGCCTGGCCAACGTGGCAAACACCACATTGCTCGACTGCTCGAGCGCCCCCTGAAAGGTAGTCTGACCAACAGGATGATCATCCTTGATCACTGCACCGCCCGGCATCTGCATCTGTCCCGTGCCGCCGTCTACCGGATCCAACCGACCGATCTTACCTTCTTCCAGCAATGCCGCTGCCGTTATAACCTTCATCGTCGAGCCGGGCTCGTACTGATCGGTGATAGAACGAATACGTATGGCATCGTCTGTTGCCTGATCAAGTCTGTTCGGGTGAAACGATGGGTACGAAGCCATTGCCAGCACATCACCTGTGGCTGGTTCAATGGCGATAACTGTTCCCGAGGTCGCACCATTTTCATAGACGCCGCGCGCAAGCTCCTGCTCAACTACTCTCTGCATCTCGAGATCGATGGTAAGCTGTAGACTCTTTCCGTCAAGCGCGGCTTCTCGCTCGGGGTCAACCCCTGGACGCAGTTTACCCATGCCATCTCGCTGCATAACAACGAAGCCACTCTTACCTTTCAGAATATCGTTGTACTGAAGCTCGATGCCTGTTAGACCATTGTTATCGACATCTGTCGTACCAATGACCTGTGCTGCTAGCGGCCCATGCGTAAACAACCGCTTCGGTTCTTTCACGCGAATAAGTCCACGTATTCTGATCGTATCAAGCACTGGGAACAAGACTGTATTAACACCACGTGCCAACCATACAAACCGACCCTTTGCAGAGCGGATCTTGTTGAGATACACCGAGGCTGGTTCACTGCCGGTTGCTGCCAGCAGTTGGGCCACAAGCTCGGGCTGCTCTAAAATTGATGGGTCGGCAGCAAACGACGTCATCTTCATCATCGTTGCCATGTCTCGGCCGTTGCGATCTGTTAGCCTACCGCGTTCTGCGCGAAGCGGCACTTTGCTTTCATACTGCTTCTTGGCAAGATCCCTGTAACGGGCGCCTTCTATAACCTGTACAAAGAACAAACGGCCTATGATCACCGAAAACGCGATGGTAAAAAGCAGAACAAGCAGTCCTGATTTCCACACTATAGGGTCGCGTTGCTGTGCTTCGATGCTCATCGTTTCGGCGTTGCTTCAAGCACCACGGGCGCTTTAGGTGGAGGCATCATATGCAGGCGCTCCTGCGCAAGGCGCGTAATACGCTCGGCAGACTGCAATCGATATGTCTCTGTCTCGAGTGTCTTATTCACCGTCTTCAATGAATCCACGCTGCGCTCAAGCGCCTGCTTGCGCTCAAGCAGCTTGCCTACGGAGATCACATTGCTCACGTAGAGGATAGTAAATCCTGCACTGACAAAGAGAAGAGCAAACACACTCCACCTGTTCAGGATCCTACGTCGTTCTACAATGACTGCAGGTTCTGGTGTGGGGTTAATGCCTTCTTCCGACATCAGCGCACCTCTGCTCCCGGACCAACCTCGGCGTTTGAAGGCTGCACGAGCGTAAGTACACCGTCTGCATTAGATGCAGCTAAGACCATGCCCTGAGACTCATGTCCCATAAGTTTGGCTGGCTTCAAGTTGGCCACAACAACAATGGTCTTTCCGATGAGATCTTCGGGTGCATAGTGTTTTGCTATACCGGCCAATATCTGACGCTTCTCATTCCCAAGATCAACCTGCAGCTTGAGAAGCTTCTCAGACTTAGCGATGCGCTCTGCTTCGAGCACCACTGCGGTACGCAGCTTTACTTTCGCAAACTCGTCAATGCCTATTGAGTCATCAACGACAGGCTCCTGCTCTCCGAGCTTAGCTATTTCTTGTTCCACGATCTCGTTTTCAATTTTAGTAAACAGAATTACTGGTTCGGCAAGGGGCTCTCCAGCCTGTAGCACATGTTGTGCAGCATTCATCCATACGTCCGTCCCTACAAGCCCCCTACCAGGAGTACCCGCACATGTTGCACGTCCGAGCATTGTCTGCATCTGCTCTGCTGCCTGCGGACAGAACGGCGCAAACACCACTGCCAGCGTGTTGATGGTCTGCAGACATATGTTCATTGTTGCTGCGCAGTCTTCCGGATTGTCCTTGATGCTCTTCCATGGAGCCTTATCGTTGAAGTACTTGTTGGCAGCCCTGGCAATGTTCATTGCCTCTGTTGCGGCATCGCGGAAACGATAGTCGTCGAGATTCTTTGCAACAGCGATAAGTCCGTTGGTTACTGATGCACCAAGCAGCTGCTCATGCTCGCCGTCTACATGAGTTGCTGGGATAGCTGGAATCTTACCTTCGAAATTCTTCTGCGTGAACTGCATTACACGATTAACGTAGTTACCGAGAATCGCAGCCAACTCATTGTTCGTCCGCGCTTGAAAATCCTTCCACGTAAAGTCGCTGTCTTTTGTCTCGGGCATGTTCATCGTAAGCACGTAACGCACAATGTCTTTGTGCTGCGCCTGCGGGAATGCCTCCAGATACTGCAGCACATCAATTGCCCAATTGCGGCTCTTGGAGAACTTCTTGCCTTCAAGATTTAGGAACTCATTGGCAGGAACATTCTTCGGAAGAATATACCCTTCTTCGGACCGGGTCTGCAGCAGAATAGGAAAGATGATCGTATGAAACACGATGTTGTCTTTACCGAGAAACGCCGTGTACTCTGTGTCAGCATTGCGCCACCAATCTTGCCATGCCTCTGGCGTGCCCTGAAGTGCCGCCCATTGCTTGGTGATCGAGATGTAGCCAAGCACTGCCTCGAACCACACGTAAAGTACTTTACCTTCGGCACCATCTACAGGAACGGGGATACCCCACGACATGTCGCGTGTTGCCGAACGTGGGGCAAGGCCCTGCTTTAGCCATGAGCGGCTCTGCTGTAGAACGTTATCCTTCCATTCTCCGGCATGTGCTTCAATGTACGTTTCACACCAGTCTTGGAATGCATCGAGACGGAAGTACCAGTGTGTAGTCTTCTTTACAACGGGTGCTTTGCCAGTGATAAGCGAACGCGGCTGTTTTAGACTTAACTGGTCGTAGTACGCACCGCAAGAGTCGCATTGATCACCACGTGCTTTGTCGTAGCCGCAATTGGGGCACACACCCTCGACGTAGCGGTCCGGCAGGAACATCTTTGCGTCTTCATCGTAGAATTGGTCGTCGACCTTTTCTTCGAGAAGCCCCTTATCCTTCCAGACAAGAAAGAATTCGCGTGCTGTTTCTGCATGTATCGGATTTGACGTTCGATCGTAGAGATCGAAATCAATGTCCAGCCCCTTGAGCGCTCGTGCATTTGCCTCGTGATATCGGTCGATAACAACTTGAGGGGATACGCCCTCCTTCTCAGCGGCGATCGTTATGGCAACGCCATGTTCGTCAGAACCGCAGATCGAAAGCGTGTCGCGTCCGCGCAGTCTGCAATAGCGCGCGTAGATGTCTGCCGGCAGGGTAGACCCAACAACATTCCCAAGATGGGTCACACCGCTCGCATAGGGCAGCGCCGAAGTAATGAGATAGCGTTTCACAGCGCAATTTACGGCATTCTAGAGCCGTATCTATCGAACGCGTTTCGGAGATCTTACCCTAACATTCGGTAAAGAGTATCGGGAGCAACGTCCGCCCCATTAGGCCATACAATCGTACCTAGCTCGCAGTCCACATGAAAAGCTCGAAACGCTGGCGTGTCGTTCAGTGGAGAAAACACCTCACCCCACAACAGTGTTTCAAGGTCAACAATGCCTCTATTGCCATCAGTAAAGACCAGTTCAATGCGGTATCCATCAACGTACGTTGCTGAGGTTACTGATGGCTGGGAATGTTGTGGTTGATGCATACTCATGTCACGTACCCCTTATTCGTACATCACGATATCGGACGCCAGCCGTAGCGACGTTTTTTCGTCTACGAGACGTCGAATGAGCGCCAGTGCAAACTCAAATGCCGTGCCGGCACCTCGACTCGTTACGATCTTCCCGTCTGCTGCAACACGGTCGAGTGTATAGGCATAGGGGGCGAATGTTTCTGCAACACCAGGATGCGATGTAACAACAGCGTTCTGCGATAGCAGGTTGAAGTCGTGAAGCACAAGTGGAGCGGCACAGATAGCACCAATGAGTACTCCTGCTTTGTGATGACGCTTTACGATGTGCTCGAGGTGTTGATTAGCAATGAAATGGTTTACGCCCTGCGTGCCCCCTGGCAGAACAACTGCATCATACACATCATCGTCGGCAATGTCATCAATCATCATGTCCGGCAGGATGCGCGTTCCCCATGCGCACACTACCACATCGCCATCGCCGGCAACAACAACTTCGCAGCCTGCACGACGCAGCATATCGATAATGATCACCGCTTCCATCTCTTCGGTGCCGTTGGAGATGGGGACTAATATCTTCTTCATGTTGTTTCTCGGTTAGTGTTCGTCTTCTTCGTCATGAGACGGAGAAGCAACTGTTGTGCCGAGATCCGGACGCCTGATCTTACCGCCCTCATGTCCGGTACGCGCTGCCTGACCAAATGCGATGATGGCCAGTACCACGAAGGCAAGTGTGAACTTCGGGGCCAACGCTGATTGCTTGCTGCGTGTAACAACTGCGCCAAGTGCGACTAGGCCCGACAATGATGTTAGCCACAATGACAATTCGGCCATCTCTTCGTGCTCGTGTATCACCGACTCATTGACACCGGCTATGTTCTCGACACGTTCTTCTGCTTCTTCGCCACTGAGGTATGCCGGAACGACGGCCACTGCCATCACGACATAGATGATAAGCCCGGCAGTAATAGCGCCATCATTCTTGCGCAACATCCCAAGAATCACTACAAGAAGTGCCGCCATTGTTCCGATTATTGGCAAATGGTTCGTGAGCAAGTGCAGTTGCAATCCGTCCATTGGTTATTCCCATTCGATAGTGGCAGGGGGCTTCGAGGAAATGTCGTACACAACACGATTGATGCCGCGTACCTCGTTGATGATGCGATTACTTATGCGTGCAAGTACATCATACGGCATGTGATACCAGTCGGCCGTCATACCGTCGGTACTCGTTACTGCACGAACACCACAGACGTGTTCATAGGTGCGTTCGTCTCCCATCACACCTACGGTCTGCACCGGCAAAAGCACGGCGAAAGCCTGCCAGATATCGTTATAGAGCCCGGCCTTGCGAATCTCATCGAGATAGATCTCATCTGCTTCACGCAGAACGTCAAGTTTTTCGCGTGTGATAGCCCCAGGGATACGAATGGCTAGTCCTGGGCCTGGGAATGGGTGACGTTCAATGAACCACTCGGGGATGCCGAGCTCGCGTCCAACGCGCCGCACTTCGTCTTTAAAGAGCTCACGGAACGGTTCGATCAGCTGTAGGTTCATCTTCTCCGGCAAGCCCCCTACGTTGTGATGGGTCTTAATGGTTGCCGACGGACCTTTGATACTGACCGATTCGATTACATCTGGGTAAAGTGTGCCCTGCGCTAAGAACTTCGCATCAGAGAATTTCTTTGCTTCAACATCAAACAGATCGATGAACGCATTGCCGATGATCTTGCGCTTCTTTTCTGGATCATCAACGCCCTCAAGACGAGTTAGGAACGTCTCCGATCCATTAACAAGATCAACACTCATGCGAAAGTGGGTTTTGAACATCTCAATGATGTTCGCACTCTCACCCTTGCGCATAAGTCCGCTGTCGATATGGATGCAATGGAGCTGATCGCCAATGGCCTTGTGCAGCAGAACGGCAGCAACTGTTGAATCAACACCACCACTAAGAGCACAGATCACGCCGCCATTACCAACACGATCACGAATCTCCTTGATCGCATTATCGATAAACGACGTTGCATTCCATGTTGCCGCGCAGCCGCAGATATTCACGACGAAGTTTTTTAGGATCGTCTTGCCCTCTGTGCTGTGATGCACTTCTGGATGAAACTGCACACCCCAGATTCTGCGCTCTGTGTTGCGAACTGCGCAGATCTCTGCATTCTCGGTGTGACCTATGCGCTCAAAGCCGTCAGGAATTGCCGTGCAATGGTCACCATGACTCATCCATACTTGCGTCTCCTGGCCAAGGCCGGCGAACAAGTCTGATGTATCGTCGATCTGTAGCATGGCACGTCCAAACTCACGACGCGCAGCTTTGTCTACAGAGCCCCCTAGCTGAAAGGCAATCAGCTGCAGACCGTAGCATATGCCAAGCACCGGCACACCGAACGAGAAGACATCCACGCTTGGTATCGGAGCGCCCTCGGCATACACGCTGGAGGGTCCGCCAGAGAGGATTATGCCCTTTGGCGCTAGCGCCGAGAGAGCTTCGTGAGAAATGCTGTAGGGATGGATCTCTGCATACACACCCACCTCGCGCACCTTGCGCGCAATGATCTGTGTGTACTGCGATCCGAAGTCAAGGATTACTATTCGCTCGTTGTGCGTCATGGACGCAAAACTACCACGCATTATCGAGGCAATTGTAACGGGGCTTATGTTTCAATGTAATCGAGATCTTTTCCGTAGGTCTCTTTCAGTGTTGCCCAGCCGATGAAGGCAAGCAGAAGCATTACGCCGCCCACGATGAGGGCAGCAGACACGAGTGGACGTCCCTCGATGAGAGGGGCGGCACTGTGCCGAAGAGCATTTAATGCTACAAGCGCAGGGAACATTGCGCCCCGTACAAAGTTGGGGGCTGTTGTCGCGACGGTAGCGCGCAGGTTCGTTCCAAACTGCTCAGCGGCCGTGGTCACGAACACAGCCCAGAAACCAGCAGCAAAGCCTAAGAGTCCAGTGTGCAGGTAGGTCTCCGTTGTCGTTCGTGACGGGCTGAATAGAAACCACGCCGACATACCAACGCAAAGAGTGATAAAGATGAGTACGGTTTTCCGTCTACTCTTGAGATACTGACTCAACAAGCCGCTTCCGAGATCTCCCGCTGCCATTCCAACATAGGCCCACATCACGGCCTGACCGGCATTCACGTCGAGTGAGCCCCCTAGCTCCTTGGTAAACTCCGGAGAAAACGTTACCAGGATTCCGATCACGAACCATACTGGCAGGCCGATCAAGATCGAGCTGATGTATCGTGGAAGACGCTCCGGTTTGAGAAGCATGAAGAAGTTGCCCCGAGCGGCGGCTTTTTCGTTAAGCGCATGGAACATCGTGGATTCACGCACACCAACGCGAAGAGCCAGAAGTGCTAAGCCTAAGACGCCACCTATCACAAAGGCAACCCGCCAGTCTGTCATTTCGTGGACCAAGTATGCACCTACCGCACCAAGAACACCCAGCGATGCCACAAACGTCGTCCCGAGACCACGAGTCTCCTTGGGCATGACCTCTGCCACCAGTGTGATAGCCACACCGAGTTCTCCGGCTAGACCAATACCCGAGAAGAACCGACACATGGCATACATGTCTACCGTGGTTACAAAGGCATTCACGATGTTCATGAGTGAATACATCAAGATGCTGCCAAGCAGCACCGAGAGACGTCCACGCTTATCGGCCAAGATCCCAAAGATGATGCCACCAATGAGCATGCCGATCATCTGCGCATTGAGGATGTACTCACTGGCATTCATGATCTGTTCCGGGGTTACCAGGCCGATGTCGCCAAGCGAGGTTGGTCGAACAATGCTGAACAGGATCAGATCGTAGATATCAACAAAATATCCTAGGCCACAGACCAGAACCGTAAGCCATACGGATGCTGCTTTGCCTTTGTTATCAGATGCTAGTGCCATAAACCGATTCGTTCGTTAGAGATCGTTTGGACCAAATGCGCGCGGAAGGAGCTCGTTAAGACTTGACCACAGGTCGTCTCGACGGGGTGTTGTGCAGAGTATGGGCATGTGCGGATTGCATTCAGAGAGTACCTGACGGCACGCACCGCATGGAGAGGCGGCCGCTGGTGTGTCGGTTACAACAACACAGAGCACAATATCCCTGCGTCCAGCAGATGTTGCTGCTGCCACAGCAGCTCTCTCGGCACAATTGGTGAGTCCGTAGCTTGCATTCTCTACGTTACACCCAACATAGACATTGCCATCACTGTCAACAAGTGCAGCACCTACAAGGAACTTGGAGTAGGGGGCATATGCATTTTGACGCACGCGCAGTGCTTCTGCAACTGCGCGTTCGATAGTTTCGTGTGAGATGTTGTGCTGCATGCCGCTTCGAATCTACTGTATGGAACTGACACAAACACTTCTGAAATGGTACAAACACTGTGCAAGGGTTTTTCCCTGGCGCACTGAAGCGGTAGATCCATACGTTGTCTTGATCTCTGAGACGATGCTTCAGCAAACGCAGACCTCGCGCGTTGCAGAGCGCTTGCCGATGTTTCTTCAGGCATTCCCAAGGATCGAAGATCTTGCGCAGGCCTCTAACGGAACCATGTTGCGACAGTGGCAGGGCATGGGCTACAACTCCCGCGCATTGCGCTTGCGCGACGCCGCACAGGCGATCGTTGAGCAGCACGGGGGCATCATACCATCGGATGTTGCGTTGCTCCTACGTCTGCCGGGCGTAGGACCATACACATCGGCCGCAATTGCATGTTTTGCATACAACAAACGCGAGGTTGTGCTCGATGTAAACGTCAGGCGCGTGTACTCACGATTGATAACACGTCAGGCAACAACAATTGATGTCGAATCGGACGATGTTCTTACTGCATTTGCCGAGCAGGTCATCCCGGCTCGCAGGGCTGCCCAGTGGCATCATGCTGTGATGGATCTCGGAGCTACGATCTGCACAGCACGTTCTCCGAAGTGCGATGCATGCCCCCTGTCTACACTTTGTCCGTCTGCGTTTGTTATGAAGCCTGCAACCAAGCAGAAGTTGCAGGAACCGATGTTTCGAGATCAGCCGCAGCGTATCTGGCGTGGGCGCATTGTCGAGGCCCTGCGCGGCGTTGAACAGGGAAACGTGATCACGATATCAGCGCTACGCAAGCGTATACTGGGTTCTCATACAGCAGATGAGTCTGTATGGTTCGACTCTGTCCTTGCCGCACTTGCCCGCAGCGGTCACGTTACTTGTTCGGGTCGACAGATTCGTCTGGCTGATTGATCGTGTAAGCGATTCCCAACGACACGATGTCAAATGTGCTGAAGTTCATGTCGAGTGCCGCACGCCACGGGCCAACGTGCGCACTTATGCCGAAGGAGTATTTGAAGTTGATGTTTTCGGCCAACACCGTCGAGCTCTGCGGACGCTGGTCGCCGGGCTGATCGGGCGTAGGAACGGCTTTTTGTCCGAGAGGGGGCTCGGGAAGCAAACCAAGTTGGATCTGTGTCTCTTGCGGGAGTGTATAGGTGTAGGTTGACGTAACATCAATGTGCTCGTACGAAAATGCTGAGTACACATCAACATGTTTACCAAGCTGTTTGCCGAGTTGTACGTTGGCACTCATGATGGTGGCATCTGCTGCCAGTTTAGACTCGGTAAGACCGATGGTGTTCGTCAGCGACGTGTGCTGGTAAACCCCCTGGATGGAGCAATCAAACCAACGCTGCGGAAAGTATTGCGAGATGCTGTGGCGCAGCCCTACACCATAGAACGAGAAGTCACCCACGTTGGTATCAAATTTTACAGGCGGTACAAATCGCAGAAGCAGCTCTGTACCGTAAAGCGAACCGATCTCGATCTGGGGCACAGCTGCAATCAGCCGCGACAAGTTGGCGCCAGGCGGAAGCGTTAGGGCAGGTGGCAGTGAGAGATTGGCAAGAAGAGAATCTATTCCCGCCGTAGCTCCGAACTGCTCAAGCAGAGCATACTCTGGACGTTTACGCAGCACTGTAGAAAGGTCTCCTTTTGTCGGAAGCACAACGGCATTACCCGGAGCATTGCCAAACAACGATGCCGCGCGGGATGGAATCCCGAAATAGCCCTGTTCGAGTGCGTCGCGCAGAAGCTCTTTCATGAGCAGTGTTGAAAGACCCAGGGTGTCTTCGTATCTGCTCCCGATCACATAGGTCTGACGTCCGTCTACGATAGCGATCTGACCATACTTATCAAGGTTTGCCAGGATGTTTTCATGTGGGCCAAGATCGAGGCTTGGAGTATACCACTTGAGATCCTCATTGATCAAGCCAGCCATTCCGTTGACGCTGATACGCACATAGGCCTTACTAACCTTCTTGGGCACGTATGCACTGCTGAAGAAGCGTGCATTTGAAGTCGCATTGATCGTATTGACCATCGGCTGAACGAACGGCACAGCATTACTCTCAAAGACGTCTTTGAGGATCACACGTGTTAGATCAACAGCAAGTGGATTGTACTTCGGCTGCGCATTCAACACAAGAGTGCAGCCTACCAGCAGTGCAAGGATGTGTTTAATCATTTCGATGACAGAAGTTTATGACGTAGATACAGGAAGAATGGAACTGCTATCAGGCCGATCAATGCGACTTTGACCAGGAACATTGTGACCTTGAACACAAGACTTAGTACCATTGAGAGTATGCTCCACACCACCATTGCGGCAATGATGGCGATGACTGCTAAACCGATTGTTTTTAGGAGCTTCATGAAGTTACCTTGGTGAGAATTCGTCCGAGTTCTTTGGCTGATTCTTTTCGTTCATACTTGGCTATCACATCGTGCAGCGGTGTGGTACAATCCAGTCCGCTCTTCCAGCGCTCAATGAAGGTCGAGATAATCTCAGCAATAGCCTCGATATCCTCCAACGGTGCACTGCGGCCAGCCTGGGTCTCGTCCAATAGACGCGCAATAGCGCTCCCTCGTGGAGCAAGTGCGATCACCGGACGTCCAACGCCGAGATATTCATAGACCTTTCCAGGCACGATCTCTGCACTTTCCTTTGTATCATCTACGATCAAAAGCGATGCTTCCGACCGCATCAGATACCCCACACTCTGCTCGTGCGGCACATACGAGATCTTCTCTATGCAGGGGGCAAATGGTGATGAGTCCATCATAGCATGTATCTCGTCGCCAAAGCGGCCCACGAAGCGTAAATGCACATCTTGGGGCAACACCAGCCCCTTGTCATTCAAACGCGCCAGAGCGTCCAGAAAAGCCCTTGGCGTGCGTCTTCCGTACATCGAGCCCGTGTAGGTAATGGTAAACCGTTCATTGCGGGAATACTGAACCTGCGGAAAGTCGGCAGAATCAAACCCATTGGGCACGTGGTAGAACTTCGACCTGTCAAGATGCGGGTACTTCCTGAATGCATCGTCAGCGATTCCCGTCCACGCACACTCTATCGCATCGGCCTCGTTAAACACCGAGCGTTCAAGAGCATGATCGATGGCAGCTGGCAGAAACCACCTATCCGGCGTTGTCAGGAAATCCGTCCACGGATCTCGAAACCCGGCAACCCAGGGTAGCTTGGTTTTGCGTTTGATCGAGCGTGCTATAAGTGCACATGTGTACGGAGGGGCCGAGCTGTAGATCGCATCGATATTGTATTGTGTGCAGAGCTCAACGCCCCGTTTCACGGCCGTTAGCAGCCAGCCCACGCGTGCATCGGGAATAAACAGTGTTGCGCGGATGAACTCTGCAAGACGTTCTTTCCAGCCGGAGCGTTGGTCGCTGGATTTGTTTACGTTGACGTCGATGGCGGCACCTTTTGCGCCCATGAACGAGCGATAAAGGGAATACGGTTCAAGGATTGGCACACGCACAACTGTTACATCCGAGGGGATCTTCGCAAGAAGTGATTCATCGCGTGCCGGGAAGTCGCCGTTCTCGACGGTCATCACGATCGGACGCCAGCCGGCATCGCGCAGGTACGTTACGTGTTTAAGTACGCGCTGCACACCTGGTCCGCCCCCTGGCGGAAAGTGATACGCTACCACAAGCACGGTCTTCATCGCGGTACCTGCAGCACAAATGCTGCCTCCATTGCCATCGACTTCATGCCGGGAAGAGATGCAAGTGCGCCTAACTCAAAGCTTGGGATGGAACGCTGGTACTTCCAGCGAAACACTGGACGTAGTCCGAAGTACCGCTGGTCGAGAATTGCAAGACCGGCTCGCGAAGCGGCCTGCATAACCTTCTGCGCAGAGCAACGAATTGTATGCAGACGTTCAACTTCTTCTTGGTTTACGGGATCACCCTTGCGCACCATGGGGCCAAAGATGCTCCATGGAAGCAGGTGCACAAACGGCAGAGCGCCTGCCTTTGTGCCCAGCAGTTGCTGATGTCCGCCGAATGGCGACGTATACGGCGGAAACGTTACGAGCACAACACCGCCGGGCTTCATGATCCGTGCGATGTTCTTCAGTGCGATGCCGGCATCATCGAGATGCTCGATCACATCACGCAGAAGAACAACATCGAAGCGATGCTGCCATGCTTGTGGGATCTCGTCGTAGATCACATCGTGCTGCGTAAACGTGATGGCATAGCCAAGTTCATTCCAGACTGGCGTGCTGACGATCCGCAGCAGTGGCTCTTGAATATCAGTGCCCAGGGCAAAGGATGCACCGTGGTCTGCAAATGCTGCAAGTACGCCTCCTTCGGCGCAACCAATCTCGCAGACAGCTGCATTGGGAGGAAGTGCTCCCAATTGCTGCAGCCACGGAATCAGTGTGTGCTGCGCAAGGCGATACTGCATGCGGATGTTGCGCTTCGTGCGTGGAAGCAGATCCATCTGCTCCGATCGCACAACGGGATCTTGTGGGGTAGTTGCCATCGTCTCAAAAATAGCACGCATATCACGCGTATCTTTGTGCCCTAGCCATGAAGTACTCCATCATTGTTGCTGTATTCAACCGTCCGGATGAATTGCGCGAGCTCTTAGAGAGCCTTACAACGCAGACGTACACCGACTTTGAGGTCGTGATCGTAGAGGATGGATCGTCCATCGCGTCGAAGGACGTGTGCCAGGAGTATGCGAACAGACTTGCGATGTCATACTTCTTCAAAGACAATTCGGGTCCGGGTCCGTCCCGTAACTACGGATGTCGCAGGGCATCGGGAGACTACTTTATGTTCATCGATTCGGACTGCACGGTGCCCCCTCACTACATGCAGGCCATCGATGATGCGGTTACCAGCAAGAAGTTGGATGCTTTTGGCGGACCCGACAGAGAGCACACATCGTTTACGCCTACGCAGAAGGCCATCAGCTATGCCATGACGTCGCTATTAACCACAGGCGGCATTCGCGGCAGCAAGGTAAGGGTCGGGGGGGTGTTTCACCCTCGTTCGTTCAACATGGGTATCTCAAGAGAGATCTTCAACGAAACCGACGGCTTCTCAAAAATGCGCTTCGGTGAAGATGTTGAGTTTTCCATCCGTATGATGGAAGGGGGCTACAATGTTCAGCTCATCCCGGACGCATGGGTGTATCATAAGCGTCGCACAGATCTGAAGAAGTTCTTTAAGCAGGTTCATAACAGCGGAATCGCCCGCATCAATATTACGTTGCGTCATCCCAACACTCTCAAGCTGACGCATTTCTTTCCTGCTGCATTTACTGCTATGCTGGTGGTGGCTCTCTACATGGCCATCATGGTAGAAAGCGGATGGATTGCTCTGTTAGTCCCGGCTTCGTATACTCTCGGCATCCTCATCGATGCCGGCATCAAATACAGGTCTGCAGCACTCGCACTGCGGTGCATTGCAGCATCCTACGTGCAACTTGTAAGCTACGGAACCGGATTTGTTCGCGGGATCATCTGGCGTATAATTCTCAACAAGCCCGAGCAAGGGGCTTTTGAGAAAACCTTCTACAAGTAGTTCTCCAGGCTGTCATCATCCCAGAGATCGTACAGCAGCCCCATGGCGCTCTTGCCAATCCCATGGAGAGCGCGCACCTCATCGATCGTGTGCATTTTCAGGTGCTTCTCGTTAAAGATGCCGGCTTTGATCAGTGCTCTGCGTGCGGGAGCAGCCAGACCATGGTTGCGCCATACTTCGTCGTGAAGTTCGTAGTTCTTGTGGTCTTCCTGTTCGGCGGTGCTCATTCGTGATGCGTCCTAGAGTCTAGATTCGTATCTGAATCATGAACGAGAAGTTCAGATGTGTAAGAACGCCCTCGCCTGCTTCGTTCAATGACCGAGCCGTCAGAAGTTCGCCTCTTCCGCCCTGAGCGCTCGTTCGCGTATCACGACCTAACAGATTCATAACGCCGTAACCAACGCTTGTATTGAGAAACACCGGATAATAGATCTCGCCTTCAATACCAAGACGAGCCATTGCACCAACTCGAATTGCCGATGCTTTGTTTGATACAGTTGTGTTCGAGGTGATGACCTCGCCATTTATGATGTTCGTTGCCTGTGTGTTCACCGTGTTTGCGTTTACAAACAGAACCCGTGCTTCGCCCCCTACATAGGCCCTTGCAAATGCCAGAGGAAACTCTACAAAGGACCACTCAAACCCTGTAAATGTCGATACGAGTGTGTTCTTGTGTTCTACAAGAAACTGGTAGTTCGAACCTGCGATACTTTGCGCACCATTGTAGTAGAAAACATCTACCCCAACAGGGATACGGAAGGTTTTCTGTTTGTCAAGGTCTACATAACCACGAAGTCCCCAGCCCGGCTGAGAACCATCGTAGGCACCGCCAAATGGACGCGTACTGGTTGTATCGCTGTTAGAGCCCGTAAGTGGATAGACCGACGGATTGTCGTTTGTTATCCAGTCTGTAGATAGCCCACCTGCTATGCGAAAACGCACCTGGGATGTAAGCAGTGTTGTTGAGCAGAACAAGACAACAACAATGGCAGAGACTTGTGTTATACGCTTGATGTTCATAGGTAACGTATGTAAGAAGTCGAAATGGGTCCAGTAGTTACGTCAGACGTTCACGGATGCTGAATCGTTGTTGACTTAGATTGTTCTTGACGATCAGTTCACCAACGAGTCCGATGGAAATGAGCTGCACGCCAACGATGATCATCGCTATGCCAAACAGCAATAGAAACGGACGTTGACTGAATGGAGTTTGAAGCGCCCACTTTTCAATGACCAAGTAGAGATCTGTTCCAAAACCAAGAACGGCGAACAACGATCCAACTGCCCCGAAGAAGTGAAGCGGCCGCTTGATGTACCGTGTCGTAAACATCACCGTGAGCAGGTCAAGGTAACCCTTTAAAAACCGGCTCATGCCAAACTTGGAAACTCCAAACTGTCTGGCCTTGTGCTGCACAGGAAGCTCTGTTACGCGAAAACCTTCCCAGTGCGCAAGCGCAGGAATGTATCTGTGCATTTCACCGTAGACCTGCACGTTCTTGACGACTTCATTGCGGTAGGCTTTGAGTCCACAATTAAAATCGTGTAGCTTCAAACCACTCATCTTTGATGTGACTGCATTGAACAGTTTCGATGGGAATGTCTTATGCCACGGATCATAGCGTTTACGCTTCCAACCAGAAACCAAATCGTACCCTTCTTCCAGCTTGGCGATAAGGGCAGGTATCTCATTGGGATCATCCTGAAGGTCTGCATCCATGGTGATTACGAAATCACCCGTGGCCTCGGCGAATCCAACGGCAAGTGCGGCGGATTTTCCGTGATTGGTACGGAACCGAATTGCTTTGAATTTTCTGTTGCGGCTGTTAATGTCCTTGATCACATTGTACGATCCATCCGTAGAACCGTCGTCGATGAAGATCACCTCGTAACGTCCGCGGGTTATACGATCAAGTACCGTCTCCAGCTGACGTGATAGCTCTTGGAGTGACTCTTCTTCGTTGAGTAATGGGATAACGACCGAAACCGAGCCGGAAACGTTTCTGGATTGTTCGGTACGCTCTTGTCTCTGCCCTGATGGACGCCAATGTGGAGGCCGTCTGCGTTGGGCATTTTGTGATCTTGGCCGTGGTTCTCGTTCTTCACTCATACGTTTTCTGTTTATCGCCCCTTATTGGCGAATGAATTTTCGCAAGTAGACGATGCCATTGCTATCGTATACTCGCAAAAGGTACATCCCAGGCGCCAACTGTGTCGTGGAGACAACTTGCTGCTCCTGACTGATCTGTCCACTTGAAATTACGGCACCAGAAACATCTATAACGTTAAACATTGCGCCTTGGGAGGCACCGGATACGAAGATCTTATCAGTACACGGAACTGGATAAACGCTTATGCCAGAAACCTCTTCGTTAACATTCAGAGATGTAGCGTTGTACCAGACAAGTACCTTGAGCTTTGTGATAGCGGTGTTGATCGTCTCGTACGACTTTCCAGGTTCTAACTTTACCTTGATGAAGTTGTTCGGAAAGTCAGACACCACATCGACAATGTAAGCAGAGTCGATAAGTGCCGGTATCGGACCCCATGTTACGTTGATCTTGCCCGCATTCCACGTCATACCGATGGTGTATTCTACCAAATGCTGCTTGCCCACCTCAAGTGGCCTGATGTCGATTGGACTCAGCCACATATAGTCCTTGCTCGGTGGAATTGAATACACAATGAACACACCAGCTGGGGGTGGCAGCGATGGTATCTCACGTTCGCCTAGTGCCGTATCAAGATCAACGGTTGCCTTGGGATTGGCAGCCACTGTTATGACGTACGACTTTGTCTGATCATTAACTGTGTTCGTAACGGCAATAGGTATCTCGACCTGTTGAGCAACAGTTGCTTGCACGAACAACAAGAAGATAGCGGATATCATTGTGTACATTCGGTGTATCCTTTCGGGAACAAAAAAGGGCAGCAGTAACCTGCTGCCCTTCTTGTTTTTTCGACGTTAGAACTTAACGAACAACAGTTACTGCGCTTGTTGCTGTAGCACCGTTGACCGTAGCCTTGATGATGTAACGTCCTGCTGCAAGGTCGGCAGCGTTTAGGTCGAGACCATATACGCCTGCTGTCTTTACTTCATTTACGAGAGTTGAAACAAGTGTTCCAACTGCATCATAAAGGCCTACTGTTACAAGACCGTTAGCTGGTACAGTTACATTTACAACACCATTCGAAGAAACTGGGTTAGGAGTTGCCGATACGTTGAGAGTCTCAACATTAGCTTCTTGACCCATAAGACGAATGTACGGTGTGCGTGCATCTGTGATCGTTACTGTGTTCTTGCGACCTGCAACCGCAGTTCCGAGAACAACACCTGAGATCGGGTTAACGATCGTGTAGTTCTGGCTTGGGTTGTTGATCACAACTGTTACTGGGAACGTAACACCCTGAATCTGTACTGTTGGGTTTGCTTCATCTTCAACACTTGTTTGTGTTGTGAAGCGAACGTCGAACAGGTTGTTTGGAGGTGTTGGTGGCAGCTCAAACATCATTTTGTTGTCTACAAGCCCCTTAGAAGCAACAAATACTGTTCCTTCGTTGTGGTTTGCATCGCTGATCGTTACGCGTGTTGAATTTGCTTCAACGTTCTCACGTACGATTGAGCTGTTGATGCTTCCCTTACCTGACTTCAGGTTAAGATAAGCTGCGCCCTTTACCTTCATCCAGTAACCAAGACCTGGCTCGATTTCTGTAACAGCCTGATAACCACGGTTTGTTACATATCCGTAGATGTCGCCAACGATCTCTGGGAATGTGCCTGAGTTACCAAACACTGTTACGCCGACGTTCTGTGTTGATGTTGGATACGAAAGTGATCCGACCGTGTTCCAGCCATCATACAGGCGTGTTGGGAATGTGTTCTCGTTGATTGCACGGATACGTGAACCTGCGATAGTCTTATCAACATCATCAGAGTACTTAACGAAGTAGCCTACACCAGGTGCGAGGTTTGTTTCGTTGTTCTGATACAAGTTCTGAGCGAAACGGATAGGAATGTTTAGGGCATTCTTGAACACATCGCGCCAGTAGCTTGATGATGGGTTAACTGGTACTGAAAGCAGGTTCCAGCCCTTGTTGATGACAGGGAAACGAGCAACCTTTGGAAGCGTGTACTCGATAACGAATGCCTTGATGTCAGCGTCACGAATTGTATATGACTGACGTGTACCACCAAGTACTGTACCTGCACGCATGTTAACGTTGAAACGTGAACCGTTCAGCGTATCACGGATGAAAAGCTCAGATCCAGGTGAAAACTCGTCTGTATCCCATGCTACAACGATCGGGTAGTTAAGGTCTCCACCGGCATCGAAACGACATGTGTAAGCAAGAGTTGTATCGCTGTAGATCGAACGGATATCGCGTGATGTTGACTTGGCACGCTGCGGAGTAGCTGCCCAGAGATCACCGAGACCGTTTTGGTAGATGTATGATCCGTCAGGATTCTTTGGATAGAAACGTGCACCAAAAGAGCCGAGTGCGTTAGTGTAAATCGTTTCGCCAAAGAGTGTGTCGCATGCGTCCGTGGCACGATTACCTACACCAAAGGTGATGTATGTTACATCGTTCGGAACGTTTGAGTTACGCACTTGGAGGCTGATACCACGACCAAGGAACTCTTGGCCACGCTTCCAGTTGTCATTCTCATCAAATACGTTCGGCTCATAAGGTGAGCGGAAGTAAATGAACGTTACCTTGAGGCGAACGTTTGAAACTTCAAGAGAGCTAGACTTAAATGTCAGGTAACCAACATATGTGCCGCATACTTCCTGCTCGTCGCCGTTTGGCAATTCGTTAGGATCGCAGATGATACGCATGTTAAGGTCACGCTGACCAATCGTTGGGTTTCCAAGTGGATCGCCAATTGCACCAAGGATAGCCTTGTCCATGTACTGAACATAACCTTCACGAACCGGGTTCGGGAATGGATTCAATTCAGTCTGACCGCCACCGCCCTTGAGGAACGACTTAAACTTGAGCCACTTTGAATCTGACTGAACCATGATGTCGTAAGCACGTGTACCTGCGTTGGCGTTGATAACATCAACGTCACGTGTACCGATACCGCCTGCTTGATCTTCGTATGGTGTCTGGTAATCAACAGTGATCGGGTCTACAACGTACCAGCGTGCACCGTTTGACTGGTCTACCGAGTCAACAAGGCGGAAAGCTGGGTTAGCAACGTTTGTGAATGACAAACGTGGAGTAGCATCAGTTACTTCAACCCAGATCATACCTGGCTTTGAAGGACGCAATGGATCACGAATCTGCTCAAGACCGTTGTTGTCGAGGTAGTAGTTATCAACTCCACCAAGACCAGCATAGTCACCAGGAGCTACGTCGCCAGGAAACACGATTTCCTTACCAACTTGGAAGTCGTTGTAGTACAGCGTGTCGTTCGTGAGAATAAGTGGAGTACGTGCACTTACTGGATCAATCTGCGGGTTAGCCACAACGTTGAAACGGAGATACACGAGCTCTACGTACGGACGCTGATCGCAAGGCTGTGTTACGTCACCTGTCTGAGGTAGTGCCTTAGACGAAGTACCTGTAACCATCACGCGCTTGCCGCGTAGACGGTTCTGCGTAGGAGCATTGATAACACTCTGGAATGTTACATCACGTGCAACACTAGAAGTGAAGTTGAAGTCCTTTGCAAGGCAGCTTACTGGTGTCATTTGTGGACCACGCAGTGGGCCATTCTTTTCTACGCCGATAAATTCAAGGGCCGAGCTATCAAACTGGACCTTGAACTTGAAGCTGTAGATAGGAAATGCCTCATACTGCGACGTGGTGCGCCAGCAGTTCTTGATGAAAACTGGCACAAGGAGAGTACGGTTTCCATTCGGACCACGACTCGATGACCAAATACGGCCATCAGGATAAACTTCCTTCTTCCAACTTGCACCATCTCCCGTTAGAGAGAGGGTCGGCAGCTCAGGCTTGTTCGTTTGTGCAGATAGCACAGTCGAACCGATGCCGATTAATGCTGCAAGGAGGAGAACAGTACCAATTGCGGTACCGCCGCCCCATAGAGCATAACGACGATTCATAATACACTCCTCAGATGAGTTGATCAGATGTTTGTTCATTTCAATATCAGTTTTCCGTGTTGATGTTCTCCGCAGGTTGTACGAACGACGTATCCACCCTTGGCTAGACTTGATAATGACAGTGTGTTGTTTGCCCCAGTTATAGTAGTCTTCATGACTAACACACCCTGTAGGGTAAACATCTGCACCGTCTTCATCTCCTCATGGTCACATTGAATCACGAGCACATCGTTGTGAACGTAAAGATTTTCAATGTGTTCATCAGAAGATGTAACACTTACAGTAGGATCGATCTTGATTTGTACCGTATCTCTCAATGTTGGTTTCTCGCAAGCACAATCACGTAAGACTTCACTTGCAATGGTAATTATTGCTGTTGACGGCCTTGTTTGTTCAGAAACGTCATACCGTACTTGAAAGTCCGGTGATGGATCTACTACAGTTGCATCTATTTCTATTCCGTCCTTCACCTGCTTTTCGGAAACATTGACAAGTCCTTTCATCGGCTTATCAGATGCGATACGTAATTGAGGTGCAGTCGATTTAACATGGAATCTGTACCGGGTACTATCGCCTTGAAGAAGAGAGCCCTTCAGCAACAGGTTAACTGCGTTGCTTGTTCCATCGATGACTACTGAATCGTCATCTGATTGAATGCCCGCATTTTTATTACTTTTTGCGGTAGCTATAGCTTTCACAGTATCACGCCGAACTACTGTTATCTTCTTTTTGAACTCTGCGTTAAACGTTGAAGGCCAAGGATAACCGAGAGTATCAAACTGACTGCAGCTTCCAAGGAATTCTCCGGCTACCGCTACAAGCGGTAGATCACCATATACGGTCTTGATGATGTTACCGCCGGCTATCCTCATTTCGTTTGGAACTACTGTATTAAGAAATGGCTCGTAAGCCATTCCGGATGACAGCGTTCCTTCTTTGAGAACGTCCGTTGGTCGAAGCAGTGTTCGATCATATCCTATTGTAATGTCAAAGGACACCAGGCTGTCGCTTGGTAGAACTTTACCAAGGTTCACGGCTAGCAACCAACGCCGTTCGTTCGAACACACATCTACGGTTCTGTATGATTCAAACCGTATTGTGTCTTGTGCTGAGAGTGTGCTGGCCGCCGTTATGACGGCCAGCACCCCTATCAGCATAATTTTCATTTTGTCGAGCAATCAGACGATTAACGTACGACAGTAAACATCTGTGTTGCATTCACGCCAGCGCCTTCGATGCGTACCATGTACGAACCAGCAGCAACTGCGTTGCCATTGCTATCGTTACCGTCCCAGCTAGCACTGAATGTGCCGGCTGTTACATTATCGTTAGCGATCTCAGCAACAAGCTTTCCAAATGAGTCAAAAACGCGTGCATTTACTGTTCCTGCCTGAGCAACGTTAACAGCAACTGACATCGAGCCTGCAACTGGATTTGGATAAATCGATACGACGTTGTTTTCCGTCTCTACCATATTGAGCTTGTGACCTACAACTGCAACATCATTGAAACGAACGTCGGTAATATTTGCGACGCCTGTTTCCTTAATCGTTACATATGCTACTGGCTGACCAGCTTCGAATGTACCGTTACCAGCGATGGCAGCTACATCTGATGTCGCGTCTACAACAACGTTCGTATTGCCAGCCTTAACGATATCTACGATTTCTGCATCAGATGAGAAACGAACACCAATCGCACCCTTGTGTGCACCATTTAGGTAAACTGGAACACGAACTAGGCCCGATCCAACCGATGTAGGAGTGCCAAACTTGATGTTTGATGCTTCAGCTACTTCGACGACCTTACCAAAATCTGGTCCGAGTGTGTCGTTGTCATAGATCCATGGCAGATATGGCAGTCGACCAGAAATATAGCGCATGATCAAACCTGCGTCATACTCGTTGCACTCGTAATAGATCTGATTCAGAGAGCTTACATCTGGAGCCTTTCCATCAACACCATACAGACCATCGCCTTCATACATCACGCGAACAACTTGCTTTCCTGTAGTTGGACCAACGCCTTGACCAGGGAAGAATTGCTCAACATCGATTGTACGACGCCAGATTTGGATGTTCCCACCTACCAGTGAATCACCCGAGAAATCTCTCTTCAGCTTTGTGAAGTAATAACGGCCGCTGTGGTTTACATCGCCGAGATACGCCTGACGCTTCCATACAGAATCTAGCGGCACACGTGTAACAATAGAGCGCATGATAACACGGGCATCATTAACAGTTACACGACGGTTTTGCGGAAGACCACCATGGCGCTCGTTTTCAGCACCAGAAGTATCTGCGTCGCCATAACCCCAGTCGCTGAATGTCAAATAGATGATCGACTCAAAACGGATGCGCGCATCTGAACGACCGCCTGATGGCTGCCATACTGACGTTGAATCCGTGCGAGTGTTTGATCCTGTATTTGGCTGCCAGATCAAACCATTCCAGAAGTCAGCTAGGAAACCAGGGAATCCACCATCACCCTTGATACCGACAGTGGCACCACGTGTAACAACTGTTGTGTTGTTCGTGTATGGATTTCCTCCTACTTGACCGTAAGCAAACTCAACTTCACCTTGGTTGTTGTTTGCTTGACCGCCGAGGTATAAACGAGCCTGGAAGTTTCCAACGCTTGAATTGATATTCTGAGCGTTGATGTTCAGGTTCTTCCACTGCACAACTACGCAGCGACGAACTGGTTTGATCGTGTCGCAATTTTCGTCACGGTCAACATCAACAACCCAAGAAATTTGAGATGGCATGTAACCCTGAGCGATATCGCCAGCTACACGGTAACGGTGATCGCCCCAGTATGGAGACACAACGTTATCCGGGTAAGATGATGAATTGATGAACAATCCGATAGACTGCTTGGCTGGGACAAGCTTTGTGTTGTCAAAGGTCAAGAAACCGTTGACACTTACGTAAACGCCTGTGTACAGACGTCCATTGTAATTATAAGTCTCCCCGTTAGGAAACTGGATGTATGCATAACCATCATCAAGATCGTTAACATACGTTGGAGGCAGAGCGAACTGCGACGGCGGGATGACTGTCTTGTTCAAACTTGATACAGGGCAGGCATCGATATCCCGATATGGGAGACCGACTACGAGCTTTGGCTGGCGGAACTGGTTAAAGATCTGCTGTGCCACGCCCTCTACTGCACCGATCGCGAATGAACAGAGTACAATCGCCGTGGCAATCAATACCTGTTTCTTCATAAATACTCCAAAGTTTTTCAGTGTTTTAATCGGTTTAAAGAAGGGCCGGTCCGAAAACCGGCCCTGTAGATAAGCGTTAGCGTACGAATACGATCTGCTGTGATGTAGTTGTTGTGCCATCAGATACACGTACCGTGTAGATACCGTTTGGCAGTACAACGCCATTTGCAGAACCATTCCACTCAACCGAGTAAGCACCAGTATTGTACACTTCGTTTGCAAGCGTAACTACGCGGTTTCCAATTGCATCGTAGATGTCTACAGAGACACGTGATGTTGTTGGGACTGTGAAGTTAACAGCAGTTGAAGTTGTAAATGGATTAGGTGCTGTTCCTGTGATAGCGAGTGTTGATGGTGTTTCTTCGCCGTTCTCAACATCTGTTGTGAAGTCGTACACAATGATGAAGCCTTCGATAGATGTCGACGTGATCACAAGTGTGTCACACTCACCACCTACGCGATGTTGAACAGATGCGATAGAGCGACCTTCACCTGTCTTCATGTTGTATGCAAACAGTGCGCCGTTTGACTGATCATCACGGATGTAATATGAACCTGGGTTCGATGCATCACGTGCTGGGATCTGGTTGCGGCACCATGAAAGCTTAACTGGATAGTATGAAGAACTTACACCGTTTTCACCACCAGCCTGGAAGCGACCTTGGTAGATCGACTCTCCCGGCGTGTTTGAGAATGGGTGAATGTTGCGGATGATACCGTTACGTGTTGGAATCGTCCAACGAGCATCAAATACATCGATGAATGGTACTGGTGGGAGTTCATACTCACAGTAGTTAGAATCCAGACGACCAAATGTTGCTGGTTCATCACCACGTGTAGCGATCTCTGTACCACTTACACCGAACGTAAGTGTCTGCCATCCACCGATTGCATTCTCGATATATACGTCAGCAGCGAAACGGGTCTGTGCAGATACAGCTACCGAATATGTCAGTGTATCCTTTTCACCTTGACGGTCTGTCACTTCGATACGAACCTTGATGCGACCGTTTTCGATTGTACCCTGAAGATTTGACGTGCTTACCGTTACCTCTTGTGTATCAGCAATCGGGCTTGAAAGCTTAGCAGGAGCAAATGTCCATGAACCAGCTGGCTCGATTACTGTGAAGGTGAGTTCCTCGTTACCAGCTTGCTTGCGAGCAAGGTCAATATCCGTTACACGGATCTTGTCTGTGTACTCGCGGCCAGCTTCAACACAACGGATGATAGGTGACTGCAGGAGATTTGGCTTGTGGTTGATAGCACGAACATTCAATGTATATGTCTTGATGTCGCGAAGACCACCAGCGTCAGTTACAAGTACTGTCACGTTAACAACAGTGTCAGAGTATGGAAGATCCGTTACCGTTGGCTTGCCATAGAGCAATCCGCTAGTTGGGTTAATCTTCAACCACTTTGGTGTTGATTTGCGGGCAGCATCAAAAACGATTTGACCAGCTTCCGTGAAGTACGGGTCTACTGCTACACTGTCACGCTGCTCATCGATGTAGATGAGTTCGTAGTTCTGAACCTGACCGAAGTTAGGATCGTAAACCTTGATGCGACGCGCTGAGTCAGTTAGTTGAACGTTGTAGTCCGTGTCTTCAATTGCATCCTCAAGATTTGCATCAAGAAGACGTGGTTGAACGTTAACGAACAAGCGACGTGTAAGCGTGTTGATTCCGCCATGACCATCGTTTACGAGGACGGACATTACTGTGTCAACATTCATGTCGCCGTTAATTGGGCTACCTGGATCGAAATCATTAACTGGCTTCAGGAGGTCACGTGCAAGCAGACCGTCGATACGAATATCGATTTGTCCCTTTGTTGTGAAATCCTCACCAAATGGGCTTACCTGGCTTGGTTCGGCATACTTACGCATGAAACGTGTTGCCATCCAGCTTGGACGAGCCTGCACGATGTCATCAAGTGATGTCTCACCTGGTGTCTCACGAACAGATGTCGAAACGAAGCCGTATGCCGTCTTACCATAACGGAAGTCCCATGCACCATACTTCTTAACTACTGCGCGATTCGCATCAACAGCTGCTGCATCTTCAAACTCATCATCTGTGTTGATGTCTGCGCGGAAACGCAGTGAGTCAGTAAGGTTAGCAACAAAGTGGATGTTGAGTGAGTCATTGTAGTTGTTAGCAGGGTTGTTGTATTCTTCGTTCAGAATGTTGTTCGGGTTTGTACGAGTGTCAACAAACTTGCGACCAACACGTGACGTTGTTGTCGTCAAACGAAGTGTATCGCGATACGTGCCCGTTGCTGCATCATATGCATCTGGATCCGTTGTTGTTGGATCAAGAACAACTGTGATGTCACCACGAAGCATGTTCTGATATGTGAATGCTGCATTACCTGTTGCATTGTGGCGCCAGATAAACCGTGGCATTGAATCAACAACATGAATACGGAACTGGTACGATGTTGAATCCAACCAACCAAAGTTCACTGTGTCCTGCTGGAGATAGCGAGCATTTGTGTTCGATGGTGTCTGTTGGTCCTTAGGAAGCGACGCATTGTCATACTGTTCTGCGTGGAAGTATGATGGATAGATGTATACCCAACGTGCGATGTCGCTTTCTGACCAGTTGTTCTTACGGAGTGAATCTACAAGTTCAACTGATGGCGGGAAGTTCTTAGCAACTACCTCAACCAACTCTCCACCTGGAACGATGTAAGGATTGATTGGACGACCACGGAACATGCGGTATCCGCGTGCTCCCCAGCTTGGGTTGTTGTTTGTTGCATTTGCGCGAATCAGTGTGTCACGCAACCAGTAACGAAGTCCACTATTGCCTGTCTTGATGTCCCAGAAGTAAGCAAGTTCTGCGTTGAATCCAGCATCTCTTACTACACGTGGGTCATAGAACTTGTTGATATCTACAGCAGTGATCGAGAAGATCGAGTCACGCTCATACAGATCACGACCAGGGATTGGCTGGTTTGTGATGTCCGCTGGATAGCTAGGTGGTTCGTTGAACCAGCTACCGTTACCACCACCACGTGGAGATTGCGCAGCCGTTATCGGTGTGTACAGACGATTCTCTGTTACAAACACGCGGTTGCGATACTCTGGGTGAAGAAGTGGAGATGTTGGGAGTGTGTCAGCTGCACCAGTAAATACTGGTGGGTTCGTGTTGTTTCCAACTGTAAACGTCAGGCCGCCTAGCAGACCTGCAACTACACCATCAGACCAAAGAGCTGTACGGGAAACAACTGTGACTTGGTCGCCATCACGCACTGGAAGTGCGCGATAACGCTCACCGGCATAGTATGTTTCGCTACCACCGTTTGATGTTGGAAGAGCTGGACGGTTACCCAGGCGGAAGTTTGCGCCGCCAAGTTCGCCAAGTTGTGTTGAACCTTCCCAACGACGACCCTGGAGAGCTGAAGAATCTTCAGCAACTGCATTGTCTTCAAGGAAAGATAGAAGCGTTGCACCTGTTCCGTATGTGGCCAGACCTTCATATGCGCGGCGGATATTTGGATCGCCACCGTTCGAAGAATCTGGAACAAGTTCTACGGTTGCACGGTAGATCGAGTCAGTCAAGCCACGCTGCTTCATGTTTACGCGGATGAAGTCACCCGTGCGCTCATTGATAACGAAGAAGATCGACTCATTGATTGAACGTGCGTCATTATTGCTGATTTCTGCTGAACCGCTGTAATCGATGCGAGACTCGAGGAATACAGGGTATCCAATAGGATGGTTACCAACAAATTCCGTCTGTACAGCTGCAATGTCAGCGTGTGCGTCGGCATCGTAAGGATTACGTGTCATACGCTTTACATACTTCAAGTATGACGGCTGCGTAGGATCTGAATAGATATCCAGATTTGGCGCAATACCTACAGCGAAGTCTTCGATTGGAGACATGCGACGGTTTGAATAGTCTGCCGTCTTAATGTCTGTACCCTTATCAAAGATGTCATAGATACGTCCAGCAAGGAGAAGCGTATCTGGAATTACACCAATTGCAATTGGGGTATATGTGTAGCGCCAGTCTGACTCGAAAGGACCCTGCTCCGTTGGGTTGGTTGAGCCAGTGCGAACAAATCGCATGTGCGTCTTACCATTACCAGCGATGAAGAATGTCTCTTGTACGCGACCAAATGACGATGTGTTTGGTGTCTGTGGAAGGACAGTGTTGACGTTTGCTTCTGTGCGACCCCAGTAGTTACCGCGAAGCGTATCTACACCACCAAAACCAATACCTGTTGTTCCAGCAAGAACACCCTTAGTGTCTTGTGCATCTGGAAGACGAATAATAAAGCGCGCATCGTTGTCGTAAATCGAGTTCGAAGCGTAGCTATATGTTGACCAAGGAAGTGGACCTGTAACCTCGCCGAACAGTACCGCTCCTGCGAGATCACTTGAAGCTGCATTTGCTGCACCAACGAGTGGCCCATCAACAACATCCTGTACGCGACCAAGTGTTGATGTTGCCTTGTTGCCGGTAATCAAACAGCGAGCCATGGCAAGCTTGAGATCATAATTGTCAGAGTACATACCAGCGCCACTGAAAGCAACGTTATTCTGCATACGTACACGGTCAAAAGAGAACGTGTCTACGCGAACGCGGATGCTGTCCAAGATATAAAGTGCACCACCAAGACCTGTACCGTTTTCACGAAGTGCAGTTCCTGGATGTGTGATCTTGATATCGCCACGCTGTGTTGTACCTGAACCCTGGCGACCAGGGTTAGCATATGCTTCATTGTCGTAGAAACGTGTAAGCATGCGCTCATCTGCACGAGGCTGTTCTGTCTGGAACGTGAAGACATCATTACGTGGTGCGTATGATACAGCTGTACCATTAGCATCATATGTGATGTTGTCCATGTCCGTAACCATGAAACGCTTGCGTGTAAGTGTATCTGGTGTTACAACCGCGATAGCACCACCGTTACCGTTCCATACCTTGTTTGAGCGGAACTCAACACCCTTGACTACGTTAAGGTCTGCGTTGATCGTGTACAGAGCACCACCACCACGTACTTGGTCTGCAAGATTTGCAGCTACCTGACCTACGCGGTTGTTGAGGAAGTGACCACGAACAAAACGCAGTGTGCGGCGAGCGATAGGTAGATTCTGAGGAATCTGTACGCTGATAGCACCACCCGAGAAGTTAGCTGTGTTGTTTTGGAATTCTACACCATAGTTGGTTCCGTAGATCCAGAGTGGACCCGATGTACCACCTGCACCGTACATATACATGTTGCGTGCTGTGTATACGGCACCACCGTCGATCGATGCACGGTTATCACGGAACTTGATATTGAAACCATAGTTACGTGCGTTGATAATTCCATCTGAACCACCAATCCATGGTGATACTGAATTGTCATTCGTGCCGTTTTCAACAAAGATGGCTCCACCACGACCTGACGAGTTGCCAATGAAGTGTGTTGGAGGATTGTTGTCCAGGTTACCACGAACCTGAATCTGCCATGCTCCCGTTGAAGCATAGATGGCACCACCCTTAGAGAAGTTACCAACTGATGCTGCACCTGAAGATGCGAGAGTTGTTATATATGGTGTTTCTGTGCGGTTCGTCGTGTAACGACCTGCAAAGATCACACTGGTTTGGTTGCCAACATAGATGGCTCCACCGCGTGCACCTTGTGATACTGCATTTCCGTTAGGCGTAGATGACTGGCGGTTCAACACGTAGTTGCTGTTGAACTCCATCGTGTCCTTGCCTTGGAAGTCGTTCACACCGATACCAACAACCATTGGTGTGCGGCCTGAAACGTAAATGGCACCACCAAATGCTTCGTTCTTTTGTGAGCGGTTTGTGTTAGCAAACACTGTTGCTGCGCGGTCTGCATCTGTAACAACACGAATACCACCAACGCGCACTGTATCTACGTCTGAAAGAAGAACGTAGTTACCCGTAAAGCGTGACTGGCGGATACGGCCCAGATAAAGAGCAAGACGAGCATCGTCGTGTGACTGACGATCTACATCTGTCATTGTCTCAGCTGCTGCATCATAGATGTAGTCAGTGATCTTCAGTCCAGAAGCAATCGGGTCACCCGTAACAGGGCTTGTCATGAATGGGTTAACCGTAGCTGGATACGTAGGAAGGGCAGCTGTTGATGAGCTTGGGTAAAGCTGAAGAGCTGTTCCTGAATATGTATCAGCAGGTGCCTGAAGAATTTGGATGGCACCACCACGGAAACGCGACATGTTGTTGCGGAAGTTACATCCAACGATCCACGTGCGTGACGAGAACGTTGTGATGGCACCACCACCACCGTTTGTTGCATCAAGAAGACCGGCATTTGCTGTCTCAGCTTGAGCGGCCGTAAAGATCTGGCCGTTGCTGTTAGCAAGGTATACCGGACGGTTGTCTACTGTTGTGTCCTTGCGGAAGTTCACAAAGTCGACATCACGGAAGAAAGCCGCACCTGCGCCCGGAAGGACGACGATATGACCCCATTCGCGTGAGAATGTGTTTACGTCACCAGCCTTGAACGTGATACGTCCAGGTGTAACGTTGATACCAGCACCCGTCGGGCGGAACCATGCGTTCAAGCGGATGGCCGAGATGACCGATCCAAGCTCAAGGCGGGCTGCCTTATACATGATCGCCGCGGCAGGTGTCAAACCTTGGAGGTTGACATTCGTGCCGAGATTCACATTAAAGATCGTCGAATACTTCGATGGGTGAATCGTTGGTTCTGTTGAGATCGTCGATGTGACGACTCCCGCAGCACCGAAGTATGACAAGTCGTCATATCCAGTGTACGGTGGAACCAGCGGATTCACTGCAGTAGCATTGTACGTCGCAGACGCACGACCATCAGCAATGATTCGACCACCTGTTGAGTCAACCAAACGACCGTTTGGCATAAACTCAACTGTTGTTCCGGGCTCGATTAGAAGCGTTCCACCAATGGTGTACGTGCCACTAATACGATATACGGTGTCACGTACGAATACGCGAACCGCACCCGGAGGAAGACTACCACGGACCTCAACATAAGCCGCCTGGGCTACGTTAAACGCCGCGGTTAGCACAAGCAGCAAGCTGCTCAGACGAAACCAACGTTGCATACAACCTCCAGTTGTAAAAACCTTATACTTTAATTTTTTCACGTTTTTCATTTACTCTAAATAGGAAAATGGCGAAACCGCCCGATTTTGCTAATCAATTGCCGTGCCAAGACGCGCCAAACCCGATTTTGCGGATGCGGCCACCTCTGACATTTCGAATCGTTTGACAATAATTCGGTACAATTCCTTTGCTTTCTCGTTGTTCTTCGCCTCTTCGTAGCATGCCGCAGCATTCAGGTAGCACTGCTCTTCCAGGCCCGAATCCTCCGCAAGCTTAGCAGCTTCTTCGTATTTCGAAGCCGCCTCGGCAAAGTTCTTGTTAAGCTCCATGGAGGCTGCAAGTCCTTGCATAGCACCAACTTGGATCACAACAGCATTTGATGAAGCCGCCTTTTCAAACTGGACAGAAGCTTCCGCAGCCTTGCCAAGGTTGATATACGCATTTCCCGCCATCAATGCCGCCTGCTCTCCTGCTGCCGTACCAGAATACTCGTCACTGATCGCAACAAGCCCCTTGACCGGCTGACCGTCGATCGGAGGTAACCCTTGGGCCGTGAGAGCTAAATCATACTGCCCCATGTCGTAGGCCATTCTCACACGTGAGAGGTGTGTCAGACCTTCGATGTTTAATTCGTTGTTCTGATAGTCCATGTAGAAGTAACCTGCAACGATCACCACTACTGCACCAACCACACCGGCAACAATCTTCCACTGTTTTGTGAAGAAGTCTACCGCTGCATCAGTGGCCGCAGGGCCCGTAGATACAGGGGTTTCGGTGATGTTGTCTATGTCTTCTGTGCTCATGCACTCCTCAAATTCTGTACTGGCCGTAGCGTGATTACTATGACCCAAAAGCAAGCCTACTTACTTCACGCAATGATGCATACACACGTAGGTACACACCCCGCGGAGTGAAATGGACATGCAAATATAGGTGGTGGGGGGCTTCCCACCAAAGAGAAATATGAACAGGATTATTTGGGGTAAATGTTTCTTAACAATTAGGGTTACAGACGATATCCACACCCTAAACCAGTGTGTTATTCACACACTCAGAACGCCATCGTGCCGCGGATGGCGGTAACAATGTCGTTTACGTTAAGAAGAATTGCCTGCTCCAGAGACTTCGCAAAGCCCACAGGTGTATCCTTTGAGCCAACACGAGCAACAGGAGCATCCAGGTATCGGAAGAGCTCTTCGCTGATCGAAGAGGCTATCTCGCCGCCAAACCCGCCTGTTTTCTTGTCCTCATGAACCACTACACAGCGTCCTGTACGCTTTACGCTCTCGAATACCATGGTTTTATCCCAAGGGGCTAGCGAACGCAAGTCGATAACTTCAACGTCGATGCCCTCAGAAGCTACCTGCTCAGCAGCTTGCAAACTCCAGTGCACAGGCGTGCCGTAGGTTACGATTGTTAGGCTGCTTCCAGTTCTGCGGATCTTGCCCTTACCGAATGGTATGATGTAGTCTTCGGCTGGCATAGGTGCTGATGTTGGACGATAGTTGTAGAGGAACTTCGGCTCGAGATACATGGTCGTACCGCGGGATCGGATGGCGTTGCGCATAAGTCCAACGGCATCGTCAGCAAATGCCGGACACACCACACGAAGTCCCGGAAGGGTTGTAAACGTGCCCTCGAGGTTCTGCGAATGGTAAAGACCGCCCTGTATGTATCCTCCAGATGCCAAGCGGATCACAACCGCTGGTGAAAACTGGCCCCGTGTTCGCCAATAGTCGTGGGTACATTCAATAAGCTGCTCCATGGCAGGCCAGAAATAATCGGCAAACTCAGCCCCCTCCACAACAACACGAATGTCGTCGCGGTAACGCGTCATGCCGTTGGCCGTTCCAACGATAAAGTCTTCAGCGATAGGGGCGTTAAAAACGCGGTCATTGCCGAATTCATCAAGCATTCCTTTGCAGACATTGAAGATGCCCTGCTTTTTGTGCGAAGCAACGTCCTGTCCGAACAAGAATGTACTTGGGTTGCGCCGAAACTCTTCGTGCATGGCATTTACAATACCCTCACGGAAGGTCACCATGGGGGCGTCCGCAGCAGGCTTGCTGCGTTGTTCTGTGTCGTCGTCATATCCTACCACCGGCTCTGGAAGCAGAAACTGGGTGTATGATGCTGGATCTGGATCTGGAAGGGGCTCAACAGCATCTGCAGCTGCGAAGATGGCCTGCTTGTTTGCTTCTTCGATGGCTGAGAGCTCGGCATCAGTTGCAATGCCTGCGGCGATCAACGATGCACGCATCCGCGGGAGCGGGTCGCGCCCCTTCATTGCGTCGATGTCTTCCTTGGTTCGATAGAGCTCGTGGTTGTCGGAATTTGAATGTGATCCGATGCGGTCGCAGTCTGCATGAACCATTGCCGGACCCTTGCCGCTGAGGGCATAGTCGCGCGCGGCAACCATGGTCTCGAATGAATCAATGGGGTTGCGTCCGTCACAATAGAAGATCTTCAGGTTTGTAAAGCCACTGAAGTTCTCTGCTACCACTGGATTTGCTGTCTGCTCATGAAGCGGCACAGAGATGCCGTATTTGTTGTTCTGGATAACAAACACAACTGGAAGCTTTTCACGGTCGGCACCGTTAACGGCCTCGTAGTAATATCCTTCGGAGGTTGTGCTATCGCCCGTAGAACAGAATACTACTTCGTCGCCCTTGAATTTCTTGATCGACCGAGCCGTACCTACTGCCTGCTGAGAGTGATTACCTGTGCACGAGGAACTGTTCTGCAGGTTGATGGAGATCTTGGCAAAGTGGTTGCTCATGTGGCGTCCACCGCCGGCTACATCGGCATCTTTCGACAGACCGTTGGCGATGATCTCTTCTACCGTTAAACCAGCAGCCAGGGATGTGAGCATGTCACGGTAATAGGGGAACAAGAAGTCCTTGCCCGGACGGAACACCTTGCCCAATGCCAGTTGGATGCCGTCGTGTCCAGCAAACGGAGCATGGTACGACCACCCCTTAGCCATCTTGAGGTAGTTGGCGGCCTTTTCATCCAGCCGGCGGCCTAAGTGCTGCGTCTTGTACCACTCGATCAGCACGTCTGGCTTGATGCCTTTGAGATCAAAGAGCTCGATCTTCGGAGCCTTCGCAGGCGCGGCCGCTGCTGTCTTGGCTGGTGCTGGTGTTGTAGCTGTTTTTGCCTTGGCCTTGGCCATGGTGTTCTCCTGATTTCGTCGTTGAGTATTTCGTTGTTATCGGCTCTTCTTGATAAAGGTAAGCCAGCCGTACGGGTCTTCCCCTGCCACGGTAATATTATGAAACGCCTGTTGTAAAGCACGCGTCATCGGACCCACCTTGCCTCTGCCTACCGCAATGCGGTCCACAGATGTTACTGGCGCTATCTCACTGGCTGTTCCGGTAAGGAACATTTCGTCGGCCAGATACAACATTGCACGGGGTATGTTTTGTTCGCGAACCGTTACTCCAAGCTCTTGAGCCAGTGTGATGATGGTATCTCGTGTGATCCCCGGCAATAGCGATGAGGCCGAAGGGGGCGTGATAAGTTCGTTATCAACCACCACAAATACGTTCTCTCCCGATCCCTCTGTCACGTTGCCATACGAGTCCAGGCAAATGCCCTCTGCATAGCCGTTCTCGACGGCCTCCATCTTTACAAGCTGTGAGTTCATGTAATTGCCGCCAGCCTTGGCCATCGACGGCATCGAATTGGGCGTGATACGGTCCCACGAAGAGATGCAAACATCAACACCATTGGATGCAGCATCATCACCAAGGTAGGCGCCCCATTCCCAGGCGGCGATATATACATCAAGCGGACACCGCAAGCCGTAGACACCCATGTCGCCGAAGCCACGTAGGGCGAACGGACGTATATAGCAGCGCCCAAGCTTGTTGCGTTTGACAAGATCTACGGCTGCTTCCGATAACTCGTCAACAGAGAAGGGTAACTGCGAACGATACACTTTAAGCGAATGATGCAGTCTGCGCATGTGTTCCGGCAGTCGAAAAATAGCAGCGCCCTTTTCCGTGTCATAGCAGCGAATACCCTCGAACCACGAAGAACCATAATGCACCACGTGGGAGAGCACATGGATGGTCGCCTTTTCAAATGGAACGAATGTTCCATTCTTCCAGATCGTCTTTGTAGGTGTAATTGGCATTACGCACCTCGCCTATATCGTTGACACTTACTCGGCCGCATCCAAAGCCCCCTTCATCAGTTCGGTAACGATGGATGGATTTGCCGAACCACCCGATGCCTTAAGTACTTGTCCGACAAAGAACCCCAACAGGTTCGTCTTGCCGTCCTTATACTTCGTAAGGTTATCAGGATTGGCCCGAATAACATCGTCCACCATCGCCTGCAGAACCGACACATCAGAAACCTGTCGCAGGCCCCGTTCCTCGATGAACTCCGCAGCAAGCTTATTGCTGCCGAGCATATCTGGGAAGAGTTCTTTTGCTGTCTTACTGCTGATGGTTCCGTCTGCGATCACATCAACAAGTGATGCCAGCTGATCGGAGGTTATACCAACCTCGCCAATCTCACACTTCTTTTCGCCTCGTATTCGCAGAAGCTCTGTCATGATCCAGTTGCTGACAAGTTTCCAGGTCTCCGCAGAAGGGGCTTTAAGTGCCCCGCAGGCCTGTTCGTAGTATGTGGCAACCGATGCTTCGTCAACAAGTATGGCTGCGTCGTAGACAGGTAGACCATAATCAGCTACAAAACGGCGCTTCTTCTGCAGAGCAAGCTCTGGCAACGTTGTGCGCAGCGAGGCCAGCCACTCATCGGAGACGACCACCGTGCCAAGATCTGGCTCGGGAAAATAGCGGTAGTCGTGAGCCTGCTCTTTCGAGCGCATCACCTTGGTCTGACCGCTTCCGGCATCCCACATGAGCGTCTGCTGAGTGATGGTTCCGCCAGTCTCTATCGCCGCTATCTGGGCATCAATCTCGTATTCGATGGCCTTCTCTACGTTGCGGAATGAGTTCAGGTTCTTGACCTCGCGCTTGGTACCGAACGCTTGCTGTCCTATCGGACGAACCGAAACATTGGCATCGCAACGCATGCTGCCTTCTTCAAGGTTGCCATCACAGATTCCCAGATACACCAGTATCTGGCGCATCTGCTGAAGGTATAGGTACGCCTCCTGTGGCGTCCGGATATCTGGCTCGCTTACAATCTCGATCAACGGTACGCCGGCCCGGTTAAGGTCTACCAGGGTATCGATATCCAGATCGTGTATGCTTTTGCCCGAATCTTCTTCCATATGTATACGAGTAATACCGATCTGCTTAACGCCCTGCTCGGTCTCGATTTCTACATGCCCCTTGTAGCAGATGGGGTCTGCATACTGCGTGATCTGGTATCCTTTCGGCAGATCGGGGTAATAGTAGTTCTTGCGTGAAAACGTTGAGCGCTCGCGTATGCTGCAGTTGGTTGCCAGACCCATCTTTATGGCATAGGCAACAAGATTCTCGTTGAGCACTGGAAGCGTTCCTGGGTGCCCAAGACATATTGGGCAGACGTTCACGTTTGGTTGGGCGCCGTACTCTGTAGGACAGGAACAAAATGCCTTAGACGCAGTGGTTAACTGCGCGTGCACTTCCAACCCGATTATGGCTTCGTAACCCGAATGCATGAACTGTCCGTACGTGTCCAAAGGACGACAAAACTACGGAAAATCGGCCTGTTCGCGGGTGTTTTAGATAGGTAATCGACGGATATCGATGTTTCCACCACAGAGCACAATTCCTACGTGCAGTCCATGCCAGCGACCTGGGTTTTCGAGCATCACAGCCAGTGTTACCCCTGCGCTGGGTTCGATCACTACCTTCAGCCGCTCCATGATCCGGTACGTTGCCTCGCGAATGCCATCCTCCGAGGCGGTCAGGATACGTACTTCCGCTTGTTGCAGGTGCGCGAGAGTTACATCGCCCAACCCGGTTCGAAGTCCATCGGCAATCGTCATAGCATCGGCAGGGGGCTGCAGCACGCCGGTTTGCAGCGAGAGCTGGGCGTCTGCGGCAATCTCTGGCTCTGCGCCCACGATGTCGATGCGGCTATCAAGGGCGTGCACAGCCGTTGCAACACCGCCAAGTAGTCCGCCACCTCCTACAGGTGCCATGATTACATCGAGGTTGTCGACCTGATCTACAAACTCCAGAGCCAGTGTGCCTTGTCCGGCAATAACACGCTCGTCGTTGTATGGGGGCACAGGGTGTGCGCCCGTTGACGCAACAATGGCTTCCATCGTATCTAATCGAGAGCGCAGCGTGGGCTCGCACAGTACGATTGAAGCGCCATAGTCGCGCACTGCGTCCTGCTTTACCGAGGGGGCGTTGCTGGGCATGACAATGGTGCACGGAATCCCACGAAGTTTGGCTGCATAGGCCAGCGCCTGCGCATGATTACCACTTGAGTGAGTAACAACACCGCGCGCAGCGGTTGCCGAATCCAGCTGCAGCACCGCGTTGACTGCGCCGCGGGCTTTAAAGGCGCCAACCTTCTGAAGGTTCTCGCATTTGAAATACACGTTTGCATCGACCATCTGGTTGATGGCTTGAGATGTAAGTACGGGGGTGTTGTGTACAAAGGGGCGTATGCGCTCGTGCGCAAGGCGTATATCTTCAAGCGTTACCACAAGCCCCTTGCCTTACATGTTGCGGCGGTACTGTCCGCCAACTTCGTACAATGCGTTAGTCATTTGACCCAGTGAGCACACCTTCGCAGCTTCCATAAGGGCCTCAAAAATGTTTCCGTTTTGCACGGCCGTCTGACGCAGCATGTCAAGCGCTGCTGCTGTGGCTTGTCCGCTGCGCTGCTGCACCTGGCGTACATTCGTAATCTGCTGTTCCTTTTCCTCCGATGTAGAGCGTATGACCTCTGCTGGGATCACCGTTGGACTGCCCTTTGAGCTTAGGAACGTATTGACACCTACGATCGGATACTCACCAGTGTGCTTGAGGGTCTCATAGTACAGTGATTCTTCCTGGATCTTGTTGCGCTGATACATGTTCTCCATCGCACCAAGCACACCGCCACGATCGGCGATGCGGCGAAACTCTGCATACACGGCTTCTTCTACCAGGTCGGTGAGTTCTTCGATGATGAATGATCCCTGGATAGGGTTTTCGTTCTTGGCAAGCCCAAGCTCTCGGTTAATGATAAGCTGAATGGCAACCGCCCGGCGTACGCTTTCCTCGGTAGGTGTTGTGATTGCCTCGTCATAGGCATTTGTATGCAGCGAATTGCAGTTGTCATAGATCGCATAGAGCGCCTGCAGCGACGTGCGAATGTCGTTAAAGTCAATCTCTTGCGCATGCAGGGAGCGACCAGATGTTTGAATGTGGTACTTCAACATCTGTGACCGTTCATTACCTCCATACTTATGCTTCATGGCTTTGGCCCAGATCTTTCGGGCAACACGGCCGATAACACTATACTCGGGATCTACACCGTTGGAGAAGAAGAACGAAAGGTTTGGAGCAAAGTCATCGATGTGCATGCCGCGAGAGAGGTAATACTCAACGAAGGTAAAACCGTTGGCAAGCGTAAAGGCAAGTTGCGTGATCGGATTTGCACCAGCCTCTGCGATGTGATAACCAGAGATTGATACCGAATAAAAGTTGCGGACCTTTTCATCGATGAAATACTTCTGTACGTCGCCCATCATACGAAGTGCAAACTCGGTTGAGAAGATGCAGGTGTTCTGTGCCTGATCTTCTTTCAAGATGTCGGCTTGTACGGTACCACGCACATTCTGCAACGCGCGTTGTTTGCATGCGTCATATGTCTGCTGATCAAGAACTTGTTCGCCTGTAACTCCAAGCAGCATCAACCCCAGGCCGGTGTTGCCTTCAGGAAGATTAGCTGATCCATCACCATGACGGTACATGGGGCGCGCAAGCCCCCTTTCAGCATAGATAGCATCGATCTTTGCGGATACGTCTGCTTCCAATCCACGCTCTTTGATCACCTTTTCACATTCCTGATCTATGGCGGCATTCATAAAGAATGCTAGCAACATTGGTGCTGGTCCGTTGATGGTCATCGACACAGATGTTGTTGGAGCGCAGAGATCAAAACCAGAATACAGCTTCTTTGCATCGTCGAGCGAGGCAATGCTTACACCAGAGTTGCCAATCTTGCCGTAAATGTCTGGACGGTGATCCGGGTCCTCTCCATAGAGTGTAACACTATCGAAAGCTGTCGACAAGCGGGCCGCAGGCATCCCCAGAGACAGATAGTGAAAGCGTCTGTTCGTGCGCTCGGGTCCGCCCTCTCCGGCAAACATCCGCGTTGGATCTTCATTGGTGCGCTTAAACGGATACACGCCGGCTGTGTAGGGAAATTCACCCGGTACGTTTTCTTGCATGCACCAGCGGACGATCTCTCCCCAGTCTTTGAATTTCGGGAGTGAGATCTTCGGCACGCGTGTGTGTGCAAGAGACTCTGTGTGGTTCTTAACCTTGATTTCTTTTCCACGCACCACATATGTGTAGTGTTCACCTTCGTACGAGGCTTTCTTTGCTTCCCATGAAGACAACATTGCACGCACTTCATGATGAAGTTGAACCTCCAGCTCAGAGGCTTTTTGTTCAAGTGCCGCTATTGCCACGTCTGTCTGTGTTTGCTCTGTTGTCATACTACTATCAGTTGTGTTTCACATGGTAAAGCTTTGGAGCTGCACTTAGTCCGCCCAGCCATAGGGTGGATACTTCCCCAGGAACGAGTGTGATCTGTGTTGGAGCCAGCACAACCGTCTGAGTGTTTGCCTTCTTTGCCAGGATCGTGATGCGTCCAGCCGGCAGCTCTGTGAACTGCAGGTTGCCGTTTGCAGCGCTGGTCATCTGACGAAACGCCAGCATAGCGCTTCCATCTATGATTGCTTCAACACCGTTAACCACGCAGTAGAAATCCAATGCCGGTGCATCTGGAGACAGGTTGATGAGGCGCACAGAAGCCGATGATTGGGAAAGGGGCGTCACAATGTCTACCACTTCGAGTCCAGCAATGTTTGGCGGAACCATAGATCCGGTCACGAAGAGTGTTTTGCGCGAACGCAACGTAGCATTCGTACGCGTTTCTTGAATCAGTGGCGTCCCATTTGCAAAGACACCGGTTGTATGTGTTCCAATCTCGAGATCAACATATCCCGATGTTGACGCAAAGGGTATGTTGGTTGTCTCGGGCCTTGAGGCACCATCGATTTTGACCTCGAATGCCTTCAAACCCGCTACAGCGTTTACCACCTGATACTTTCCTACGTCTGGCGGGATGTAGAGGTCTATTGGTGCCGTTGTGTTGTCTTCGGCAAACAGTGCAGCTCGAAAAGGATACTTATCCTCGAACGACATTGTTCCTGTGAGAAACAGCGTGTATGTTGTTCCGGCCTGAAGTGTAACTGCTCGGTATGCGGCGCTGTATGCTTCGTTGGTTGTTCGAATCAGCGTTATGTCGTGTTCACCGGCTTCTATGTCTACAGTGTTGGATATGCTGCGAACAAGCAGTTTGTCGTTACCCAAGAGCTGCATACCGTCGATGTTCAGCGAGAACTCTGTTCCATCTGTTGTTGCGTTAATCACGCGTATGCGCGCGCGACCTGATGTTGGTGGGGCAGCATCTTCGTGAACGACACACATTTCCGGCATTCGTACACAGTTAAAGACACTGGTAGCGGGAAACAACACAAAGCTGTAGGGCCTCGGTTTGACGATGGCTTTGCGTCTTGCCAGTATGGCGTTTGTTGCACCGTCCACTGCGCGAAACTCTATACTGTCGGTCGCAGCAGCGATGTCGACGCGCGAGCTAACGTTTGCAGCCGCCATGGCATCAAAGATCTTTGTGTCACCAATGCGCATTGCGGCTGCCGTCAGGTTTCCGTTGTAGAACCTAACAGATGCTGTCTGTGTGTCGGGCGACACCGGGTCCGACCCGCTGCAGGCAACAAGCACGGCGGCCACCAGCACCGAGAGTGTGGTTATGATAGTTTTCATTGTTGGAGCTGCTCAATCGTTCCGCGTATCTGCCACAGCGACCTTGCGATTGTTGATTGTTCGTCTACGAACGCATCATAGCGCCGGTTACTCTCAACAATCTCTGCCAGGTAGCGCGTTCTATCGGGTGGGATAATGTAGATCTTTTCACTCATCTCGTCTGTTACGACGTATGACGATGTCCACGCCAGATTGCACTTCTTAACCAAGAGATCATTGATGGCTCGGTAGAGAGTGTTCGTGCCTGGGTCATTGAATTGTGATGCAATGGTACCGTAAACCGGCATCTCGTCAATTGGGTGTGAGAACAGCTGACGGCTGCGCTGATATTGCTTCCGAACATCACGCAGCGCATCGAGCGCACCGCGCTTATCGAACTTGTTCAATGCAATGATGTCGGCGTAATCAATCATGTCGATCTTCTCAAGCTGTGTGGCGGCGCCAAATTCAGGCGTCATCACATACATGGCAACGTCTGCAAGCTCTGTGATCTGCGAGTCACTTTGACCAATTCCAGCTGTCTCAACGATGATCAGGTCATACTGTGCATACGACAATATCTTGATGGCGTCTCTCACGTGTGGGTTAAGCGCCACATTGGCCTCGCGTGTGGCGAACGAGCGCATGTACACGCGTGAGTCACTAACGGCATTCATGCGAATGCGGTCTCCCAGCAGGGCGCCACCTGTCTTGCGTTTTGATGGATCAACGCTTACTACAGCAATAGTCTTGTCTGGGTGATCAAGTAGGAATCTTCGGACAAGTTCATCTGTGAGAGAAGACTTGCCCGCCCCACCTGTACCGGTGATGCCAAGAACAGGGGAGCGCTGAGTATCGTTAACAAATGAAATCCTACTGTGCTCGCCCCGTTCAGCACATGATATTGCCTGCGCAATGGCCATGGGGTCTTTGGCGAGAACTTTTTGGCTAAGTGATTCTGTCTCAGCTACTGGAGTAACAACGTCGCTCTTTTGAACAAGATCATTGATCATGCCCTGCAGACCCATTGCCCGTCCGTCGTCCGGCGAATACACCTTGGTGATGCCATTAGCATGCAACACCTCTATCTCAGAGGGAAGAATTGTTCCACCACCACCAGCAAAGACCTTGATATGCTGCGCGCCGCGTTCGTCGAGCAGCCGGCGCATATACGTCAGGTATTCCACATGTCCACCCTGGTAGGACGTCATGGCAATTGCCTGCGCATCCTCCTGAATTGCACACTCTACCACCTCGAGTACCGATCTGTTATGGCCGAGGTGAATGACCTCGCATCCAGTGGCTTGGATGATACGCCTCATGACGTTTATCGCTGCGTCGTGTCCGTCGAACAACGAGGCTGCAGTCACTATGCGAACCTTTGTCGAGGGTGAGTATGGGGCTTGTGTTTGCATGGATGATGCCTGTGGTGTGGACAACCGGGCAAAACTACGGAGGTTCGGCGCGTGTTAGGTTTGTTCATGCAGGCTAATCTTATCATGTTGGGTGGTGCCGAAGAGATCGGGGCCAATTGCTGCTATCTGGAGCTTGATGGCACCGGGGTACTTATCGATGCCGGACTACACCCTCGCGACAGAAGTGTTAAAGCATTCCCCGACATAGACTTACTCCAAACATACCCAGCAGACGTACTGGCCGTAACTCATGCCCATACAGATCATATTGGGGCTCTCCCGTACGTAATGCGTAGGCTTCCGTATGTGCGGCCAATAATGACGCCCGCCACACGGGATATAAGCCAAATAGTTCTCCATAACGGCGCAAAGCTGCTGCGGGGGGAGTTTGGCAAGACATTTCCGACCAAATGGCTCGAATTCTATGAAAAAGAGGTGATCGAGCAGATTCGCTTTGCATTCGAAGCGTTGCCGTACGACGAGCCCCTTACATTCAGAGGTTACTCCGGCCGGTCGAATGTGACAATGACATATCACTGGTCCGGCCATATTCTTGGTTCTGCTAGTGTTGCTCTCGAATGCAACGGTCTGCGGATACTACATACTGCAGACGTGAAGTTCGACGATCAAGTTGTGGTACCCAGGGCCCAGATCCCACGAACGCATGCAGATGTGTTAATCACCGAATGTACCAACGCATCGAGCGAAACACCAACGTTTCCAGAGGAAGCAAAGCGCTTGGCGCGCTTCATCAACGGCATCTCTCAGCAAAATGGATCAGTGCTTATACCGTGCTTCGCACTCGGCAAGCTGCAGGAAATGATTCCGCTGCTCTACGGACTGATGCGCCGTGGAAGCATACCCCATATGCCTATCTACACAGGGGGCATGGGAACGCGGATAAGTAAGATCTATGATCAGTATTGCTATAGCGACCCGATGAAACGACCAGGGTTTGAGGTCTCCGATATTCCGCAAGAAAAACTGCGCAGAAGTGAGTTAGACACTGGAGGCTACTTCAAGCAACCATCAATAGTGCTTGCACCATCGGGTATGGTTAACACCGGAACAATGTCCTACCAACTCGCTCTGCAGTGGATGGGGCTTCCCAACTATGGTATTGCCTTTATTGGATATCAAGATCCAACAACACCCGGACATGCGTTGATGTTGTCGGAACACAAGAAACCGTTCGACTTTGGAACCAGGCGTGTTTCCCGGTCCTGTCAGATCGAACGGTTTCGTTTCAGTGGTCACGCGCTTCGTGAAGATCTGGTGCAACTCGCCCTTGATGTGACACCCTCAACAATCGTCGTTACGCACGGAGATGTTGATTCCTGTGAGCGCCACGCTCTTGAACTGCACCAACTGCTGCCTTCTGCGCGTATCATCATCCCCCGGCTGGGTTCGGTCTACACACTTGGCCCGGCCTAGGTTAGTGTGAAACAACGAGTGGACGGCGGCGAACAACGCCATTGGTAAGTCTGACCACGACGGTGTATTGTCCACTAAGCAGCGCCGATGTGTTTATCGCACATGCACGCGTCTGGGCCGCCGGAAACACCGTGAGCGCTGCAACACCCTGCATGTCGAAGACCTCGACAGTCATTACATCGTGCGTTGTCCAGGCCACTCGAGCACGGTCTCCGGCCGGAAAAGGCGTCACGATTAGAGAGTCTGCATCATCCTTACCGTCTTCTACTGTTGTTGCAAACTCTGAGGCGCCGAAGATGCGATGAAATCCCGAAGAGAATTCTGCCCGCACTGGGTTGTCTGCATCTCGCACAACAAAGCGATACAGCTTACCTGGTATCGCAGACTCTGGTACGTCCCATACTATCTGGCGTTGCACAGCAGCCACGCCCTTTGCAATGGGTGTCGAAAGACGTCGTTCCCCATCCCAGAGCTCTATATCGACATACTCTGCCATCATTGTGGCGTCCCAGCGAATACTTACCGATACTCCCGACCTCAGTGGTTGGTTTAACGACCCACCTGCAGGCCAAACACCTGCGCTTACCAGTGCGCCACCAAACAAGAGGCAACACAGAATGTGCATGCTCGTATACATGTCATCTCCTTTGATCATTGTGAAAAGAGTTAAAGGTTGTCAAGCCATTGCTACCGTACTACGGCACGTGACGTGTACCATTGTCCTTTGAAGGTGTACTGACCGTTCTCGTGGTACCGCGTGATGAATGGGGCCTCGGCATTTCGCATACCCCAACGTGTCTGGCTGTCTTCCAGCACTGTGGCCTCGGCAAGGAAGTCGTCTTGATCGTCTGGTGCAACGAATGCATCTATCAGATCTATGCCTGTCTTCACGAGATCGGGTATCAGTGCTTTCCAATCAAGTGCTGCTGCTTCGATCGGTACGTTGTATTTGGCGGCACGCACACGCAAACTGTCTACCACTTCTTCCATGCGGTTAACCAAACAGTCGTTCTCGTCCTTGCAGTCCTCATCCCATGTTGATATCGCCACCCAGGCAAGGTCTTCCGGTTCCATCCACGAGGTCTGCAGCCACAGGGAGTGTTCTCCGAAATCAAGCGGACCATCCTCGTCTCCATGTGTTTGCGTGCATTCGCCCGGCTTGCCCTGCTGCTCTTCACAGTTCGGCAGTCGTGCAAAGCCTCTATCCGTCTGCAGCGCTTGACGCGTGGTAAGATCGCCGCCATATATGGCGTGGTAGAGTTCCCCTCGATTTACAAACGGCCAGAAGTCCCAATCTCCGTCGTCTTCAACCTCCATGCGCATCAGCTTGATCCCATAACCCGGCAACTCCATTCGTCGCAACGCAAACGTTTGTGCTGCGCGCAGTGGCTGACCATTATATGCGCGCACACCAGTGGTGTAGGTAACATCGATCGATCCGGTGTGCAGTGCCTGCAGACGCGGTTTTGTTGTTGGATCACAGATCCAGAATTCTACGATGTCTAGATACTGTCCCGTTGAGGAGAGAAGATTTGTGTTGCCAGTAGTGTCGGCCATAACCATGAAATCGAGATCGCTCTGGTGCGGATGTGTAAGGAGGATGTTATCGTAACTCTCCGCACGCACACTAGAACCCATGGCAGTAAGGGGCTCGAGGGGGAGTGAAAAACGGGCGCGTACGGGCGTGCCTCGACGCGGCACATACTCCATTTGCCGCCCGCCAGGTGGTTCATCCGGGTCTGTATCGTAATAGGTAAGTGGGTCGTACCAACGTTCTTCGAATCGAGCATGCTCCCGAGCCCCCTGCGCGTTGACACGAACACGCAAGCCTATGGACTCGATGATCATTTGCTGACGAAACGCAGCCTGCATTCTAATCTCGCGATGCCCAAGTGACTGCTGCTGACAGTCCACCGCATCGAACCTGGCAAGATCAAGATCAACAACCAGTGCATATGTTGATGGTTGAACCCCTGCTTTGCCGGCAGGTATCACGTACTTTGGAAGGGCGCTCCACCATCGCCACTGCTGTCCACGTTGTTGTGCTGGATGTACAACAATTCTGATGTTGTCTCCGCATCGCAGATTGTATCGCGAATACTGAACGGACGATTCCAGGCATTCACTAGAATTCAGTGTTACCCATTCGAGCACACCCATTACAACTTGTTGACGCTGCACATCTATGCGCGTTTCTGGATGCGGGACCCTATCTGTTAGCACATCAGCTGGGTCCTCTGATCTTAGAAGTACTCTTTCAACACGCAGATCGAGCACCTTTCGTCGCGCAAAGAACACAACGTGGTTTTCCGGGTCAAGCAGTTCTGCTGTAATGCAATACTCTTGTGCACCTGTTTCGAACCAGACCGGGCCGCCGGCAGCCTGGTCCTGATATCCTATGATCTCCCAACAACGCTGTGCAACAACACACAACGTTCTTGTCGCTGGATCCGAAGACTCATATTGGTATGGTGTGGTAAAGTTTACAGCCGTGGAAACATCGAACAGGGCATCGGCATCAACATCAACGATGCTTCCCCTAAGTCGGTAGTATTGCTCTGCCGCCGGCTCAAGTACCTGATATCTCGGATTTATCGACACCACATCGGCTGAAAGCGCCTGCATTGTCGGTATCACGATGGCTGTAGCAGCAACGATAGATCCTTTAAACATCCACCCGCTAAAAGTGGCAAGCAATGATGGTCTTGCTACACAGACTATTGGGCCATCAGCACCTGCAATGGAGATTGTTGTTGGCCTGCTGATCGTTTGCAGAAGTTGGCCCGTGGTGTTGTATATCTCCACAGCGCATGCGCTGTCAGCATTGACCCGTATCTGGACAGAATCTACTCTGCGATACACGGCCGTTAGAACATTCGTGCGTCGCATCTGCTCACACATCAGTGCTATTGGAATGGTTGTTGAGGTGTCTCCATGCAGTGGGGTATGGTCTGCAGACTCCCAATGCAGAAACACGTGGTTTGGTGAGATAAACTTGGGAATAGACACGTATGCGGTGTCGCCGGGCTGTATAACTCTGTTGTTCGGGCTCACCTCTGACGTAAGATGTGCATCGGGAGATGTCTGCTCACTGGTACGAGCATTGAAAACAAGATTTGTTGCGCCGCGCACTATGCTCTCATACGTCCTATCGGTATTGCGATCACCTGCATACCAAGAGCACCGCACCCGTAATCTGAGCGGCGTGTTTGGCATCCAACGATGGCGTGGATACACAAACATGGTCGTGCCTTCGTACTGTACGATGTATTGCGAACGCATCCACGCACCGGATGGAAGAAGCTGTTCTACACTAATGATGCTATCAACCACACATTGCTGTGGAAGGGGGCTTGTGAACAACACCTCAATGGGTGTGTTGCATTGAATCGGTTCCTGTCCTAAATCACACCGTCGCACCTGTGGGACGTCTGGCGCGGTGGTAAATGTTCGTTCGTCGTTCTCTGTAATGCACCTATATGTTGTTGCCGGTAGCAGTCGCTTCGGCATCCAACGAAGGGTTGTCTCGTCAATCGCTTCTACCGCACCCGCCAGCCGAAAGCGCTGCCACTGGGCGCGCGGCTGCGTGCGTGCTATGGAGTCGCGTAGAACAAGAATCGGCAGACCCTGGGATTTCCATCTCGCTGTATCGAGAACAGTGGCAGACCGAACATAGATCGATGCAGACGGAGAGACATCTTCCTGATCATGTGCTGGAAACACAATTCCCAGACCATCTTGACCTGCGGCACAGATGTGTGCAAGCAGGAACAACCAACAATACCATAGCAGCATACACAACCTCCAAATGAATGGTGAACCATATGGGCACACTGTGTTGTGCCCTGTGGCGGTTGTGTCGTCAATTGGCTAAAACGTGACTCTTGGTGTGCGCTCAGCGTATTGAAAGCTCGAATACTGCGGGCCAATTCTTACCCGTTACAAAGAGAGTCTTACTCGAAGGATTCCACGCAAGACCATTTAACACATCGGTCGTTGGTGTTCGCTCATTTTGAGGCAATATTCCAGTAAGGTCTAGTACACCGGTCACATTTCCGGTCGTTGGTGAAATGCGTATCACGCGGTCTGATTGCCAAACATTTGCCCAGATAGCGCCATCGATCCACTCAAGCTCATTGAGTTGAGAAACGGCCATTCCGTCAAGTGTGATCGGGATTGTCCGCACAATGGTCCACGATGTGGGGTCAAGAACCGAAATTACACTCGTACCATTGCTGATGTAGAGATGTTTCCCATCGTTGGTAATCCCCCAGCCCTCTCCTGAATAACGAAACGTACCTGTCTGGCGCAGCGTGGAGGCGTCAAAGATCAAACCTTGCTGATTTAGCCATGTCAGCATGTACACAGTGCTGTTCAACTCTGTAAGACCTTCACCAAAGAATGATTTATCAATGGCGCGGCTCTTGAGAACCTTGCCTGTTGGTATATCTACCTGACGAATCGTCGAAGAGCCATACTGTCCTGTGCTCTCCAGAAAAGCCCCGTTATAAACCTCCAGTCCCTGGGTGAATGCCTCCTGCGAATGGGGCAAGCGCCTTACGATTGTGAAGCTCAACTGGTCGACCTGTTCGCGCTTGGGGGTAGATGTGCTCTGGAGCTCACCTGTTGGCTTTTCTGTCTCTGAACATCCCCAAAGGATGGCACAGAGAATGCTTATGATACCAAGTCTGTGTAGGTTCGTAACCATAATTCGTGCTGTGGTGGAACGTAGGCGAAACTACCGAGAATCAACGTCATCTTGTGAGGGTATGTTACAGCGATTTCATTTGTCGGGTTTATTCATCACGATCCTGTGTTGCTGCGCAATTGCATCTTCTTGCTCAAGTGATACATCGGGTGATGATGCTTCGGGTTTCTCGGGCGATAGTGCTGCCAGGTATCAAGATTCGCTAAAAACCTACCAAGCTCGTGTTGATTCGATCTTGAAGCGATTTCCGCGAATAGGCTACCACAGGGTTCCCGTTACAAGCAAGGCTGTATTGGACAGTCTGCGACGGATCTGTGCAAAAACAGATTCGACCTTTACCATGTATCGCATCATCACGCTCTTGAATAGAAAAGATCTCTATTTCATGCGTGTGGGCGATACACTTGTAATGCCCGACACCAACTATCGTGATATGCTTGCTTTCAGTTTGTTCCCGCAATACTGGAAGGGGGCCGATACGATAAAGAAGATCGTTGTTGTTAGTCCGAAATGGCAGGCCTATGCATGCTATGAATACGGAGTGCTTGTTCGTTTTGCTGCGACAAACTCTGGCGAAGAGCGCAAGCCTTCGTTCCCTGGACGCTATTCCGTGAATTGGAAACAGCGCCTGCGCATATCGTCGCTTAACGAGGAGTGGGAACTTCCGTTTACTGTAAACATACACCAGCAGGCAGGCAGTGCATTTCACCAGTTCGAGATGCCCGGACGACCAGTTTCGCACTCATGTTTCAGACAGTACCTCCACGATGCTGAATGGTTGTATAAATGGGTTCGTCAGTCAAAGTATGACACTACAACGCGCAGGCCGATACCATTCAGCGGGACACCCGTGATCGTGCTTGATGTGTTTGACTTTTCGCGAAGGCGCGGTGGACCATGGCTGGAACTGGAGTCAAGCCAAGATGTTCTCATTGATCTGCCACCAGACCCGATGTCTGTGGAAGAAGCCTTAATACCCATCTCTCAGGTGCCACATGAAAGCAGGGGCTCGCTGCGGAACATCAAGCGCTACATCACAGCCGATAGTGTGCTTCGCGAGAGGGGAGTTATTCGTCAGGGCGTTTCTCTTCGCGAGTCGATAGATTACAATAAGCTTCGCAAAAAGAAGGAAGAAGCAAAGAGGCGCGAACTCGAACAACAGAAACAGCAGAACAATAACTAAGCCTGGTTGTTAGATGTTATCTCTAAACAGATGTACATCCTGTAAATTCTCGGGCAGATAACCTGAATAGGAATTGGGCGCGTGTTGCGGTGGGTAATTCCTTAGGTGCATGGGCACCGATATGTGCGTTCCCGATGTAACAATTGCAAGGGCGCTGTTTATAGCATCGTAGGTTGCGCGTGATTTAGCTGCTAGCGCAAGGTAGGCAACAACATGACCCAACACGATGCGCCCCTCGGGCATACCGATACGCTCCAGGGCCTCAAACGATGCAACGGCCAATGGCAGTGCGTGTGGGTCAGCAAGGCCAACATCCTCGCTTGCGAAAATCACTAAACGCCGCGCAATGAATAACGGGTCTTCTCCTGCATCAATCATTACTGCGCAATAAAGGAGCGCTGCATTCGCATCGCCCCCTCTCATTGATTTGATCAGCGCCGATATCGTATCGTAGTGATGGTCGCCTGCTCGATCATATCTGGCAAGGGGCTTCTGGACAGCCCGTTCAATCGTGTCAGATGAGATGTGAAGGGGCCCTGCATGGCCTGCGGGTGAGCTCATTGAAATGGTCTCGAGCACATTTATGGCCTTGCGCGCGTCGCCACAAGATACCCGGCAAAGCGCGCTCCAGTCGTCGACCACGCACCGTATGCCACGCTGCGCAGAAATGAGCTCAATTGCACGTTCTACTACCTGTTGTATATCGTGATCGGAGAGTAGCTCGAGCTTGTAGACCTGACATCTGCTAAGTAGGGCGTTGTTAACCTCGAATGATGGGTTCTCCGTTGTTGCGCCTATCAGCGTAATAACGCCATTCTCCACTGCATGCAGCAGTGCATCCTGTTGCGATTTCGTGAACCGGTGAATCTCGTCGATAAAAACTACGGTGCGCTTGCCGCGACTGCGGTTGATGTCTGCCTTACGAAGTATCTCACGAAGATCTTTGACGCCCGATTCAACTGCTGAGAGGCGCTCGATGTGTGCACCTATCGATGATGAAAGAATGTGGGCCAGCGTTGTCTTGCCTGTGCCCGGCGGACCCCACAAAATCATTGAAGGAATCTCTCCACGCTCAGCAAATGCATGTAGTGGCGCCCCAGGATCAAGCAAATGCGTCTGTCCTATTACGTCGTGAACCGATGTTGGGCGCAAAAGCTCTGCAAGGGGTCGATAGCCGCCTTCGGCACTCTTACTGCCTGGAGATAGATCTTCGAAGAGCGAATCCATAGATGCGAAAGATACCACCCACCGTTCATCTTGTCTATGTCAGATGTTTATAGGTACCGCCTGGCAATCGCGCAGCAATGTGCATGCGCCGCTGGTCTGTTGCCCGTAACAACCGCGATAGGGGTTCTCGAATTGGCTCTGCGCTCTGTTTGAATGTTAGGTGGTGTATCGGCATGATCGCCCGAGCCTTCATAAGCTCACTCATAGCGTGGGCCTCTTCAGGATTACAGTGAAAGGCCGAATAGCCTTCGTATGCTCCGATAGGCATTATAGCTAGGTCAACTTCTGGATGAACTGTATTGAATGCCGTTGTATAAGCCGTATCGCCGCCGAAGACGATACGCATTCCGTCAAACTCGATCTCGTACCCGTTGTAACTACGTCCTGTTCTCCGATAGCCGTTACCTCTGCAGCGTTCGCCCGGAAATCTCCAGCCGTTATGCTGTACCTGAAGCGCCTTGACCGTAAGGCCTGCAATCTGTGTAGACTCACCCCAATCAATCTCGTCACATGACATCCAGGGTAGCTCGGAGATAACATCTGATGTGTTGGTCGCTGTTAGAACTGCAATCTGCTTTGGCCACATAGCGGAAAGACGCTCGAGCGTCCACATGTCCATGTGGTCCATGTGCGCGTGTGATAGCAGAACCACATCGGGCTTTGGGAGCTCTTCTAGTGTGATTGCAGGTGGTAGTATTCGTCGCGGGCCAATCCTAAGGCCAAGAATATTCAGCCCAACCACATCTGCAAACACAGGGTCGGTCAAGACCCATGTACTGCCCAGTTTGATCAGAACTGTAGAATGGCCTATCCAGCAGGCCCAGACCCGCTCGTGTTCAGATTCAGATAATCTACCACCACCAACGGCGGTAATAGCGGGCTGGATTAGCCCCTTACCAAGAGCGGTTCCTGTGGTTATTATCGCACCGCTCGCAAGAAGAGCGGTCTTAACAAACTCTCTTCGGCTATCAGACAACATAAAGTCCCCTCTTTACAGTTGCGATGCGAATCTCTTAGACATAGATTTTACTTCCGAGTTATCATCTGGTTGTAAACAGATAGTAACTTCGTACCCATGCGTTGCACTATCTCTACGATACTTCTTCTCCTGACCACGTATTGTCTCCAGGCCCAGATAGCCGGGGAAGGCAGCCGGCCGCAGGGGGAAGAGCCCACCATGAAGATGCCGGATGATGAAGCGATTCGCATCATCAAGCAGCAGGCACTCGAGACGCAGTTCGGGTTGCACTACGTACAGTCTATCTCGCAAGGAAATCTGCGCAGGGTCTTCGAGTTTACCGATGCTCCTGCTGTTGGGTACGGCTTTGGGGCCGAAGGTGGTTTGTATTTCGATCCCATGCCGCTTGCCATCGGTTGGGAGGTAGGACTATTGTTCAACGGAGCAGAATCAAAGACGCTTCGCGCTAATGACTTTTACAACACGCGCTTTATCGTCTCTTCTTCCAATGTGCAGATTCCAATTTTGATGCACGTGCGTTTCGAGCCCAACATCGAATCGTGGGTCTTTCCATATGCAGAAGCACTGGGTGGTTTTACTGTCTACTCATCGTCGGTGTCCATCGAACGCATTCGCGGCGTTGATACCGCCAGAAGCTCCGATGGGAATGGATCCATAACGTGGAATTACGGTATCGGGGCAGGGGTGGCAATCAAGATAGCCGACGTGATAACCTTGCCAAACTCACTTCAACGCACATTATTTGATGTGCGGATTCGTTACATGTGGGGCACAGATGCAGCAATTCCTAACGCAAAACTTGACGATGGCAATGATCTTGGATATTCACTTGATGAGGTACTAGTGGTTGTGCCCCAAGTTGTGATGTTCAGGGCGGGATTTATCTTTCAGATGTAACACAATCTTCATTACGAGGACCCTATGACTTTCTTTCGTGTATTTCTCATTGTAGCTGTTGTTTCTGTTGGTACTGGCTGCAGAACAGTGCAGGACAATCAGCGCGATCTATCTTCTTCCCGTGAGCGCGAGCTCACTGCGGGCATTGTTCGCAAAGAGATCAAAAAGGGGATGTCTGGTGCCCAAGTAGCTGAGCTTCTTGGCTCGCCCAACATTACCACCATGGATGAAAACAACCGTGAGACGTGGGTCTACGATAAGATCGCAACGGAAGCATCGTATTCTGAAAGCCAGAGCGGAATGTTTTTGATACTTGGCGGGTTCTCTAACCGCTCCGGTGCAGCCAGCACCACTCAACGCACGCTTACGGTTGTGATCAAGTTTAACGCAGACAGTAAGGTTGAATCATTCACATATCATCAGAGCAAATTCTAATGGGGTCGTTTAGATTCATCATCGGACTCACCATTGTGCTGCTGGTGATTACCACGGCCTGCACTACCATTCGCTTTCCAGAGCTTGCGCGGACACCACAGACACAGCTACAGACAAGAGAGTTTCAGACTCGTGAGTTTGACACAAACGATGTAAAACTGGTGATGAAGGCCATGCTTAATGTTCTTCAGGATGACGGTTTTGTTGTCAAGAATGCTGTTACGGACCTCGGTTTGTTAACCGCAACAAAAGAGATCCAGATTAACGATAAGAGTGCCAGCAATCGCTATTGGACCGACGCCCTGGAGATTGTGTTTGATACAAGGGGCTCGAGTAGCCGCAACAGAACAACACAGGACTCCCGCTACAACAAGTTTAAGCAGGTCGAGGTAAGCGTAAATGTCTCTGAGTTGGGTAAACGATGCAAGGTGCGCGCTAATTTTCAGGCGAAGATTCTTGACAACACAGGTAACCCTGTCGAGGTATCGCCGATTGACGATCCAAAGTTCTACCAAGACTTCTTTTCCAAGGTAGATAAGGGCATCTTCCTACAGCGCCAAGGTTTCTGATGTACACGTTGGCCCTACGCTGTTGTGCTGGAGTATTGTTGTGTTGTGTGTTCGCACTCGACGCATACGGTCAGTCGTTGATAGAGACCGTGAAGACGGGCAATATCGAGGCTGTTCAAAGGCTCATAAAGCAAAAGAAGAAAGCGCTTAACATCAACGAGGTTGATGGGGATGGTTTAACGTCGCTTATGGTGGCAACCGTTGCAAACGATAGTGTGATGGTTGAGACGTTGCTACAGGGTGGTGCAGACCCCAACATCTCTACACCGCAAGGTGTAACCGTATTGCACTTTGCCGCCTTTCATAACCGTGACCGATTTTGTCCATTGATACTGGCGGCCGGCGCCAAGCCAAACGTACTTGACTATCGAGGACAGACGCCTCTACATGTAGCTTGTCAGGTTGGTTCTACAAACATCGTTGCCCAACTCGCAGAAGCTGGCGCGTTTGTCAACCTCCGCGATCGTAAGGGCAACCCACCACTAATCATCGCTTGTGGTAACCGCCACCTTGGTGTACTCGAAGAGTTACTTGAAAAGGGGGCTTACGTAGATTCACGTGACATTCAAGGACGAACAGCAGTGATGTTGCTCTCTGTTTTAGGTGAAGATGAAATGCTCCGGATTTTATTACGTAGAAAGCCTGACCTAACTATTGTCGATCATAGTGGCAAGAGCGCTCTTACCTATGCTCGTATGAATCGTAGGTGGACGATCATCAACATCCTACAACGAGCCGGCGCTCGGTACTAACGGTATTTGTTATACTTTTGCCGGACTCGAAAAGTAGTATACAAGTAGTATTCTAACATACATAGATAGGCCTTTACATGCCCCTTTCAAACAACACCAAACTGACCCGCGTTGCTGTGTTCTACGACGGGAATTACTTCCTTCATGTAAGCAATTACTATGCGTTCAACCATGTGCGCAATAGTCGATTGAGCCTGCGCGGATTGCACGAGTTTATTCGAACCAGAATAGCAGAACTTGAAGACACAGAGATGCATCTCTGTCAAATCGTAGATAGCCACTTCTTTCGTGGACGCATCTCTGCTAACGAGGCACAACAGCGCGGAAATCTGCTCTATTATGACCGTGTCTTCGAAGATATTTTGATGTGGGAAGGTGTGATCACGCACTATCTACCCTTGCGCAACACCGGTGGGCGCAGAGAAGACAAAGGCATCGATGTCTGGATGGCGCTGGAAGCATACGAGTTAACGCTGTTGAAGAAGTTTGATGTCGTGGTCTTGATCACATCAGACGGTAATTATGTGCCCCTTGTTCGCAAGATGAACAACCTTGGTGCACGCATCATGGTGTTGTCGTGGGATTTCGAATTTGTCGACAACGAGGGCAAGCATGTTGTTACCCGAACGTCGCACGAGCTTCTCAACGAGGTCACGTACCCGATCCAGATGCACGATCTCATTGAGAGCCGCACCACCAAGAATGAAGATGTGATTCAAAATCTCTTTGTCCGCCGCGACGATACGCAGCCGCGTCCACCTCGTGATGCGCGTGAGTATCAAGATATGATGGAACATAGAGCTCCGAGAATAGAAGAAGAAGTTGAGGATGACTCGGAACGATTTGAATCGTACATCTTGTCCATGAAAAATGGATATGGGTTTATCAAATACCCACCAAACAACTTGTTCTTTCATGCATCTGATATGTTGAATGCAGACTTCCAGGATTTGCGCGAAGGAGATCCCGTTGAGTTTGCGCTTGGTCTAAACCGCGATGGTGACGAAGTTGCGAAGAGAGTAAAACTCATCTTTGACGACGACACCGTAGAAGCGGAATCAGATGATGCAGAGTAAGCTGCCCACTACTGAAACAACGATCTTTTCCGTCATGACAGCCCTTGCCAATGAGGTGGGGGCTGTTAATGTTTCACAGGGGTTTCCTGATTACCCAGTAGATCCCGCTCTGTGTGAATTGCTCTACGAAGCCAGCGTACATGGCCACAACCAATATGCGCCGATGCCTGGCTTGCCCGCGCTACGAAACCAGGTTGCCCATAAATATCACGCTGTTCACAACTGCCATGTGGATGCGAACACAGAGATCACCATCACGCCGGGTGCAACAGCTGCGTTGTACACCGCCATTGCTTGTGTGGTTGGGCCTGGTGATGGGGTCATCATCATGGACCCCAGTTATGATTCTTATGCGCCCGCTGTTCGAGCCAATGGAGGTGTTGTCTGTGCCTCGCCTCTTTTGCCTGGAACGTATCTCCCAGACTGGAATCACGTTCGCTCGTTGATTACCCCAAAGACTCGGTGCATCATCGTCAATAGTCCTCATAATCCCTGTGGCAGTGCCTTGACGTATGATGATGTCTGTGAGCTAGCGACGATTGCAAACGAGCACAACCTGGTGGTTATCAGTGACGAGGTCTACGAGTTGATAACCTTTGATGATAATCATCACTACACAGTTCTTTCCCACCCCAGTTTGCGCAATCGTTCTTTTGTGATAACCTCATTTGGGAAGACATTCCACATTACCGGGTGGAAGGTTGGCGTATGTGTGGCTGCGCCGGACTTGATGGCGTCCTTTCGGTCTGTGCATCAATATCTGTCATTTTGTGTGAACACGCCGGCCCAATTTGCTCTTGCACGCTACATGGATGATCCTTCGCACTACATGGGTCTGTCGGAGTTCTTTCTCAGTAAGCGCAACTACGTCCGAGATAGTTTAGCGTCGAGCCAATGGACTCTGCGTCCTTGCAGCGGCTCGTACTTTCAGCTTTTAGGATACGAGAATATCTCCGATGAGCGCGATGTTGATTTTGCCAAACGCATTACACGTGAGCACGGGGTTGCAACAATACCACTGTCACCTTTCTACCAAAACCCTGAATACTACACCGAACGGGTGGTTCGTGTTTGTTTTGCAAAAACACAAGAAACCTTATCCGCGGCAATAGAGCGCCTATTACTCGTCCGATGATCTTGGTACAATGTCGAGCCGTATGCTCTCTGAGGGCTGCGCGCATCTATCGATGATCGTCTGAATATCTTCCCGCGCAATAGTACTATAGCGGTCCAGCGCCCTGTTGACATATGTAGGATCGTTCCAGAAAAGAGTGGTCCAGGCAACCACATCTGATACGCCGTTTACCTTTTGCAGTTCTGCTGCATGTGCCGTACGGAGCTTGTTTACTGCGGAGCCAAGCATTTCTTCTGATACAACCGTCTCTCGAAGTGCTGACGTAATAGCGTCGACGAGTTGTGCTGCTGTTGTTGATTCATCTGCACCGTAAGCATACAACGTCAGCAACGAGTCGTGGGCCCTGCGGTCCAGAAAACACCCCACGCCAGAGGCGATGCGAAGCTCTGACACCAGCTTCTTGTATAGTATTGAGCTACGCCCAGACCCTATGATCGAGGCTGAGATATCGGCATCTAGTAGCTCAGATGACGCAAAGCCCGATGTATGAATACTCAAAAAGACCGCCGTCAACGGAACGTTGTCTTCAATAGTTAACGATGTTCCACATTGCCTCATGGCCTCGGAGAATGCCGTGCGTTCGATCGTTGGAGTAGGTAGGGATATGCTTCCAAAGTGCTTTTCGATCAGTAGCATGGTCTCGGGTATAGAAAGATCGCCCGCAACACACAGTACAGCATTCGAAGGATGGTAGAATGTGCCGAAGAATGATCCAGCATCCTGCATGGTAACAGATGCCACATCGTCTGCTGAGCCGTAAACATCCCATGAATACGATGATTGCTCAGTATACGCCACTTCTTGTTGTGCCTTGCGCCAGACTCCGTATGGTTGGTTAAAGACGTTTTGATTGATCTCTTCGATCACAACACTACGTTGTGTCTGGAGTGCATGATCTGTTATGCGAAACGCTCTCATGCGCTCAGATTCCAACCATAAACCCAACTCCAGGTTGTGCGATGGGACGTCTATGTGATACGTGGTATAGTCAAAGGTTGTGTATGCGTTATTCGTGCCCCCTGCTTTTGTGCAATAGACATCGTATTGCTTTTCTACGCCGGGTGCGGCGTTGTCAAACATGAGATGCTCAAACAGGTGTGCAAGTCCTGTCTTTCCTCGATGTTCATCGTGAGAACCAACACGGTACATGACGGTGACATTAACAACAGGTGCTGCATTGTCCGGACATAGCACTACACGAAGTCCGTTTTCCAGTGTTGTGTCGTAGGGTGTGATGTGTGCCATGTATGAAAGGGGGCTTAGAGAATGTGAGCTATGTTTGCAGAGACCTACAAACCTACACTTATGAGCACACTTAACGTTCTCCGCGACCTGATCGCTATCGACTCGCCTACGGGGTTTACAAACAACGCGATTGACTTTATCGAATCAACATTGCGTAGCTACGGATATACTCCTACACGCACAAAGAAGGGGGCGTTGCGCTGCTCTTTGGGCGATCGGCCAACCGTGGCTCTGGCGGGGCACACCGATACACTGGGTGCAATTGTTGCTGGGGTTAACGCCAACGGAACGCTAAAATTCTCACTTCTTGGTGGACCCTTGCTACCAAGTTTTGAGGGTGGGTATGTGCGTATCCACACATTGGATAACCGTGTGTACACTGGCACCATGCTTCTTAATGATCCATCTACCCATGCCAATAACAAAGCCGCTTCGATTGAGCGATCCACAACCGTGATGCATGTGAGGCTCGACGAGCAGGTTTCGTCCCGTGAGCAGGTCGCAGCTCTCGGAATCCGCACTGGAGACATCATAGCCTTTGACCCCAAGTACCAAGAGCTTTCTAATGGGTTTGTAAAGAGTCACTTCCTTGATAACAAGGCTGGATGCTTTGTTCTGCTTGAGGTTGCGCGCCAGATCGCTGAAACAGGTAAAGGGGCCCCTGTAGAGTTGTTCTTTAGCACGTATGAAGAGGTTGGGCATGGCGGAGCCCCCTCGCTATCGGAATCTGTGGAAGACCTACTCGTTATAGATATGGGTGTGGTGGGAGATGCATGTGAGGGCAACGAGTATTCATGCTCGATTTGTGCTAAAGATTCAGGCGGACCCTACGATTATGATTTTCGCAGAACCCTTGTGGGGTTGGCAACACGCAACAACATCCCACACGCCATAGATGTTTACCCGTTCTATAGCTCTGATGGTACGGCCGCATGGCGGGCCGGTGTCGATGTACGTGTTGGGTTGATTGGTCCGGGTGTGCACGCCTCTCATGGAATGGAACGCACCCATGTACGGGGCATACAGGCAACTGTTGAGCTTTGCTTGCGGTACATCGAAACAAAGGCATAGGCTACCGACAAATGACCTTGCGGAGAATAGCGCCACTCGGTGTTGTCGCAACAATAAACAGCAGTTTATCCTTGATATCTAGTGGTGGGTGTTGCTGCTCTCTTTCGATGTGTTCGCGCGCAATTATGTTCCCTAGAACGTCGTAGATAACGACAGCGCTACCCACAGGGATGTCTGTTTCTGCTCCTTCATGAGCAATCGAAGATGGTGCCATGGTGGTAAAGGTCCATGTTGTTGTCCAGGTTCCAACCTCTGGCTGTCGAATTACACGAACATGCCAATAGTATGTGGTGTTAGGGTGTAGGTTCTTGAGAACCGTATCTGGGTGTGTAGTTCTTATGAACTGCACATCGGCCGTAAACGTTGAATCTGTCGAGATTTCCACTTCGTATCCATCAGCGCCGATAACTCCCGTCCACCGCAGTGGGGTCGACGCGGACGCATCATCTGAGAAATTGGTTGGGTATACAAGTGCGGGTTGATTACAGAGCTGTGTACCCAACATGTATTCTCCGGGCTGGATTGCTCGAACCAAGATCATTGATGATGATGGCAGGGGCGTTGAGGGTAACACTTGGAAGAAGCCTGTACCCTCGTGGGGCCTGTAGTAGACAACTACTGCTTCTGGGTTATCCTCGGCTATCGTTCGGGAAACATCAATTGTAGCTTCTAATGGTGTGTTAGATGTTGTTGTAATCAACCACCTCTCTGGCATCACATAACATGGACCATTTTCTGTAAAGTCCTGATTGTGGGGTGGGTAGGTGTGGTGTTCTATTGTAATCGTGGTTGTGTCGGTTGTTGCGGTAGGTAGTATTGTAAACCGCGTTGTGCTGTCTGCATCTGAAAACTCAACCGCACCGGCATTTGTCACTGATCGAGTTACCGCCGTCATACCTACAGTGGATTTATAGACACGATACGGAAACCACAAAGGGGTCTCGCTCTCTATTTGTGCATGTACAACACCAGCTCTATCTACCTCGCTTGCTATGGTGCGATACTGTGTAGTACCCCAACCAATGAGGATGTTGCCATTTGGAAGTTGTTGAATACTCCCCATGGTTGGTGAAAACGCCTGTGGGTCTTCAGGGTAGTACTCCCAAGTCTTGACAGCTCTCTTTGTGGCGGTATCAAGTCTATATGCCACAACACGAGTTCGTTGACGTGGGTTAAGGCTGCCGTTGTCGAACACCATCAGCTCTCCTTCGCGCGTAAGGATGGGGGTGTGTTGATGCGAAAACCCTGCAAAACCAGCTATTGTATCGTTGACAAATTCAAAATCATTTCGTTCTGCCGCCGAGCCACCAAGCCGCCACAACACAGCACGAGAGCGTCGATCGATCTTAATGATCTGATCAAGATTTCTACATGAAAGGATAAAGTTTCCATCGAGATCTTCTATCACTGCATTGGCATGAATGTAGTCGATGCGGTTATGTGTTACATCTATGTCATACGTTGTCTCTGTCACGGGTATGTGATCGAGAGACCTCCATTCAAATGTTACTCTGCCCCACCTATCGAACTCCTGAATCACAGCACCTAAGACAACCGCAGAGTCGCTCGCACCTTGAATGGTCTGGGAAAGATCTAGTATGCGTGTTTCGCGGCCCAAGACTATTGATCGTCTTCTACGGGTAACATAGCCCTCGTGAAAGTCTGTGATGTATGGGGGTGTAACAGCGATGGTGTCTTGCTGACGCAGTGTGTTGTCTACCTGGATGAATACACCTGTCGTTCCGTCAAAGTACGTGTAACCCCGGTAAGGTGTGGGCGTTTGGTTGATGTTTGGTCCTGAAGGTACTCCGTGTACAAAGTATCCGTTGTTGTCTATACACCCCACACTATCTGGTCGAACGCCGCTAACAAGAAAGTAGCCAGGTGCCTGCTTGCCTGTTGTCTTAATGGACAACAAAGGATCGGTTAGTGAAAGCAACAACAACAAATGGGTGAGCATACCTCATAGACTAACCATCCTATGTTTTGTTACGGGAGGGGGCAAGAAGACGGTTTTCTACCTAAGTGTTAACAGGTAATACACTATCAACATGGGTGTTTTTGGTGTTTTATAGGGAGTTAGAAGGGTTGCTGTCTTATAGAAAATGTTGTCCAGACGGTTTTCCCCGAAGGTGGTTTTTTGTGGGGGAGAAGTGTCGTAGAAGTTGTTTTTGTGTTGTGGTTATGTGGAACACAAGAAGTATCTATCAACTTGTTAGAAACGTGTGTGTTGGGATATCCAAGTGTTATAAACCGAGGGTGTTTGAGTGGAGGAGTAACGATAAGATGAAGATTATATGATAGTTATAAGTGTTTAGAGGGTTTGTGTTTTGCGTTATCCACGTAATTAACACCTCATATACACTATATAGTCTTCTTCTCTTCTCTCAAAGAGAATACACATAATGAATAATGATAGAGAGGTGGGCGATTCTAGATTGTATCAAATCCGCAGTATTGTTGCAGACACTCTGGTAGTGCAATGTGTCCGTCTGCTGTTTGATAGTGTTCGAGTAGTGCAACCATGATCCGTGATGTAGCTAGACCACTACCGTTGAGTGTATGAACAAACTCTGGTTTGCTTCCTGGATCCTGACGATGACGAATGTTAGCCCGGCGTGACTGGAAGGATTCAAAGTTGGTGCAAGAACTAACTTCAAGCCACCGCTGCTCGTAGGGTGACCACACTTCCAGATCGTACGTCTTAGAACCTCCGAACGTCATGTCTCCAGTGCACAGAAGAAGTACTCGATACGTTAGGCCTAACTTCTGAAGAATACGCTCTACAGATTCAACCAATGATTCGAGTTCTTCGTATGATGATTCAGGCTTAACGAATTTGACGAGTTCCACCTTGTTAAACTGATGAACACGTTGAAAGCCCCGTGTTTCCTTGCCGTGGCTGCCGGCTTCTCGACGAAAACAAGCCGAGTATCCGGCATACTTGATTGGGAGTGATGACGATGGCAGAATCTCATCACGATGAAAGTTCGTGATAGGAACCTCTGCTGTAGGAATAAGATAGAGATCATCGCGCTCAACGTGATACATGTCTTCCTGGCTTTTAGGGAGTTGCCCTGTACCCCGGCAAGAGTCTGCATTCACGACAAATGGTGTCATTATCTCCGTGAATCCGTTCTCGTTGGTATTGACATCAAGAAAGAAGTTGATCAGGGCGCGTTCCAGACGAGCCCCTTTACCTACATAAAAACCAAAGCCAGAGCCTGTAACCTTGGCACCCCGTTCAAAATCAAGTATTCCGAGTTGCTGTGATATCTCGATATGATCTACCCGATGAGCCCTTTCCTCGCAAGAGCCCTGCCTGCGAACTTCTACGTTGTCGTTGGCATCCTTTCCAACGGGTACAGTAGGATGAGCGATGTTGGGAATCAACAGCATGATTTCCGATATCTCCACCTCTACAGAGCGAAGCTCGTCATCGAGATCTTTGATCGTATCGCCAACCTCCCGCATCGCGAGGATCTTTTCGGAGGCATCTCCACCGGTCTTTTTGATCGCGGATATCTCTTGTGAAACACTATTGCGAGTGCTTTTCAGATCCTCAACACTTTGAATGATAGTCCGTCTGCGGACATCGAGTTCCAACAAATGGTCTATGTTACTGCCATCATGTTTGTTGATGCAGTTTGTTTTGACAAGGTCAGGGTTTTCGCGGATGGTTTTGATGTCTATCATACTGCAAAGTTACAAGGACTCATTCGTGATTTCTTCCATCATCGTAGTTTGTCACGTTTTCAAAGGTTCTGGGTTGTTATGATCATGAAAAACACAATTGCTTTGATCTGCGCGCTCACAGCGTTTACCATCATCGATGTGTTCGCACAGGTGTTGCCTCCTGTAACGGTTGTAAACAATACAAACCCGTCCCCAGGCGCCCTCTATATATCGCCAAACTCTCGGGTTACCAACCCCCCATATGCCCCAAATCTGATGGTATTGGGAAGCGACGGAACCCCTGTGAATTCAAGGTTTATCCCTGAATACGCATTTGATTTTCGGGTGTTAGCAGACGGCCGGCTTGGCTACTCTGTTTTTCAGTCCGCAGGAAGCGGTGCTAGAGCCTCTTCGAGCATCTACATAGTAGACACAAATCTGGTGGTCGTCGACTCGTTGAAAGGGGCTAATGCATACAACCTTGCAATGCACTCGTTCGACGTTCTTCCTAATGGTAACCGCCTGGTCGTAATGCAGGAGAATGTTACCATAGACATGAGCTCGATTGTTGCAAAAGGTAATCCGGCCGCCTCGGTTCAACAGATGCTCCTTCAGGAGATTGATGTTGATGGGAACATCATCTTTCAATGGAGAAGCTTGGACCATTTTCCCGTTACAGTCAGTTACGAGGATTTGACAGCACCTTCAATACGATATTTTCATCTCAACGCAGTTACAGTAGACAGAGACGGACATTTTCTGATTAGTGGCAGACACTCCTCTTTGATTGCTAAGATTCATCGTAAAACAGGTAAGGTGCTCTGGGTGCTCGGTGGTAAACTGAACCAGTTCACCTTCAGCGCGGCCAACGGTATCACGGACGACCCTGTGTTTTCCTATCAACACGATATCGTGCGACTCCCAAACGGCAACATCTCTATGTTCGATAACGGCACACAACGCACGCCCCAGTGGTCGCGCGCTGTGGAGTATCAACTTGATGAGATCAACAAGACGTGCACACTCGTCTGGCAACACAGAAAGTCACCAGATGTTTATGCTGGTGTTCAAGGGGCAGTCCAAACGCTCCCTAACGGTAATCGCGTGATCGCCTGGGGCTCGGCTCTCCAGAACAATCAGACACTCGTCACAGAAGTAGATGCATCAAATAAAGAAGTTTATGAAATAGCGCTTCCGAACATGATGTACCCATACAAGGCCATCAAAGCACCTTATCCTACAGGGCGCAATGCTGCAAGTGTGTTGATCGATGAGATTCTTCCAACAAACACCTATACATACACGCGTGAGAAAGACACAGTAGGACTTACAGTAACGTACCACACCCTCGTGTCGTTTTTCTATAACACAACAACTGCACGTCGGTACATGTGGGCTCCAGAGAACCCACGCTTTGAACGAATCATAGATGGCAAACCAGTTCGCACACTTGCTCCATATAGCCTTTATCCTTGCAGGGTTACGCTGACACAAGAAGGTATGGTGGATCACGCGGGCGAGTTTAGATTTTCGACAGATATGCTTGGTATTACAGACCCGACAAATACTGTGATCTATTACCGCGATACTATTGGTGTGCGCGCGTTTCGTCCGCTGCAAACCCGTTACAATCCTAACACCCGCGAACTCGTTGCAGACACAGCAATGGCTGGTGAGTTTTGCTTTGGTGTTGGCGTGAAGGATGATGCAGACAGTATATCGTCACCACGGCTGTTGTCACCTATAGGCGGTCGGTCTGTTGAGCAGCAAAAGAAGTTCAACTTGAGAATTTCTCCTCAGGGCCAGGCGCAGTATGCTACGTTCGAGCTTCGGCAACCCCAAGGAACACAGATTCTCATAAGTACTGACAAACAAACAGATAAAGAATCCGCGCCAGGTCTAAATGTTGGAGTGTACTATTGGAGGGCGCGCTCACGTTACGGAACATCCACTTCAGAATGGTCAGCTCTTGATTCGTTCCGCGTAGAAGGACCGTTTATATCGATTACAGCCCCATCTTCACAGTCGGTTTGGTATCATGACTCTTCGTACGTCGTTACGTGGAATACAAACATCACTGTGCCGGTAAAACTTGAACTGGTCAACAACAAGAACCAACCAACCCTGGTTAAAGATAATCTACCGGGTCTGCAGGCTGGTTTTCTTTGGAAGGTTCCCGTAAGTGTTTCGGTGGATACAGGGTATGTTCTCCGCGTTTCTCCTATGGATACAACGTTGAGCGCACTAACACAGAAAACACAATTCAGTATTGAGATACGCGCCGTGCCAACCTCAGTTCAAGAGGAAGGTGGCAAACCAACTATTACTCTTGGACCCAACCCAGCGTCAACTATTCTCTATGTTGGTGGTCAAACACCTATTAACCGGATCATGCTGTTTGCAGCAGACGGTGCACTGGTTGTAGACCGGGTTGTCCGTGGAACAGGGGATATGTTGGATCTATCTGAGCTTTCTCAGGGATCGTACATCCTTCGTTGCGATACACCTAGCGGACCCGTACAAAGGGTTGTTGTTGTTGCGCGTTAACGCAGATAAAGCGCCAGTATAGATACATCAGAGGCAGATACACCAGGAATGCGGGAGGCTTGACCCAGCGATGCCGGTTGTATGCGTTGAAGCTTTTGTCGAGCCTCGGTTGACAGACTTTGAACACGAGAAAAGTCAAACCCGTTGGGTATTGACATTTCTTCCTGTTGTTTAAATCGCTCGATGTCTCGGTGAAGTTTGGTGATGTAACCCTCGTATTTAATCTCTGTCTCTACCCGATGCATCACGTTAGGGTGTTCGGTAAAGTGTGTATCCGTGGTTTCTGGATATACATTGAGCAGATCTCGCAAGACAACTTTCGGCCTACGCACCAGATTCTGCATCGACGTTGTTTCAACAACACCCTCTTCCCCAATAGACTCCAGATACGGATTTGCTAGATCGGGTATAAGCTTCGTGCTGGAAACTTGATCAAGTAGCTCATTGACAAGCCCATCTTGTCGTTCGATCATGCGCCACATTTCTTCGTCAATCAGACCTAGACCCCGCCCATAACCCGAAAGACGCTTGTAAGCCGTATCGATACGCAGCAGGAGCCTATATTCAGCCAGCGAGGTAAAGATGCGATAGGGTTCGTCTGTGCTCTTGTTAACCAGATCGTCTATCAACACACCTATGTATGCTTCTGATCGTTGCAAGACGAACGAACCCTCCCCTTTAACAGCAAGCGCTGCATTGATACCAGCAATCAATCCTTGTGAAGCAGCCTCTTCGTAGCCCGATGTACCATTGATTTGTCCGGCACAAAAAAGGTTCTTGATTGCCTTTGTCTCCAGCCCATGTGTAAGCTGATATGGGTAAAAGAAGTCGTACTCAACAGCATACCCGTACCGTAAAACCTTAGCATTCTCCAAACCGGGAACACTATTCAGTCCGGCCTCTTGAACATCAAAAGGTAAACTTGTTGAGAATCCGTTGACATACACAGTGTCGGTCGACAGCCCCTCTGGCTCAAGAACCACTACGTGAGAACCTTTGTCAGCGAACCTATCGATCTTATCCTCGATAGACGGACAGTACCGAGGCCCAGCCCCAATGATCCGACCCGTAAACATAGGGGAGCGTTCAAATCCACCCCTGAGAATGTCGTGCGTCTGCTGTGTCGTGGCAGTTGCAAAGCATGCCAATTGGTTTCGTACAGAGCTTGTAGTGATTGAGAAAGGAACAGGCTCGTCGTCTCCATTGTGTGGTTGCGTTTTGGAATAGTCTATTGAATCCTTATGGATTCGTGGAGGGGTTCCGGTTTTAAGCCTACCCTTTTCGAGCCCATAACTCATCAGAACATCAGAAACACCATTGGCGGCCGATTCGCCCACACGTCCACCAACAGTCGCTGTCTGCCCGGTCCACATAACCCCATTAAGGAACGTGCCCCCACACAACACAACTGTCCGTGCGCGTATGAGCTCATTTGCAGAGGTGTTAACCCCAACAATTGCCCCCTTAACCACCTCCACACCTACAACCTGCTCTCGCAGCACGCAGATGTTTGGGTGGGTCGAGATCACGCGTTGAGCAAATAGGGGATAGAGATCCTTGTCGTTTTGAGATCTCGGCGACCACACTGCCGGACCCTTGGAGGTGTTCAACATCTTGAACTGAATCCCTGAAGCGTCTGCGATACGAGGCATGTAACCCCCCAACGCATCAATTTCCTTGGCCAAATGCCCCTTTGCACTTCCTCCAATCGAAGGATTGCATGATAGACGACCTATCGTAGTGGGGTCCATGGTAACAAGGCCAACTGTAACCCCCATACGTGCAGCTGCCATAGATGCCTCTATGCCGGCGTGACCACCACCAATGACCAATACATCAAACATGCTTTTTGTGAAATGTTCCACGTGGAACGTAGGAAAAGGGTAAATCAACGAAAACCAAACGCACGAGGTAGAAAGAAATGTTTCACGTGAAACACTATGCTAGAAACTTCGTCATCAGATACTCGTCCACATACGTTTCGCCAATCTTCATTGCGTGGATCTCGGTTCCATAAACAGTGAACCCAAGCCTGAGATAGAGTCCGTAGGAGGCTTGATTTTGTGTGCTAACACTTAACTGAAGTTGTTCAACTTCAAGGACATCCCTTGCCGCCTCTACCAGCGAGTTAACCAAAATAGTGGCGATACCTTGCCCCCTATACTCATTCCGAACAAACAACCCCCACAACCGCCCCTTGTGTCGTGTTTTGGTGGATTCGTGGCTGGAGTAGCCTATCATCCCTACAATGTTGCCAGACGCATCTACGGCCCCAAGGAGGTATTGGTAGGGGAAGTTCATGTACCTCTCGTAGCGCTGCTCCTTAGAGAGAATAGATAATCCAGCAAACCATTCATAGTCCGATCCAAAGACCTCTGGAGCCTGAAGCAATGCTGCGCTTTGAATATCGAGGAACTGGTTAAAATCTTCGATCTCGAGTGGTCGGATGATTAAATCTGAGCTCATATCACTTTCCAATGCAGAATCGCGAAAAGACGTTATCAAGTACGTCGGGACCCCAAGTTTCTCCTGAAATCTCACCTAAAAGACGAATACAGGATCTCAGATCAACGGCTAACAGGTCGCTTGATAGTTTTTGATCCATGCCCGCAAGACAAGCGCGCAAGCTGCCCCCAATTCCGCGAAGCAGCTGTGCTTGTCTGGCGTTAACGAGAACATCAGCAGGAGAGGAGCCATGGGCCTTTGCCAGGCGAACTAAGGTGGACTTTAACGTATCAATCCCGGTTCCAGAGATAGCCGAGCATGCAACCCAGCTTCCAGGTGCTATCTCGTCAGAATGTACAAGGTCTGACTTGTTTTGTACCAGTAGTTTAGGGGTGTTGGGATATTCCTGCTCGAGGGCTTCGAACAACGTCTGTGAGTTGCCAGCCCCCTTACTCACGTCATTGATAACGAGGATAAGATCGCTTTCATTCATAATAGAGGCCGTTAGCGATATCCCTTGTACCTCAATCATGTCTGCGGATTGCCGCAGACCCGCTGTGTCGACCAAATGGATACTGTATCCATCGATGATAAGTGCTTCCTGGAGGTAGTCTCTTGTGGTTCCTGCTACATCGCTAACAATTGCACGTTGCCGGGATAGTAAAGCATTGAACAATGAGCTTTTGCCAGCATTGGGGTGGCCAACAACAGCTACATGAAAGCCCGTTCTGAGAACATCAGCCGAACGCGCAGTGTCGGCCAAAGCATCAACATCGTCCAATACCGACTGAACAAGCGTTCTCAGGTGTGTTCTATCAACAAACTCAACATCCTCCTCAGAAAAATCAAGCTCTAGTTCGAGAAGACCAATCACCGACAGCAGTTGCTCTCGTATGTCGGAGAGTCTGCGCGTGAACCCTCCAGAGAGCTGTCGTGCTGCTGTTTGGGCGCCGATCCGCGTCTCTGCATGGATGATGTCGGCCACAGCCTCCACTTGCGTCAGATCCAACTTTCGGTTGAGAAACGCCCGCTTGGTGAACTCCCCAGCTGCAGCATAACGAGCCCCCTTCTCAATCAATGCTCCAATGATCTGTTCTGTCACGAAGGCGCCTCCGTGACAACCAATCTCGATAACATCTTCGCCGGTGTAGGAGTGTGGACCTCGGAAGGTAGAGGCGGTTACAGAATCGATCACTGTATCTTCGACTCTTACCCACCCATAAAGGATGCGATGCGAGGGGGCTTCTGCGATGGATGAAGCTCCAAAGAATATGGCATCACAAATAGCAAAGCTAGACGGACCACTAATACGTATAACAGCCAGCCCAGCCCGTCCGGGAGGGGTAGCCAACGCGCAAATCGTGTCAGAGTTGTTGTTCATGAAGAGGATACAAAATAGAAAACCGCAACACAAATTCTGGTATTGTTGTAGAACGCAGCTGTCAAAGCCCGTTCATAAACTTATTTAGAATTGTGAAAATACACCTATCAATAGTTGACTCAACAAGTGAGGTTGCAAAGCAACTATTGCAAGACTACCCATTTGTGGTTGTGTCGGCAGACGTACAGACAAAGGGAAGGGGACGAAACGGCAAGCATTGGATAGGGGACAGAGAAGCAAACGTTTATGTATCATATGGGTATAAACACACAACACCCACCACCGGCAGTTATCTTGTCGATGCGATGTTCTTCCCTGCGCTTGCCGTCGTAGAGACCCTGCGCGAAATAGATCACTCACACCATTTTAGGATCAAATATCCCAACGACATACAAATCCAAACACCGGGGGGGTGGGCCAAAATCTCTGGGATTCTTACTGAACATGAGTTTGAAGGCCCACATTGCACAACGACCACCGTCGGCGTTGGAATTAATGTCCGCCAAATCGTGTTTCCCGATACTATAACACAACCGTGTACGTCTTTACTTGCTCAGGACGTTAATGTTTCGGTGCCAACCGTATTAGGGATACTGCATCGCCACATGGCTTCTTGTGCCGAACTCGATCACGTGACCTTGTTTCAGCGGTGGCAAAGCGAGCTGAGTTTACGTGGAGTAACCCTACATGTTGTTGGAACTGAGCACACGTGGCTTGTTTCTTCAATCGAAGAAGATGGACGTCTGGTGGTAGAAAACACCGTTACACACGAACAGCGGGTTATAGACAATGGCGACACTATACGATACATCGATTGACATTAACGGTGTCACCTACGGCATTGCCGCAATTGATGTTGGAAACAGTCGTGTAAAAATCCATCATGATGATGTGTTTCTTTCTTTTCCCTATGACAAGGAATGGAAGAAGAATGTGCAACATCATTTTCGAGACCACGTACACAAACGCTACATCATTGGTCTATCAAGTGTAAATCACAAACAGACCACCGCAATCGTCAAGGTGCTGCAGCGCATCACGAGCCATCTCGTTGTTAACGCACACACGTTGCTTATGCGCAACAACGAGCTATTGTCGCTTTCGCACATAGAAAACGCCGGCATCGATCGAATGCTGGGTGCTATCGGGGCAATGACGAAAATCGCTCCGCCCCTTATCACAATTGATTGCGGCACAGCCGTTACTGTCAATGCTGTTTCAGCAGACAGACAGTTTATGGGTGGTGTGATCTTTGCAGGACTAAACACACAGCTCTATGGGCTAAGCAAACAGACCGCTGCTATTCAAGAGATGAGATTCACTCCGCCAACAGAAAACATTGGTGTTAACACAACACAGTGTCTTATGGCGGGCGTCACATATTCAGTAGCGGGCGGAATCCAACGGTCAATCGATGTGTTCAAGCAAAACCTCAACCTCGACAAGTGCGGATTGATCATTACAGGGGGCGAGTCAGACATTATAGCCTCATACCTAACAGAGCTTGGTGTAGGTGTTGAACGTTACCCACACTTGGTAACTGACGGGATTCTATCGCTTGTAGCAAACGCCACCGCCATAGACCTGCAGGACAGCGTGATCAAAAAGATCCAATAGTATTGGGCGGATACGCCAAGTTAGAAGGCGTGACCGAGCCCGATACTAAGTTGCCAGTTCGACCAGTTGAAAGCACCCTCTCTACCAACGACCCACGTTCCAGATGAACGGGTCGGGTCGTACACACTCGTTGCAAGGTCGATGCGAAATGGTCCAACCGGAGTCTCAAATCGGTAGCCGGTGCCAACAGCCACAACACTACCATAGAGCAGATCTTCGAGTTTTGCTGTGCCATAGAGATTGGCGGTAAAGCGGTTGAACGCATTGCCAATATCCGTGAATACCGTAACACCACTCCGCTCGATAAACGATCCCCATGTATCGTCAACCCCACGAGGCCTTGCAAAGGTATATCTAAGCTCGAAGCCCAGCTCGATTAGCGAAGCACTTCCCACTACATTGGAAAGAATGTACTCGTCGGATGTGGAGATGTTTGAGATACTGCCCGAAACAGGATCGTGCAGACGTCTCGACGGAAACGAACGAATGCTAGCTGGGCCACCCGCAAAAAACTGACGCTCTAGAGGAACATACGTGTTGTTCTTTGTTGAGTCTCCTCGTACAAAATCCAGAAGAGCTATGTGGCCCAACTTGATCTTGGTGGCACCCACCAACCTTTTACCAACCCCGAATGCAGAAGAAACAAACCCCTGTCCACGAATGTATTTACCAGCCCCCCAACCCCATTCAAATGAAATGGATGATAGCGTTCCACGTGTGGGGTTCACAGGGTTGTTGCGATGGTCTCCACGAAGCGTAAAACCCGCATTCAGTCCTGTAAAGAAATCCTGAGAGTTTCGGAGATAGTTTGAAAGCACAAGAAACTGATTAAAGGTGTTGAGAACGTAGACAGTGTCCTCGGCAGTTTTGGCCTCAGAAAATGCACGATTAAGCGTGTTGTCAAAATTCAGAGGAATCTGACGTTCCAGGCCGACGGTTAGATCAATACCGTTAAAAAACGTATGCGAGTACAGAGAAATCGGCGCACGCGCATTAAGTCCAAACGACTCCAGCCGAAACGGCGTGATCAGTTGTCGAGCGGAGTAAAACGTTGATGTCTGCAACGCCACCCGTTGGTCGAACAAGCGTCCGATGTTAGGCCACACAAGCACTAACGATGCAAGCGCTTCGCTTTCAAGGGGCTGGCCCTGCGTTGCCCGGCTAACATCTTGCAGTACGTACTGAAGTGTAAGCGAAGCAACCTGCGCTCCACCAAAGGCATTGCGATGTTGGACGGTAGTGCCAAGACCAAGATTGAGAAAGTTGTCTACGGCCGTCTGATAGAACAACAAGTTCATCCCGATATCCTGTGGCTTGGAATTACGGGTGTAGACACGAAGGTGAAGAAGAGAGTCTTGCTGCTTATTCTTCTGTACCAAGGTGTCGATCAGGACCACTTCAAAAGTGCCAAGCCCCATAAGATTTGATCGAGACTCTTCGATACGTTCCTCGCTGTACCATTCATTGGTATCAATCTCAAGCTGACGCAGTCGTGTGTTTTCATTGACGGCGCGATAGCCATTAGGGTTCTCTTCGAGCACAACCGAGCCGACCTTCTTGCGTAGGCCAGGAACAATGTCAACAACTACAGTATCGTGTAGACCATCACTACTAATCTGAACTGTTGGCGGACGGTACGATGCCTGATAATATCCGTTGTTGCGAAGCTCGCGGACAATTGTTCCTAGGTCTCTCTCGAGGGAATTTTCAGTGAAGGGGCTGCCAACGCGTGTCTCAACTTGACGTATAATGTTGTCTCGAAAGTCCGGCTCGATGGTTTCTAGCCCCCTAATCACAAGCGTGTCGATAAGCGTACGGGTTCCCTCGTTGACGATAAACCTGAGCACCTTCTTCTTTTGCTCGGCCACATATCCGAAGCCATAAGCCACGGTGGCATTGTGGTAGCCCTGCTGATTGAGATAGACAATAATGGCTGCGCTATCCTCTCTTGCAAGCCCGGGATCGTAGAACCTCCTGTCCGCCTCGTACGATGCACGTAGGTTGGCAAACCTGCTGTATACCAATGCAGGCTTACTTCCATTTCTACGCATTGTTGACTCGTAGAACTCAACAAGAATTCTGCCAAGCGAATTATCACTGGCTCGCGAAGAAATGATCCCAAGAAGCTCGATCTCAGAAATCTGCTGGCAACCAATGAATTCGATGTCTTGCAGTTCTTCCAACTGCAAAGCCCTTGAACGATCACCTGCCAAGAGCACACTATCGCGATACTGTTCGGCTGTTTGCTGAGCAACACCCACACTACTTGCAATGCACATGCATACAAGGTAGGTCCAACACGATATGGCCATGCGTTGAGCTCTCACAGGGTGCAAAATACCGCTCTATCTGTCTATCCAATAAAAAACGCCCAGATAGTTCAGCTATCTGGGCGTTCGTGGTATCTATGTTTAGGCGATCAATTGTCGTACATATCATCATCTTCGCTGAAGAAGAGATCATCAGAACCCTCTTCATACTCAGGCCAAAGATCTTCAATACCCTCAAAGGTGATCTCTTCGGAATCATCCAACTCCATGAGATTGTCAATCACTTGAAGGGGTGCACCGGTACGATTGCAATAATCAATCAGCTCCTCTTTCGTTGCGGGCCATGGCGCATCTTCTAGATAAGAAGCAAGTTCGGGTGTCCAAAACATGACTGAGTCCTTGAGAAAAATTGTTCCGAATTGTCAAGCGGCGCGAATATACACGCCGAATCACATCGACGCAAAACAACCCCACCAACGGTCAATAGTTACCGTGTGAAATTGCTTCGGCAACCACCGCATCGAAGGCCGTTGTGATCTTGATGTTTCTGTCTTCGCCAGCCACACAGCGCACAACAACACCAACGTACTCGCATAGACTAGCACAATCTGTGCCAGCATATCCTTCCTGGTGGGCGCGTTCGTAGGCATGGCGTATCAGCGCTGTTTGAAAGGCCTGGGGCGTCTGCGCCCTGTACATAGATGATCTATCTGCAGTGCCAGTGACAATACCATCGGAAACAACTTTCAGTGTGTCTGTTACAGGCAACACGGGAATCGCCGCTCCAAAGCCAGAGGCTTCGTCAACAACCCGATTCCATAGCGCAGGTGAGGCAAAGGGGCGAACCGCGTCGTGTATGGCAACAATATCTGTATCGTCAATTGCAGCGTGCCGAAGAGCATTGTAGACCGAAGCCTGACGTTCACTGCCTCCTGCTACAAAATGAATCCGTGTGTCGTGCACACCAGAACGCGCCAGGATCTCGGACAAAACACCATGTTGCTCTGTCTGCGCAGCAACCACAATCACAACAACATTATCGAGCATAAGGGCCGTTGCAATGCTGAGGACGATCACTGGTAAGCCCCCTATCTCTGTGTACTGCTTGGGGACATTTGCGCCAAAGCGAACACCAGAGCCTCCTGCCGGAAGGATTACGCCAATGCGGCTGTGTGTTTTCATGCCCAAAGATAGGCATCAAAGAAAAAGGGTGCTGTGCAGAAGCACAACACCCTTTGGGAGAGAGCTTGAAAGAATTATCTGACTACAGTAACCGGCATCGACATCACGTCGCCACCGGCACGGATCATAAGCGAATATGATCCACTCGCTACCATCTGGCCCACGTTGAATGAAACAGATGAACCGGCCTCTGCTCCGTCGTGGTTAAACGTAGCAGCAACAACGCCGTTGGTTGCAACAAGTTCGATGCTCATCGATGGCATGGCCTTGCCGAAGTTGATACGCAGAGCATCGCGGACCGGATTAGGCCACACGGTAACTCCAGCTTCTGTTGCGTCGATCACACCACCCGGGACTTCGCCTGAACCGCCAAGGTCGATAGTTGAATTGCCACCATTAGCAGAGCGCAGGCTGAGTTGTGCCGACTTATTGCCGGCTGTTCCAGGTGCAAACTTGATGCAGATCTCTGCCGAAGCACCAGTAGCAATTGTTACTGGCATTGCCGTTGTTACCGTAAACTCTGCGGCATTCATACCAGTAACCGTTGCCTGATCGATGGTGATCTCCTGGTTGGAGTTATTTGTGATCGTCATGCACTTGTCAACAGACTTGCCTGTTTCAAGAATGCCAAACGCCTGTGAAGCAGGATGGTTGTAGCGAAGCACATACGAGGCCGACAACGCAACAGATGCCTGCGGCGTAAGAGGTGCGTTTGAAGAAATCTTCAACGTACCAAAAAGCGGCCCCTTAGAAGTTGGCGCAGCCTTTACCGTTACAGTCTGACTGGATCCCGGAGCAATTTCAAACGGTGTGGAAGGGGCGTTGCTGATGCTAAACTCACTAGGTGAGATATCAAGAGCTGTAACATTCAAAGGCGCATTGCCAACGTTCTTGATTAGACCGTTTAGCGTGATCGTCTTGTCGTAGCCGACAGGAATTTCTCCAAAGTCTGCGCTAACCTGGCCAAGCTCAATTGCTGGACGCAGAACAACGGGATCGTTGACTTCGACACGGGCATAATTGGAAACAGCGCCACCACACGAATTGATAACGCGAGCCGAATAGTAGCCGGCGTTCGACTTAACGACACTTGCAATTGACAACGTTGTTGTGGTAGCACCCTGTATGGCTACGTCATTCTTGAACCATTGTACCGAGCGAACATCGCTTGCTTCAACAGACAACTCAAGGCGGTCTCCAACTGTAAGCTTTGCATCTGTTGGTTGTTTGGAAATTGTTGGACGACCAATAACAGTAACACTAACTGTATCTGTGGTGGTCTTCAGTCCACACGTTCCTGTAGCAACCAATACGTACTTCCCAGCATCGCCCGGGCGAACGCTGGCAATGTTCAACTCGTTCGAATTCGAGTTTGCAATGAACTTTCCGTCCTTGTACCACTCATATGAAAGACCCGTTCCTGAAAACTCAGCAAGAATGCTGGTTGCTGTGCCAACACAAGCGTCAACAGTCTTACGAGGTTGTGTCTTCACAACAGGTGCGCGGAATCCCGAAACACGCACCAAACGCGACTGTGCAGTAATGTTACAGTTGCGTGGATTCGGCACGTTTGATGTTACCATGCAGTAGTACTGGCCATTCATAGAATAGTCGTACATCGGGAAACTCAGTGTTGCGTTGTTAGCGCCTGGAACAGCAGCACCGTCCTTATACCACTGATACGTAAGGTTAGCGCCCGTTGCAGTCACGCTGATGGTTCCAGGTAAACCAGGACAAACATCAAGGTTAGAAGGCTCTGCTGTGATGCGCGGGCGTGCCGCTACACTTAGCGTGCAGATCGTGCTGACGGCAGGGGGCGCGCAGGTACCAGAAACCTGACAGTAGTACTGACCTGAGGATGAAAGTTGTGCGTTGTTGACGACAAGATTAGAATCCGTTGCCCCTAGAATTGGGCTGCCGTCTTTGTACCACTGAAAGGTGCGACCAGCACCAGTTGCGCGAATTCTCAACGTATCATTTGCACTCTCACAAACACCACGCGCCGAAGGGATGTCCAACGTAACCACAGGTGTGTTTACAACCGTCAAACGTGCCGTCGCAGATGTTGATGTTGCTGTGGTCGGGTTGCAGTTATCACGAAGCACGCAACGATACAGACCGGCGCTGCTTGCCTGAACACTGGAGATCGTATAGGTGTTGGAAGAACCAACACCCAGACTGACTGTGTCGCGAAACCACTCGAACGTCCCGTTGCCCGCTGTAAGGCTCGATCCAACAGAGAACGTCACAGGTTGTCCAGAGCAAATTGTTTGCGAAAGCGGCTGCGATGTGATAGTTGGAGCAAAGCACGGAGCGACAACTGTGAACGTTGCAACGATTTGATTGCTACTAATAACAGTTGTCGGACCTGGACAGACATTGCTTTGTCGTTCCGGAGTAGTGTATGTAACGCTGTTCACCAAGACCTGTCCGGATGAGACATACTTGATTGTAATTCGATAACCGTTCCAACCGTCGCCATAACTATCAAATGCTCGCACCTGATACGTGCCGGCTGGTACCGAGAAATTGGTGGTGGATTGAACCGTACCACCGGTTGCCTCACAGTTGTATGTTACACCTGTTCCTGTGTTGACTATCTGCCAACCCACTTCCGAGGCAAAACTCCCAACCGTGGTTGTTAGGTTAAGATCAATCTGTGCGTTGGCGGCTGTTATGGCAGCCAACATTGACAGAAAAATCATCGAAAAGAGTCGAAACGGCTTCATACTACAACCCTTATCAATTGTG
>JBKCLO010000033.1:0-3531 GCA_046300675.1 Ignavibacteria bacterium
CCCCAGTCTCGGGTAACCAACCTTGCAAGCGATCTGAATTCCAAGCAAGCCGCTAGCAGCAACTTGACGGCGCTTTCTTCGTTTGCATCGGGATCTGCTGGCTTCGTTCAGCTTCCTGAAGGCACTGAAGGACAAGTTGTGTATCTGCACATGACCTTCACAGCCAATGGTAGTAATACAGTGACGGTGGTAAATAGTAATAGCACCAATACTGCGATGGTCTACGATGGTACTGGTAGCGATGAGATCATTGCTCACATGCTGTATACGTCTACTAAGGGTTGGGTAGTCTTCTCTGCACTCGAGTATGATAACTAAGGTTAGGAGACCACATTCTATGCGTGTTCTTCTACTTGTCCTGTTTGCCCCCTTCATTCTGGTATGTGCTCAGTCGCAAACCAGGCTGCTAGATAATATTCAGGTATATGATGCTACAACGAACAAATCAGTAAAGCTCTCCAAGCCCAGCGGAATAACCGATAATCAGGAGCTTGTGTTTCCAAGTTCTGCCGGGACGGTTGGGCAAGTTCTCACAATCACTGCGAAATCGGGAAATACGCTCACTCTTGGGTGGTCTACTGAGAGTGTGAGTACTGTAACAGCTTCCGATAGAGTAACGGGAGGCGACCAAGATGCATCGGCTCCAGCAGGGTTAAGTGTTTCTGTTGCGGCAAATGCAAAGTACTCGTACAGTGGTGTGATCGTTGTTAACAGGAACAATACGGGTGCAACGCCCTATTCGGACAATTTGATTCTCTCCGTTACTGGGCCCACCAACACAGCTCGAGTGACAATCGCCGTTCGTTGTTTTGATTGTCCAGGTTCGACAACTGGGGTGCCAGCATACGCAAGTGCTGCAACCACGACCGTTAGTACTGGCGCGATCGATCCAGCAGGGCCACCACCTGAATATTACACACCAATTGCTCTCGCCTTTGAAGGGGTCGTGGAGACTGGCGCTTCAACAGGCAATATCATTGTAACTGCAGCACAGTCTGGTGGTGTCAATAATGTAGTCGTTAAAGAAAACAGTTACATCGTAATCACGGAGTTGGAATGATGCGGCTGTTTATTGCTTCGTTAAGCGTCTGGTTACTTGTTGTAATGCGAGTAGGGGCACAAAATCAAATGGTTGACAAGGTCAACCTTGTTGATAGGTCCAACAGCAAGTTTATTCAGCTGAACAAACCGTCATCCCTGTCGAGCGGTCTAAAGTTGATCCTTCCAACATCAGCGGGCGCTGTTGATCAGGTTCTTGCCATCTCTGGCGTTGCTGGTAGCGATGTTACCCTAGGCTGGGTTACGATGAGTGCTGGTTCATCTACTACATCAGACAGACTCACAGCTACTGAGACCGTTACACCACCAACGGAACCAACTGGATTGGTTGTTGCTGCAGATGCCAACAAGAAATATCGAGTAGTTGCAACTATCCGAGGCAGTCGAAACACAGGAACGGGTGGGAGTGATCTTATCATGTTCAAGTTGTCTGGACCTACAGGTACTACCTTTGTGTCTATTGGGGTGCGCTGTATTGATAAGGCAGCGATTACACCGTCGTTTGCTTCAGCTGCCGCAGACAACGTAACCACTGGAGCTATAGACCCACCAGATTATGCGGACTATACCTATTCGATCGATGGCCTCGTGATCGTGGGCGGAACATCAGGAAATGTAACACTGAAGATGATCGATGGCGCATCACCTGCTACGACAAATACCTTAGAAATGCTTCAGCACTGCAACATGGTTCTACGGGAGATAGAATAATGATGCGCACACTTTTTGTCCTGGCATTCGTTGTCATTAGCGCTCTCGATGCTGTAGGCCAAGTCAATCTTGAATCGGGTTTGCTTTTCATTGATAAAACAAGTGCCAAGGGCCAGCTTTGGCAAGTGAACGGGTCTGCCGCCGAGAGCCAGGGCTTCTTGTTTCCCAGCGCCATCGGAAGTGTTGGTCAGGTCGTTAAGGTTGCGAGCGTATCAAGCGGATCAGCTACATTTTCATGGACAACTCCTACGGGAAGTTTAGCAGGTTTGTCTTCTATCACGACTGCTGATGTTAACGACAATACCTCGTGGGCCCAGGGGCCCGGTATCGCAATTGTTGCAAATACCTCATATCGGATTGTTGGGGAATTGGCTGTTTATCGTGATGCCGGTGGAGGAGCTTCGGACGCTGTTTTGGTGGGCCTTCGGGACATGCCATCGAGTACATACGCGCAATTTTCGGTCGAGTGCATTGATTGTCCAGCTGGCACTACTGGAGCTCCTGCCTCAGCAACAGGAACGGGTACAGATGTTCAACTGGGAAGCGCTGTGAATCCTGGTGGCGCAACAGACTATGTTGGAGTTGCAAACACATTTCATTATCGACTTGAAGGTTTAGTGCGCCCGACGGCGAATGGTTCAGTGTATTTCGGTTTTAATAAGTCTACTGGGTCGAACCTTACCAAACTTGTCGCCGGCTCCTACTGGGCAGTTATTCCAATTGAATAGATAGACCGTATCTTTGCGACAATTCCTATCGGGACATTGTCATGAAAAAGATTATTGCTCTTGCTTCATTCGCTGTGCTTGCACTGGCATCGTCGTTCGCACAGACGAACACCATCCAGCTGCGCAACGGATCGAATACTACTACGATCATTGCGCCTACAGGCGGTAACTATACGCTAACGTTGCCAGCAGGTGCCGGAACAAACGGACAGGTCCTCTCCACGAATGGCAGTGGTACGCTTAGCTGGACAACCCCAAGTGGTGCAACAAGTCTGGATGGCCTAAGCGATGTCAAGAAGGATATCACGTCAGGTTCAATGTTTGAGAATTCTATGATTCTTGGACACGAGACAACTGGAACATTAGGTGGTGGTATAAGTGATCCAGCAACATTCAACACAGCGGTAGGTGTTGGTTCGCTGCGGTCTATCTCTATTGGTGATTATAATACCGCACTCGGATATAACTCGCTTTTTGCCGTCAGCTCGGGCTCGGTAAATACTGCTTTGGGTGGTAATGCACTGCGAAGTGTCACAACTGGCTCCAATAACATTGGTGTTGGATGGACCTCTGGGTACAACATCACAACAGGCAACACGAACATTTCAGTGGGGCATGAGGCTGGTTATGGTATCAACACTGGGAGCAACAACATTTCTATCGGATACGGAATCCATCGTAATGGTGCCGAAAGTGGTCGGACAGGTGCAACAGGATCTGGAAATGTTGCCATTGGATACGCAGCAATGTACAACGGCGCAGATGGCTCGGATAACGTTGGGGTAGGATCATATTCGCTCGCCACGATATTAAACGGAACTTCAAATGTGGCGCTAGGGCCGTATTCGGGGTACACACTATCCAACGGAAATCATAATGTTACCATTGGCGCATTTTCCATGTATGATGCAACAACAGCACTCAACAACGTGGTTATTGGCAGTTATGCCAGTCAGAATTTGACAACTGCTAGCTACAATGTTGTGATGGGCTATGATGCAGCAGGTGCGCATACTACGGGGTCGTCCAATAC
>JBKCLO010000034.1:0-2760 GCA_046300675.1 Ignavibacteria bacterium
GTTGTTCGTGCCCGTAGCGTTGATGTTCGTTGTGCCAAGAACAGTGTTTGTGCCTGTTGCACTTCCAACATTCACGTTGCCGGAGCCCGTGTTGATGTTCGTTGTTGCAGAAGCGATTGATGCCGTTGTGCCTGCTGTCAGGCCAACTGTGCTTGCTGACTGAGCGCTGATAGCACCTGCTGCTGCACCACCGATTGTGGTTGTGCCTGCACCTGCTGTGCTGATGCCTACATCGCCATTATTAGCAAGTGTCAACATCGTGTTGCCACCCGCTGTATTATATGTTAGGGTACCACCAGCACCCACGCGAACAAAGCGGGATGAAACAATCGGAGCACTGCCGTTTGTTGAATGACCCAGTCGATATGCACCAGATGAGTATTGCAGACCTTCATCGGCAGTACCAGTCATCAGTGTGCGGGTAACTTCGTTGTTGGCATTAATTGTGAGTACGTCCGTAGGTGCGTTATCAGTATCGACACCATTGAAAACGATGTCACTGTTCAACCCACCCTGTACCGTAATTGTGTAGTCACCACTTGATGCTGTCGATGAGATCGACGAGCCAGTGTTCGTGATCGTGCCTGTTGAGTTGCCGATCGCTGTGTTATAGCCTGCCGTGCTATTGAGTGTGAGCGTGGCTGCGTTGATCGTGTTTGACGTTGTTGATGTTGACGTGATTGTTGGTGCCGTAACGTTCATCGTTGTAGCGCCGACTGTTAGCGTCGAGGCCGTTAAAGCTGCTGATGCATTGCCATTTCCGATAGTCGTCGTCTTGGTCCCTGTCGTATTGATGTTGGTGGTTCCCGCAACGGCGAACGTCTTCGTATTTCCAACAGCAAACGTCACGTTGCCATTTGACTGGCCCACGTTGCCCGAGATCGTCAATTCCGACGTGCCTACGGTAACATCTGTGATGCTGCCAGCACCGTCATTAGCAGACAGTACGATACCGGTCGATGGATCGAGTGTTACACGTAATTCTGCTGCACCGTTCTCGTAACTAAATGATGCAACTGCACTTGACATGTCAAGGCGGCTACCAACGGTTGTACCTGATATTACACTCAGATCACCGTTCTGTCCAGTGTTGATAGTCGTCGGTCCAGAAAGAAGAATGTCATCACCTTCACCCGCAAAAAGCGATATGCCGTAACTATTCGAATTTGGAGCTCCGTTAAGAACCATGACATTGTTTGCACCCGAGTTTGTCGTGAAATACAAGCTCTGTGAACCAATGTTTACGTAGCGATTACCAGTCAGCGTCGAGCCCGTTGCATTTGGAGCACCGAGGCGCATCTTACCATCATTTGGTGCGTTTTCATTGTACGTAATACCGTTATCGGCACCTATCAAGCTTGTAATTGGAGTTCTTGTAACAACGTTACTTCCGTCGATCATCACAACGTCAGAGCCAACCGTGCTAGGCAGTCCAGCAATTGTCATCGACGTTACGCTGAAATTTACTGCACCACCTGTTTGTGAAAGAGTGCCCGTAACATCAAGACCTGCATTGGCGTCGACATTACCACCAAAGGTAACTTGTCCGCCGCTCTGGCTAACGACACCATTGATCGTTACCTGATCGGTTGCTCCGTCTCCAAGGGTTGTATTGCCGTTGATTACGAGATTGCCTGTACCATCCAGCGTTGCTCCGCTGCTGGCGACCCAAGCTCCTGAAACATTGTCGTAGCGCAGAAGTGCATCGGACGTACCAGTGGGCATCGCAAAGTCAAGTGTGCCGTCTCCAGTTGTCACAACCAGACCACGTGCGCCCGTAGGAGCACCAACCGCATACGTACCATCGGTCTTGCCGATAACAAGCGATCCAGCGGTCATGTTTTGTGTGACCACCAGTCCGTTATTGTTGGTAACGAGGATGCGATTTGGCGACAGCGTCGCATTCGGCGTCAAGAGAATCGTACCGCTTGCGTCTGGCAAGCTGTAGCTTCTCGGAGCCGTGAGCGTCGTGACCGTTAGCGTACCAATATTCCCCACCGACGTGTTGCCGCCACGCAGGAGCAAGTTGCGAGTTGCAACATCCTGTGAGTACACACTTAGTGCGGAGAATGCCGAGACAGCAATCACCAATGGGAGAAGAAATCGCTTCATAGTCGTATGACCTTTGGTATTCATATTCTTCATGTCAGTTTCCCCCAACCCTTGTTTACTGGTTGATGACCATGTAATTCACAATGACCGATTCGCCAGTAAACAGCGGCTGCGACAGCATGACCGTAACCGATCCTGCTGCACGCGATTGAATCTGATGCATCAATATCCCGGATCCTGAATAGGACTCAAGCGTAATGACGATCACAGAGTTTGCAGTGATCAAGGCATTGTTGATCGTAAAGCTGTAAAGACCAGCCCCTGACCCATTCAGCGTTTCACGATTTGCGAAACGATTACTGCCAGCCCCACGAACGCTGCCTGTGAGAACCACTGCACCATCCATGGTGGTTGTTCCTGTTGCATTTCCGATCGTTGTATTGTTACCCACAGAAGTGTTCAGGTTCATTGTACCGGCGTTCTGAGTGATTGTTCCTGCGGTAGAAGTAATCGAGGAGCCGGTGGCACCAGAAGCTAGAACTGTCGATGCTGTTGCAGTTATTGGAAATCCATAGGTTGATGTTAACGAAACGTCTCCATCACTTTCCGTCTTGACAGAACTTGAACTCATGGCGCCGGTCTTTGCATTCGTGGCCATCTCAGCTGAAGTTCCATTGTAGAAGGACATACTATTAGTGTTGACATCAT
>JBKCLO010000035.1:0-2600 GCA_046300675.1 Ignavibacteria bacterium
ATGATGTCAACACTAATAGTATGTCCTTCTACAATGGAACTTCAGCTGAGATGGCCACGAATGCAAAGACCGGCGCCATGAGTTCAAGTTCTGTCAAGACGGAAAGTGATGGAGACGTTTCGTTAACATCAACCTATGGATCTCCAATAACTGCCACGGCATCGACAGTTCTAGCTTCTGGTGCGACCGGCTCCTCGATTACAACAACCGCTGGAACGATCACGCAGAACGCCGCGACGATCAATCTTAACGGTGCAACAACGATCAGCAACACGTTGACACAGACGGGCGCTGGCAACCAGGTAACGTTTGCCGGCAATGTTGATGCTAACAACGGTCTTGATGTTGCCGGTGCAAATCTGACAGTCGGTGGCAACAAGTTCACGGTCGACGTAACAAATGGTAACACTGCGATTGCAGGTACTCTAGGCGTAACAGGAACGACCACGCTCAACGGTGCTGTCAACGTCGGCAATGGCGGAGACGCAGTTGTTGTAGACGTTTCTTCAAGCACGTTGACTGTCAACGGTCTCAACACAGCAGCAGGTTCAGATCTCGTGATGATCAACGGCTCGAATGTGATCACGCGGGCACCGCTTACATCGCTGATTGGTGCCAACGAAGGTCTTACATACGACGAAAATGCCAGTGGTAAGATGCGCTTAGGTAGTGATACACGCGCAGGTGCTAGTGCAACGGGCACAACGGTTAATCGTTATGTAAACGTTGGCAATAACAACCAGCTCATATTCACAACCAACGCTGGACTTGCTGATGTCGTTACGATCAACGGAAGTGCTGCCAATTACGGTGTAAAGCTGAATGCACTTGGCACGGGATTAATACAAACATCTGGTAACACTCTCGCGCAAGCGCCAAGCAACTACACAATCCAATCCGGCACGGTAACAGGTAGTACACTGAACAGCGGCACAGAACTGACGTTGTCAAACAGTGGTGGTAGTCTTAGCTACAAAAACGGGACACTTGACATGAGTGTTGCGTTTGATCCTACTGGCCAATCCGTTGTCATTTCATCTGATAATGGTCCTGATGACTCTTATCTGTCGGTATCTGCCACAGGCACAACCATCAAGGGAACTCTTAATCAAGTTGGTGGTATGCTTGTTCAAATCTCTGGTAATACAGAGTTTGCTGGTGATGTTGACGTGGCAAAGAGTCTTTACGTGAACGTCGATCGATTTACGGTAGACGGCCTTACTGGAAATACCTACGTCAAGGGTACACTTGAAGTTGACGGTGCTACGCAGCTCGACAATACACTTACGGTTGCAAATAATACTTCACTTGGCGGTTCACTCACTGTTACTGGCGTAACGAACCTCAATGGCGCAACCAATATTGGTAATGGTAATGGCGATGCATTAGTAGTTGACGTGACGGGTAGCAACATGACCATCAACGGTGTTGGTACTTCAGTTGGCACCGATGTCATGATGCTTAGTGCTGCGAACGTTGTTAGCCGCACACCTATCTCTAGTTTGATCGGTGCAGATGAAGGTCTTACGTACAATGAAGGAAACAACGGCAAGGTTCGTTTGGGCAGTCTCACAAATGCAACAAACGCACTGACGTCAAATCGCTTTGTAAACCTCGGAGTTTCTGACCTCGTATTCACGACAAACAACGGTACAGCTAACGTGGTGGTTATGAATGGCGATGCAGCCAATTACGGTGTTGCTATCAACGCTGGAGGTACTGGCGCTGTAGCCATCACAGGTACAACGGCAATCATTGGCTCAACAACAGTTGGTGGCTCGTTCACGCAATCGTCTGGCGCTGTTTCCATTAGTGGTGCTACAACAATCAACAATACGATCGCACAAGTTGGTGGTGGTCAAGTAACGTTCTCGGGCAACGTAGATGCTGGTAGCGGCTTAGATGTTGTTGGTTTGACAACACTCACTGGCGGTGTTACCCAGATTGGAACAGCCCAAGTAACGTTCGGCGGAAATGTTGATGCAAACAACGGTCTTGATGTTGCCGGTGCAACAACCGTAACAGGTGCGACTACGCTTACCGGCTCATTGGCTCAAACTGGTGGGACAGTATCAATAGGTGGCGCAACGACAATGTCTAACTCGTCAATCAAGATGACGAGTCTTCCAGTAGGTGCAGCAGCCGATGAGATCCTCTCTATCGATGTAGCAAGCGGTTCTGTTCGACGCTCGACAGCTGCAATCCTGCTCAATGACGATGTTTGGTTGCTCGACGGTAACACAACGGGCGGCACAAAGACAATGGGCTCAAACGACAATTTCGATGTTGGCTTTGAGACAAACGGAACAACTCGTTTGACGATTGAGAAGGATGGCAAGATCACGCAGAATGGGGCGAACCAGGTAACACTTGCCGGAAATCTTGATGCCAATGGCGGTGTAGACGTTCTGGGTGGCAACTTCACAGTAGGTGGCAACAAGTTCACGGTCGATGTCACAAATGGCAATACTGCAGTTGCTGGCACGGTTGATGTAACGGGCGCAACCACCCTGAATTCCACATTAACTGTAGCCGGGGCAACAGCTCTTAATAACACATTGACAGTTGCAGGCACCTCAACATTGAACGGTGCGACAACG
>JBKCLO010000036.1:0-1326 GCA_046300675.1 Ignavibacteria bacterium
CTGCGGACGCCCCTTCGGGGACAGTGTCACTTCTCGACACAGCATCATTGTCTGCACGTGTGCGCCCACGCTATACCACAACCTATGCGATCCGCATTGTCGACGCCAACGGCTGTACATCAAGCATGGCATTAACACTTGCTCCTCCACAGTCAGGGGGCTCGGTAGAACTGCAGGCTGCATCAATCATGGCAGATCCACGACGTGAAGATGTTCCGATTGAGATCGAAGCTTCTTCAACACAAGCCATCATAGGCTGCATACCCGATGCAGTTGAATTCACGATGCAGTATCATGAAGCACTGTACGACCCGTTCCCTTCTGCAGAGAATGGCTCACTCTTGACCTCAAAGGTTGTTACCATCGGTAACGATCGTTATCGTCGGGTTCGATTCCGCATTGTGCCAACAAGCCCCCTCGGGGCTCGTGATGTTCTAACGCGTATCCACGGAAAGGCACTGGTAGGATCCCCGGCGCAGACTGCTCTGATAATCGATAGTGTTCGCGTATTGTGGCCATGTGATACGATACCCGGAGTTGGTGTTGAGGGATCTCTCGTACTTGACTCTCTGTGTTTGAATCCGTCAAACACGCGCAGGGTGCTTGTCTTTAATACCGTCACGATAACAGGTGTTCGCCCGAATCCAAGCAATGGATCATTCACTGCAAGTGTTCGACTACAGAGTGATCAGGCATTCGATATTGAGCTTGTCTCGCTGCAGGGAATGCGTGTTTGGTCAAGAACAATTGATCCACAACTGCACGGATCCTTGCGCAAGCTTGATGTTTCCATCGAAGCAGATATCGCACCAGGTGCCTACATGCTGAGCGTTCGCAATGGCGCCTCATCGTCGTTCCACGCAGTGATGATAACGCAATGATCATGAAGCGTTGCTACATCATGGCTCTCAGTCTGATATGCTGGACAGCATTCTGCGCCCCTTGCTTTGGAGCCGTCTGCATCGATAGCGTTTCGGTAGCCAACGCAGACGTGGTAGTAGTGCAGATCAATCCACTGAGCATAAGCGTTTCCGGACGCTATCTCAATCCAACATCTACCCTCTCTGCATTTCCCGGCATACCAACCTGTTGCGATCTGTTATCGCCAACACAAGGATGGGCTGGAAGCATCATGGGCGAGTACACACGGTGGATCGGCAACAACGTTGCTATTGAAGGTGCACTAGGAGTTACCACAGCTTCATCCTCTCTTGCTTCGTCCAGCTTTGTGGGATATGCGCTCGACGGCACAGATGACAACGCCAAGGTGGTTCGAGCTGAGAGTGAAACACGTGTTACACTTTCATCAATCAGTCTTGAAGGCAG
>JBKCLO010000037.1:0-3380 GCA_046300675.1 Ignavibacteria bacterium
TCATAGATCTCGAGTGTGTTGTGCACCCAGCCCCCTCCGTGAAAGAACACGATGCAGGGAAGGGGCTTATCATCCAGCGGACGAAACACGCGCACGGGAATGTGTCCACCAGTGACATCGATGCGCAGCTCTTCACGATGCAAGATCTCCTCACGTTTTCCCGATAACGCAACACGACTATCAACATTTGCGCGGAGTTCTTCTACAGAACACTCCCACACTTCGGGCATCTTCGATGCAGCGCGCATCGCAAGCAAACGTGATATTTCGCGGGCAAGAGGCATAAGTACTGGGTACAAAGGTAAGAAGGGATGGAAGGGATGGAAGGGACGGGAGGGACGGAGGGACAGGAGGGACAGGGACTAGGTACTAGGTACGGGGGTACAGGGGTACAGGGGTACGGCAAACTAACCCTAGCTTTGCGTCATGCATACCGTTTTGCTTTTAGCCTCGCTCATGCTCGCTTTGGGACAGGGGGTTCTTTTTGCCCAAACAAGTGTGCGCATACCAGAGCCCAATCTGCATCCATCTGCGGAGGAGCGACACAGTGTGTACCTGGCAACTGATGGTAACGATGCCAATGCCGGAGAGCGCACATCGCCGGTGCGAACGTTTGCACGAGCTATCGCATTACTTAAAGAACGCACCTCCGACGCACAAGGGCGCGTGCCGTGTGCATTTCGGTTTCTACCGGGAGAGTACACGCTGCAGTCAAACTTTGTGCAGCGCGCAGAAGATTACAAGATCACAGGGCTTGCAGGCACCCGTTACCTTGATCTAAGTATTGAGGGCGAGGGGCTTGTCATTCTTAATGCAGCGAAGATCATTGTACCGGCGGGACATGGCGTATTCACACTTTGCGGACGCGGCATCACGTTGAACAGCATCGTGATTCGCAACAGCAGTGAATTTGGAATACGTCTTGGTCAGCCGGGATATCGATGCACCAATGTGCTGTTGAAGAACGTTGTGATCGACGGAACATATTCACATGGCATCAAGATTGGCGACGAGACCTCTGCGGAAGCCGACACAACAATGCTCGTGCATTGCACTGTGCGCAACACCAACCTGATGAATATCCGCGGAGAGAAGGGTCAGTTCGGCAGCGCGATCAAGATGTTTGGCGCTAGAGATGTGATCGTCGACAGCTGCTTTGTAGAACGCAACTGGGGCGAAGCAGTCTGCGTCAACAACTCGCAGCGCGTAGAGGTCCGCAACACAACCATCATCGATAACTGGGCACCAGCCGTCTACTGCGATGTGGCGTCTGATGTGCGCATTCACAGCAACGTGTTCAAGAGCAATGCCGACACTACGATTTTCCCTCGCGGACGCCGTGGCATGGTGGGTGTATTGCTTAGCGCCGAACCGTGGGATGGAAGCAGAACCGACTACTTTACTGAGCGCATCGACATCTATAACAACACCTTCATCAACATGGCCGGATGTCTCGACATCTGGGAGGGGTCCGTAGGGTTCTTGCAACGTCAGATCATTCGCAACATCCGCTTTGCGCACAACACCTGCATAGGCATGTGGACCACACAAGGCAATACCAGTACGGCGTTTGTCAATGCAGTGTATTCTAGCCCCTTCCCTGTCAACCGTTCACTCAGCAACGTCCGCGTTTCGAACAACATCTTCTCAGTATCGCCCCTCAAGGTTGCGCCCAGACTCTGGGTTCGTATGCCTTCGGAAGTTATTCCGGCGTTTACCTATCCTTACAACTACTGGCGAACAGAGGTCCCGGGCATCGGCACAACGTTCAACAACGTCGTCAACACCTCCCTACCAGAATCAGAGCCGGCATCATTGTACCCTAGCGCAACTCCGAGCCTACGAGGTCGCGTGCCTTCTATCGCCGACATAGATCACGATGCAAGGGGCTTGCAGCGCGAACGCGATTCAACAAACGCAGGTGCGTATGAGTGGGAACGGGCGTCGGGTGTCTCTGAAGGACCACAAACGTCCAGCAGAACCGTCATGCTGATTGTTGGTAGACAGATTACCGCTATCCAACCAGTCGTTGCGACGTATGTACGCGTATACGCAGTTGATGGATCACTACTCACAGAAGCCTATATCCCTGCGGGGGAGGTCAAAGAGTTCAACTGGGATGCACCAAGTGCAATAGTAGTGATTGATTAGTCTACTTAACCTGGTTCAGCACCCCATTATCCAGATCGTAGTATGCACCTACGATCATGAGTTCGCCCTTTGTTTCCATCTCGGCAAGAATGGGGCTGCGCTCGCGGATCTGTCGTACAACATGCTCGATATTGTGGTTGCAGACAGTTTCGACAAATGCTGAATTGCTTGCAGTCTTTTCGCCTGTGTATGAAGCGCTCATCTCAATGGCAGGTTTGATCTTGGCTAGAAGCGGAGTGATGTTACCAAGTTTGACGTCTGCAATGGCCCCTTTTACAGCGCCGCAATTGCGGTGCCCCACCACCATGATGAGCTTGGCGCCAGACACCTTGCAGCCGAACTCCATGCTGCCGAGGATGTCTTCGTTCAGAACGTTGCCGGCAACGCGGGCTACGAAGATGTCGCCCAGACCCTGATCAAGCACGTCCTCGATTGGGATTCGGCTGTCCAGACAGCTCAGCACAACGGCCTTGGGGTACTGACCCTGTGATGTTTTACGCACCATGGCGCTATGATCCCGACGGGTGATCGTCTCAAGACTGAAGCGCTTGTTGCCTTCCATAAATTCGTTGAGAACATCGCCCGGCTTCAGCGCCTGCTGCTGCTCCTTCGTCATCACATGGCTCACTGGATACGGAGGCGGAATTGGTGCTGTTGTTTGCGCCGTCAATGCTGTTGCGCTCGTTGCAATGAACAAGCCTAGAAGTGTGTTGCGAAATGTCATGATGGTTGTCCTTTATCGTTTTGAACGTTACAATTGATAGCGTTCCCGTAACACTGTTAGATGATGTTGGGTGTGCGCCGCAACAATGCAAATGATTGCTCTTACAGTGACAGGATGTCCGTTTGCGTTACCAGTATTTGCGAGAGCATCCGCGGATAGGCTGTCGAACATGATGATGTTTGCCAACCGAAGCGCGAGAAACTCCTCAACGATCGAGACAAACTCCCGGTTGTCGAATCTTGCTTGTGCGACATATGTATCCTCGTCGAAACCAGGAAGCGGCTGCTGTTCCCCTCGCGCAATGCACAAGGCACGATATCCAAAGATGCGCTCGCAGTCTATAAGGTGTCCGATAAGCTCCTTGATGCTCCACTTACCTTCGGCATAGCGATACGAGGCACGGCCCTCGTCCAGTATTCCTGATAACTGCTCGACCTCGTTGAGTTGAACCCGCAGCAACGCGTAGACGTCAGATCCTTGAATATGCGACAGGTATTGGTCGTAG
>JBKCLO010000038.1:0-2402 GCA_046300675.1 Ignavibacteria bacterium
GTACGGGGGTACGGGGGTACGGGTTATTGTTCACTAGATTAGCACTACTTCGCACTGTTGTTTATCGATATTCTGTTGCCCGCTAATGTCATACTTTGCCACCATTATCATCGCACTTGTCCTACTATCCGCTTCAACAGGCTGCACCAAGCCAGACCCTTATGGCAAAGCTGCCACTGAGGCTCTTCGTGAGCAGGATGTTCCAAAGGCATTTGAGCTTTCATTACAGGCCATGAGTGATGGCAGCACCGACCAGTTGGTGTGCTACATCGCGGCAATGGCAAAGTTCTACGAGGGAGACCTTGTTGCATGTATGGACTTTGCGAATCGAATCACAGAGACTGATAGCATGTACTCTCGGGCACGGGTGATCTACACGTCAGCGTGGGTGCAAGCACATCCAAAGCAATGGGTTCCCAAGGGGCTGATTGATTCGCTGGAGAAGCAGATCAAGGTCGAGACCGATAACCAGAACCTCTCTGTCTTACACGAGGCGCGACAGCTTGTGTATCGTCAGCTATGGTATCAGGCCGACAGCACAGATCCGTACCGGCCGAGGTATGGTATGGAGATGATGATGTCTGCGACAGCAGCCATAGGCAATGACTCCGTTTCCCTACCCTCTTGGAAGGTGATGGTAGAGCATAACCTACTATGGGGCGTTCCTACCTTAACACAGCTGCTCTACCGCACTGCTGATGATATCGCTGGTGATGATCGGCTGTTTCAACCTCAAAAGTTGGGATTGGTGTGTTTAGCAATGCGCGTTGCAGTAGACAACGAGGACATTGCTCTGTTGCGTCACTTCGCAGAACTCTACGTAAAGCTTGATCCCACCGCTGAGAGCGTTGGCTTTAACAAGATCACACAACTCAAGGATGGAACTCCATACAGGACATGCCTTGAACTACTCCAGCTGGCTGTTGAACAGAGCACAGTCCTCTACCAAGCATTGATTGAAAGCGACTATCCACGCATCCTGATGCCAAGGCTGGAGGCGAAGGAAAAGGAGAACGCGTGATATGGCCATAGCACAGGTATACAGCCCAGCGAGGCTTGTACACTAGTCCGATCCCGAGTCTTCGTCGTTCGTTTACTCGAATCGACGACACGTGTTCTTTGCAGCTCACGAACCAATCCAACGTTCTGCGAACTCGTCTGCCTCCGATTCCATATGTGGTTCAACTTGATCGTGTTGACTGCTTTCGAGGAAGACATTCTTCTTTCCGTGCAACAGAATGTGTCCTACCTGATGGAAATACCGATACCAATAATCACCATTGATTTTACCTGTCTTCGCTATCTGCACAACGGGATTACCATTACACCAGCGTGCTGCCCCTGTTACCCCAGAGCTGCGCAGCATTGGAGTCCAAATCACTTTTAGCCCGGACTTGCTCGATATCTCTTGAAGTCGTTCCAATGAAGTAGACGAGTTCTGTAGCATTACCCTCTTCATCTCAGGCAAAGCATTCCTGAGCGCCGATGCCGAGAATTCAGATGTCTTGAGTTCGTAAGCCTGCTGTTCTCCCTTGCGGAGCCACGCAGATAATGCATGAGGCTCCTGTATGCCATTGATTGATATCCCAAAAGCAACTTTCAACTGCTGTTCGCAATAGTACTTCGACCAGGCAGTATGACTTGCAATTCCAAAGAATGCCAGCAATGCAAGCGTCTTATCCTGCATAGACTTCGTAGCTGGCAGCCAACCCTTCTTGATCATCTCTGTCAACGGGAACTGCTTTGCCCACTCTACGGACGCTTCAACGGTCCCCCGTTGCTTCTGGCGTGCTACGTATTCGTCGTAAGCACACTGATGATTCATCCAAAAGCTTGCTGGTATCATTGTGACGGTCTCAAAGGCTATCGCCATATCAGGTGTGATTGAACTTTCGCCATTGAGAACCGCGATAACTGTCTTTTCGGGTTTGCACGTGCGCAGCGCAAACTCTTTTGGTCCCATTCCCAATTCTTGAAGTTTCTCACGCAACGTCTCACCCGGATGAGGTCTCGATTGAGGATGATACTGATGAACAGCCATGTTACCCTTCCTTGTGATAGTTAACAATCTCAAGAATTGACACCCCGCGAATCTCCGACCATACATACCGTCCGCTAACGTCGGCGGGTATCGGATCTTCTAACGGTGCAAAAACTAGTCTATACGGTTGATCAAGATCACAGCCCCATTGCCCCTTGCGGTCTGCCCTGAGTTCGTGATAGTTGCCTGGCATATACCGTAAATCCTCTAAGCAGTTTGCATCCGAGAGCTGACTCAAGCGCAGTCTATATTTTTCAGCGCGTTGTCTGCCCATCTGTGCGAGTGCCTTCCGATCGTCATTTGCAAGTCTCTTGAGAAGCTTTTGAGCAAAGAGTATGACCATTGCAAGATAGCCCTTTCT
>JBKCLO010000039.1:0-1387 GCA_046300675.1 Ignavibacteria bacterium
AAGTTCTGTCATACCAACGTTATCAATTGACTCAGGAGTTGCTTCGAGCTCGATGGCAACATCTACGAACTTGCCAGGCGCTGCTGAATATGTCTCAGCGATCTTGTTCGTTGTCTCGAGGTAGAGGCCGTTGCCAGATACTGTAGCTGTCTGTTCCTTCTTTGTGATCTCGTCGATCACGCGAACAGTTCCTTCATAGACATTGTTACGGCGTGTCAAACTGTTTGCAGTTGCCTTTGGTGTGCCCAACCATGTCTGGTTTGCGCTAACCTTCGTTACCTGCTGTGGTGTGAAACGAACGTTGATGATGCCTGTTTGACCAGGAGCTACGTCGATGAAATTGGCACCAGTTACAGCGTCTGGAAGAACCATGAACACTGACTGATCTGCACCTTCAACATCGCTGAAGCTGAAGCGGCGTGTTACGTTCTCAGTGTGCGTAACCTTAACCGTCAGGATCTTCTCATTGAAGACATACTGATCGCCATCTGAACCTACAGCTGTGAACTCTCCGCCCATCACGCGTGCTGTGATGTTGTAGACAGGCTCATAAGGAGCTTGACCATTTGTACCGACGTTAGTCTCGATTACGTATGGTGAGCTAAATGTGCCTGATGACTGTGGATCGAAGCGAACTTGCAGTTCCATTGGCTGCTCACCTGGCTTGATACGCCATGGGTTTTGCGGTGTTGGAGCGTTAACCAGTTCAAACTTCGTGTTTGCATCTGTGATACGAATGTTTGTGATGACAACATCATAGGTACCATTGGCGTTTCCTGATGTTGGGTTTGACTCGTTGTCCTTGCTGATGTTAGCAATTGGAATCGAGAGAACTTGAGCAGCATCACCTAGGTTGAATGTTCCAGGGAAGTCAAGGTCGGCACCCTTAACGTGTGGTTGCCATGCTGTACCGTTGAGCTTTTCAACGAGTTCAGGCATTTCCTTCGAATTCGTCGGGAATACCAACTCTGCTTCATAGTCATTGCGCTCGTCGCTACGATCTGTAACGTCTGTTGGGACAAAAGCTACAGTGATTGAGCGTGACTCATCGGCACCACCTCCAACAAGTTGGATCGGGAATGTTCCGACTGTACCGTTATCAACTACGCGGAAGCGAGCAGCGTCCTTGCCACGGATTGTTGGAGCATCAAACGTAACTGTTTGCTTGCCGTAGTTGTAGAACTTGATTGACTGTGTGTATTCCTTGATATTCTGCGCTGTTTGGATATTGTCCAGAACACGCTCAACCCAAGGTGTGGCAACAGCATCAAGGTCAATTGTTACACCAGCACCCTTGAGGATTGCAATTGAGTCAACTTCCTTAGCATTCGAGTAGAATGGTACATCCACGCGGTGAGCATTTGCTGCATCACCCTTAGGGCTGTAC
>JBKCLO010000040.1:0-1212 GCA_046300675.1 Ignavibacteria bacterium
ATCAAGGAATACACACAGTCAATCAAGTTCTACAACTACGGCAAGCAAACAGTTACGTTTGATGCTCCAACAATCCGTGGCAAAGACGCTGCTCGTTTCCGCGTAGTTGACAACGGTACAGTCGGAACATTCCCGATCCAACTTGTTGGTGGTGGTGCCGATGAGTCACGCTCAATCACTGTAGCATTCGTTCCAACGGAACTCGTAGACCGTGGTGCAGAGCGCAATGATTATGAAGCTGAGTTGGTATTCCCGACGAATTCGAAGGAAATGCCAGAGCTAGTAGAAAAGCTCAACGGTACAGCATGGCAGCCACACGTAAAGGGTGCCGACTATAACTTTGGAACATTGACGGCGGCAGATGGTGCGCAGGTTGCCACTATCAATATCTCCAACCTAAGCAAGGACGATGTTTCGAATCCAGCAACAGGCACAACTAATGGAACATATGACGTCATTGTTACTGGTATCAAGATTATCGATCCAAACACGAAGTTTGAGCTTTTAAATGCTCCGACACCACAGAATCCATGGCGCATCAAGCCTGGTGATGCTCCAGTTGAGTTGCAGGTTCGATTCGATCCGTCAAGTGCAGCTGAGCCGTCATACTCATCGCCGTATGTCATCGAAACTAATGTTGGTACAAATGGTCAAGCTCCATACACACCACAGTACGTCATCAAGGCAGCTGTTGAAGGGGATGAGTTTGAAGTTGTTGGAGACGATGGTGATCAATACGTATTCAATGACAAGGTGCTCTCTGTTAGGGTTACCAATCTGGGAATGGTGACGCGTCGTTACACATATAGTGATGTAGAAGGGCCTGATCAATCTGTGTTTACCGTTCTTCCAGATGCTGTTACAGGTGCCAACTTTATTGACATCCCTCCAAAGACGACTAAGGAGATTCGTGTACGATTCACACCTCAACAAGTGACAAAGGTCAGTGCCAATCAAACATGGTTGGGAACACCAAAGGCAACTGCTAACAGCCTTATCAGGCGGGCAGATGTCTATTCGGGAACGGTGCGTGTAGTTGATGAAGTGTCAAAAGTTGAACATTCCGGCACCGTATCTGGCAACGGCCTCTACCTCGAGACAACGAACAAGATCGCTGAGACATATTCAGCAGCGCCTGGCAAGTTCGTAGATGTTGCCATCGAGCTCGAAGCAACTCCTGAGTCAATTGATAACGTTGGTATGACAGAACTT
>JBKCLO010000041.1:0-4045 GCA_046300675.1 Ignavibacteria bacterium
ATTGTATTCCCAGACGTGGACGGAACAGTTATAACAACCGGTAACCTCGGATCGATCACAGGATTTGTCCCATACAACACGACATCTGCGACTACCACTGCCGATGCTAATGGCACGGCATATCTGTTTAACGTAGCCTACGACGGAGCAGCAACTGGCAACGCACTTGGTGCACGCATTGCATCTGATGCAACTGGCGGAACAGATGCTACAGCTACTGGTCTTACACTCTCTGCAGTTGGTACCGGAACGGGCACCGCTACTGGTCTTACAGTAAGCGCTTCGGGCGGAACAACGAATAAAGCCATCAACGTAACGGCTGGTGGTATCGACGTTGATGCCGGTGGCGTCAACGTTGATGCTGGTGGTGTAACAGTTGTTGCTGGCGGTGTAAGCGTAACTGCTGGTGGAGTAAATGTTACGGCAGGGGGCCTCACGGTTACCGCTGGACTCTCAACATTTAGTCAGGGTATGAAAATGCCTGTAACTGTGGCAAGTGCTGCAGCTACGTATGTGGCAGATGATGATGACATGGTCATCATCCAGACAGCTGTGCAACAGGTTACATTCCCAACAGGTGCTGCCGGACGTGTGATCATCGTGAAGAACACAAGCGGTTCCGACATCACTCTTAGCCGCGCAAGTACAGACACATTTGAAGCGGCTGCAACAACACTTACCCAGGCAACAGGTACAAGTCAGACGTTCATCTTCAGCGGTGGAGTCTGGTACCTAATCGGTAACTAATACGTTTTAAAGTCGTAGTCAACTTTTGAATGAGAATTGATTTGTTAAAACAACTGGAGGATCGCGTCATGGCGATATTTCGTACAACTTTGTTAGCGGTGCTGCTCTTGTTAGGGTCGCATGCGCTTTCGGCGCAGACCACGTATTACGTGCGTGCCAACGGTAACGACGCAAATGATGGTCTTACCGAAGCAGCTGCGAAGCTGACCATCGGAGGTGTTGATGGAGCAGCTAACCCAGCTGTCGACGGCGACATCATCGATGTTGGAGCTGGCACATTTGCCGGAGCAACTCTTACTGAGAGTTTCATCATCCAAGGGGCGCAGGCAAATGCACCACAAACTGGATGGCCTGCAGATGGCGCTGAACACACGGTGATCAATAGCGCAATCACGCTCAATGCAGCGAATCTTACGCTCACGGTCTCGGGTGTCAGGTTCTACAATGAAACGTCGTTTGCTCCTGTCAACAATGGTGCAACTACGCCAACAGACGCCATCGTGACGCTTACGAATTGTCGGTTTGACAATTGTAACGCCATCACGACCACTGCATGGTCGGAACTTGTGGTTATGCAGTCGGCCTTCGTGAACGGCAACACAGGGATCACAGCAACCGGACTCGACGTCCTGCAAGTTGAAGAGACCACGTTCACAACCTTCACAGGCACAGCAATCGATGTCAGCGGAGCCACTGGTTCTGCATTCATTCGCTACAATGAGTTCACAACAATCAACACAGGCAACACGGCGACTAACGCTGCCGTAAAGCTTGATGTTGCCAATCTTACAGGCGAAGTAGAGGTGCATAAGAGCATCTTTACAGATATTCAGCAGAACTATGTCTATGTCGCTGGATCACTGAGCGGTAAAACCGTTGGAGTAAGGTTTAACAAGTTTGTTAATACGAACGGGTCCGGAGATTTTGCAATCAAGAATGCCGGCACTGGAAGTTTGTATGCAACATGTAATGCCTACTTTCTAGAAGGAGGGGTAACGGTAAATCCTGTCGCTATTCGCATGATGCTGTCGGGCGGGGTCGAAGCAGGACCGTTTAACGGCGGCGGAACGGATGATAATGGTGAGGAAGGTGTTGGATTTGAACCTGTAGAGGCACAACAGTGCAACACGGAAGGTCCGGTCAAGAACGAGACTAAGTCAAAGAGCTACTTCAATATTCAAGAAGCGATTGACAACGCGTCATCGAACGACGAAATCCGCGTTCAGACAGGCACGTACAACGAAAACTTGTCGGTAACAAAGTCGCTCACCATCAAGGGTAACTACAGTTCCTCTTGGGTGCACGATGCCACGGCAGCTACGTCTGCCATACCTGGTACAGTTGTTTCAGGTACGGTAACAACAACATCGGCCAGTGGAACGGTGTCGCTTCTTTCGATGAAGCTTGAACCATCGGGTTCATCTACATCAACAACGGCGCTCACACTCAATTCACTTACGGCGGTAAATCTTACGAGCATCTACATTGTGTCGCCGTATACTGGCAGCGCAGTTCCAACAAACGGTGCAATTCACCACGTACGCAGCGGAACGCTCACATGTTCTACCAGCGTTGTGAAGCGTCCGTCTGGCAAGTTCATCAGAGCTTTAACGTTCGCTACAGGCAACGGCTCAAAAACAGTCAGCGTTGTGAATTCCACAATGGAAGGAACGCTCCAGTTCAGCGGCCTCAGCTCGCTGTCATCTGTTACGGTATCCGGAACAACGATCAATAATGCTGGTGTAGACGGTATCAGTGTAACGGGTAATACTGTTCGCACTCTATCGATCACTGGCAACACGATTGCGAATCCGCAAGAAAACGGCATTGCATTCCGCAATTCGTCGGCCATTGGAACAAACTCAGCTACAGTTACCGGCAACAAGGTAACGGGCTCGCCTGCAAGCTATGCTTCGGTGAACATTGCCAGTGGCGTAACCGGTGCCTATTCGTTTACGGATAACTTCTTCCGTACCGACTCAACAGTTACACAAAAGGTTGTCATCAACAATCGCTCCGGCTACCCCCCAACATTTACATGTAACTGGTGGGGTACTCGCTCTGAAGATCAGATTGTGAACGATCTGATCAGTGGCTCAGGTACGGTCACGTATGATGCAGGTGCTAATGGATGGCGCAGTGATGCTAGCAATAGTGCGTCTACTGGATACACAGCAGGCGGGGCTAACTGTACAGTCCGTGCATACACGATAAGTCTTGCAAAGCAGGATGTTGCATGTTTTGGAGCATCAACCGGATCGATCACAACGACGTTCCCGACGGGAACAATCACGGCAGGCGAATCAACGTATTCGTGGTCACGTTCAAGTGGCAGTTTTTCAGCATCGACGCAAGATCTCACGAATATTGCTGCTGGAACATACACGGTTAGTATTATCTCTAACACTGGCAATACTCGTGCAAAAAGCATAACGGTTGAAACAACGTATTCAGCGTTTTCAGCAGGGCAGATCAATAGTTCTGAAGAAACAATTTGCTACAATGGCGATCCGGTAGAAATCAGCAGCTCGCTTCCTGCCAGTGGTGGTAATGGATCATATACCTATAAGTGGCAGTCTTCGTTAGACGCTCAAAACTGGACAGATATCGCTAATTCCAACTCGGCGACATTCGACCCTTCAAACCTTACTCAAGAGACATCCTATCGTCGTTGGGCAAAAGATGGTCTGTGTAGTACGGAGTTTACGTTGTCGGCCGGGAGTTATTTAGTAAGGGTAAATAATGTCACTGCCGGCTCAATCACGGGCACGCAGACAATCTGCTCTGGAACAGCGCCGACGGTGTTTGGCTCATTAACGTCAGCTACGGGATCTGGAACGCCAGCGTATCAATGGCAGCTGAGCACCAATCTGGTCACACCAGACTGGAGTAATATCAGTGGTGCAACGTCAGCTACGTATCAGGCTGGCGATCTTATAGCTGATGCACAGTATCGTCGAGTTGCAACGAGCACGGTTAATTCTATAGCATGTACTGCAACGACGGATCCAATTACGGTAACGGTGAACAACATAGCTGCCAATACTGCAGGTACGGATCAAACGATCTGTTCAGGTAGCACAGCATCACTGACAGGCAATGAGGTAACAGCTGACGGAACAGTGACATATCGGTGGGAGACACAAGACGGAACTGGATGGGTAGATGCCACTGGAGCGTACACATCTCAGAACTACACAACGCCGACACTGACGGCAGACGCAGTTTATCGCCGTGTAGCATTTAGCACGATGATTTCAGGAGTGTGCAGATCAGAATCGAACACAGTTACGGTAAC
>JBKCLO010000042.1:0-1281 GCA_046300675.1 Ignavibacteria bacterium
TCGTGAGCTGCAAGGGGCTATCACAATCAGAGGTCTTGGAGAACCAGATGCTGGTGTGTCTCAACAGTTACCCGAAGAGCGAATGCTGCGAAGGGTCGTGACCATCACGGCATACGTACCTGTAGGGGGCAAGTAAGACCAATTGTTATCGCGGTATGTAGACAATGCCGCTGCGCAGGATCAGTGTTGTGCATCTGTTGTTTGACAGCGCCCCGTACACACCATCTGGCAGGCCGCGCACTTCTTCTGCTGTAACATCGCTGGCCACGGTCTCACCGTGCAGTGAATAGAGTGTCCAACGCGCTTCGGTATTGAACGGGGTGCGTACATCCTCTGCAATACTCGTTGGCGTTGACACATACTTCGCCGCAAATATTGCGGCAGCCTTATCTACACCTAATGGGTCATGCACTTCGTGGGCAGCCCCCTGATGTATGATGGTCTCGTAGCTAGAGGTTGGCATGCCACGCTTTGCGAGATCTTGGACTATCGTGCACGTGCCGCTCATGAAGGGGTAGTTAGCAGAGACAAGGGGCACACTGTGATACGGACGGTTGACGCCGCATGCAACGACAGGGTCGTCGGTTTGATGGTAACTAAACATCGGTATGAACGGAGCATTGTCCAGATAGGAAAGATCAAGCAATGCACCGAAGATGTTGAGGACAACATCAACTGAGGGCGTCGGCACCTCTGTGTGTTGTGTACCGTCATAGGAGCCCATGTCTGGACGCGCGAATGTGCCGTTAGCTCGGGTTACGTCGCTGATCTTGCCGATTGCTTGGGGGAGTTTGTCGAGCGGATCGATGTACGCTGCGTGAAGGGCAACGATTGACCCTGCACTTGCGCCACCGATCACAATACGTGAAGTGTCGATGCCGTATTGACTGGCGTTCTTTGTAAGGAATCGAAGCCCTGTGCGGATGTCCTGAATCCCGCGGAAACACGCTCGTATGAGCTCAGCCTCATCAAAGGCAAAGGGAGGATCGAAGAGTCCACCGTGAATGCCAAGGCGATAGGATATCGTGACGGCCGTGTAGCCACGGCGTGCCCACGATTCAGCTAGTGCTTGAAAGTCCGCACGATTGCCTTGAATAAAGCCCCCTCCATGGATCCACATTACGAGTGGACGTTTGACGACGTTGTCGTTTGTTGGGACAACGATGTTCATGCGTAGCGTATCAGTCCGGCCATCGAAGCCTGTGACCATTGCATACTGCACATCCTTGAAAGACTTGATCTTGTAGGTCTGATCTACGAATGGTTGGGTGCTGACGACTA
>JBKCLO010000043.1:0-15710 GCA_046300675.1 Ignavibacteria bacterium
TATGGGAAAGACTATCCAAGGGATTGTTATGCGTTTTATTGGACTCTTATCACTCGTGCTGTCACTTGCCGTGGTTGTGCACGCCCAGGATGGGCGCTTTGACAATGGCAAAACTGACCAGATTCTTACTTCTGTGGAGCGTCCGGCAGGATTTGCCGTAAACCATCAGGCGTCTTTTGTGCGCGTAGATGATATGCAGTTCATGCGGGCGTATTCGCTTCCGGTGGACGGTACCGTGCGCATGACGCTGCAGCTTCCCGGCACGGGAAGTGTCGTTGCAGAACTGCGAAGGTACCGCGTCTTTGACGAGGCCTCATTATTGGTGGCCATGACAGAGAATGGACCAGTTAAGTATGCGGCCCCAACCAGCATCCTTCTCAGAGGCACGATCACCTCTATTCCGGGGTCATTCGTGATGATGGCCATCTACCCTAACTGGGCCACGGGGCATATCGACCTTGGAGAAAAGCGCGATCATCAAGAATATCTGATAAGCCCCCTATCAATTGAGGAAAGGGGCTCAACAATGATCATCTACGACCGCTCGCATGTGCAGCAGAACAACCCTTGGTCGTGCCACACAGAAGAGCCATCAGGCATTCGCATTAAGCAGCCCAAAGAGTCAGACGAAGTACAGGCCCGTTACCGCATCATCACCGTGGCGCTCGAAGGCGACGAGCCATACTATATCGATCATGGTCGCAACCTGGCAAAGGCAACGCAATATGCAGAGTCAGTTGTTGCGGCCGCGAGTGCTATCTACGAGCGCGATATCACGGCTACGATTCGCATCGGTCAGCTCTATATCTGGCAGACCGCCGACCCATATCCAGGTACAAATTCAACGAATCTTCTTACCCAGTTTAGAGACCGCTGGCGCACCAATTATGCAGGTGTAAACCGCACGTTGGCGCACTTGTTGTCGGGTGTCAACAGTATTGGCGGTATTGCATATCTCAATGCACTATGCAGCAAGGACATTGGCTATGCTGTAAGTGGCTTGAACAACAACATCACGTATCCTGCGGCAGGCTACGTGTGGGATACTGATGTTTTCTCCCACGAGACGGGACATAACGTGGGATCGCCGCATACGTTTAACTGCGGATGGAACCCGCCTATCGATTCGTGCGTAGCTGCTGAAGGTGGAACGTGCTACACGGGCACAAAGGCGGTCAAGGGTACGATCATGTCATACTGTCACTTGACGTCGCAAGGCACGAATCTGAATTTCAATACTCGTGTAAGTGCATACATGAAAACGTTTCTCACAAACGATGCATGTACGCCGCTCACATACGAGCTAACGGTAACTCTGAACGATTCGGCGCGGGCATGTTATGGCTCGGTGGCTACGGTAAGTGCTGTTGCTAACGCTGGTGCAGAGCCGTATTCATATAGGTGGCAGGGTCCGGGCTTTGACACAGTGACAACGAACGCAACATTCAATTTCATAGTTACCAGCAACTTCTTGTTGCGACTTACAGTTAGTGATGATGTTGGAAACACAGCCATCGACAGTTGTGTTGTGCGCGTAAAGCCTGCTCCAGTAGCATCTATTGAGGCATCAGCGGTGAAGGTCTGTCAGGGTACAACCGTTGATCTCACCTGTGTACCCACGAAGGGACTGCCACCATTCAATTACCAGTGGTTGCGTAACGGACTTACGATGAACAACCCAACCGAATTCGTCTCGCAGCGAGTTGATCAAACCACCACGTATCAGGCTATTGTGTCCGATTCAACCGGCTGCAGTGATACAGCCGAAATTACAATCAAGACATACGACCTGCGAGCTGCAATCGATCCAACCAGCTTTGCACTGCCGGCCCTGCCAACGTGTGTTAATGTTGCTTCGAAGACCTATGCTATACAGAACATTGGCGCAGACACGATTGTGATCGATTCGATTGTTACAGGATCGATGATAGAAGCAAAGGCGGCTCTTCCTGTGGTTCTTGCGCCTGGGGCCAAGGCAGCTATAACGGTTTCGGTAACAGTAAAGGGAACCGGTACGATACGCGATGATGTGGTCTTTATGGATAAGCGCTGCAACTGGCGATTCCGGACAACAGTTACAGGAACGCGCCTTGTTGCAAAGGTCTTTACGAAGGTTCCTGTAGACCTTGGAACGAAGATCGCATGCGACACACCTACTGTGCGCACTGTATATGTCGGCATCAACAACCCGACGCCATTTCCAATGCAGGTTGCAGAGGTGTATTCGAGCACCGTTGGAACTGTTGCCACTCTCGACGGCACATTTACGATCCCGCCCGGAACAGATAAGACAGTTTCGGTTTCGATTCTTCCCAAGATGAATACAAGCTCAACTGTTGACACGTTGTCGCTGGTGTACCTAAGCGAAGGTTGTGAAGGTGTCTTCACCGTTCCACTAACCATCAGAGAGGCTAAACTCAACCTTGCCTATCCTTCGGCTGTGGCCTTCGATACAGTGAGAACCTCACAGCAGTTAGTGAACAAGACGATTTCGATCACAGCCACACTTACGGGGACGCAGCGGACAACCGTGGCAGATGTGCGTATCACCGAGCCATACACAACAACAATGCAGCCCGGCCTGATTCTCGCGCACAACAAGGCAACGCCTGTTACTGTGTCGCTTGCCCCATCAGCACTTACTAAGGACGGGGCTGTGAACGGCACACTTGAGTTCTCGCTTGACTCCTGCCTGACCTCCTACAAGATCGATTTAACGGCAACGAACGTAGTTGTAGGTATCCAAGAGAATGCCGAGGGAGCATTCGCCATTCATGTAGATGATGGAACGATTAGTGTGGCTGCCCAGGAAGGCATCGCAATGGTCTATGATACCCGGGGAGGCCTTGTTGGCAGAGTCAGCATCAGCGCCCAAGAATCTGGAATTCGCCGAGAAATGGCGCGTGATCTACCGTCGGGATGTTACGTGGTTATCTACAGCGATAGCCAGCGAGGAAGCCAGCTTGCACGCACAGTGATCATCTACAGATAAACGTCAGCTTAGAATTCGTACTCGTAGATGTCGTGAGCATGTTCGCCCGGATCGACCTTGACGAGGTCTTTGAGTAGGCCTGTCTTCATGTCGTAGATCCATCCATGCAGCATTGGACGCTCGTTCTCTCTCCATGACTTCTGAACGAAGGAGATGTCGGAAAGATGATGTACCTGCTCAATGACATTGAGCTCGACGAGTCTGTCTACACGAAGCTCTGGATCTGCTATGGCGTCGAGCTCCTGCGCATGAAACCGATAAACATCTTTAATATGCCGAAGCCACTTGTTGATCAAGCCCAGGTCTTTTCGTGACATTGCAGTGCGGACACCGCCACAGCCGTAATGTCCGCAAACAATCACGTGTTTTACTTTCAACACTTCCACAGCATACTGCAGAACGCTCAACATGTTGAAGTCTGTATGGACAACCATGTTCGCAACATTGCGATGAACAAAGAGTTCGCCTGGCAGCGTGCCGGTAATGTCTTCTGCAGGAACGCGGCTATCACTGCAGCCAATCCATAGATAGTCCGGCTTCTGCTCCACGGCGGAATCTTCGAAGAACGTCGGACTAACATTGAGTTTGTCCTGGACCCATGCCTTATTGTTAAGAAGGAGTCTGCGAAAATCTTCCATTATGACGATCCTTTCTTACCATGGACACTGATGGTCTGCACGGTGATGTTTCGTTCCGGCGCTGCAACAACGAAATCGGTGATCAGCTCATTGATGTCGTGGTCGATGTAGTGGGCATTGGTGCCGTCGATGATCACCTTTGAGCCCCCTACAATATCTCGAAGCGTTTCTTTGAGCAATGCTTTGTGAACAAATGTGATGTCTTTATTGAATCGAATAAGTACAGTTGAATCGTCGCGAACTGTAGTTATCGATGTACGGTGATACGACTTGATCACGTAGAACAGACTGATCAGCAGTCCCACTCCAACGCCAACAAGGATGTCTTTTGCAACGATCACAACCAGGGTGATGACAAACGGTGCAAACTGTGTGATTCCCTCGCGCCACATGTTCTGCAGCAACTTGATAGAGGCCAACTTGTAGCCAACCATCAGGAGCACTGCTGCAAGGCAGGCCAGTGGAATAAGGTTCAGCACAGAAGGCAGGAGTATAACGGCAACCAAGAGTGTTACTCCGTGCAAGAACGATGATGTTCTGGTGCGTCCGCCCGCATAGACGTTTGCGGAAGACCTTACGATGACACTTGTTACCGGTAAGCCCCCTACTAGGCCGCTGAGTGTGTTGCCGATGCCTTGAGCATAGAGTTCTCGGTTGACGTCTGAAATCCGCTTGTGAGGGTCCATCTTATCGACCGCCTCTACTGAAAGGATAGACTCGATGCTGGCAATCAGCGCAATCGTTAGGGCCGTTGCCCATACATCGAAACGCGAGACAGCGCTAAAATTGGGCATCGTAAAAAACGAGCTAAGCCCCTGGGCCGGGTCGAACTTTGGCAGGTTTACGAGGTGGTCGCTGCTCACCAGTGCGTGGTCCGGCGCAACAGTAGCAAGAAGGGCGTTAAGCAAGGTTCCCGACACAACGGCAACCAATGTGCCGCTGATGATCGTTGACCAGCGCTGTGCCTTTACGCGAGGATGTTCCCAGACTAGCATGATACCCAGACACACGAGGGTTATCGCGATGGCACCAAGCGAGATCACGCCCGCATCAACCATTGCAATAGGATCTTGGATGATGCTGTGCCACTGAGAAAAGCCCTCTACGCCAGCTTCGTCGAGAAAATCTTTGTCGTACCCGACAGAGTGGGGTATCTGCTTGAGAATAATAGAAACGCCGATAGCGGCAAGCATGCCTTTGATCACGCTGTGAGGTATAAAGTCGCCAAGACGTCCAGCCTTTGATGCTGCTATCACAAGCTGAAGTAGGCCGGCGATCACGACGGCCGCAAGAAACGTTGGGAAATCCCCGAGCGAAATGATGGCAGAGGCCACAACGGTTGCTAACCCGGCTGCCGGACCCGAAACGGAGAGCTCGGAACCTGAGAAGAGAGAGATTACGATACCACCGACAATACCGGCAATGATTCCGGAGAATAGCGGAGCTCCCGAGGCCAGTGCAATGCCCAAGCAAAGCGGCAATGCGACAAGAAAGACGACGAGGCCGGCAGGAACATCCTGCGATGCATATCGAAAACTCGGCGGTGTGATTCGTAGATTCATGGTGCTATAATAGGTACATGTACAGTATAGGCAACAATATGTCGACATTTTCCTTTGACTTCATCTGCGAGGTCGACCTTCAAGAGGCCGATAATGCCATCAATCAGGCACGCAAGGAGATCGAGCACCGGTATGATTTACGGGGTTCGAACTGCGAGGTAGACCTGAACCGCAACGAGAAAAGTTTCCAGATCAGAGCCGAGGGGGAGCACTTCGTGACGGCTGCACTGGAGATCATCAAGTCCAAGATGATCAAACGGGGCATCAGCGTGCTTGCTCTGGACGAGCAGAAAATCGAGCTGCTTGGGGGTAAGAACGTACGTCAGACGGTTAAACTCAAGGCCGGACTCAGCCGGGATGACGCAAAAAAGGTGACAACGCTTATTAAGGACCAGAAACTGAAGGTCACGGCCCAGATTGTCGACGAAAAAGTGCGTGTTACCGGCAAAAGCAAAGACGACCTGCAGGCCTGCATTCGAGTTGTGCAGGGGGCTGATTTGGGGTTCCCGCTGCAGGTGGATAATCTCCGGTAGTATATGGGCGCGGCACTTTTGCGATATTTGCAGAGTTACATGTAAGATACAGTTCGAAACTTGGAGCCATTGTGGTCGATCTTTTCCAAAAATGTCGTGATTTTACTCGGGTAGATGATATAAAGGCTGCCGGACTCTATCCGTATTTCCGTCCTGTAGAAGAGAACGAAGGTCCAGTGGTCATGCTTGAGGGCCGCAAGGTCATCATGGCAGGATCAAATAATTACCTTGGCTTAACATCACATCCTGAAGTGAAAGCCGCCGCCAAGGATGCCATTGATCGTTACGGTACTGGCTGCTCAGGTTCTCGCTATCTCACCGGCACGATCAATCTTCACGTGGAGCTTGAGCGCAAGCTTGCAGAGTACCTCGGTACTGAAGATGTGCTGCTCTTCTCAACAGGCTATCAAACAGCGCTTGGTGTTATCTCTGCTCTGGTACAAAAGGGCGACTACGTTGTTTCTGATAAAGAGAATCATGCCTGTATCATCAACGGCTGTCTTCTTGCAAAGGGAAGCTTTGCAGAGTTTGTGCGATATAAGCACAACGATATGGAAGACCTCGAGCGTGTGCTTGCATCTCTTCCTGCTAATGCCGGCAAGCTGGTTGTAACCGATGGTGTGTTTTCTGTAAGCGGAGAGATCGTCAATCTTCCCGACCTTATCACTGTCAGCAAGAAGTATGGCGCTCGCGTGCTCGTCGACGATGCGCACGCCACAGGCGTTGTCGGCAAGGGCGGACGCGGCACAGCTTCGTATTTCGACCTTGTTAACGAGACAGACCTTACAATGGGAACGTTCTCCAAGACGTTCGCATCACTTGGTGGTTTTGTTGCTGGTCCGGAACGTGTTACCAATTACATCAAACACCACTCTCCAGCACTGATCTTTAGTGCGTCTCCAACTCCAGCTTCCGTTGCGTCTGCACTGGCAGCACTCAATGTTCTCGAGCGCGAACCGGAGCGTATCACGAAGCTCATCAGCAATGCCGACAAGATGCGTAAGGGTTTTTCCGAAATGGGATTCAAGGTCATCGATTCAGAGACCGGTATCGTTCCCGTTGTTGTTGGTGATGCCGAACTTGCTCTCGTTTTCTGGCGTAAGCTCTACGACAAGGGTGTGTTCGTAAATGCATTTATCCCGCCAGGTGTGCCCCCTAACATGTCAATGATGCGCACCAGCTACATGGCCACGCACGAGGATGAGCACCTTGACGCCATTCTCAATGTGTTCCATGAAGTGGGATTAGAACTCGGTCTTATCCAGAAGTAAGGCTCCATGCAGATAACGCGGTTTGAACGTGGACTCCACGACCGGGTGGCAATAGTTACCGGTGCCGCTGTGGGAAATGGTCGTGCATTCTGTGAGCGCCTTGCAGAAGAGGGCGCCAAGCTGGTGATCGCCGATCTTGAACTTGCTTCAGAAACCGAACGCCTAGTAAAAGAGGCAGGGGGCGCTGTAGTTACTGTTCAGGCCGACATGACGAACCCTGTTGATGTGGCGCGTGTGGTAGATACGGCAATAGCTTCGTTCGGACGAGTAGATATTCTCGTTCACAATGTTGGGTACTACTTCGAAGAGCCGTTCGAGCTTGTTTCATACGAAGAATGGAAACGAACGCTTGATGTTACACTGGATTCGCTCTTCCACACTGTGCGCGCCGTCTTGCCGCACATGAAGAAAGCAGAGTTCGGACGCATCATTACGTTCAGCAGCGATACAGTATGGCTTGGCACGCCCTATCTGGTGCACTACGTTACCGCTAAGATGGGCGTTATTGGGTTTACCCGTTCGCTTGCCGCTGAAGTTGGAAAGTATGGAATCACGATCAACTCTATCTCTGTTGGCTTAACCGCTACGCAAAGCGCCGGCACAAATGCCAACATGAGCTCTATGCTCGAACACATCATTCCTACTCAAGCAGTTCATCGTGCGGATGAACCAGAAGACATCGCAAATGTTGTGGCCTTTCTTGCCCTCCCCGCATCCGGTATCATCACCGGACAGACGATCAATGTTGATGGTGGGGTTGCGAGACACTAAGAGAGTGCCGAGCAGCGAACAGCGAGCAGCGAACAGCAAACAGCGAACAGCGAGCAGAACGTCCCTTCCGTCGTTTTCGTAGATTAGCCCCCTACAATGGAGGCGATGTTATGCGTTTACGTTACGCGATAGTTACGGCGATTGTTTCACTTGTTTGCGTTCTCGCAGTAGTTCGGGTAGCCGCCAAGGATGGCGACACGGTCTACGTCAAGACCCTGACGTTCAAGGACACGACCAAGAGATCGGGTACGTGGCTGTTTCCACCGCGTGAGAGCTATGAAAAAGTTGTGATGCTCTACACACTAAAGTGTGATCCGGCAACAACACAGGATAGGTTTCCATGCGGAGAATGGGATTACCTCACCTACACGATGCTGCGCGACTCCACTGGAGAGTTTGATTCTACGCGCTTTATGCAGCCCAATTACCGAGTACGCGGCGGAACGCCGGATTCGTTTCTGTATCGTAGTTCGTTTGTAAACATTAAGACACGATTCAGGACGGACACCGCAGTTAGAACAACAGCTGCGGGCGAGTTTTACACTGTTGGACCAAACACGTTTTCGAATACTGCCGTTCTGCAGCCTTCAGGTGGGCGCGTCGCATACACGTGGACCGCGAAGGAAATGAAGGACGCAGGGATGACGGCTGGCCTGATACACGGACTAAAGCTCTCAACAACGGCCGCAGCTCCCAACGTTAGACTTTTTACCATACGATTACAGCAGGTTTCTGCTCAAGCAGTTCCGAAGATGTTAGATGGTCAGGGCATGACCACTGTTGTGCGCCGTGATGTTTCGTTCCTTAAGGGCGATAATCACGTCGTGTTCACCACGCCATTTGCATGGGATGGTGCCTCTGATCTCATGATCGAAGTTTCGTGTGCCGCCTCTCCGTCGAGCGTGGGTATACAAGCTGGCTCCAGCCCATATGGCGCATCAGCAGACAAATCACGCAAGGCCTATCGATTCACTGCCGGAGACGCCATGGTTGTTCCCGGCGAGATCGGCGCATCAATATCTGACGAAGTAACGGTGTCGTTCTGGTGCTATGGCGATGCCAATAAATTTCCTCGTGCTCACAATACGTTTGAGGCATATGATGCACAAGGACGTCGCGTCCTCAATGTGCATTTGCCATGGGATAATCAGACAGCCTACTGGGATGCAGGTATCGATCCGAAGAGTGGGGCGTACGATCGCATCGAGAAAGCAACCCCTACCGAAACAACGGAAGGACGCTGGAATCACTGGGCATTTGTGAAGACCAAGACCGGCGTGATGCGCATGTACTGCAATGGCGTCCTCTTGCACGAAGGCAACGGTAAGACGCGCAAGATGTCCGGCATTACAAAGTTCTTGATTGGCACAGGGGGCTCTGGATCATACGAAGGCCTTCTTGATGAATTCCAAGTATGGAATGTTGCACTCGATGAGGCAACCATTAAGCAATGGATGCATCGGCAGATCTCGGACGTGCATCCGCAGTACACAAAGTTGATCGCTTATTACAACGGAGAAACAGACACCGATCCATCTATTGCCCGTGATGCTTCGATTAGTGGCCTTAACGCCAGTCTGTTTGGAGTGCCAACACTGCAAACAATGCGCGGTGATAAACTTGGTTATCTTACAGAGGCAAATACATCACGTCCAGCATTTTCATTCGAACAAGGAACGGGAATCACATCAACATCAGTGCGTATTGATACTGATATTGAGTCGGAGCCACGTCGCACGTCGGTGGTGCTCTTCGAGCGGAATGTGGAGCCCCGTATCTATCGTCCTGATGCAGAAGATCATCCGTCGATAGCCTCCGATACAATTCTTGTGCAGGAAGCAGGCTATCTCTTTACGTACGACGAAAATGGTTTTAAGGTAGACTCAACAATGGTGCCGGCGGAGACAACACTTCGCAAGAAGATGTCCCCATATTTCAGTCCGGTTGTTGACTACGAAATCAGCCGATATATCACACCATACGGCATCGGTCTTGATCTTGGTCCGAATGGTTTTCGCTGGGAATATGACGTCACCGACTTTGCACCGTTACTGCGAGGAAATGTTACACTCTCGGCTGGCAATCAGCAGGAGTTGATAGACCTTACCTTCATGTTCATCAAGGGTACGCCCCCTCGCTCGGTTAAACAGATCGACCAGGTGGTATACGAACGCGGTGCATACTACCCTGATGTGATTACGAACAAGGCCATAGTGCCGGTTGATGTTGCGCTGCATCCAGAGGCCAAGACATTCCGTCTTAAGGCCGTTACAAGCGGACACGAATTCAGCAACAACACGAATTGTGCCGAGTTCTGTCAGCGTGAGCATTTTATCAGCATTGACGGAACCGAACGATTCAACTGGATTCTCTGGAAAGAATGTGCTACAAATCCAGTCTACCCTCAAGGCGGAACGTGGTTGATCGACAGAACCGGCTGGTGTCCGGGCGAAATGGTTGATCTCTACGACTGGGAAGCAACACAATTCATGCAGGGTAAAAAGTCTGTTACCATCGACTATGGCGTAAAGAAAAAGGTTGCAGAAGAAAACTGGGGACGTTGGGAAGTCTCTACCCAGCTGATTGGTTACGGGGCTCCAAATTTCAGTGTCGATGCTTCGATAGCTGATGTAATCTCCCCCAATAATTGGGAGTATTACAGCCGACTGAATCCAATCTGTGGCAACCCTGTTGTTGTGCTGCAGAATACCGGTGCAACAGACCTTTCATCATGCACAATCACGTATGGTGCGCAGGGCAGCAAGTCGTCTACGTACCAATGGACGGGCAAGCTAAAATTCCTTGAAAAAGATACAGTTACCCTCCCGCTTCCAGAGTGGCCTTCGAGTCAGGGTACGCACAAGTTTGTTGCATCTGTCAATCTCGACCTCGATGGTTACACGAACAACAATTCGCGCAGCACAAACTTTGTTATGCCCCCTTCATACTATGACGACGTGCAGATCCAACTTCGCACCAACAGGCAGGCAGAAGAACAGTATGAATGGCGTCTGCGCCGCGTTAACGATGGCAAGATCATTGGAGAAGGGGCCAATCTTGAAAGTGAAAAGCTCTTTACCTACGACTTCAAACTCGAGCCTGGTTGCTACGACTTTGAGCTCATCAATAAGGAAGATCTTGGTTTGGATTTCTGGTTCTATCGAGATCAACTCGGTACAGGAAGTTTGTTGTTTAAGTCTGGTGGACAGACCATCAAGACGTTTGAGCCGGATTTTGGGAGAAGTGCATGGGCACAGTTTGTCGTTGCTCCGAAACCAACCATCTTGGTCAACACAGACACTGTCAAGTTCGAACTTGCCTCGCCAGGCCGCTTAGAACGTACATTCGTTGTTCGTTCGGGATCGACGGCCCCACTGCGCGTAGACAGCATGGCCATATTCTCTGTACGAAAGCACTTCAGCCTTATCTCTACCAGTGTTCCACTACCGGTAACCCTCGAGCAGGGCGATTCGATCATGGTTACGCTTGCGTTTGAGCGGCCTGATGCTGGACTTACCTCCGGCTCTATACGCGTATACTGTAACGATGAGCGCAATCTTGCGCGTCAGGTACGATTGATAGGTACCGTCGGCACAACAGGTGTTGACGACGAGACAGAGATCTCGGCGATACTGGCAAGTGATATCGTACCGCATCCAGTAGCTGATCAAGGTACCCTTCGTCTGCAGGTGTATCAGGCAGAGCTTCTTCGGGCTTCTACGGTTACGGTTCGCGATCTTATCGGGCAGACAGTAGCGATCATGTACCGCGGGGATATCGAGAACGGCGAAGTTCGCTTCGATATTCCGGCCTCACTTGCATCAGGTTCGTACACGATAGCGATTGAATCTGAGTATGTGCGTCATGCGATCCCACTTGTGATTACTCGCTAATCATGCACAGTCTAAAATTTCAACGAGCACTTCGAGCGATAGATCCATCGGTGATCTATCGCTCGAATGATATTGAGGATAGGCGCATTGGAGATGTGCTTGTTGGAGTCAAGGATATCTCTGTCGATGCTCAGACCGTCTGTGTGATTGTCGGTGCTCCGCAGCATATCGGCGTTGAGCGCAACGGCGGACGTCCCGGTGCTGCCGAGGGTCCGGCAGCATTTCGTAAAGCCTTTTCCAAGCTTGCGATCTCGGCATTTGAACAGCACATCAACACTGGCAAGCTTGTTATAGCTGATGCTGGAGACATCGACACCGAAGGCAAGACGCTCGAGCAGATTCATGATGAGCAGTACGACATTGTTGCCCAGATACTGTCGCATGGATATGTGCCAATCATCATCGGTGGCGGACACGACACAGCGTGGCCAACGATACGCGCACTGGAGGCAATGGGCAAGCCGTATGGGGTTGTCAACATCGACGCACACGCCGACGTTCGCCCCCTGAAAGATGGCGGCAGAGCGCACTCGGGATCGCCGTTCTACCAAATGCTCACCCAGCAATCCTCGCATCTCTTGCCAGGGGGCTTTGTGGAGTTCGGACTGCAGGCACACAGTGTTGCGCTCTCGCACCTTACGATGATTCACAACGCTGGTATGCAAGCCGTGATGTTGGATGAGATTCGCCGAACTGGCCTAGAGACAGCATGGACACAGGCCTACGGTCATGCAGCGGCAGCGCAGAGCGTATATGTCTCGCTCGACATGGACGCTATCGCCTCTGCATATGCACCTGGCGTGAGTGCGCCGGCCGCTGATGGTCTTACTCCTCAGGAGGTCTCGCATGTACTTCGACATGCAGCAGCCTCTGGCAAGCTGCGCGCATTTGATGTGGTGGAGCTCAATCCTGCATACGATCTCGACAACCGGACGGCCAAGCTTGCGGGCACGCTGGCCTATGACGTTGTGGCTGGTCTGGCATCGCTTCTGCAATAAGCAGGCGAATGCGTCGTAAATTTGCCGCCTATGGCAGCAAACGAACCCCAAAAGATCATTTTTAGCATGGTAGGTGTCGGCAAGATCTATAAGCCGAACCGCCAGGTATTACGCGATATCTATCTGAGCTTCTTCTACGGCGCGAAGATCGGCGTCCTCGGTTTGAACGGCTCTGGTAAGTCCACGCTTCTGAAGATCATTGCCGGACTCGACGACGAGTACGTAGGGCAGATCACGAAGAACAAGGACGTAACCTTCGGGTATCTGTCTCAGGAGCCGGAGCTCGACCCCAACAAGACCGTTCGCGAGGTTGTTGAAGAAGGGGCTGTAGAGGCCGTTACTCTTCTGCGCGATTACAATGCCATCAGCGAGAAGTTTGCCGACCCTGATGCCGACTTTGAGAAGCTCATGGACCAGCAGGCAAAGCTCCAGGAGCGCATTGATGCCATCGGTGCATGGGATATCGACTCGAAGCTCGAAATGGCAATGGATGCGTTGCGCTGTCCGCCCCCTGACACACTCATCAGCGTGATCTCCGGTGGTGAGCGCCGCCGTGTTGCTCTTGTACGCCTGCTCCTGAAGCGTCCAGACGTGTTGCTTCTTGACGAGCCAACGAACCACCTTGATGCCGAATCAATCTCCTGGCTTGAGCGTCACCTGCATGATTACGAAGGAACCGTCATCGCTGTTACGCACGACCGTTACTTCCTCGACAATGTTGCCGGTTGGATCCTTGAACTCGATAACGGACACGGTATTCCGTTCGAGGGTAACTACACGAGCTGGTTGGAGCAGAAGTCTGCTCGCCTAGCGCTCGAAGAGAAGCAGGAGTCCAAGCGTCAAAAGGCCCTGAAGGAAGAACTCGAATGGGTGCGCATGAATCCGAAGGGACGTCATGCAAAGAGCAAGGCACGTATCTCTGCGTACGAGAAGCTTCTCGGCGAAGAAACAGTCAAGCGCAACGAAGAGATGGAAATCTTTATTCCTGTAGGACCGCGTCTTGGCGACAAGGTGATCGATGCTCAAGGAATCACAAAGGGCTTTGGCGACAAGCTGTTGTATGAGGACCTCAGCTTCTCTCTTCCACCGGGCGGCATCATCGGTGTGATTGGAGCGAACGGTGCAGGTAAGACAACGCTGTTCAAGATGATCACAGGAGAGCTGCAACCAGATGCAGGCACGTTCTCTGTCGGCGAAACTGTCAAGCTAGGCTACATCGATCAAAACCGTCCACTCGACCCCAAGAAGTCCATTTGGCAGGAGATCACCGACGGCTTGGACGTTGTGATGCTCGGTAATCGCGAAGTGAACTCACGTGCATACGTAGCGCGCTTTAACTTCAGCGGTTCGGACCAGCAGAAGCTTGTGACGCAGCTCTCTGGCGGCGAACGCAACCGCGTTCACCTAGCCAAAATGCTCAAAGAGGGGGCTAATGTTCTCATGTTGGACGAGCCAACGAACGATTTGGATGTCAACACCCTACGTGCTCTCGAAGAGGCTCTGCAATCATTTGCTGGTTGTGCGGTCGTCATTTCTCACGATCGTTGGTTCTTAGATCGTATCGCAACGCATATTTTGGCATTCGAGGGCGACAGTAACGTTGTCTGGTTCGATGGTAACTACTCGCAGTATGAAGAAGATCGTCGCAAGCGACTTGGCATCGATGCTGAACGTCCACATAGAATCTCATACAGGAAACTTACTCGTGATTAAGCCAGCGATGTTACTCTCTGTAATCATAGGACTGTTGACTTTGACATCGGTTGCGATGGCGCAGCCCGATATCAATGCAGCTGTCAAACAGATGGGCAACAACGTTAAAGTGACATCAGTAACATCTCGTTATGATTTCTCCAAGCTGCCACGTGAGATAGAACTCCCGTTCACACGATTTCCATACAAGCCCGGAGAGCAGCCGGCAGGCTATACACCATCTGAAAAGGTTAAGCCGGCTACCGTAGTTGTGGGCAAACTCGTGAAGAACTGGAAAAGTGTTCTACCTTCATTCGGCACACCTGCCGAAATGATCGTGCAGAAGTATGCTGGAAAAGATGGTGGCACGATTGTATTCGCGCGATGGAATGCCCCCTTGCCTGATGATGCACGAAAGCAGTTGTGTAAACTGTTGTATAAAGCTGATGAGAAGCAGCCTGGAACAGATACCAAAGATGAGCTGCTGGTTGCAAACACGTGGTGCATTATTTGGTCGTTCTCGAATCCACTGTCAGAACTCAAACAAGCCCATCAAAAACATACATTCAGCATCGTTAATGAAGAAGCACGACGTTGGATGGATGCTAATCCCGACAAAGCAAAGAAATATCTTCAGCCGAAGAACTAATCAGGTGGTTCTATGATCTTACTAGCCTCGCTATCAAATGAGATGGAAGCTCAATTGCTGGCTTCGAAACTCAAAGCATCTGGTATTGACCATAAGCTCAAAGACGACAAGTCTGAAGGCTACAGCATCTTCGTTTTTGAAGATGACGTGGAAGAAGCACGCGAGATCTTTCATGCTGCCTCAGGCGATGATGAATTCGGCTTCGATCTCAACGCCGACGACGGAGACGTTAACTTAGATGAGTTTGAAGGGTAGGTAGGTGCGAGCCTACGCTACTCTCTGCTCTATCAGCGCCGGCAGCATTGCCCGCCACGTAGGCCAATCATGTGTATAGTCTTGTGTCCACACATCTACGGTGTGTGGGATTCCTTTTGCGTGGAGCACTGTCCCTAGGGCCATAGATGCCGATGGATCTTCATAAGCACCGCTGCCGGTTGCGATGTGGATGTGCTTCTTGCTGCGGAGCATTGTAAGGATCGAATCATCTGAGAGGTTTGGCAGATAATCCATTGGCGAATTGAAGTAACAGTCTTCGTCGAAGTAGCCCTTTGAGTAGGCATGCAGATCATACACGCCACTCATGGCCAGCACGCCGTCAAATAGATCGGGTCTGCGGAAGAGAGAGTTTGCTGCATGGAATGCGCCAAGCGATACACCAGCAGTAAGGATAGGTAAGGGGCCACCAGACGTGTCATGGATGAAGGGCACAAC